>PSPG01000016.1 GCA_003193925.1 Candidatus Thalassarchaeum betae
ATATTATTCAGTAGACGGAGACCTAGGGGACCCCCTTGAATATTCCAATGCATGTGCAACGAGTGATTCTGCTTACGAACCGATGTGCGATATGGAATCTGCCGGACGCACAACTACGAATATTCTGTGGGTTGTCATTGCCATCGGAAGCATTGCAATCTTACTGTCTCTTCTCAATCCTGAAAAAACGTGGGCGGTCACATTGCTCATGGGGGCAACAGGCATTTTAGCACTGGCAGCTGTTGTGGTGTGGTATACGATGCATGACCAGACTTACATTGCAGATGAAGTATCGTTGGGACTCAATGCGTACATGACCATAGTGGGTGGTATTCTAGGCATCTTGGGTGCGGGAATGTACAAACTCATTGGTTCAGTGACGAATCAATGGGCCCCCCTCTGACTCGCCCGCGTCGCAATGGATACCCTCTGATTCAGTGAAGGAAGAGTCTGGTGCCGGTGAAGAGCATGGCCATGCCGTGCTCGTTGGCTGCGTCGATCGACTCCTGGTCGCGCACAGAGCCGCCTGGCTGGACCACGATGGCAACGCCGATCTCGTGCGCAGCATCGATGCCGTCCCTGAACGGAAAGAAGGCGTCTGATAGCATCATCGAGCCTATCGCCCGCCCGCCGGACCTGCGGGCGGCTATCCTCACCGCCTCGACGCGACTGGTCTGGCCGGGCCCGACGCCTACCGTCGCGCAGCCGTTCTCTGTCCTCGCGACCAGTATGATCGCGTTCGACTTGACCTCCGCGAGCACTGTCGAGCCGAACTGGGCCAGAGCGAGTTCGGAGGAGCCGATCTGCCGATCCGTGACGCACTTCACCTCATCCCAGTCTATCTTCGGCGCGCCCTGCACCTGAGCCAGCCAGCCGCCGTCGACCTGGCGCAGCCTGACCTCATCGGCGCGCGGCTCGATCGGGTCTAGCGAGAGCAGCCTGCGGTTCTTCTTGGCCGAGAGGATCTCGAGCGCCTCTGGCTCGTAGCCAGGTGCGATCATGCACTCGAAGAAGTGGCTGCCGATGGCTTCGGCGGTCGCCTTCTCGACTGGTTTGGTGAAGGCGATGACGCAACCGAACGCGCTCTCGGGATCGCTTTCCAGCGCGTTGCTCCACGCTCCCACCTGTGTGGCGTCGACTGCCGCGCCGCAGGGGTTGGTGTGCTTGACGACGACGCAGCAGTGAGACTCGTCTGAGCAGGTGAGGTAGAGCGAGCGAATCAGCCGCAGGGCGCCGTCGAGGTCGAGGTAGTTGTTGAACGAGAGTTCCTTGCCGCCGTGCTGGACCGCCGCTGCAAGGCCCGGAGGACCTGTCGCCGAGGCTTGGGGGTAGAACGCGGCGGGCTGGTGCGGGTTCTCGCCGTAGCGCAACCTGACCCCCTCCTCGGATGCGATGTGTATTCGCGAGGGCACGTCTGTGTCTGCGAACCTGCCCTCGAGCTCGTTGGAGACTGCCGCATCGTAGGCGGCGGTCCTCTGGTAGGCGGCGAGCGCCAACTCCTCTCGTGCCTCATCGCTAACACCCGACGGGCTGCCGTATGCGGCATGGAGGGCATCGAGCACGCTAGGGTACTGGTCAGGGTGGGTGAGCACCAGCACGTCGCGGTGGTTCTTGGCGGCGGAGCGGATCATCGTGGGCCCGCCTATGTCGATCATCTCGATGAGTTCGTCAATGGGAGCGGGCGGCTCGCGCGCCGCGACCGCCTCGAAAGGGTAGAGATTGACGCAGACGAGGTCTATGGGAGAGTAGCCCATCTCGCCGAGGCTGGCCATGTCATCCTCGCGCCCGCGCCGCGCGAGGATGCCCCCGTGCACAGCCGGGTGCAGGGTCTTGACGCGCCCGTCGAAGATCTCCGGCTGGCCAGTGGCCTCGGATACATCGGTGACATCCAGCCCCACCTCCCTGAGCGCGCGTGCGGTCCCGCCGGTGGACAGCAGCTGCCAGCCCATACCCGCGAGGGCCTGTCCGAGGCTTGCGATGCCTGACTTGTCCCAAACGCTGAGCAGAGCGCGTGGCGACGCCATGTTGACGCGTTCGTGCGGCGGACTTGAAAGGTTCGTGTCCACAGTCCTAGTCGCCTCGGGCAGAGATGACTTGGTCGATCCTGAGCATGCTCATCGCGGTCTCGGTCGCCGCCTCCAGCCCTTCCTCAATGACTGCTCTAGGATGCCACACGCCATCTGCCGTTCCCACAGAACCATCGGGGGTGATTCCGACGAAGCCGTCATCCTCCCTAGCGGCGGCTCTCAGTTCGAGGACTCGGTCCAGCGCATCACCACCAGAGTTCTCGACCAATGTGGCTGGAATCGTCTCGAGGGCTCGGGCGTAGGCGTCCATCGCGAGTCTCGCACGGCCCGGCTCCGACTCCGAGGCCCGGCGCACGGCGTGGGCCATGCGGGCGTGGATAGAGCCGCCGCCGGGCAGCAGCTCGCCGCTCGCGAGGGCCAGCGAAGTAGCTCGCAGTGCGTCGTGCAGGCCTCGGATAATCTCCTCGGTGGCTGTCTCACCTCCCCCGCCGACCTCGATGGTGACGACACGAGGGTTGGCGCACTCCTCGATCCTGATGATGTCCTCGACCTGGTCCGTGGCCTCGCGGCGCTCCCAGAGCATCGAGCCACAGGCCCCGAGGTCTGCGGCCTCGATGTCGAGTATCGAGTCGACGATGTTGGCACCGACCGCGTCAGCGGCGTTGCGGATCTCCGAAGCGTCCAGCTCGCCCACTGTGAGGATGTCCTCGTCGGCGAGGCGATGCAGAATGTCGCGGTCGACCTCCCCGGCACACAGCACGACCTGCGCACCGCTGGTCATCACCGCCTCAGCTAGAGCGTCCTTGCGAGCCTGCTCAGCGTCGACGAAGGAGTCGAGCTGGTCGGCGCTGGTGATTTGTATCTCGGCGTCACGCGTCATCGAGCGTATCTTCAGATCACCGCCCAACACGGCGACCTTGACGTCTGAGAGCCTGTTCGGCAGGCTGTCCATCAGCACGCGCCGGTTTACGATGACCCCGTGGACCAGACGCGAATCTCGCAGTCCTCCGGTACCGGTCTTGAACATCGCAACGTGCTCGGCCCCCGCGTCATCGCGATTGGCTGCGAGCGTCGTCAGAGCCTCGACGATGATAGGTGAGAAGTGATCGAGCGCCGCCTCGGCTCCCTTGCCGCGCAGAGCAGTCTCAGCGACCGCGAGTAGGCGCTCGTCAGACACGCCGAGCGTGTCTGCGTCCATCTGCTCCCCAGCCGCGGCCAGCGCGGTGTGGTAGCCATCGACGAGTGTCAGCGGGTGCAGTCCCTTGCGGAGTAGCGTGCTTGCCTCCTGGAGCAGGGCGCCGCACAGCAGCAGGGTGGAGGTGACGCCGTCGCCGCAGGCCTCCTCTTGCGAGTTACCCATCGAGACCATCATCTTCGCTGCGGGGTGCTTGACCATCAGCTCGGCGATTATCTTCGCGCCATCGTTGGTGATGGCTGTCGACCCGTCGGTCTTGTACAGCATCTTGTCGAGGCCGCGTGGGCCGAATGTCGGCTTGAGCAGGTCAGAGAAGATTCGGGCGGCGCTGATCAGCTTGTCCTGCACCTCTGCGCCGCTGGTGATCTTGGTCTGGTCCTTCACGATGACGACCGGTGGCTTGCCCGCATGCTCGCTCATGGGTTGCGGCGACCCTAGGGGTCGCCATGAATGCTTTGAGCTGAAAAACGGCTTGTTTCGTAGGCAGACCGAGAGAATATCTATTCGATATGGGCGTAAAGCCGAATCGTGAATCAGCGTGCTGTGAGCATGGCCGCGATGCTCGTGCTGGTCTCGCTCAGCGCCTTCGCCACGCCCGCTTCGGCCCAACTGCTACCCGAAGTCACCCTCGAGTGCCAAGACAGTGTCGATTTGGATGTCTCCCCGGGGTCCTCGAGGATGGTCATCGTGAGCTGCGAGCTCGAGAACCCATCGCTCTACGAGGAGGAGGTGGAACTGACGTATGAGTTCGGAGAACTGGCCGGCTCAGGGCCTGACAGCCTCACTGTACCTGCGGGTGAGACTTCGCTGTTCACGGTGACCGTGCGCGCAGACGCGGACCAAGAGGCCGAGGATTATCTGGTCAACATCACCGCTGAGGTCACCTCGGCCAGCGGCATCCCCGTGGGTGGAATCGGCAGTGACTCTGACGAGGTGACCGTCACGGTACCTGAGTTCACGACTTGCGAGAACGCCGTCGGACAGGGGGGAGGCACATTCGAGGCCGGCCAGAAAGTCTCGTTCTCAGCCTCTATCACCTGTGAGAGCAACACTGACTCGACGACCAGTTACAGCGCTCTCCTGATCAGCGATTCCGGCTCATCGGCGTGGCCCAGCGGCTTCGAGGACCAGAGCCCTCAGTGCGAGGTGCTGGTCCCCGACGGAGGCACTACCGAGAACTGCCAGTTCCTGATTGCCACCCCGTCCAACCTCGAATACATCTGGGAGGGCTGCGTGATCCTTCTCGAAGTCGGAGGCTCGGTTCCCCAGTCGTGCCCCAGCACGAACGCGATCGACATCAAGGTCGAGCCGAAGACGCTCGGGATAGGCTCGATTGAACTCACCGGCAACGACTCGATCTTCGGCAACTACTCCGACGAGGCCCCGATCATCATCGGCGGGGTCGTCACAGTCCTCGTGCTGGCCATCATCGGGATGCTTGTCGCAAGGCGCAGAAGGCGCTCAGGGTGAAGCTCTCCGGCTTTGGGCGCGGTCGAGGATTACGATGTGCCATCTCAGGGTGTAGGTGGAAATCACCGCCAATGCCAGAGAAACGTCCTCCGGCCAGCCAAAAAAGCCTGTGAAAATGCCGTACTGAAAGGCTGCTAGGACGATGATGACTGTTATGTCGAGGAGGGTCCCGCGCCCGAAGCCGGAGTTGTCCACGATGTGCTGCCTGTTCTGGATGGCAACCATAGACAGAACTAGGATGCCCACTACGAGGATGTTTCCGATCCACCATCCTGTGGTGGCTCCGAATGCCTCGACGATCATGTCTTGGAAGCCGCCGAGAACGGGGGATGCCAGATCGACCACGGCAGTCCGAGGCGTGGGCCGTTCTTGAATTGAATCTCGGAGGCTCTTGTTCCGGCTCACGCCCGCTTAACCTAATTACGCCCGGCGGGGGCCGGGGGATGTGCCCCTCGAAGTGGATGTCGTCATCCCGACGTTCCGCCGACCGGAGGCACTGGCGCGCTGCCTGGCCGCGCTGGAACGGCAGACGGTCGCGCCGGCCTCCGTCGAGGTGGTCGACGACTCGGATGCCGACAAGGGGCCGGCCTACTCTCGCAACTTGGGCTGGCGACGGGGCGTCAGCCCGATCGTGGCCTTCACGGACGACGACTGCGTACCGTCCGAAGACTGGGTCGAGTCGATACAGCGACGTTTCGCCAACCCGGACTTGGGTGGTGTCGAGGGCAGCGTCACGACGCCAGACGAGTCTGGTGCTCCCTCGGACATGAACCCGAACCCGCGTGACAGGTGGAACCGATTCAAGACTGCCAACATGGCGATTCGACGCGAGGTTCTCGAACAGGTTGGTGGTTTCGATGAGCGCTACTACATCCATCGCGAGGACACCGATCTAGCATGGCGGGTCATCAACGCAGGCCACGTCATCGAATGGGCTCCAGACTGCTTGGTCCACCATCCGGACCGGGGCGGAGTGCCACGAATGGCCATTCGCAGCGAGCAGCTTCTCTATCGCTGCGACCCCAGCAAGTACCTCGAGGTCGCCGCCGCTTCGATCTCCATGAGCAGCATCAGCGATGGGACTTGGAGGAGGCTGCGTCGCGGGATGAGAGGGGTTCAGGAGCCTGGTGATGTGGCTGCGCTGAGTAGGGGGGAGTCGCTCTCGCTGTGGTCCAGGGCCTTCGCGCGGGCCGTTCTCCGCAAGCTCAGCGGCGGCTAGTCTCGATTCGATCGATCCAGTGCTCCGTGGCGAATCCAGTCAGCGACTCGAACAGCCGCAGGTCCTCGCACAGCCCCTCCCCGCATACCGCGTAGTGCTCCTGCCCGGCCGAGTAGCTGGCTGCCTTACGACTCATCACAGGCGCGGCGTAGATGTTGATGTCGCGCGCTTGCAGGCGGGAGACTATCGGTCCCTTGACGAAGCCGGGAACCAGAGAGAAGCCTGCGCGAACGAGCCTGCCGACACCCGTCAGCGGCCTTCGGTCGGAGGCCCTGTTGGCGTGCTTGGCAGGGTCGAGGTCGTATTGGTTAGAGTCGAGGCCAAGGAACTCCTCGACCTCTGAGAGCACAGCGTTGGGCTCGCTCCTCATGCGCTGGCTGTCGATTATCAGGAAGCTCGCGAGCGGGAAGTGCTCAAGCCAGCGCTGCATCGCCGCTCCGTAAAAGGAGTCGTCACAGAGCCTGCTGTCTGACCACGCGACTTCGAAGTCGGACCAGTCAGCGCCGTTCCGGAAGTCCTCCTCGGTGTCGCGAATCATCTTCCAGTGGCTTACCGCCCGCGAGACCGGCTCCCTCAAGCAGAGCACCATCGGGGCTGAAGGCATGCGCCGGGCGATTCGCTCGGGAGCCAATGGGCATGCGAAGGCGTGGACCGACGCATCGATACGGAGGCCGTCTCCGCTGAAGCAGTCGTCGTACCTCGACCAGTCCGGTTCATCCCCGGTCCTTCCGAAGGTCCCTCGGTGGGAAGCCACGACATTGGGCTCCTTGGGATTCGAGAGGACGACCCCTGGGTGCTGTGAAAGAACGTTGGTCAGCCAGGTCGTCCCCGCCTTTGGCACGCCGACTACGAACGCGCCCACCTCGCTCATGCTCATTCCTCCGTCGGTGAACCACCCCGGGGGATGGTAGCTGTATGTGCGGCCTCGACCGCCTGTATGAAAAGTGCGTCGGGGAATGAAATGGCATGATGGGGGGTGGAGAGGGGTATAGGCTGGTTTGGTTCCAGCACCTCCACAAGGCGGCTGGGACACTCATCGTCAACCTCGCCGAGGTTAACGGAGAAACGCTGTACCCGAGTCATGCCAACGGCAACCCGAAGGACGAAGATGGGGAGGTCATCCCCCTCTGGGAGTTCGATGCCGAGCTCCTTTCCTCCTTCATCGACAACTGCGAGTCGCAGGGCGTCACCTTCGTGGCTACCGAGCACGGCGCGCCCGACTACTCCGTCCTCGCCGCCGACCCGCGGGTCTTCCTCATCAGCTGCATGAGGGAGCCTCTCAAGCGGGGGGTCGCGAACCACAACTACGCATACTACTCGGGATACACCGACGCGGCGACACTCGAGGAGTTCGTTTCCGAGGCGAACGTGCACATGTCTGACGAATACTACGTCAGGATGTTCTCGAGGAGAGAGCAACTGCCACTGGCACCGATCGAGGAGGACGACTACATGCGGGCCATGGATGCTCTGTCCGGCTTCGATCTAGTCCTGAGCACGGAGCACATGGTGCTGCAGGAGCGTCTCTCGGAGAGCCTGGGGTGGAGCGAGTTGGGGGCCGACAGGCACGCGACCTTCGGAGACGGCTGGAAGGCTTGGAACATGCTCAAGCGACTGCAGCTGGGCAGGCTCGTGAGGTACCTGCGCAAGCGGGACGCATCTGAGAGTCGAGCTGCGCTCGAGGGGCGCTTCGACATGGACTACCGCCTGATGGCCAAGCTCTTCGGTGACTAGTCAGCCGATCTCGCCCGGTGCTGAGGACAGCGAGGCGACCTGCTCGCGGACTCCTGTAGCGACCGATGAAGCAATATGCGCCTCGGACGACGTTTCGACATGGCCATCGAGGTCACCCTCGAAGACGCCGAGTGGATGGTCGGGCTGGCCGGCCTCTCGGGCGTCGACTCGGTCGAGCGCCTAGCCGGTGGCTGGGACAATACCAACCTCAGGCTCGAGCTGTCTGACGGGACTAGGCTGGTGCTGAAGCTGTGGCAGGCCCAAAGCAGCATCGAGGATGTCGAGAGCGTGATACAGCGCCACATCTGGATAGACGAGCACGAAATCCCCACTACCGTCCCACTGATGCTGGAGACCGGGGCGAGATACGCTGAGCGCGATGGTGTCGCCTGGACTCTGCTGCCGTATTTCGAGGCGGGTCACCTCGGCAGCGATGCAGCATCGCTGAGCAGTCTGGGCGAGATCATGGCCAGGATGCACCAAGTGCCGAGCGCCGATTGCTTCCCGAGCGAGTTCCGAATGGGGCAGGAGCTCTTCGAGCGCATGTTCGCGCTCGCCGAGGAGCGCAACGATTGGTCGCCCTTCCCCGGGATGCTGCGAGGGGAGTCGGAAGCACTGCGCGAGAGTATCCCAGCGGGCCTTCCGCAGGGCATCCTGCACGGTGATCTGTTCCCGGACAACGTCCTCGGCAGTGAGGGCGAGGTAGCCGCCATCCTCGACCTCGAGGAGGCTTGGGTCGGACCGTGCGCGTTCGATCTGGTGATGGCCTACGTCGGCTTCGGCTGGGAGGACAATGAGCCTGTCGAGGAGCGTTGGCAAGCGCTGCTATCAGGCTACCAATCGGTCCGCAGTCTAACGGAAGATGAGTGGTCCGCACTGCCCGACCTGCATCGCTATGCGACCCTGTCCATTGCTGCTTGGAGGTACTGGAAGCACGTCATGGCACAGCCCGATGCCGACTTGGCGGACCGCTACCTCGAGATGGTCGAGAGGCTTGATGTGCCGCTCCCGTTCTTGGAGGCCCGCACATGACCGGCCTCGTGCACTCCGTCTGCGTCCGCGAGGGGGGAGGGGTGCCCAAGCTGCCCCTGAGAGCGGCCAGATTGGGCGTCGAGGGAATCAAGGGCGACAAGCGGAGGAGCCCGCGCAGGGCCGTCATCATCTACTCGCTCGAGCGGATCGAGGGGCTGCGCGAGGAGGGTCACCCAATCGCCGCGCCCGGCAGCCTCGGCGAGAACATCACCATCGAAGGGCTCGAATGGGATACGCTCGGGGTGGGCGACCGCCTGCAGGTCGGCAAGGCCCTGATCGAGCTGACGAGCACGACTGCGCCGTGTCACGTGATTGCGGACCAGTTCCACGAGGAAGACTCGGGGAGG
>PSPG01000013.1 GCA_003193925.1 Candidatus Thalassarchaeum betae
CCTTTAATGGGCGAACAACCCCACCCTTCCCAGCTGCTGCACCAGGAGGTTGGGAAGAGACGACATCGAAGTAGCAAGCCACCAGGTCGATATGTGCTCTTGCTGGTGACAACTCAATTATCCCCGAGGTAACTTTTCTGTTATCAATGGCCCCCAGAAATGAGGCACATTGGTTCGTTAGGCCCTGCTTTCGCATCGTCGATCGTTATTGGTCCGATCCACGTCAAGCCAGCTTTTCCCCTTACGGTTAACGGTGGAGACTGAACCACCTAAGCTGACCTTTGGGCACGCCTGTTAGGTTTTCGGGCGCGTGGCGCCCCACCCAAACTGCCCACCAAGCGGTGTTCTCATGAAGAGTGAGTACAGCCACACACTAAGGACGGTGTCTCTATGGACGACTACTCCCGGGACTAGCGTCCCGAGGATTAGCATCTCCCGTCTACTCAGCACAAAGTGTGCGAATGTACAGCGCCAGGCTGCAGTAAAGCTCTACGGGGTCTTCGCTTGCAGGTTGAGGTTACTGGACTGTGCGCCAGTAATAGTCAATTTCGCCGGACGTACCGCGGAGACAGTGGGACTCTCGTTGTGCCATTCATGCAAGTCGCCAATTAAGCGACAAGGTATTACGCTACCTTAAGAGGGTCATAGTTACCCCCGCTGTTTACCGGTCCTTCGCCGGGTTGAAACCCGATTTCAGATACCGGCACTGAGCAGGATTCAGCGACTATACGCAACCTTTCGGTCTAGCAGTCGCCTATGTTTTTATTAAACAGTCGGAGTCCCCTGGTCACTGCGACCAGCTTATCTCTAAGCTGGCACTCCTTCTCCCGAAGTTACAGAGCTATTTTGCCGAGTTCCTTCGCGGTACTTTGCCCGTCACACCTTAGGCTGCTCACCCAGGGGCACCTGTGTCAGTTCTCGGTACGGTCACCTCTGCGGCTTTTCACGGGACCCTGGCCTCATTCGTCTTTTGCTCACGCCTTCTCGATCTTCTCACCGTTACGGTTCTCCGATCGATTATCGAACGCTTCGACACCCCATGACAGGAGTGCACGAACTAGCCCGAGCCGTCACCATATTGCAGAGGGGCATACGAATATTAACGCATTTCCCTTTCGAACATCTCGGTTAAGAATGTCCTTAGGACCGGCTAACCCTCGGCTGATGAACATTGCCGAGGAACCCTGGCCCCTTCGGTGGTGCGGATTCTCACCGCACTATGCTGCTACTCTTCCCTGGATTCTCATACGTAGACGGTCCACTAGATCTCACAACCTAGCTTCTACCCGACCACGTCGCCGCGCTACCCCATCTCCTTTCGGAGGGTCAGCGTATCGGTATTCAGTTTGAGTCCCGTCCATTTTTCGGGCCCGCAAGCTTGACCAGTGATCTGTTACGAACTCTTTCAAGGGTGGCTGCCTCTAAGCCCACCTTCTGGTTGTCTTCGACCACGGACGCCGTTTGTGATTAACACTTAACTGAAATTTTGGGACCTTAACGCTGAGCTGGTTTCTTCACCTTTCGTCACGGTAGCTTACCCACCGTGGCTCACTCCCCGCTTCTACGACGAATGCAACTTTGGAGTTTGACAGCGTGCCGAGGGATTGCTCCCCCTAAACACCCAATCAGTGCTCTACCTCGCATTCCATCTCCACGGAGGTCTACCTACGAGTAGTCTCGCGCGGAACCTGCTATTGCCCATCTCGATTGGACTTTCACCCCTATACCCAGCTCTTCCGAGCGATTTGCACATCAGCAACGGTTCGTCCCTCCACCCAATTTTCATCGGGCTTCAGACTGGCCAGGCATAGATCGATAGGCTTCAGGTCTCCCACCATTGACTCCGGGCGAGCGCACCCAGTCCCTGACCGCTTACGCGGCTGCGGACCTTTCGGTTTCCCTTCGGCTTCGCAGATCAACTGCTTAACCTCGCCAATGATCAGAACTCCCAGGGGCATTTTTCGAAACGCAAGAATAGACGCTGCTCATATCTTCGCTTTCACGCCTATTCAGCTTGTTCCCGACTGGTTTCAGGGTCTTTTCACATCCCGCTAAGGATACTTTTCAGCTTTCGCTCACGCTACTTGTCAACTATCGGTCTCGAGTAGTATTCAGGATTGGAAGTCTCTGCCTCCCATATTCACGCGCGATATCCAACGCACGCTACTCAGGATTCATCACTTGGCCATATGCAGTACGTGTACGGGACTTTCACCCTCTGTGGTGCGCCGTTCCAGGACGACTTCCACTTCCTGCACTTAGACTACAGATGATCCTTACCCCACATTTCTCCAAGGTTTCCCAAAGAGATTCGGTTTGTCCTATTCCGTGTTCGTTCGCCACTACTAACGGAATCTCGATTGATTTCTTTTCCTCTCCCTACTGAGATGTTTCAGTTCAGGAGGTTCCCTTTCCTCATTGAGGAATGGCACAGAGTGCCAGGAGGTCCAATTCAGCTATTTGCGGATCCATGAGATTCTTGCCTCTCCCCGCAACTTATCGCAGCTTGTCACGACCTTCTTCGGCTCTCGAGCCGAGCCATCCCCCAGTCGGGTTGTAGCATCTTGTGATTCTACAATCCCACCTTTGTGAGTCCTCTGGTGTCCAGGCATATCAATTCAGGTATCTCAGGCCACTCCGTCTCCCCGCAGGGCTGAGCGGCCTCAACCACTTACTATGGTACCTGATAGTACCAAAGCGCACTAAATGCAGGTTGGCGACCTACCTTTGGTATTTGAACTAAGCGGGATTCACCCGCCCCCCTTAGGGGGCGGTGAAAGTAGGGTCAGTCATCATCGTTCTCTGGGATGTGATCCAAGCCGAATGCCAAGGAGGTAGAGGAGAGTGCCCCGGGGCTGTCCTCGAGGCCGAACAGCAAACTACCCTCAGCAGGGGGCTCGGGGGCCACGTCCAAGTCGAATGGGAGCTCAGAGGAAGCAGGTATCGAAGCGTCTCTGTCGAGGTCGAAAGGGAGGTCGATGGGCTCGGGCGAGGATTCTGTGTCAGAGTGCTCCAACTCGGTGACCGGGGCTGGTCCCGAGCCCTCGTCGCTGCCGCATGCAGGGCACGACGGGGAGCCGGCGGACACCAGTCCGCATATCGGGCATTCGTACACTGGCCTCGCTGCCCGGACTCACGCTTCACGCTGTCGGAGAGTCGGTCAGGCGAGGCGTCAGAAGCTGGTGTAGAGGACGCCGTGGAAGACGATGATGAAGACGGACGCGATGATGCAGGTGATGACCATCACAGGCAGGCCCACCCTAGCCCACTCCGCAGTGGTGATCGGTCTCGGCCCGCGCTCGCTGATGGCTACGGTCATCACGTTGGCGCTGGAGCCGATGGGAGTGGCGTTGCCACCGAATCCAGCCCCCATGGCGAGAGCCCAGAACAGAGGTGCTATGTCGATGCTCGGGTCGGCTTCGCCGATGCTTACGATCACTGGGATCATCGCGGCGGTGAAGGGGATGTTGTCGATGACCGCGCTGGCGATAGCCGAGACCCAGACGACAGCTACGGCGAGCATCACCTGGTTGCTACCGAAGTTGTCGTAGATCCAAAATGCCAGATCGGACATGTAGCCTACGTTGCCGACCGCTCCGACTAGGATGAACAGGCCGGCGAAGAACAGCAGGGCGGCCCACTCGATCCTCTCGGTGACCATGTGCATGAGACCGCCCCTGAGCTCGTGGTCCTTAGGGCGGGCCGCGACGAGCGCCAGACCTGCTCCGGTCAGTGCGATGGCGTGGATCTCGATTTCTAGACCAAGGAACTCCTTGGCGGAGAATGTCATCACCGTCAGGAGCAGGATGGCCAAGGTGGTGTACATGAGCCTCTTGTCCTCGACGGCATCCCACTCGTCCTCGGCGAGGATGGAGTCCACATTCGCAGGCTTCGAGTCGGCCCAGTCGCGGTAGTACCAGCGCATGTAACCCAGCGTTACGATCCATGCCAGCAAAGTCAGGATGCCTAAGCGTAGCAGGAACCCGTTGAAGCCGAACAGGTGGTCGAGTCCGAGATTGGCTGCCTCGGTGGCTATCATCACATTAGGCGGGTCACCGACCATGGATGCGACGCCGCCTGTGTCGGAGAGGATGGCCTCGGCGATCAGAGGGGGTATTGGATTGATCTCCATCCTGTTGCAGATTCTCAGGGTGACTGGGGCGATGATGATGATTGCCGTGACGTTGTCGATGACCAGTGAGATCACGGTGGTGAAGGTGCCGAGCAGGACGATGAGTTTCCACGGGTCGCCCCCGCTCATCTTCGCCGCCTTTATGGCGATGAACTCGAAGAATCCGCAGAGCTCGAGGATGGCGGCGAAGACCATCATGCCAAGCAGTAGTCCGATTACCTCGAACTCGATCCAACCAAGCATCGTGTGTTCGAGAGAGTATGTTTTGACCAACTCTCCAGCGCTATCGTAGACCTCGTGGAGGTGAAAGACACCGGTCGCATGACCGTATAGGAGCATGACCGTCGAACCGAACCAAGCCGCGATCGTGCGGTGTGTGGATTCGGACAGGATGAGTATGAATGACACTATGAAAACAGCCAGAACCACCTGTTCCTGACTGAGCATGGCTTGCCGACCATTGGGGCCTCTAAATAAGTGACCATGCAACCCTATCCTCGCAGAGGATAGTTTTTGGTGTCCTCAGTAGTTCCCAGACCAGAACACGGCGACGTTGCCTCGGTGGTGGACCAACCTCGAGTCAGTGGCTTCTGCGAGGAGGCCGAACATCTCAGACCTCTCTGCAGCACCATTGGCCACTCCCCGATTGGCCTTCGCCTTCACTAGGCCACGCTTGGAGAGTTGGTCGCTGAGTTCCTGGACCACCGAGTCGGTGACCCCATCCTTGCCAATCCTGACGGTGACTGATGTCGTCTTATCCTTGGCCTGGCGCCGCACGGAGTCGGGGATGCCGGGGCTAATCAGAATCGCCCCCCGAGAAGTCCAGGCCAGAGCGCTTGATTCTGCCGCAGTTCTCGCAGGTTATGACGAGCATGCCCCCTGTGATCCGGGTTCGGGCGGTGCGCCCGGGAATCAGGGCTGATTCGCAGCCCCGGCAGATCAGTCGCGAGGTGCCGGAGTCAGGACGCTCGCCGTGACGCTTGCCTATGCGGAGTATGTCACGCGCGGCGGCGTCGGCGAGCCGAGGGTCGATGGCATCGGAGTCCTTCAGCAGGGATGACAGCTCGTCGACGGCCCTCGAGGCCCTCCTCTTCCTCTTCGAGTCCCTACTGCCATGACGGCGCGGCTTCGTCATCCTGACCTCACAGGGCACCGGAGAGGGCTTCCTCTATGGCCATGCCGACTTCGTCGATCGAGCGGTCTCCGTCGATTCTGACCAGCAGGCCCTTCTGCGCGTACCAGTCGGCTAACGGGGCCGTCTGCTGGTGGTAAGCCGAGAGCCGTTTCCTGACGGTCTGCTCGTTGTCGTCCTCGCGCTGGATGAGACGGCTGGATATCCCGGAGGGAGCCGGATTGAAGGCGACATGGTAGATGTCGCCGGTCTCGGGGTCCATCCTCCTGCCGACGATGCGCTCGACTACCGCATCGTCCGGGACCTCGATTGAGATGACGGCGTAGACCTCTGCCACCTTCGACAGGGCCTCGGCCTGGGGGATGGTGCGTGGGTAGCCGTCGAACAGGACCCCCGAGGAGGCGTCATCGTCCTGCAGCCTCTCGGCAATTAGCCCGATGATGATGACGTCGGGCACGAGGAGCCCGGCGTCCACGTAGCCCTTGGCCTCCATACCTAGCTCGGAGCCAGCGGCCACCGCGGCGCGGAGCATGTCGCCAGTCGATATCTGAGGCTTCCCGGTGCGAACGACGATCCTGCCCGCTTGCGTCCCCTTGCCCGCGCCCGGGGGGCCGAACAGGACGACTGAGCCGCTCATCGGCTCGACGGACGTGGCGTGGGTGATAAGTCAAGCGCAGCCTATGGCTTGTTCTGCTCCCACCACAGGTGGCCATAAGCTACCCACTGCTCCATGGTCCAACCCTCGGGAAGCCCGCCGAGTGGCAAGGGGTGAGACCCCTCAGGAGACGAGGGGGGCTTCAGCGACGGGGACGACTGGGCGATGGCGGTTTGGACCTCTTCATCACTGACCCCACCCGTCATGACCTCTCCCGAAGCGGATGTGTCTAGGGCAGCGGCCTTGCGCTCGGACTGGGTTCCAGCGAGGAGGGCGGAGCCGGGCGGAATCAGCTCCTCCTCGGGCCTGAGCGACGACTCGGACGACCTGCGCATCCTGACGCCTGCGGCCACGACCGAGCCGAGCAGCGTGAGGAAGACCAGCGCCAAGGTCCAGTTAGGCAGTCCCAGATAGTCAAGCAGACCGCCAAGGCCACCGCGTGAGGACTCCCTTGCCTTGCTCACCCCCACCTCCAAGGTTCCGTCGGTGACAGTGGTGCTCGCGTCGCTGCCCGTCGAGTTCGCGAGGAGAGTGATTTCAGTCAGTCCGTGAGCGGCGTCGTCACCGGGGACCGCGGTGACTGTGACCACCGCGGATTCGCCCGCACCCAGCGCTAGGATTGATGACGGACTGACTTCTATGGTCCAGTCATTGGGGCCGATTGCCTCGATATCGATATCGCTGACGGTATTGCCAAGATTGGTGACAACGACTTCGAAGGAGTCGCCTTCGGAGCCGATGTCCTCGATAGCCGTGGAATCGAAGGAGAGTCCGATCCAGATCGAGGGCACCACTTCTATGGCCATCTCGACGGTGTATACGGAGGTCTCACCACTGGGAGTGGTTGCCTCGATGATGACTGAGACTGTCTGCTCAAGTGGCCCTGCAGGAAGGCTGCCGGGTAGGTCGACACCGACGGAGATGGTCGCCTCCCTGTTCATATCCATAGAGAAGTCCTTGCCGGACAGGAAGCCGCCCGACCAGTCTGCAGGCAGGCTGCCCATCGTCAGGCTGACGGACAATTCGACGTTTCCTATGTTGTGAGCGAGGATGTCAGCAGTCCCCGGGCGCCCGAGGGCGATGGACATGGTTTCATCCCATGACAGGTCCAATGCCGCGATCTCCTGCACCACGAGACGAGTGGCATTGGTGACGGTAGGGCCGTCGGCTAGGGTCGTGCGGATGGTGATGGTGTTGGAGTCCCCCATCTCTGCGGCCGGAGGCACGATGGTGACGATGGTGACTGATTTCGAGGAGCCCGCGACTATGTCGAGGGAGATCTTCTCCGATTGCACGTCGCTTCCCTCAGTGAGCTGGATGGGCCAGCTGTTCAGGGACGAGAACGCCTGGACGACGAACTGCATGGGCACGTTACCCTGGTTGGATACGACCAATTCGGTGGATATGGTGTCGCTGTTCAGGACGAATCTCGGCAGAGCGAGGGGCAGGGGGCCGAGCGCGGCTCCGTCTGAGTCGAACAACTCCGGAGAGAAGTCGAGGCTCTCGAATACCTCGACCGTGGTATGCTCGTTAGTCTGCAGACTCGGATCGTTGACCGAGGTGGTGATGCACTCGACGTCCTCGGTGGTGCCTGCCGCGGGCTCGCCATCTTGGGCCGTAGGGACCTTGATACGTATCTGCAGGGGCAGGAACTGCAGTCGGTTCAGCGGCTCGAGCGTCAACTCGGAGGACTGGCTGTTGCCGAGGTGTATGGTCCAGCGCTCAGTGGTCTCGCAACTGACGGTGTACTGCGTCGGGCCGTTGCCCGTGTTCTTGATGGAGAGAGAGAAGACGGCGAAATCACCGGGCTCGGCGCCTAGGCCCCCGGTCCCAGCGACTAGGGTGAACAGGCCCTCCACTCTCTCCACGATAACGGTGAGCCTGATGCTGTGGGCTACGGTGGGGGCGTTCGTGTCAAACAGGGTCAAGTCGGAGACGAAAGTCCCCGGGAGGGCATAGACGGCGTCGGACGGGTTCGAGATGTCGGTGTCCATATCCGACATGTTGAGAGTGACCACGATGCGATCCCCCTCCTCTCCAAAGGGAGCCAGCGTCCACGGTCCGGACTCGTTAATCAACTTCCACCACTCGTCCTGAGGCTGATACAGAACGCCGTCGTTGCTCAGTAACTGCACAGGCGAAACGCTCAGCCCGACCGATATCTGCGAGGTTCCCTCGTTGCGCATCTCGAGCTCGAAGAGTACCCAGCTCGCCGTCCTCGGGTCGAGTGTGCGGGTCTTGGCCTGCTCTAACTCGGCCGGGTTGTTGGGCACGGTGCCGTCCTCCAGCAGAGGCGTGAGTCGAACGCCTATCTGCGAGACGTTGATGAGCAGTAGGATGCGATTGTTGTCGACACCGTTGACCTCGTCGTTCAGCTCTTCGACCTCTGATGCGGAGTCCAGTCGTAACTCCAACGTGTGGAGTCCTGTCGTAGAGAAGGAGTGCGGGAACGACAGCGAGTCCAGCATCCCCCCGTCCAGCGAGGAGCGTCCGGAGGTGTGGATGACGACTCCGTCAGTGATGTCCTCGATCTCGATCGAGTAGGCGCCGGTGGGCGCTGCGGCTTGGTTCTTCCACGCCGCCTCGACGAGGAAGGTGTCCCCCTGAAGGGGGCTCTCCACAGAACTCGACAGCGAGCCCGGGAAGACGGTGAGATCGGAGTCCTCGCGCTCGACGGCCAAGCCGCTCAGCACGAGGGCGAAGTCCTGCATACCGCCCCCGGCGTGTCCGACCTCGATGGTCCAGACACCCGTCGGACCTGCCGGCAGGCGTATCCTCTCGATGTTGTTCAGGCGGTCTGCCGAGCCACCGGTTACACTCATGCCGTTGGCGAAGTCATTGCCGAGGTACTCGGTGCCATCGGGGGAAGTCGCCTTGAGATCCAGATCATTGACCAGCCTCGGCGCGCTTTGGTCGGCTACAGCCGAGCCCTCTCTGTCGTTCCAGACGAGGGTGATGTCCATTCCCGATGCTCCGTCCACGTCGAACGTGTAGAGGAAACTGTGACCAGGCAGGAGCTCTCGGGAGTAGTCGTACATCACGGAGAGCGCCTGGCCACTGGAAGTCGGGTAGAGGCTGTTTGCGAGGTCCAGCTGACCCCATCCCTCCATCGCATTGGGCACGTCTGCTGCCCCGATGTCCTCGGCGCCGTTGATCATGATGGCTCGAATCAGGTCGGAGCGCGGCTCGCTGATGCCTTCGTATTCCCTGAGGTACTGTCTGACCATGGCGGCCGCTCCTGCGGCCACGGGCGTGGCCATCGAGGACCCGTTGAGCGTCATGTACAGTGGAGTGGTGCCGTCGCTGTGGGTGGCGCTGGAGCACGAGCCTCCATTGGCGAACTGAGCCTCCTCGGCTCTGGCCGAGCATATCATCACCCCGGGCGCGACCAAGTCGGGCTTGATGCGCCCGTCAAGGGTGGTACCTCTAGATGAGAAGCCAGCGACGGAGCCCTCGGCCGTGCTGCCGTAAGCGCCGGTCGTGGAAGCCCCCACCGTGAGCACGTTCTTCGCCGTCCCGGGGGGGGTGACGCTGTTCCCGCCGCTGGAGCCCAGATCGCCAGCGGAGAAGAGGACGAGGAAGCGCGGGTAGTCCACTATGAAAGAGTCGGCGGACCTCGAGTCGGAGCTATACTCGCCGACCAGGTTCTCGTTGCCCCAGCTGTTGGTCTGTATGCGCGCGCTGTTCTGCCATGCGTGGCTGAACATATCGTAGAGGGAGCCCCAGCGAGCGAGCAGCCCCGAACTGTCGGCTTCGAGCTGGTAGAAGTGGAAGGTGGCGGCTGGGACCATGCCGACGGTGGTGGAGTCGCCCGAGCCGTCGCCCAGCAGGGTCGCGGTTACGTGAGTGCCGTGCCCGCTGTTCCTGTCGAGGGCGGAGTTATCCGGGCCGAACTGATGATATATGGCCCGAATCCTATTGCCGAAGTCACCGTGGTCACCATCGAGCCCGGTATCCGAGATGGCGAGCACTTCCCCACTTCCGTTCAGAGTGTTACCCGAGCTGAGGAAGGTCGAATCGATGCCGCCTATAGCACGCGCGTTATCATTGTGGATGGTGATCTGAGAGGCGGAGCCGACATGGAGAATCCTGCCGTCCATGGCGAGGACGGGAATCCAGGCGGCATCGACCGAGCGCGGTTGGCACAGGTAGGCGTCACAGACGCCTCGAGGTCCGATCTCTCCTGAGATCGACTCGAGGTCCTGTGACAGGGCCGCGAGCTCCTCGGACCTGAGGTCGGGAGAGGGAGTGATGTCGAGATCGACCACGATGCCCTGACGGCCTGCCAGAGGGACCAACTCAGAGGAGACTCGCCACGCTATCGGCAGTTGGCCGGCCCACCTGACGCTGGGCAGCCTGCCGAGCTCTCCGATGATGGCATCGATACGCTGGGAGTCCACGCGGATGACCACGGTGTCGTCGGGGACGACGTCTATCACAGAGACGCCCATGGCGGAGAGGGACTCCTGCAGCGGAGTCATGTCCGCGCTAGTCGACTGGACCAGTAGCATCCCTGTGCGTTGCATGGCAGATGGGTCGTACAGGGTCTCGGGGCCGAGCGGGATTACGTCCCTGATTGGGTCGAAGGAGCCGAATGGCGAGTGTATCACCCCAGAGGCTTCTCGCAGGGAGTAGGTCGATGGCCTGACGACTGA
Source organism: Candidatus Thalassarchaeum betae (assembly GCA_003193925.1). Lineage (GTDB taxonomy): Archaea > Thermoplasmatota > Poseidoniia > Poseidoniales > Thalassarchaeaceae > Thalassarchaeum > Thalassarchaeum betae. Next base: position 10,575 of record PSPG01000013.1, read on the forward strand.
GATGGAGGTCCAGGAATGAGACTCGGTCGATGTCACCTCACCTATCTCGGAGACCGGTAATTCAGCGTCTTCGGAGACGCTGGCTAGCACCCCTCCCCATGTGGATAGGAGCAATGCTGCGAGTACAGGTATGACCAAGCGTACGCTAGTCATGAATACAGCCGACTCACGGGGGCTTTTTGACCGTTCACGCTAGGTGTATGCTTGTGCTCACTACCTTGGAGTCGCCTTCAGAGGTCGTAGTAGTCTGAAATCGCCCTGTCGGTCTTGGCCACAGAGACCCGCCAGTCGGGCTCTGTGCCCATTAGTGCGCGGATGCAGTCGATGTTCTCGGGGATGACGTCGCTCTCCTGGTGGATGGCCTGGAAGTAGTACAGTCGGTCATCAACCAGCTTGACGCCGTCCTCCCACACGAATATCTCGTGCAGGTCACCCCACTTGCGGCCTATGTCGCGTGCCATCTCCATTACCTCGGCAGTGGTGGTCAGACGGTGCCGCTCGCCGTGCATGACGACGACTCTCGGCGTGCCCCTCCACATCTCGATGACCGACTCGGTCGTGAGTCCGTGGCCCTCGGGCAGGTCGGCGATGATGGTGTGTACATGCATCAGGGTGGTGGGCACGGCGACCGCCAGTGAGTTGATCTCGATCTCAGGTTTGACGGTCATAAGGTCGAAACCGTGGTGGCTGGGCACCTTGAGCACTGGCTTGATGGCGTTGATCGGGCCCTTATTCGAGTCTCCGGGGTCAGCGGCGCGACGAATCATCGTGCACTCGACCTTGAGCGAGCCGCAGTGCTCGTACAGTGGGACGAGGGTACGCGAGAGCCCGGTGGTGTTGCATGAGACTACGCGAGTGCCGTCTGCGTCGAGGTTCTCGGCGTGATTCGCATTGGAGGAGTATGACAATCCGGTCAGCGAGTGCTTCTCTCCGCCTTGGAACACGTGCTTGACACCTGCGGCCGTGTACTTCGATAGGTTGTCAGCGCCCATCTTGCCCGGTGCGCAGTCGACGACGATGTCGGCGATCGCAAGCAGGTCGGAAAGGCCGCCTCGACACTCGTAGCCTCCTGAGGAGAACGAGGCGATGCGTGCGGACTCGTCGGTGGTGCAGTAGAGGGGAAAGCCCTTCCTCGCAGCGAGTTCGCAGCCGAAGCTCGGGCCGGTCTTAGAGACGCCGACGACCTCCATGTCGTCTTGGGCGTCCACTGCATCGGCTACTCTCTTACCGATAGTCCCGTAGCCATTGATGGCGACTTTGATCAACGCCATGACCCCACGAAGCGCCGCTTTCGGCGATTTGACGCCCTTGACTACCCTCTATCAACATACCCTTTGCCCCGCGGGCTGGATTACCTGCCCCTAAGCACCTGTGGGGCGTCTCGCTGCCCGTCAGAATGAAGACTACTAGCACCACGTCCGGGCAGGGAGAACCGTGCGCGAGGTCACTACGAAGAGCATCAAACTCAGCCGTGACCTCGATGGAATGCTCTCCGAGGCTCTCGAACGGGACCTTTTGGTCAGGATAGGATGGGGGCGCGGAGGCGACGAGAAGCCCAAGAAGGGGGAGATAGGAGCCATCACTCATCTACCTCCGAAATCCAGGGTTCTCCTCCTAGGCGACCTAGGCGAGTGCGCCGGAGCGATGAACCGCGGTGGCAGCTTCACTCTCCAAGGCTCGAGCACTTCGATGCTCGGGGCGTTCCAGCAAGACGGCCGTATAGTCGTCGAGAAGGACGTCGGCGACCGGTTGGGACACAGGATGACCGGTGGGTCGATCACAGTCCAGGGCTCTGCCGGTGACGAGGCCGGCGCCGGTATGCTCGGAGGTACGGTCATCGTGCGCGGACATGCTGGCAAGAGGGTCGGGGCCGGGATGGGTGACGGCACCGTGATCGTCCTCGGCTCGGTCGGCTCAGAGCCCGGAGTCGGCATGACCGGCGGGCGAGTGGTCATCGCAGGCAGCTGTCCGCCGCCCGGCGATGGGACTGCCATGCGAGGCATAGACGCCTCGGAGATATCGCAACTCTCGGAGCACCTCGAGCCGCTGGGGCTGACTCTCGAGGATGATGCTCTCGTGCTAGTCCCATCAGACTCAGCACCCACTGTGGCTGAGAGCCCCGAGTCATTCGTGGCCGAGGGCTTCGGGAGCATCGCTCTGGTCCCGTCAAACACAGACCGGCTCTCGGACCACTCGCCTCTTGACCCGTACACTCTCCTGATGCCGCTCGGCTCCGATGAAGGGGGGGTGCTGTTCCCCATACCTTGGCTGGTCGAGTGCGAATCCGCATACGAGTGGGGAGGGGGGATGGCAGCAGAGCAACCTGCCCTGGTGAGGACTTCGCCGCGTGCGAGCGACCTTCTGCTAGTCGGCGAGTCGGAACTTGTGGATTGCGCTTCATTCCTGAGCGGCTGCGCCGGAGTCGTCCTCGACCTAGCGAGTCTGCCACCGCTCAATGACGCCGAGATCGAGGCGGTGTTGGTCTCAATCTCAAGCAGGATGCCCGAGGACTCTCTGGTGCTGCTTCGAGACTGCGTGGACCGGGTCGATCACCTGTTCAGACTGGTGGTCGAACTGGACCTCGATGGTGCGGTGATTGACGCTGCTGCCCCGGGAGGTGGCCGTGCGGCCTCGGCGCTGCCGAGGATCGGTCTTGCGGCAAGAGCGATGAACCTGATCGAGCAAGGCCGTCATCTGATGATAGAGCTCGACGAGTCACCGAGCGCCGAGGACCTCCTGATCGCAGTAGGAGCGGGGTGCCCGGTCATCGTTGCGCCACCGCCCGAGGAGGGGCTCGAGGATCTGCTGTCTTGGCTCGACTCGACCCTGAGGGGGTGGATGCGTGAGCTCGGCGTGGACGGCCTGGAGAAGGTCACCCGCCGCAACCTGCGCGCCTTGGACTACGACACCGCGGCTATCAGCGGCCTGCGCCTCGTGGGCTACGACCGCCCGCTACCGATGTGGCTGGGCAACTGAGGTGAGACATGCCTACTCTGAACCTCCAGCACGCGCTCCTGAGGTACATACAGGAAATCAACGGCGCTGGGCACGATGCGGCGGGGTGGTCCGACTGGCTGCCGGCAATCGGCTGCCCGGTCGAGGGCAACGACGACGAGGCCGTCGATGTCGAGGTCTTCCCCGACCGCCCAGACCTGCTAAGCCACGAGACGATAGCCAGAGCGGCCCGCTCATTCCTCGGTTCGGCTGTGGAAGACCCCTCGATGGAGGTCTCGGACAGCGGCGTCGAACTGGTGGTCGACCCATCACTGGCCGAAGTCAGACCTGTGATACTCGCCGCCATCGTGAGAGGGGTGGACACGGGGAGCACGAGCGCGGAGAGGGACGAGTTCATCCAGTCGTTGATGGACCACCAGGAGAAGCTACATCTGACTCTTGGCAGAAAGCGGAGATTCTCGTCGATAGGGGTTCACGACCTGTCGGCCCTAGCGGCGCCGTTCAGGGTGGTCACCGTCCCGGCATCACACTCCTTCGTGCCTCTGGCGATGACCGAGGAGATGAGCATAGAACAGATTCTCGGCGAGCATCCCAAGGGGATGGAATACGCCCACCTCATGGAGGAGCTGGACTCGTACCCTGTGATTCTGGACTCCAACGACGACATACTCTCCTTCCCGCCGATCATCAACGGTGACCACACCACGGTCACTGAGGCGACCTCTGACTTCTTCATCGACGTGACCGGATGGGACCAGAGGGCCTGCGAGGCCTGCCTGATGCTGGTCTGCCTCTCACTCGCGGAGAGGGGCGGCAGCGTCGAGAGCGTCCACGTCACCGGTCACGACGGTGCGACCACTTCCACTCCCCGAGGCGATGCGCGTGAGCATCGCATACCGCATCGCCTGATACAGAAGATCCTTGGACTGGACCTGGGTTCTGATGAGATCGCGGCCGCGCTGACGAGGATGGGCGGGCAGCTGATCGAGTCACGGACAGTCACCGACGGGACGAACTCGGTTGAGAGGTGGGCCGACTGCGCGGTTGGCGAGCGAGAACACGTCGTAGTGATGCCGCGATGGCGCAGCGACATAATGCACCCCATTGACGTCGTCGAGGACATCGCAATCGGCTACGGTTACGACAACATGCCAGAGCAACTGTCGGCGCTCCACATGGACGCCATTCCACTCAAGTCCTCACACCTGAACCGCAGGGCGCGCGCGAGCCTGCGTGCGCTGGGCATCCAAGAGACGCAGAGCCTGACCCTCTCGAACGAGAGGGACCAGTTCAAGCTCCTCAGATGGCCACATGAAGGGGGGATGTCGGTGATCGCGAACCCGATTACGGGCGATCATACCATGCTGCGGCAGTACATCCTCCCCTCCCTGTTGAGGCTGCTAGCGGCCAACCGCCACCACGAGTTGCCTCAGAGGGTGTATGAACTGGGCACAGTGGTGCGTGACTCGGCCAACGCGACGAGGGTCGCGTGGGCGTGCGCGGAGGTAGGGGGCGGGTTCACCGCTGCCAAAGGCATCGCGCAGGCCCTCCTGAGGGACCTCGGAGCCGAGGTCGGAGAGGTCCGCTTCGTAGCGTTAGGCGCCCAAGACGGGCCTTGGATTGACGGCAGGGGAGCTGGGGTCATGGTATCTGAGGAGGTAGTGGGGCAGTTTGGCGAGGTCGACCCAGCAGTGAGTCACGAGTTCGGACTCAGGTCGCCCATACAAGCAGGGGAATTCGACATCGACGCCATGGGCCGACTGATACCGGACCCTGTCCTCTGAGCCCGCTCACTTCTTCTTCGGCTCGTCGCCGAGCAGTGCCATGGCGTCCTTGAAGCCCTTGTCATCGAGGTGGCTGCGGTCCGCCATCGTCTCCTCGGCAGAGCGGTCCGGCTTCCTCTCGTACTCGACGACCCGCCTCTTCTTGGGAATCTTCGCTTGGCGCGGCTCGGCTCCCTTCTTCCCGAAGGGCCACTTCAGCGCCATGGGCATGCAACAGCACCCTAGACCATCAACACTTCGTATGATTCGCTATCGTGAGGGGGAGGGATAAAAGAGTGAGAATGATGGGTGTCGCCTGTGAATGAGAGTCAGTTGACCATGATTCTCATTTTCTTGCTGATTGCATCTAACCATTCGCCGAGCACCTTGGATCCACCGAATGAAGATGCGGATTCCCGCGCTAAAACGAGTACCCTCGATGTGTTGATGCTCGGCAATTCATATACCAACCAGAACAATCTCGCTTCTGCACTCGATGACCTCCTCACCGATGGGGGGGAGAATGCCGAAGTCTCCGCATTGACCGGTGGTGGGTTGAAACTCTACGAACACGAAGACCGAGCCAGGGAAAGTGGCAATCAGTGGGACATTGCACTCGATGAGTCGAACGATTACGTGATTCTCCAAGACCAGAGCCAAGTGCCTTCATTCCCAACTGACTCTCAATACTGGCAGGACAGTAAGGACGCTGCGATTTATCTTAATCAGCGTGCCTTGAACTCTGGTGGAAATACCATTCTGTTCATGACATGGGGTTACAAGGATGGTGATTCAAACAATCAGTGGCGAAACCCAGATTATCCTTCGATGCAAGTTCATTTGCAGCAGGGGTACGAGATGTATCTTGAGAATATCACCACGCAAGCGGAACCCGCCTTCATCGCACCAGTAGGGTTGGCGTACAAGCATCTGTACGACGCAATCGCCGATACGGGAGTTGATCCAAGCGCCGGCTCGACTGCATTTTCGACTCTATATTCTAGCGACGGTTCGCATCCGTCAATAGATGGAACGTACCTCTCCGCATGCGTTTTCCACGCGGTGATTACCGGTGAGTCAACGGTAGGGCGCGCCTATCCCGGGCAGATTTCCCCAGCAAGAGCACTCGAATTGCAGGAAACCGCTTCTGCAACTGTGCTCAATGAGACTCCAGACTACCTTTACCCATTCGAAATCGGACCCCCTGGCACCGAATTCGGTCCGGATTCGGGCTCGGTCTTCGACATCGACCCCGGCAGCACCATCGGACTCAACTTCAACTTCACCAACCACGCCGAGGTCGACGACACCGCACTCGTAGAGATCAACGGTCCCGAGGGCTGGTCGATTGTCTGGTCGAATCCCGAACCTCCTGAAGTCGGGCACACATACGATGCCGCCTCAGACACCCCCCAGTGGGTGCAGTTCTCCGTCACTGCGCCTGAAGTGTCCGGGGGCTACCCACTGGCAGGCTCGCTGCACGGATTCAGCATGCGGCTGACCACGGGCTCCGACGGTGGGCGTGACTGGTACAACTTCTCGCTGGAGTACGGGTTCTACCACGCTGCCGCCATCGACGAGGGCGGTGGCAACGCCTCCCTATCCCCCGGCGAGGTGATTGACCTCTTCGTGATGGCAAGGAACCTCGGCAACTCGGTGCGCGACCTAGAGGTCCGCATCGCGCAGACCGACGAGAACGGCTCTCAGATCGGCACCGCGGGCTTGGCGTTCTCAGACGATGGATGGGCAGTGATCGTGCTGAATAAGGCGCAGCTCGCAGCGATGTCGCCCAACGAGTCGGGCGAGGTCCATCTGCAGGTCCAATCGCCCGAGCGTTATCCCGGAACGCTATTCTTCGACATCCATGTGTGGAGCACTGCGGCTCCGTCAGATGTCTCAATCGCCTCCCAGAGGGTGAGCATCATCCCGCGCACCGGCGGGACTATGACGCTGGTCGGAGACGGCTGCTCCGGCGATATCTCCCCGGGCGAGACCTGTCATGGCTCCCTGAGAGTCGTGAACACCGGAGACGTGTCGTCGACGTTCGACCTGGTGATAGGCCAGACCCCCGAATGGCTCTCGGCCGAGTTGGGGGAGTCGCGCTTCACGCTGGGCCCAGGCCAGTCTATGAGCGGTATAGTGGTCTCTTGCACTGTGGCTAACCGAACGCCTGCTGACCTAGTAGGTAGCATAGTCGTCGAGTTGTACGCAGAGGACTGGTCCCCTACTCAGGTCACTATCGAAGTCACCGTCGGCGAGCACTACGAATGGCTGGTGGAGAGAGTCTCTTCCCAACTCGGCGAAGACAACAACCTGACCTCCTACTGGAGCCTCACTAACGCCGGCAACGAACCGGACGGCCTAGTGGTCAATCTGGACGTCAACCTGGCCACCGACTTCGGCTTGATTCCCCCACAGGGGGCTTCGACCGGAACCGAATCCAACTCCCCTCGCTCATTCGAGATATTGAACGTGCCCTCAGGCGGCTCGGTGAGTTTCAGCGCTTGGATGGCTGTGCCACTAGAGGCTCCCGTGGAGACCACCGCAGTGCTGACGGTCGAGGTCCGGTCGATGCGCGAACCTGGCATCTCCTTCACCGCCGAGGACTCGGCGTTGGTGCCGGCTGCCTACGTAGCGCCGCACGAGTCTGTGGACGACCCCTGGCACTGGGCTATGATTGACTGGCTGGAGGTCTGGCTCGAGTTCATCCTGATTGCCATCGTGGTCATCGCTGGGAGCATCGGGGTGGTGATTGCGATTCGGGTCAGGAAGGAGCGTGAGCTCGCCCTGAGGGGCCCGACCCCACCGCCGGAGGAGAAGGCCGAAGAGTGGATGGCAAAGTTCGAGGGAGGCGGTGACGGGGCGCCTGAGCTCGTAGACAGCCCGCAAGTAGCAGCAGAGGGGTTCGAGGCTGACTTCATGGAGAAGGCCGGTGGGCCCGCTGAGCAGCCTCGTACCGGCCCGCGCAAGGAGGTGGTGGATTCCGCCAGCGACGTACTGGACAAGCACCAGGCCGAGGACGCGATAGACGCGGCCTACAAGATGGCAGAGGAAATGACCGAGGGCGAGATGCCCCACCCCAGCAACGTGATGCTCGACCCTGCCGAGCCAGAAACTCGCGGGGTCGTGCCCAAGAAGCGCAGAGATGATGATGGTCCGTCGGACTTCGAATTGGAGCTGTGAGCGCGCTACGCACGGGAGTGGACGAAGCCGGGCGAGGCCCGGTCATCGGCCCGCTGGTGGTCTGCGCCCTGTGCATTCCAGAGAGCGAGAGCGGGGTCCTGAAGAGTATCGGGGCACGCGATTCTAAGGATCTCAGCAGTCAGCGCAGGGAAGCCGTAGCGAAGCGTATTCACGCCGAGGCCGGAGCCCGCGGATGGGGAATCGGTCTCGTGGTCTGCGAAGCCAGTAGGATTGATGCGAACAGCATCTCGTCAGACTTGAACAGCCTGGAGATAGAGCTCTTCGGCGAGGCCATAGAGGCGGCCTCGCCACGTGAGGGTGAGGGGCGGGTCATGGCCGATGCCTGCGATGTCGACGAGGAGCGCTTCGCAAGGAGACTGGCCTCCCGTCTCGGCGAGGGCTGGTCCTCGTGGCAGGTAGTCGCACGCCACGGCATGGACTCGGATGACAGGGTAGCCGGGGCTGCGAGCATACTGGCCAAGGTCGAGCGAGACGCCGGAGTGGCGAGGCTCGAGGCGGAGGTGGGGATTCGGCTGGGCTCGGGATACCCATCCGACCAGATTACCCGCCAAGCCGTCCGAGGGCTCGTCTCTGGGGAGCTGCCCCACGACTGCCTACGCTGGAGCTGGTCCACTGTCTCGGATGCTTGGTATGAGGCCCACGGAACACTTGTTCCAGCAAGGTCCGCTGATGGGGCTGCCACCGTTCAATCGTCCCTCGACGAGTGGTGAGCATGAGAAGCGTGAAATGCTGCTTTTTCGCCGTATTGCCAGATATCATGGCCGATCCTGCAGATTGGGACCCCGACATAGTCTCGGCCGTGCGCAAGTACGCACTGCAAAATGCGGTTGAGTATGCAGGCGAAGGGCAGTCGGGCAGCGTGCTGGGCAGGCTGCTGGCAGAGCGTGAGGACCTTCGTCGGATGGCTCGCGAGATTATGGCCCTGGTAGATGCCGAGGTCGCCGCTGCTAACTCGATGGCGGCGAGCCAAGGGGTGGATGCTGTTCGAGCCGAGCTCGAGCAGTCCGCACCGGAGGCCCTCAAGCGCCGGAAGCACCAGAAGGCGCAGGGGCTGCGCGAGTTACCCGGCGATACCTCCGGAGGCGTCGTCCTGAGGTTCGCGCCCAATCCCAACGGCCCGCTGTCTCTGGGCCATTCCCGTGGCGTTGCGATTAACTCCGAGTACGCGAAGATGTACGGCGGCAAGGTGGTGCTGCGGTTTGACGATACCGACACTAAAGTCAAGCCGCCGGTCCCGGACGCCTACGGCTGGATAGCGGACGAGTACGAATGGCTGGCAGGAAGGCCTGCCGATATGGTCATCCGGGCCAGCGAGAGAATGCCGGTCTACCTCGAGCATGCCGAGCGGATGATTGCTGGGAGCTTCGGCTACGTCTGTAGTTGCAGCGCGGCGGAATTCAGGAACCTGCGCGAGGACAAGAAAGACTGCCCGTGCAGGGACAGGGCTGCCTCAGACAGTCTGTCCGACTGGAAAGCGATGAACGCCGGCGAGATTGCGGAGGGGGATGCAGTGGTAAGGGTGAAGACCGATATGACGCTACCCAACCCCGCCCTACGCGACTGGCCTGCCCTGAGGATTCAGTACGCCCCTCACCCCATGGTCGGTGAGCGCTACAAGGTGTGGCCGCTGCTGGACTTCCAGAGCGCCATCGAGGATCACGAGCAGGGTATCACGCACATCGTCAGGGGAAAGGACCTGATGGACAGCACTCGCAAACAGACCCTGCTCTACGAGCACTTTGGATGGGCCTACCCCGAAACGCTGTACTGGGGGCGGGTCAAGGTCCACGAGTTCGGTGGGTTCTCCACCTCCGGGATGCGCGCCTCCATCGAAGCCGGAGAGTACTCCGGCTGGGACGATGCGCGCCTTCCTACGCTCAAGGCGCTGCAGCGGAGGGGATTCCGCGCGCAATCGCTTCTGGACTTCTGGATTGACCTCGGACTGACCCAGAAGGACATCTCGATCTCGATGCAGACAATAGAGTCGTTCAACGCCAAGCGGATCGATGCCTTGACCGAGCGCCGCAGCTTCGTCCGAGACCCGGTGATGCTGGCCTTGGACCGCAGTTCGGCGCCCGGCGGACCGGGCTCACAGATTACCATCCCGAAGCACCCCGGCGGCACCATTGAGGGGTTCCGGGAGTGGAGCGTGGGCGAGTCGGTGGCCGTCCAGTCCGCAGATGCCGCGGCCGGCAGCATCCGGCTGAAGGAGTACGCGGACATCGAGGCCTCAGGCGAATCGGCCGCGGTCGGGTCCTGGGACAGGTCCGACGACCGACCTGTAGTTCACTGGCTTCCCGCCAGCATGGGGCGTGATGCGGTACTGCACAGGCCGGAAGGAGGACGCATGGTTTCCGAGAGCGGGCTGCTCGAGGACTTCGAATTGGAAGCCGGCGAGATATACCAACTAGAGAGAGTCGGTTTCGCCAAGCTCGACGAACTCCCTGAAAAAGGGCCTGCGAGCCTGCTCTGGCTACATGGGTAGGAAGATTCGGCGCCTGTGGCGCCGCCCCCGCGAACCGCGTACGCGTGGTTCCGCGAGGCGGCGGATTCAAGGGAGGCGGGCCAGCCACATAGACCGATGACGCGTAGGCACGGGCCCAATGCCTTCGCTCTGGTGGCTCTGATGCTGGCCATGAGCATGTCCCCGATGGCGGTGGTCGCGCAGGACGATGTGACGTGCTGCAACTCCACCGAGTTCAGGCTCTACCTGCTGGGCGAGGCTGACGTTGGGACACTCACGCCATTCGACGGCGACTTGGAGGAAGACGAGGACGATTCCGAGTCGACCTTGGTCACCCCCTCCATCTTCGGCGAGATAAATATCGGTACTTGGGGCGTGGTCTGGGGCATCGAGGGCAGCTACCCCAACGCCAGCTGGGACTTTCGCATCCCCTACGAGGTCGAGGGTGCTGTCGGGGTTACCATCAACTCCACCCTCGAGGTCAAGATCGGTGGCTCGTTCTACGAGGGAAATTCCGGTATTGACCCGTATCTGACGGGTTCGGGCGAGTTGCAGATTACCGTGGATGTCGAGCAGGGAGATGTCCGAGACGGTGATCTGGTTGAGCTCACTCTGAGTGTGCAGAGCCTGATGTTCGCGCAGCCAGGGGATGATGCCGGAATCAGGTTCCTCTGGGGCTCGGAGGAGCACGATGCCCACGTCTCGATGAGATTTCCGTTGGTTGACATCGAGATGAAGGACGCCAGCGTCCTCGGACGACTCGTCTACTTCCCGATCGTTCTCACATCGGGCTTCGACGACCGAATGTGGTCCGGTTCCACTGGGGGTATCGCGGTGCAGAACGCCGAGGTCAGCCAGATGCCGATAGCCACTGGACTGGAGGATGGGGTCGAGGTGACCTTCGTATGGGAGGTGCCTGAGACCTCGGAAGGCGGCAACGTCCGTGTCGACTTCCATCTCATACCCCAGAGCGGACTGAGTATCGATACCAGTCGCACCCATGACATCACCATCGGTGAGGACACCGGAAACACAGGAGGCTGGTACCCCGCGAACGAGCCCCTGCGGACTGGCGGCTCCTCATTGAACCTCGATATCGATGCTAAGTGGGACGGCTACAAGACAGACCGCGAGGTCATAATCAGCTTCGATGGGGCGATGTCCCAGTGGATGCGCTGGGGACTGGACAACATCGGCAACCAGAGCCTCAGTTCGAGCAGTTGGTGGCGCAACCTGAACTCGTACTCTGACTCGGTCCCAACTGCGGACAAGCACAATGGACGCGTCGATGATTCAGAGTTGCTCGCGCTGCAGGGCCACCTGACCGGTTCCGCAGCGAACATGCGCTCATTCCTGTCCAATGGCCTCTCACTCGAGGTCGAGGCGATTGTAGGAGTCAATCCGATCGACCTCGGGCCCACTGAGATTACCATCGACATGGGCGGCACCAGGGCCTTCAGCGCTGATGCCATCACCATCGTCATCGACACTTCTTACAGCACCAGTAGCGGTGAGAGGCAGGTACTGGTCGAGACCTTCGTGCGCTCCTCGCTCGAGGAGTACTGGACCGAGGTCGATCTAGATGCGGAGATCAGGGCCACCATGCTAGAGGACCTAGGTGCCGTCTCTGCCGACGAGATTGAGTATTCTCACCGGCGGTGGTTAATTCTCGAGGTGATTACCATCGATCAGCCGGACCTAGATCCTGATTTAGATTTCAGACTGGAGTTTCAACCCTCTGGTAACACCATGTACAGTTCTCTGTTCGGTGCGATGTTTTGTGTCTTGATACTCTCTGCCGCCATCGGACTGGGTATGTCCCTGACGAAGAAGAGGGCGAGTGTGCCCGCCTTGGTCACGGTGGTCTCCCTAGGTGCTTTGGCTCTGGTGATCTACGTGCTCGGGATGCCGATGCCGATAGTTCTCGGAGTAGTGTTATCTTCCATGCTGTTGGTATTCCCCGTTGCCTTGGTATCCCCAAAACAGGAGACCATGCAGAGAATCAGCGAGCGTAAAGGCGGCCCGCACATAGATTGCCCGGCCTGCGGCACCTCTGTGCCCGTGGATTCTGACGTACGCCCCCTGAGACTGGAGTGCCCTAACTGCAAGAGCATGCTCAGGGTCGAAGAGTAATCATTTCTGCCCATCCCTGAGAAGTGAGTCAACTAGCTTCCCCGCTGCTACTGGAGCCGGATTCTCCTTCCACAGCCCTGCGGCGGATGAGACCTGCCCCGCCAGATCGGTGGACCAGCCGGGCCCAAGCACGCAGTGCCAGCCGATCTCCTCCAGTCTGGCAGTGGAGGGGGTAGAGCGTGCGAGGCCGGGACGCATCAGATGAGAGAGGGCGCGTGCCCGGCCCTCGAGATCCAATGTGGCCCAGCGTGAGGCGATCGCGTCCAGCGCGGTTGGGTCTATCCACGAATTGGCGCTGACGTTCGGCTCGGGCACCTCGGGCAGGGGGACGACGCGAATCGAGCCTTCCTTCACCAGAGCGTCACGCAGGGCCGTAAAAACCGGGTCGTAGGTGGTATCCAGAGCAGAGTGGAGCCAATTGCCAGAGATCGCCCAAGGTCTGAGCCGTCGCACTCTCGCGCCTCCCGGACAGATCGCCTGAGCCAGGGCATGAGCCTGGGCCACTGCGGTGAGCGGTCCCTTCCGAGCATCGCCCTGATGTCCCGTCAGGCCATCGACCACGACGCCGGACAGAGTGAGTTGAGGAGGCCCGGAAGCAAGGCGGGGACCGCTCTCCTCAGCCGGTCCGAGAATATGCACCCATGCCCCCTCGGAAGGGGCCTCCAGTCTGAAGCGGCGCCGGTACGGGAGTCCGGCGTCGACCAACGCCGCCTCGATTGGGGCGATGGCCAGAGCACCCGGAAGGGATGGTGCTGCGAGCAGGAGTATCGTCTCGGTGCAACTACGCAACTCGTCGGCGGCCTGTGAGAGAACTCCGGCGACGGGGGTGAGCAGTTCGGTCTCGAGGAGAGCGCGCATTGGGGGGGCTGTGGGGCCGGGGTTCAAATTCCCTGCGCAGGAATCACTCGACCATCAGTCGCAACTGATCGCGCTTGTAGGCCCAACTCTCATCGAGTTGACCGGTGCTCTTGTAGTACCTAGCGAGGCGGCGGATCTTCGACTCGCAGAGCTCGAGTTGGCGGCGGTTGTGTAGGTCCTTACGGTTGCCGGTGAGGTGGTCCATGAGACCCAAAGCCCTGCGCATGAGGTTCATCATGTCCTCAGGGTACCTCGGTGAGATGCCGTTGCGGGCCAGAGTCTGGGAGATTCGCTCGCCCATGACCAAGCGGACATCGGGTACTGCGTGCTGGTCACGCAGGAGGGTTCCGATTACAGAGGTCGAATGCCCTTCCTGTGCCAAGCTGACGATTAGGTCCTCTACTTCCTTCTTGTCCGTGGCTGACCATGCTGGGGCCTCGCTCACGCTGGGCTTGCTGGATCCGCTGCGACCCTTTCCACCGCTGTGCATTCGTGCCATTCACACCACCTAGGCGTCCGGCCGACCTGCTCTCCCTCTTTAATCGCTACGCAAACCACCCGAAGGGTGGGCTCACAACCGGTGATGTGCTCGTGCCAGTCTACCCGGGCCATTAGGCCACTCCCACCCGGGTGCTTCGGCACGCGCTGATCCGACCAGCCCACCGTCTTGCATCACCAGAACCTCGTCGCCTGCCCTGATCCCCGCCTCGGCGCTCTCGACGTTCGTGGCGAACAAGTCGCCGCGCCACTCCACTCCGGTTCTGAGGAGCACTCTCGGCAGCGCATCGCAGGCGTCCAGCAGTGGCAGGCAGGACTTCGAGAAGGCGAAGCGCCCTGTGCGTGGGTTCCATTGGGCTATCTGCACTCCTTCCCTCTTGATGGTGAATATCGGCGGGCGGCCTTGGATTGATGCGCCTTCGAGCCAAGTGTCGGTGCCGTGTTGGAACCGCGACAGCGCTCGCAGCTGGGCCAGTCTGTGCCGGCCCTTCTTGAGATTGGGCAGCCTCAGATCCTCGGCGGCGCGATTGACTTCGGATGTCAAGCGCTCCAGAGCCTCCTCTGAGCCGGCGGAGTCGTCGCCTCGAGTATCGACGACCTCGAGGGCTTTGACCTCGATTTCGACTCCGGAGTGGTTGATAATTAGCGAGTACCCAACCCTCGACGCCAGACGCGCAACCATGTCATGGATAACGGCGAGCTCGTCGGAGTCCCAATCGCCGGTCACGGGTATGTCGTAGTTCGCCGCGGGCCATATCTCCTCCAATTCCCTCGGCACCAGCCCCAGCGGGGCTGTGACCATCACCTGATGGGCCCCATTGGACTGTATGGCCCTGCGGAACCTCCTGTGACTCTGGGACACCCTGTACGGCTTGGTGGCCGAGCAGGGCAGCAGGACAAGAACCTCGCGCTGGTGCTCCGGGGGCTCGTGCTCGTCCGCGACCCTGTTCCGCCAATCGTGTATGAGAGCGTCTTCGCGGCTCGTGTAGGTGTGGCACCTGAGCGTGCGCTCACTACCCACGACTCTTGCCAGACCGGCGCGCCAACCCTCGTGCTCGCGCATCTTGGCGTCGTGCTGGCGCAGTCGCTCGACCGAACGAGGGCTCGAAGTGCTCTGACGCTCGGCGAGCTCGCGCAGCGAACCGTTTCTGATTGCTGTCCTGGTGGCTGCGATAGCACGCGACCAAGCCGCGCATTGGGCATCCATATCCGCGGTCTCGCCGATTGTCTCCTCAACGTCTCTAGGACCGTCCTCCGAGAGCAGCACACCGAGCGACGATGCGTGCCTCGATCGGGCCATGTCGAACAGATCGACCCCCATCCAAGCGAGCAGAGCGCAGTTGTCGGGACCGGCGATGCCGGGAGTCCAGAGCAGCGAGGTCGGGAATCGCACCCTCAAGGCATCGAGGGCATCGACGAGCATCCCCGGCCGCTTGGCCAACTGCGGTGCGTCTACCAAGACCACCACCGATGGCTCGAGATCGGCGTCGTTGAGGCTCCGATCGTGGTGCATCGCCTGCCATGAGACGGGAAGCAACTGCGCACCGCTCGCGAACTCGCCCGAATCAGACTCGGCGAGGCTAGGAGGAAGGACCAGCCCCTCGGTGGCCTCCCAGATGTCCTCGCAGTCGAACGGATAGCAGAGATTGGCACGTGTAGAGAGCGTGATTCTCGCGGGGGGGGATCCTCCTTCCCTGAGGCTTGCGAACGGGGCGAGGGCGGGCGGCAGTTCGGGGTCCTGAGGGCCCAATACCAGCCCGGGAGTCCATGCCACAGGCTGATACCTGTCCCCGAGCGACATCAGCCTGCCGAATCGGTGGCGTGCAGCCACACCACGGGCCAGCGGTCGCTCGGACATGGCGCATCGCACTGACGCGGTTCGCTTGAAGGATTCTAAGGTGGAGCCGGGTCGGCGGGTACGTGCAAGGCGCGCGGGCGTGGCTCTTAGCAGCGGTTCTGGTGCTCTCTGCGTTCAGCATCAGCGCCATGGCGCAGGATGACGACCGAGTAACCCTGCAGGATGAGGAGTTCAGCACCAACGGGCCAGTGTGGATCGGCGTGACGTGTACCGAACTGAGTTGCCCGGGCATGGAACTTGTCGTCACCGTTGACGGCAATGAGACTAGCCATTCGGACTCGCATCACGTCCAATGGTCGGGCTGGGTCGACGACATCGTCTCCTGGAAGTTGCTGGCCGACTCTGGCACGGATGTGGCCCACCTCGACCTCGACGTGGTAATGAGTTGGCAGGAGGACTGGACCGAGCACGACGATCTTCCGAACATCGTACCCCCTCCGGGTGCGCAGGGAGACTATCCTCAGATCAACACTGCCTCGCCGTGCCAGTTGCACAACTGTGCCGCGATCGACCTGTTGTCAGAGGGCGTGCTCTATGTCGGCGCGCTAGAGAACCTGAGCGACAAGGACGCATTGCACATCGTCGGGGACGCAGGGGACGTGATGCTGCTCAACCGCCTGAGGAGTCCGGATGAGATGAACGTGGAGATCTGGCAGAGGAGCGAGGATTCCAAGACCCTTCTCGACAGCATCTCCTCCGACGAGCTAGATTCGCATTACTTCGACTATCCCGCCGACGGGGAGCTCTGGCTCCGGATGGTTCACGCCACTGTGGCTGACTACTCGCCCTACGAGTTCGAAGTCATCCGCTATGACGATGACACAGAGGCGCCCGGAGGCGGCGAATTGGGTAACCCGTGGACTCACGGTGATGCTCTTCCCTTCGGCGGCTATTCCTCACCCGTTTACTACGGGCACATAGCCGGGGGGGACAGCGAGGGCGACTCTCTGCTCATCGAAGCCGGGCCCAAAATGCACATCGAGCCGCATTGCATGTTCACGGGCGGCCAAGGGGCCGTGAATCTGGACATCGTGATGCATGAGCACGATGGTTCGACAGTCGTCGTTACTCAGAACGCATATTCATGTCCCGATTCGATTCAGACCACTGAGCAGACGGACACAATCGAGTTTCGAATGACCTCCGGGGGGACGGTGGCCTGGGGCATTCGCATGGAAACCGAGGATCCCGGCGATGGCTGGCTAGTCGGGGATGCCCCGGATCATTTGTGGGGGGTCGGGGGGTTGGACGACAGATGGCAAACCATCATGCCCGGCCCGTTCAACTTCCGCGGAACTCTGGGGCCGGATGACGCAATAGACGTATTCGCAATCAGCATCACAGAGGAAAACGGTTCGTACGTTCGGGTGAACAAGATTGGGGAATCAGCAGCAGTCTACCGATTGCTCGCCTTGAACCAGGAAACCGGCGACGTCGTGAATTTCACGAATGGCTCGATGATGATAGTGCCCCCTGGGACTCACGCCTTGGTGGTTGAGATGACAGGTGGGGACCAGACTGTGGAGTATCATTTCTCTCTACCTTGGATGGGACCTTACGAACCAGCTGAGGAGGAGTTTCAGGACCTGTCATACCGCGCGAAGGACTTCTACATCTTTGCAGGGGTCTTCCTGCTCTCGCCTTTGTTGCTGGTAATCTGGTGGAACAGAGGAGCGATTTTCGGTGGCGCGCCCCTCGCCTCGGATATCGAGGAACACGAACGCCGCAAGCTGCGTCGCCTGCGCGAGAGGCTTGCCGAGGCTCTGGCCGAGGAGACGATCGACGAGGGCGAGGTCGAATACGCCCTCCGGCAACTGGGAGACAGCCCGTGGAGGTTTGTCGTGCAGGACTGGGGCGAGCCGCTACTGCGTCATATGACCGAGCAAGTCGAGATCTGCGTCTGGCGAATAAGTGAGGGTGATGCAACACTGCTCTTGGGAATACGAGTGGCCGACGAGCCTTGGGAACTCGCCGCAATGAGGGTCCACGCACCAGAGGGGTCCAAGGTCGGAATAGCCGCAGTCTCCCCGAGCCACCTCTTCCGGGGGGACGAGATATTCCTCGACACGATGCCGGCTGGCAGCAGCATGTTCCTCAGCCTGACTCTGGAAGGGAGCCCGTCCAGCCTCGGCTTCCAACTCTCCGGACTCGTGGACGGCCAGCCACTGGCAGCCGTTCCCAACAGGGCTTTGGACTGGGACAAGTCCGGATGATCAGCCTCTGCGACGGCCTATGGCCTCGTCTCGAATCCGGTCCTGCAGTGAGTCCATGTCGGTGCCTATCTGGTCGCGCATGCCCTCTAGGCTCTTCCTGAGCCCTCGTGGCACCCTGCCGGGCATGTCCAACTTGAGCAGGACGGTGACCGAGCCCCTGCCGCGGCGGCCTCGGGCTCCGGGTAAGCCGCGGTCCGCTATCGTCAGCGTCTCACCAGGCTTCGAGCCTGCTGGGACCTTGATGGACAGCGACTTCCCATCGATATGAGGAATCTCGATCTCGGTCCCGAGGACTAGGTCCACATATCCGAGAGGCAGAGCCATGAGCAGGTCTGGCCCGTCCCTCTCGAACCACGGGTGCGACTTGACTTCGATTTGTATGTAGAGGTCACCGGAATTGCCCCTGTTGCCCTTCGGCGCCTCGCCATGCCCCCTCATCCTGAGTCTGGTGCCGCTGGAGATGCCTGCCGGAACCATGAACCTGATCTGCTTGGCCTGGCTGGCTCTGCCATGCCCTCTGCAGCCAGAGCACGGGTCCTGTACTATCCTGCCCTCGCCCCTGCAGGTCGGGCAGTCCGATACGACTTGCTTGGTGAACGGGCCGGCCCTCTCGATCCTCTGCAACCTGCCTCTGCCATCGCAGGTGGGGCACTCCCGAACTCCATCTGGACTCTCTGAGCCCGTGCCGTCGCACTTTGCGCAGACCTTCAGCACGTCGATCTCGATCTCGTCCTCAAGACCCGCCATTGCGGCTTGAAAGGGGACCTCGTGGTGCACTAGGAGGTCTTGGCCGCGATTTCTTCGAGTGCCTCTGGTTCCGCTGAAGAGTTGGCTGAAGATGCTCTCGAAGCCACCACCGAAGAGGTCGTCGATGCTGATGTTGATGCCTTGGAAGCCGCCGGGGCCGAACGGTGACCCACCCGGCTGTTCGTGGCCGAACATGTCGTACTTCCTGCGCTCATCCGGGTCGGAGAGAACTGCATACGCCTCCTGGACCTCCTTGAACCGCTTCTCGGAATCGGTGTCGTCGGGGTTCTTGTCGGGGTGGTGCTGCCTCGCGAGAGACCTGAATGCCCTCTTGACCTCGGTGTCAGTGGCGTCTTTGGATAGTCCGAGGACTTCATAGTAATCGCGCTTACCGGACACGTCACCCACTTGTCGCCGGCTCATGGCCGACCGTTTTCAACCCCTCCCCGCTCAAGAGAGGAAGTCGCCGCATGAGGTGCAGTACGGCGTCCCCGAGTTGTTCAGGGCCCCACAGGAGCCGCAGGAGGCGACAGAGCGGGCCAAAGACGAGGCGGACGGGGCCGACCACTGAGTGTCAGAGTCGCTTCTCCCGGAGGTCTTCTTGGCTGCCGCCTTTGCTGCTGCCTTGGCAGAACGCTTCTCCAAGCGGTGCTGGGCGGATGCGTCCAATCTGCTGTTGATGGAACTGGCCGTTCTGGAGAGGATACCGGTTTCCTTGGGCTTGGCGATGACCTGCTCATCCACCATCGTGCCCATCCCCGTGACCTGAGTCCTGACCTCCACCTCGGGATCGTCGTCGGGGATCTCCTCCTCGGAGCGCTCGGTGTTCAGGGCGCCGACGGTTCCAGACTTGAGCGCCTGGGATTCCAACGCCGCCCGCCCGGTCTGCGGCTCGCTGGCCTTCGCCTCGAGACGCTCAATCGCCGCCTCGCCCTTCTCCCAGAGGCCCCTGTCCTCCTTAGAGTAAGTCTTCGAGAGCTTGCGTATAGCCCTGGAACGGTGAAACTCGTGATCCTTGACCTTTCGGTATCTCATGAACATCACAACCCCGATCAGTAGGGCGGCGGAGTGTATCGAGTACCTCAGTGTGTCATCCTGCGAGATGACCTCCTCGAGAGCTGCCGAGCCATAGCGCAGCGCGACCACGCACATCGTCGGGGCGATGAGGAGTGCTGCGCCGAGCATCGGTGAGCGCTGAGCCATGGAATCGGTCCATTCACCCATCGTTTGAATCATTCGCGCTCGTGGGAGTGCGCTCGGGCAGAGAACTCATGACCGACCACCTGCACGAGAGGGTATGGCACCGATGGTCAGCGTGTCCACCGTCGTGCAACCGCATGAGGACCCGCAGATGGTCGTAGAGTCAGTCAAGGCCATTTTCCCCGATTGGGTGCCTGATCGCGTACCCGAGAACGCGCCATTCCCCAATGAGAGGGAGGGCGTCCTGATTACCGGTTCCTCTGAATCGCTGGACACGCTGCTGGAGGCTGCGAGGAGTCAGAGAATCCTCGATACCGCCCTCGATGCTATGACGCTGGAGCTAGAGATCGACTCGACGGGATTCTCCCTTTCGAGACAGGCTGCTCTGGCGGGGAAGGCCTCCTTCGTCATCGATGAGAGGCCGATTGGCGGTGAGATGCGCATCGGCCTGACCGGAGAGGGGCTGGCGGTCTGGCTCGAGCAGCAGACCTGGCACGCCGGTCGCAACTCGGTCCCACGCAGCGTCGGAGACGAATTGGCGATGTCCGAGGATGGCGAGCCCGTAGAGTGGTTCGACCGCATGGGCAACCGCACAATCGGCGGGGACTAGGGCTCGGGTAGGCCCTCTCGGCGCCATTGCTCGATAATCGGCAGGTCTGCTGGGAGCCATTGCACATCGAGCAACTCGTCTCGCGAGAGCCAACGAGCCGCCTCGTGCTCGGCGAGAGCGAACGCCGAGGGATCGATGACTCCGCAGTTCCAGATCTGTAGGCTCACCGACCTGTCATCGTACTCGTAGTCGATGTGGGCGACCTTCTCCTTGGGTGTTGGCGAGATTCCCAGCTCCTCCTCAAGCTCGCGGAGAAGTGCCGTGGGCGGGTCCTCGTCTGAGTCAATCTTCCCTCCCGGGAACTCCCACCACCCCCCCCAAGCGTCCTCATTGGGTCTGCGGCAGGACAGAATCCTACCCCTGTCGTCGAACAACAGAGCGCCGACGACCTCATACTTGGGTCTGGTCACAAGACATCTCGCGACCCTATGGACCGCCGCTACCTGCTGGTCGAGTAGAATCTCGCTCTCGGGCGGTAGGTGCACGAAAATCGCAGGCAATGCGGGTCCGGTGCTGGCTTGCAACTCGTAGAGCGTCCTGTAGATGGTCTCGTTGCACACGTAGCCGCCCGGGTCTTTGCTCCACTGCACATCGGGGTCGTGCTCGAACTCCTCGTCCAGAACGTGGATGGAGGCCGTCGTCTCCAGGGCGTCGGGGCCGTAGGCGACGATACTGCCGGACTCTTCCAGTCTTCCAGAGTTGTCTGGCTCGGTCATCGAGTAGCTGTTGCGAGCTAGCCTCTCGAGACAGATTCCAGTCCTCCTCTGAGCCAATCCGAGGTGGAGTATGCCATCCACCTCGATACCGTCTCTGATTTCAGTAGCCACAGCGCTTGAGCCGGCCTCGTCCACGCTAAGCATCCGTGTCACTACATCAAGGCCGTCGATGCCATCCCTCTCGAGACGCTCCAAGACGGATTCTGAGACGTTCGTCTCTAAATCCGAGAACGGCGGGAATGCCGTGACGAGGATTCTCGGCTCGCTCACATGGCAACGGTGTCGAGAGGTGCTGTTCGCCTTTTCGCCGAGCCAGTCGGCGTCAGATTCATGCATCGGGGCATTGGGTGGCCTGCCGATGGCCGAGGAGTACGTGGTGAGTGTCGTGCCCGACGAGGGGCCCGAAGAGGCCAGTACCCTAGGCGTTGTCGGCGTCATCTGGAACGAGTTGAGCGGGGGAATCGGTCCATGGGGGACTCTGCGTCCACTAGTGGCTCTGGCCCTCTCACTAGTCCCGTTCCTGTATCTCGGACAGCACTTCAACCGGCAGCACGGCAAGGGATTCGGTTGGTTCGTCATCCAACTGCCGCTGATTCTGTCCGTTGTGCTCTGGCCCGTCCTCTTCATCTGGTCGATAGCGGATGCCTGGTGGGTCTCCAGCGGCATCGTCGCTCGCGCCCAGTCAGCCTAAGTGAGCCTCAGGAACTGATTCAGCAATCAGAATCCATCGGGCAAGTCGATCGGGCTGAACAGTTGCCCGGGGCTGCTGGAGTTGGCGAGCTGCACCCTGACCATCGACTCCCATTCCCTGAGCAGCGTCAACGCAGGTGCGAACGGTAAGCGGGTCTCGTTGAGAATCGTCCTAATCAGGGTGTCGAGGATGTCCATCCTGTCCTCATCTAAGCTCCCAAGAAGCGTCTCGAGAGGAAACGAGTCGATCCTCGGAGCCTCGCCCTCGACATCTGTCCCCCACGGCTCGGTCAGCCCCTCAGGCAGTTCCTCGCCGTTCCTAGCGGCTGCCGTCTCGAGTGACTCGAGCAGTATCCGTATGTACTTCGAGAGGACCAGTGCGACCTCGACCACTGGCATGCTGAACTGATTGGCGAAGTTGACCATGTTCTCTTGGAGGAACAGCAGTCGCTCCTCGACTGGTGCGTCAGGGGCCGGTAGCGTGTCGTCGGCCATGAGGCCGGGAGCGAGCCGTCGCACATGAATGCAGTCTGTGCTTACGACGTCGTCCGGTCGTCGTACCTGATGGGCGAGCCGCTGTTGCCGCGGACGCCGTCGAGCATGTCATCCTCAATCTCGAAGAAGTCGTTCAGCCAGTCACCGTCGGTGTCCCAGTTGGTCGGGTCGGTGCCGTCGGCGATCTGATCCCCGTCTATGTCAATCTGCCACCATCCGTAGACGTACTCGCCCAAGCCGGTGTTCGGCAGGTGGTACTGGTCGCCGGCGAACCTGTGGTACTCGTCGGTCCAAGCGCCGTTCACCAGGACCTCGTCGTCGCTGGTGTCGATGTCCTCGTAGTCGCCGTCGTTGTCGTTGACTATCAGGGCATAGAGCATGTCGGCGTTGTTCGCCCTGTACATGCGGAAGTAGTTGGAACTGAGCGCCGCACTGCCCGAGCAGGTCCCCAACAGTGACTCGCGCAACTGCCACCACTCATGGACGATGCTGCCCGAGCAGTCGTAGAGGTTTGCCTGCCTGACCAGCGTCGGGGATGCCAGGGAGGCGTTGACAAGGCCGTAGTACTCCTGGAAGTTGTTGTACGGGACGTAGATGCAACTGCCGCTGGAGCAGTCCCAGCCGCCGTCGTTATCGGCGTCTTGGCCGGCATCAGACGGGTCGGTGGCGTCGTGGGTGAACCACACCCAGTCCAACTCGGGCCTCGCTATGTTGACACCGGAGATGTTGACTGGTTTCCAGTTGGTCGCGGTGATCTGCTGCCACACGACTGAGATCTTGAGGTAGGACGACCAGTTGTCGTTAGCCTCGTTCCATCCCCTGTAGTACTCGTAGAAGTCGGGCATCATGTCGCCGTCGCTGTCGTTGTCCAGCGGGTTGGTGCCATACTTGAACACCTCACGACCGTCCGAGAGGTTAGTGTCCTGGACGTAGCCGATCACAGCACCGCTCTGCATGATTGGATTCATCACCATCGAATCGTCATCGGAATCGGGATCGAGCGGGAGCGTGCCGTTCTCATACTCCATCAGATTGGTGAAGTACAGTTCGAGGAAGCCCTGTCCGATCTGCTGGTCTACCGCTGCGGGCGTGAACTGCCTGTCCTCCCAAGTTCCCTGCTCGGCTGGAACGTCGCCCCAGTTCCTGTCGTACCAGCCGTCGGCGTCGGGGTCATAGGCGACGTCGAGGGGGTTGATCGGGTTCATCGACCAGCGGTACGCGTTGACGGGCAGGAACTCGCCGTAGATGGAATAGCAGAACTCCCAGCCGTCGGGTATCCCGTCCCTGTCGGAGTCACTATCTGTCGGGTCGCTGACCCCGGCCAAACTGTAGTTGAACGTGTCGGCATCGATCTCGTTGATCAGCCCGGCACGTTCGGCGGATACGAGGCTCTTGGTGGAGAACAGGACGTACAACTGGCCGAAGGCGGCCTCGTACGTCATTCCGTTCTCTTCGATCTGCGCCGTGACAGCATCAGCACCATACGAGACCAAGCCGGTGCCGTTCGGGATGGTGTCAATGGCTGAACGCTTGCCGTAGACCCTCGCGTCGTACTCGGCGAGGTTGTCGTAGGATTCGGAGTCGGAGATGTGGCCGTCGTTGTTGCAGTCGAACGAGTCGTCGTCTGAGTCCGTGTGGATGTCGTTGTCGGTCAGGAGATTCATCTCCCAGATGTTCTCCTCGAGATTCCACTCTGTGAACCAGTACTCGTAGCCGTCGCTCATGCCGTCCCTGTCGGTGTCCTCGGAATTCGGATCCGATGCCCCGAGCAGCGCTGAGATGACAGGTTTGGCAGGCATTCCCTGCTGCCACTCCTGAAACTGGGCGATGGCCAGCTGAGCCCTACCCTCCTTGTTGAACAGAATCCTGTAGACCCTGTTCACCGACTCATCGGGGTCCAGTTGCTCGGCCTCCTCCCACATGCGCGGCGCATCGGGCGGAGACAGCCCTCCGTTCGCCGGGTTGTTCAGCGTCAGATTGAGCTCGACGAGGTCGGTGATGCCGTCGCGGTCTGAGTCGTAGTTGCCGTCGCCCGCGACGAGAGGGTTGAGTGTCCAGACCTTGTCAGTCGAGTTCCAGCGCGTGAATATCAGCTCAATGCCGTCGAGCAGGCCGTCGCCATCGGTATCGGGGTCGTTGGGGTCAGCGGTCCTTCCGCTCTTGTTGACCTGCTCGTCTGACAGGAACATACCGAAGGAGGCGGCGGACTCGGCTGAGAGCCAGGGCGATGCCAGCAGTTCGCCACCGACGCTGAGCAGGTAGAACTGCGGCACGGTGATCAGTTCGTCGGTCTCGCTGAGGTTGCCGTCGATGACGTTGTACTCCTCCCAGTTGTTCATCCCGTCGCCGTCTGGGTCGCCGAGTCGGTCCCTCTCGTCGACGGGATTGAGGGTCCACTGCTGGTCGAACAGGCTCCATCTGGCGTAGTAGAACTCCCATCCGTCTGGCATCCCGTCGCGGTCGGAGTCGGCGCTCAACGGGTTGGCGGCACCGACATCCCGAGGCGTCGTCCCGTTGACTAGGCTGCGGTATGCGGGGCTGGTGAAGTGGCCGAACGAGTCGTCCGCGGAGTCGAGCCAGGTCTCGTTCCACAACTGGGTGGTGAAGTTCTCCGGGTAAGCCATGCCCGAGGCGGACTGGTCGCCGTACAGTATCTCCGACTTGAGGTGGTACTCGAGCCAGTTGACCAGTCTCTCCTCAAGGTCGAGCACCCCATCGTGGTTGATGTCGAAGCCATCGCCGTCGGGGTTGTTGAGGTAGTCTGATCCGTTGAGTGGGTTGATTCCCGCGTTGTCCCTGTTCCAAGTGCAGGTGTAACGGGCCTCCCAGCCGTCGGGCAGGGAGTCGCCGTCGGAATCGATGTTATTGGGGTCGGTCTTGGTCCAATTGGTCGCAGCCTCGGCGGTCTCCCCGTGCGTCGGTAGGCCCTCGCGCAGGACTGTCTCGAGCAGGTTGCCCCACATATACTCACACAGATTGCTGAGTCCGTCGCCATCGGCGTCCTCATCCTTGTCCGTCGGGTCCCTAGGGTCCAGCGTCCAGAGATTCCCGCCGTTGTAGGCATCGCCGATCCACCTGCGGTGCTCCATCTCCCAGCCGTCGGGCATCCCGTCGCCATCGGTATCCGGGTTGGTGGGGTCGGTCGGACCGTCAGTGCCCCCGCCCGCGCCCGAGCCCAGCCACCCCTCGAGGTGGACCTGCTCGGCAAGCCTGCCAGTCTCCTCGTCGCAGATGTACTCGTGATTGAGGTAATGGCAGTCGAAGTTAGTCGAGTCGGCGAACCAGCCCCAGTACTCCTCGCCATCGGTGAGTCCATCGTCGTCCGAGTCAATGTCCCTCGGGTCGGTGCCGTTGAATCCGCCCGAGGTCGTGGATACGAACCTGTACTCGTCCAAGTTAGTCCAGTCTCTGTCGAACTCGAAGCCGTCGGAGGAGGTGAAATGGACGCCGTCTGCGTCGGCGTCGCGATAACGGTCGTGGGGATCAGTCGGGTCGAGGCCGTAGATGAACTCCCAGCCATCGGGCATACCGTCGAGGTCCGAGTCGCTGGACGTCGGATCGATCGGCATGATGTTCATATATCGGCCCGGTGAGATGCCTGCGAATACCCACAGATCCCCGGCGTGCTCCAGAGTGGTCAGGGAGGTGACCAAACCGGGGATCCTAGTAAGGTTGAGGTAAATGCCTAGGACGCCCGAATGGCCGCCTTCGAGGGCCCATGTCCCGTCTCTGGAGCCGATGACCACCATGCCGTTCATGGGCAGCACCGAGCGAACGTCGTTGGCGCCCTTGGCCCATCTGTCGATGTTGTACATCCTCTCGGAGTCGAAGGCCGTGTAAGGCATCTGAATCAGGAGGTCTAAGTCGAGCAGTTGCAGGCCTCCGGCGGTGCCTACCCAGATTCCAGTGACCTCCTC
This sequence comes from Candidatus Thalassarchaeum betae, assembly GCA_003193925.1. Classification (GTDB taxonomy): domain Archaea; phylum Thermoplasmatota; class Poseidoniia; order Poseidoniales; family Thalassarchaeaceae; genus Thalassarchaeum; species Thalassarchaeum betae. The sequence goes on from PSPG01000013.1 coordinate 36,896, forward strand.
GACGCCGCCGACGGCGTCCAAGGGGCCGGCTAGTACCAGCGCGTTGACCACGGCGGACTTGGAGACGTCCAGCAGGTCCGCCCGCTGGACGAAATCCTCCGCGTTCTCGCGGTCAAAGACCCACCATGGGTCGCCGGCGGAGGCCGAACCGTCGGTGGTGTTCCAAGCGATGAGCCCGGCATCGGTCCCAACCAAGAGCAGTGGGCCTCGTCCCTCCATCGGCACATGCAAGGCCGTGTTGACCTCGGTGTTGGAGCCTGACAGCGTGTCGGCCATCGCGTCGTTGTACTCGGGCTCGCCGACCAGAGCGTCCTCGTCCTCGCCCTGATCCATCACAGTGACGGTCCAAACGGCAGAGTTCTGGCCGAACAGGATCAGGTCGAGGTCGCCACTGCCCGTCTGGAGGGCGAAGATGTTCTTGACGGGCCCGATGTCAGAGTGAGACATGGAGTCCATCACGGGCAGTCCGCTGTCGAGCGTGATGCAGTGCAATCCGAGGTTGGAGCCGATCAGCAGGAAGTCCGAGTCACCAGGGGACCATCGCATCATGGTGTACATCTCCATCCCCGAGGGCAATCCGTGCAGCGATGCGGAGCCCTCGAACGGGTCGACGGCGGAGATTCCGTATCTCGAGCCGATTAGCAGCCTGTCCCTCGCAGAGTCGGACAGCACGGTGTGGACCGCCCCGTCCACGAGCCCCGGGCTCGTGCCTTGGTCGAAGGAAATCACCCCCCCCTCGGAGTCCGAGGACGAAGTGCCTCTGAGACCAGGGGTGACCCAAGCCCCGTCGTCGAAGTGAACCATGTACTCCTCGTAGTTGCTGAAGGCCTCGCCCCAGTGGGCAGTGGAGATGGAGATGTCGGGGATCAGGAAGCCGTCCCTGTCGAGGTCCCATCCGTCCGAGTCGCTGTCCAGGATGGCGTCGCTGGAGTTCCGTGGGTCCAAGCCGTAGTGGACCTCCCAGCCGTCGGGTATCCCGTCCCCGGGGACGGCGAGTCCGATTGCAATCACCTCTGACCAGGTGTAGTAGTCCGAGTCTGCCTTGGTGGGGTCGCTCCCGAGCCAGCCGTTGTCTCCGGTTGCCCTCTCGACATCGCTCTGACAAGCATCTGGGCTAAGCCCAGCGATCTGCCCGGCGCACCAAAGCCCGTCTCTCTCTGTCAGCCAGTCGTCGGAGGTGCCGTACAGGTACTCCTCCGAGTTGGTGTAACGCTCACCGAGGTCGATGAATCCGTCTCGGTTGACGTCGAAGCCGTCACCGCAGCCGAAGCTGAAGTCCTCGCAGCGGTCGATGTCCTCGGTAGAGTCAGAGGGATCGAGGGGGTCGAACCACAGGCACTGCCATGCATTGGTTGCGTTCTGGTAGCCCAGTCCCCCCTCGGTGCACATATAGATCTCGTAACCGTCAGGCAGACCGTCACCGTCGGTGTCGGCATTTCGGGGGTCGAGGTACTCCCGGAGGCCAGAATCGGTCAGATGTGGCGGCTTGCCAGTCAGGGAGAGCCTGTCGAAGCACACGTCGAGGGTGTAGGGCCAGCAGAACTCGAGGAGGGCGCTGGCGCCGTCGTTGTCGTGATCGGACATGTTGTCGGTCCCGTTGGTGGGGTCCAAGCCCCTGACGCTGACCACCCCCGTGCTGGTCTCAATCAGTCTGACATCGCCGAATACCGACTCGTGCAAATCGGGTATTCTGTCGCCATCCTCGTCGGTGACAGGGGGGCCCCCTCTGTCCGCTGTAATCGGATCGGTCGATGAAACGGGTGACTGGGGGCGGGTCTGAGAGACGAAAGCCAAACCTCCGAGGAGCAGGAGTGTCATGAGTAGCGCTGTCTGCTTGCGACGCATGATATGACCTCGTCTAGACGGATTCGAGCGCCCTTGGCTGACTTATGATGATGATGGAGCGCCGTTCGGACACGTTGCGGTCACACACACGCGACGGCAGAGCCGTCGGAAGCCCTGAATCACAGTCGGAGAACCTAGCGGACGGATTCATTCAAGGGGGGCGATTGGCCGGATGCTCTCGATTACCGTGGGAATGGAGATTACTCATCTCGGCTCGGGTAGCAGAGGCAACTCGACGCTGCTGAAATCAGGTAGCACCCGAGTTCTGGTGGATTGCGGATTCTCGCTGCGCCAGATGGAAATTAGATTGGGGCTAGTGGGTGTCGAACCAACTTCGATAGACGGTATCCTCGTCACTCATCACCACGCTGACCACTCGCGTTCGGCGATGCGTGCTGCTAAGCTGTGGGGCGCGAGCCTGCATGCCAATCTGGGGACGGCGTCGAGGATGGGGTGGGGGCCGATCTCCGAGTGCAGGACCTTCGGGGACTTGGAGAGGATCAGCATCTCGGACGATCTCAGCCTGCTACCGATCCCAGTGCCTCACGAGGATGCTGACAACGTCGCCGTGATCGCCACCAACGGCGACGGGCGCAGAGCTGGCATCGTGACCGACCTCGGTGAGCCTACGGTCGAGCTGAAGAGGCATCTGAGCGGATGCAGCCACGTCTCCGTCGAGGCGAATTACGATCTCCGGCGTCTGATGAGCGGGCCCTACCCCGAATCGCTCAAGAGGAGGATTTCAAGCAGGGGAGGCCACCTCTCGAACTCTCAGACGGCCGAGATGCTCGCCGAGATACTGCACCCGGCCCTAGACAGCATCGTGCTGTGCCACCTGTCTGAGAAGAACAACGCCCCGCATCTGGCTGAGAGCGAAGTGCTTCTGCACATCGGCGATCGCTACTCGGGGGACCTGTCGATCTCGAAACAGGACGGACCGGAGTTCAGCCATTGGCTGGGTCAGGTGGAGCCCGAGGGGGGGGTGAGGCGGCTTAGTGTCCCATGACCGCTCTGTGGACAGCGGTCTGCACCTCTCTCATACTGTCGACAGCGCCGAGCTCCCTGAAGACGGAAAGTGAGCGCTGCAGGTACTCCATCTTCTGCGAGCGGTCGCTCTCGACCTCGCCCAGCCGGGCGAGCAACTCGCCTTGGAGCATCCTGAAGTCGTTCGCCTCGGCCAGAGCGAGTCCGTCAAGGTAGTGCTCTGCAGCCTCCCCCCCGCGACCGGCGTCACCCAGCACCTGACCCAGTAGAATCTGGACCTCGACGGCGCTGTGCGGATCGGCTTGCTCTGAGAGGATCTCGAGGGCCCCGGAGTAGTATTGCATCGCGAGCTCGTTCTCCTTCGCTCGGGCGTAGTACCTCCCCAAGACAGCCCGAGCGCGTGCGTGCAGGATGTCCACGCCCTTGTCCTCGGTCTCCTCGAAGGCGACCATTGCGTGATCTCTGGCTCGGTCGAGCTCGCCCATCTCCAAGAAGGCGGTTGCGAGGCTGATGCGCGCGTCGCACAGCTCCGGGTCATCCTCGGACTCGAGCAGTTTCTCGACGTTGCCGTAGACCTCGAGAGCGTGGCGGTCGTCCTTCCTGCGTCGGAAAATGTAACCCATGTTGTTGTAGGAGCGTGCAGCGCCTACGGCATCCCTCATCGCGATCTGGATCTCCAGCGCCTTGCGGTGCAGCTCCAGGGCGTCGTCCATCGCACCGCGCTTGACGGCGATGTCGGCTCGGGCCGACAACAGGCGAGCAAGTATCTTGCTCATCTTGTGCCTGCGCGCGAGCGCGACAGCGCCATCGTACTCGACCTCGGCCTCGTCCCATCGACCCTGAATGGACAGGATGTCGCCTCGCAGCTCCTTGATCACACACCAGCTTCTAGGTCCGTAGCCCTCGCGCTCGAGCGGCCTGAGGATCCCAAGCAGCTCGGTGTGTCCCGCGCTGACGAGATTGTGGCCCTCGGCGGTGAGAACCTCGGCGAGGGTGTCGGTGTCTCCGGATTCGTTGAGATGGTGGATGTACTCTATCCTCTCGGCTGCGCTGCCGCGACGGGAACGGTACCAGACGGTGGCGTTGGCGTGGAGCTCCTGGCGCAGTGACTCATTCATTGATCGAGTCAGGAACTCCCTGACTAGGTCATGGACGTCGTAGTTCTCGCTGTCAGCCTGGCGTGCGAGGCCCTTCTCGACGAGGCCGTCCAGAAGGTCAGTCTCGGCCTCGACCCCACTGATGGCCTCGAGGGGCATCGGCTCGCGGAACACGGCGATGGAGCCAAGCAGCCTCTTCTCAGAACCCGATAGTCGACTGAAGATCTCCTGCTCGACGAAGGCCTCCAGCGTTGCGTGGAAAGTCTCTCCGACGTTTCCCCGGTTGATGAGCTCCAGTACCAGCGGATGCCCCCTCGAGAGCGTGTAGATGTGCAGGAACTGGACCATATCGAGATCCGGCATGGCCGTCAGAATCTGCCGGCTGGAATCCTGATCCAGACCCTCTAGGGGCATGACCAGAGTCACTATGCGACCGGTGGAGTCCGACTCGGGGACGACCATCCTGAATGAGCGGGAGAACATCACCAGACCCACGTCTTCGAACTCCGGGATCCTCAGGGTGAGTGACCTCAGGGCGGAGATCAGCGTCTCGTCGCCGACCTTGTGCAGGTCGTCTATCACGATCAGCGAGGGAGAGTCCTGCAATCCCTCGAGAATCAGATTGACCGCCATAGACGCCTTGGGCACCGGAGTGGCGGCGAGGTAATCTGAGAGATCGTTGTAGCCCATGGCCGACAGCCACTCCGAGGTGGCTTCCAGGAAGGCTCGCGAGCCCTCCCAGTCCTGGCAGCGGTGATACAGGAGGTTCCGCCTGTGAGTGAAGCCCTCGAGCAGCTTGCCGGCTAGGGCCGTCTTCCCTATGCCGGCGATTCCCGGCACAAGTATGGAGCTGGATTGGTCCTCGAGCAGAGCGACCATGTTCTCCAGCTCGTTCGCCCTGCCGAAGAAGCGGCGGGTCTTCGGCAGGTCGTTCAGCGACGTGACGAGCTGCTTCTCGATGTGCTTGGACAGGTCCCTCTCAATCAGTTCGGCCGAGAGCGTTGATAGGTCGACGGTCCCGGTCTCATCGAGGTATCTCAGGAAGTCGACGTGCCTCAGAGGCAGGTCAGTCGCCTCGAGCGCCTGAGCGAGCTCGAGCATCTCGGAGCGGCCGTCGGGGTGCACCAGACGGACCGGCTGGGTGCTCACCTTGGACCAGATGTCGTCTGCGATGTTGGCGCCGTCCTCGGTCAGGAAGTACGCCTTCCTCTTGCGAGACACCCCGGTAACGTGGGCCTGTCTCTCGATCAGGTGCCCCTGCTCCCTCATCCCGGCTATCGCCCTAGGGACGTTCGAGCGGGCTATGGCCACGGCGTTGGCGATTCCCATCTGGGACAGAGCGAACGGGACCTCGACCTTGTCGGCGTGGTCGACGTAATCACGCAGGTGCAGGAGGATTCTCTCCTGAACCCCTGGCCGGGGCACGGCTATGGCGGACACGCACCGCGAGCGTAATCGTCCACTCAATAATGTTGGTGAGACACGGGTGGGCCCGGCTCACGCGTCAGAGTGATCCGGATCGGGCACCCACTCCCCCTCCTCGGGGTCCCAGAGCCATCCGGGGTGCTCTTCGTGCTTCTGCAGCCTTGACTCGGGCTCAGGTGGGGGCTCCTCTCTAATGCCAGGTTCCGCGTAAGGCTCCTTGGCCCACGCGTAGGCGTCCTCCTCGGCCTCCTCCTTGACCTCAGAGGTACCGTCGAACTCCTCGTCCTCCTCGTCCTCCAGTTCGACGAAGAAGTAGACGAATCCGCCGATGGCTGCGATTAAGACCAACAGGATGAGGATGATCGTGCCCATTCCCAACCCGCCTCCCCCAGAGTCGCCCACACTGATTGTGTAATCCGCGCTCTCAAAGGAGTTGCCGCCGTACTTGAAGACAGGAGTGGCCGAGCCGTCTATCCTAGAGGCCGGGATTCCCAGTGACCAGGTCGAATCTGCGCCCACGAGGGTGTTGTTGACGTTGTTCCCGGAGATGGTCACGGAGACCGTCTTGCCGGGGAGTCCGATTCCCGTGAAGACCGCTACTCCGCCAGAGGGCAGCATGTCGTCCTCGGGCGGCGTGATCTGGAACTCCAAGCCTACGACAGTGAAGGTGATGGGCGCGGAGTTGATCTTCGAGCCGTACGTGTCTGTAGCCACGAAGACGACGTTCTCGAGGGTCCAAGTCGCTATGTCGATGTCGTAGAAGAACATGGAGACCGGGTTGTAGATCGCCATTCCGTTCATGCCGACGTTAATCACCATGCCGAAGTGGTCGTCGGAGTCACGTGCCTCATCGTCGTACACGGCGAGGATGAGCTCTTGGCCGGGGTCTGGGTCCTCGAAGTAGTCGAGCAGGTTGATCTCGGCCCTCGTGCAGCGGTCCTGGGCCTGCGAGTTGGTCTCGCAGAACAGGGTGATTTCGCTGCTCCAGCCCGACGGGTCGAAAGTGGGCGGGTTGTTGTCCGCGTCGGGCGGGTTGTCGGCGACGATGAACATCTCAGTCCAATCGCTGTAGTCATAGCCGTCGTAAGAGCGGAATCGGATCAGGTACTGATGGTCATGCATCAGCTGCGTCGAGTCCCATGCCAGCGACCAAGCGCCACTCGGAGCGAAATCAGTCACCGAGGTGGAGTAGACCATCAGGTAGTTGTTGACGACGTCCTGGACCTCGATGTCGACTCTGGAGACCGAACCGTCGTTGTCCCGGGCGACGCCCTCGAACACGGTTTCCTCCGAAACTGATAGCCTCTGCCCGTCCTGTGGCGAGATGACGCTGATGAACGGCGGGCTGTTCGAGTTGTCGATGGTCAGCGTGAGGACCGCGGGAATGCATTCGTCCACCACGCTCTCGCAGAAGTCCGTGTCAGACGCCCAGACGGTGAATGTGTAGGTGGCGATATCGCGAGGCTGGCCGCTGAAGTCCCAAGTCCAGCTCCACTCAGCGCCTCCTTCGGTCGGGGTCGTGACGAGGAAACTGGGGCCCTCGATCTGGAAGTAGATGTCCTGGATGTCGACGCTACACTGCATCGGGCAGCCGTAGTGGTCGAAGGCAGTGCCCTCGAAGGTAACGGTGCCCTCCGAGTGCGTCGAGAAGGAGCTCGGGGAGGTGACCGAGATGGTGGGGGGCTGGGTGTTGAGTTTGATGCTTCTGGAGATGATCGGGCTGTAGTCGATGCCGTCGAACGCCCTGAACTCGAAGACGTAGTCGCCCTCCTCCCGGTTGCTCATGTCGATCGCGTAGTACCACGAGCTGAACGGCCTGTTCGTCTTAGTGACCTGCCCCTCGGCCATGCCACTGGTGTCCACGGCGAGCCCTGCGTTACTCCACTCACTGGTGAACGGGTCCCTGACCTGTACCTCGTGGACGTAGCCCCCCTGGTCCCACTGAGCCAGCTCGTCGGTGGCGTAAACCCCCGCCAACTGCCCGTCGTGGGCGCTGCCGGTGACGTTCACTATCCTGCGGTAGGAGTGGCCGTCCGACTGCGTGACGGAGACCGTCGGACCCAGGTTGACGAGGTTGATGGTGTCCTGCAGGGTTGAGTCCACCAGCGTGAAATCGCTCCTGTCGTAGCCGAAGCCGAACCTGTATGCTGTGTAGTAGTAGCGGGACAGCTCCCGGGTTCCGGCCGCGGTGTCGCAGTCCTCGTCGGCGGTGTCTATGGTGAGATCGCCGTCATTGTCGATCCCGTCGGAGCACGAGTCCTCGTACTCGTCATCGGCGAAGTGGTCAGGATTGTCGCCCCCCGCGAGCCCTCTGAAATCGAGATGGAAGTCCGATGGAAGGGCGACCCACGGGGTGTAACCGTCGCTCTCGGTGTAAAGGGAGTAGAGGTCGTTGCCCAGAGCGTCCTCGATGAGCACGTTCGCATCTGTGACGCGCTCGCCGTTGACCAATGTCTGGAAGCGAACCATCTCTGCTCGCCGGACCTGAACTGTAGCGGGTGCGGTTGTGGTCTCAATGTAGATCTTCGTGCGATCGAGATTTGACAGATTTGCGAAGGTGAACGTGGTCGAGTTGTTGTCCATGTTCAACGCCAGGGGGAAATTCCTGGGCGTCAGGTCGGCGCAGTTGGGGCAGTCCTGGACGAATGTCGTGACGATGTTCGTCTGGAAGTCGTTGGCATGATATGCCTGTGGGCCGGACCAGGACAACAGGGCGGGGTACTCGTCGGGAGGCGGGCTCGGAATATACTCCGACTGCACGGTTATCGAGCTCTTGGTGACATTGTACGTCATCCCGACTCCCGACCACGTGTTCTGCGAGAAGAAGCCGAGAGTACCGTACTGCTGCGAGCCGGCGTAGCCATCATCATATTGCTTGACTATCACACCTGTGCCTGGTACGTTGAAGGTGTTCCGCCGGATGTCCAGAAGCGCGCCCACCGCCCTGATTCCATCGGCGTCTCCAGAATCGGGGATGTTGATCGTGTTGTCGTACATCGTGACACCGGTCCTGTAGGCGTGGACCGCAGGGCAGGTGAAGTCACCGTCCCAGTCATCGTACCTGGTGGCCTGGCACACGCCTGTCCCATCACTGGAGATCGTGTTGTTGGCCAGATAGACGCGGGCCGCCTGGGGGTTGGGTGCTGAAGAGCCGTACTCGCCTGCTCGGATGGGCTCCCTGGCAGTGTCGTGGATGGTGTTGTTCTCGGCCACCACGTCGAAGGAACCGAGCAGCCACAGCCCGTTCCAGCCACCGACCGGGCCGATGTCGTTGTTGTAGATCTGGACCTCGCTCGATTCGATGGAGATCCCCGAAGCCTCACCCGCGCCTTCGAGTTCGTTGTCCCTGATGATGACCAAACCACCGTCAAAGACGGTGATGGGCGAGCCATCGCCAGTCGTTATCTCATTCGAGATGATCTCGATTGAGTAGTCCACGTTCCCGACTGCCTTCCTGCTGTTGATGTCGATGCCGTTGCAGTTGACGGTCAACTCGGAGTTAGCGATCCTGCCCGATGAGTGGCGCATGCTCAGGCCGTAGTCGCCGAAGACGGTCGCGCCGTCGATCTCGATGAAGGTGTCCTCGGCCCAGAGCCCTGGTCGGCTCGGCGCAAAGCGGCCGCAGCCGACGTTGGTCCCGTAGAAGACTGGAGATTCGAGCACCAGTGGCGTGATCGGCGTGCCAGAGCTGTAGATCTGCACGGCCGAGCCCCTCACCTCGCTCTCGTCGTCGGTTCCGACCACATACTCGCCGCCGACGAACCGGGGCTGAGCGAGGTTCGTGGTCAACACGCTGGTGGTGTTGATGTCAATGAACTCCAGTTCGATCAGCGTCGGGCTGGCGCCATCGATGACCAGCGCGCCGTACCTCCACTCGAAGACGGTCGGGATGTAGTAGGGTATGCCCCACGCCCCGTCGATCCTGATGTACCTGAACCCGGTCTGAGACAGGTCGATGGTGTTGCGAATCAGCACGCCTTCGTAGCAGGAGGGGTCCCTCACCCAGATCTGCTGGTTGCCGTGGCTCATGCCATAGCACTCGCCGGTGGCGCTGCCGTTGGCCGGGTCGGTCCACCGGAAGGTGATCCTCTGCGCGGTGTTGGCATTGCCTGCGGCACCGCAGGCCATGACCCCTGCACACAGATTGCCTCGGACGTCGAGGTGGGTGCCGTTGGGGAAGGTGACAGTCGTTCCAGGCTGGATGATCAGTTTGGCGCCGGATCCGATGACAACATCACCGGTCAGGGCGTGGTTGCCCCACCAGGTCTCGGTGCCGGAGATGGTCCCCGAGGTCGTCTCGTTGTTGGCCGAGACCGGGGCAGCCGGGCCGACCAGAGCGACGAACAGGCTCGTCAGCATCAGCAAGACGAGGAGGTGCTAGCCATGCGTTTCGGGGAATCGAGGGTGGATTTAATCATAGGGTAGTATCGAGCCATAGGCTCGATTGATACAGGTCCGGCGATAATGATACCTTACGTCACGCCAGATTCAGCTCGAATGCTATGTCAGAAGCCCATTGAACCGCGTCCAGACGGCCGTAGCCTCCGCTCAGGTCGTGTGAGCTCCCTCTGATGGAATCCTTGTCGCAGGAACTCGCCAAGCTCCTCTTCACGATCGCCATCTCGGTGGGATCGAGGATCCCGTCGTCCCCAGCCAGTGCCTCGCCGTGCAATTCGAGAATGAGGGCGAGAGCCCCGGTGACGAGGACGGTCGAGTCACTGGTCCCCGTGGAGTAGGCGTATGGAGGGGTGATTACGGTCGAGGCTGTGGAGAACAGCAGAACGCCGGGGGCAG
>PSPG01000014.1 GCA_003193925.1 Candidatus Thalassarchaeum betae
CCTATCTGACCTGGGAGGAGTTTCAGGCTGAAGGACAAGAGGCCCACGGTACGATGGATTCCCTAGTCGTTGTGCCAGATGACACGCCTCCGGACGTCCTCTCCTAGCCTCCCCCCCAGGCATGACATCGTTCCGGACTCACGTCTACTCTTCAGAGGCCGAATCGGTACCCTGTTCGGGCGGAGAATCCTTCTTCCCTCGGGAATCGGCCCGCCAGATGCCAGCGGCCACCAGCAGGAAGAAGCTGAAGCCCACGATCCAAGCCTCTCTGACCCCAAACATCTCCATCGAGGTGAAACTGAGTCCGATTGTGCATACAATCCAGACGACACCGATGAACAGGAAAATCTTCGCATCATCTCCCTTGTCGTCAGCCATCCTCTCCCCTCCCGTTCATCCCGGCAAATCTCCAACCATTGAGAATGTCAACCAAGTGAGCGCGAACAACGCCGCGAGCGCGACGAACATCACGATCGTGGCCGTGGGCGCCTTGACAGCCCCCGGCTCGGCGGGTTCCCATCGTACAGTGGGCAGGTTGGCAGTCACCTCGCCGACTCCTGCCTCCTCGCCAGACCGCAAGGTGCGGACGAGCCCGTACACGAACAGCAGCAGAACGATGGCCATGATGATTCCACCGAGGCCGACGAGCGCATTCAGAAGGGGAATCGAAGCGTGCAAGTCGTACTCCGGCGCCAGCGTCCGCCGAGCCGAGCCGAGGTATCCGGCGGCGATGCCCGAGACGCCGAACAGGTAAACTCCGACGGTGAGCGCCCAGGGCAGTTGAGCCATCAGTTTCGGGTTCCACAGCTGCCTGCCGTAGAGGATGGGGATGACGTACATCAGCAGCCCGATGAAGGTGAGCGTGATAGTGCCCACGGTGAAGAAGTGGAAGTAGGCCGGGATTGCGAAGGTGTCCGACAGCAGAGCGGCGAATTTCACCTGTATGAGGATGTTTGCAAGCACTCCACCGGCGGCGGCACAGACGCAGGCGGCCGCAATCGAGGAGAAGGCGGGGTTGCCCCACGGCAGGTCGCGCATCCAGGCGAACAGCCCCTGTCTTCCTTCGCTGACCCGCGCACTCGCTTCGAGGGAGACCAGGATGATGACGAACACCATGATCGTCGGGATGCTGATGAACATGGCGAGTGTCGAGGCGACCGTCTTCATCAGCGCGGAGATGGTCGGGTCGAGGAACATGTGGTAGAGGAAGGTCGGGGGGAGGACGACTAGGTAGAAGGAAAAGAAGACCTTCGACAATCGATCGCTGAAGATGCTCTTCACACCGGTAGTGACCTCCGCCAGAGCATACCAGACCAACACCGTGGACAGCAGAGGCAAGTAGTGCATGTTGTGGAACATCACGTGATAGGCAATCATGTAGTCGAAGTCCATCGGCCCACCGCCTTCCAAGGCCCACAAGGCAGTCCTGCCGAACACATTCAGCGCGGCGAATGAGGTGACGGTGAGCAGGGCCGCCCAGAGCGTCGCGGCGAAGGTGATGGAGGACCAGCTCTCGACCTTGCCGTCCAACTTCGCTTTGATGGGAGTCGCGATGCAAGGAATCGAGACGCACAACAGACCGAGTCCGAGCAGGACGTAGCCGACGTAGAACCAGTCAGCACCCGGCATCCCATCAGACAGCGGGGCGAGTCCGGTGTAGGTGATGACCGCTCCCATCCAAGGTGCGATCTGGTCGATCAGGAAACCGGCTGACATCAGGCCGAACCCTACCCACGCCAAGTTGCGCCAGACCAGCTCGTCGACACCATCGGTGTAGACGAGCACGAACACCATCACCACAGCAACCTGCACGAAGTAGAGCCAGTAGTAGAATACCGTGGTTCCATGCAGAGTGAGAATCGTGTAGGCTAGGGTTGACTCGAGGGAGAGGAAACCCCCCTTGACCAACACGAGCAGCAAAGCGTAGAGGACTCCAAGCCCAAGAGTGAAGATGCTGACGAGCACGAAAGCCTTCAGCAACCGCCTGTCCCCCTCTGCCAGACTTGACAGCGAAGCCTCGAACCGCCCCGAAGCATGCTCAATGGTGGATTCGTCACCTTGTTCCGCCATCGTTCATCGCCCCGTTTCACACAACGACAATCTTGCCGCTCATGCCGTTATGCTGCTCCCCGCAGTAGTAACTGCAGTACAGCGTGTACTCTCCCGGCTCGTCGAATGTCAGTCTCTGTTCGATCACTACTCCTGGAATGAGCCTGACCATCTGGCTGCCGGAGTCGGTGCTGACCGAGGCGCCATGGTAGACGTCCATCGTCATCATCCTGAACTGATACTCGACGCCGGCTTCCAGTTGAATCTCAGCAGGTGAGTATCCCCATTGGTAGGCGGCGAGGTAGACCGGATTCATCGACATCCGCTCCCCGCCCATTACCATCCAGCCAGGGTCAGGCGCCACCACGATGCCGGCGTCCGCATCCCAGTTGTTCTCTTCGAAGAGAATGGTGATTGCCATGAACTGACCAGCAGACATCTCACTGGGGCCTCCGTGCCCGGCGTGGGCATCGCCAGCACCCTCTTCTGCGGTGTAGGCGCCGCCCAGAGACCAAGGGATGATGAGCAGGAGCAGTGAGAGGCTGGTCAGGACCGCGCCCAGCGGCTCACTCGAACGATTCATGCTTGTTCACCTCGGAATCGAATCACCGCTCCTTGCGGGTGGCGACGATGGAGGCTGCTGTGATTGCCGCGACGGCCAACCCGAAGGCGAAGCCGGGAATCCCATCATCCTGCGTGTGTTCGTCGTGCATGTCACCACTCATGTCCATCTGGGTGGCTGTGTGGACGGCGGAATCGTTGTTCACCCAGGTGACTGTGACACCGGGTTGGATCTTCACCGTGCTCGGTTGGTAGCTGAAGCCGTCGATGTAGATGGTGACGTCGTCAGCGCGGGCATCAGAGTCGTCGGAGACGTTCACCCAGCCGGTGAAGTCGGGGAAGCCTTCGTGAGGCGGGTGCGGAGTGCAGGAGTACATGTCATTCGACGCCATCGTGAAGGTGTGTGACCAACTCTCATTCTGAGCCAGTTCTCCGCTGTCCCACAACTCCATCTCTTTCGCGCTTGCCGAAGGCAAGAGGAACATGAGGGGTAAGAGCAGCATCAGGGCGGCCCCTAACCGCACAGTAGTTCGGGTTTTGTTCTCACCTGATTTTCTTGATTTATTCATCTCAGCACTCGCCCTGACCAATCCCCGGTATTCCAATGGTTGAATATAACATTTCCCGCGGCGAGAAATCTGCCTTTCAGTTCACTGGGAGTGACCCCTCAAATCGTTGAGGCCCTAGTGTCCTGACCTCCTCGAGCCGGGGCCCACTCGCATCGCTATAGCGCCTGCAACGAGAGAGAGCAATCCCATTGAGAGGGACCAACCCGGCAGCCCCTGATCCGCCTTGCCAACTTCGAGGAACACCACAGAGCGTTCGGTCTCGGAGAGCAGCCGCTCGGGCGTTCCGTCGACCAGCAGTGGCCGAAAGCGCCCCTCCAACTCGACAGAGATGTTCCCGCTGTACAGCGGCCGCACGGTGAACTCCAGCGTAGTCGAGTTGTTGGCGCCCAACTCGGCTACCTCCACCCAATCGGGTGACGCCTTGAAACCCTCCTCCTTCAACCAGAAGGTCCCGTTGACGAGCGGTCCGAAGCCGGTGTTGTTCAATTCGAGGGAGAGGGTGAAGGACTCGCCGCTGACGATCTTGGCGGGATGGCTGCTCGCTTCGAGCACGGGATGGGCACCGAAGAGAGGGTAGTTGCTCATCATGTACAACGAGCCGATGAAGGCGGCGGTGAGTCGTGACTGCTTTTCCTCTACCGAGATCATCCCCCACTGCTCATTGTCTACCTCGACGGTCACTGAGGGCATCCCGAGCGAGTATCCGTAGTCGAGCGAGGTCCCCTTGGCGATGTACAGCTCAGTCGCGGCCGGCCCGGCCCTGAGTCCGGTGAGCTCAGTCAACTCCTGCTCCAGGCGGGTGTACATCTCGATGTCCGGCGTGGCTGATTCGGTGTATCCCCACGGCGTCAGGAACCAGAGTGTGCCGGTGTGCATCGATATGTAGAGACGGAAGTCATGCGACTCAAACACCTCCACGTTGGCAGCCACCTCGGGCTCGCTCGCAGCCGAGCTTCCGGCACCGTCCCATTCGAAGGGATAGTTGCGGTTGAGGTCGACCCCGTTGGAGTTGGCCCGCGTGTCGCGGGTGTTGCCGTCGACATTGACCATCGGGAAGATGAAGATGTCGTGGCTGTCGACGAATTCCTTGACCCATGGGTCGTCTTCGTACTCGGTCACTAGGTAGTCGAGCAGCAGCACCGCCACCTCCATCCCGAGTTGCTCGTTGCCGTGGTGCCCCCCATCGATGTGGATCTGCGGTTTGGGTGTCGGGTCGGAGAGGTTGGTGACCTGCGCCAGCAGCAACTTGCCGTAATCGTTGAACGGATCCAGCTCAGCGTCGACGCTGTGCCCGATTGTCGAGAGGCGCATGATTTCCGAGTGGTCCTGCTGCAGCGCCTCCATGTGCTCGCGCAGGTCCCAGTAGTGGTAGTACACCTGGTCGTAGATCTCGTCGCGGATTTCCTGACGCAGCCACTCGCTCGCCCTGTCAGAAACCTCCGGCCCCCACTCGACCTCGGGGCTCCCCTCGACTCTGTTCCAGCCGTCGGCACCGTCTGCCTCAACTGGCTCCTGTGCTGCGCTGGAATCGAAACAACCGGCCAGTGGCGTCAATAACAAGAAAAAAGCAACCAGAAGGTGCTTGTGTTTCACGAAAACGCCTGTTTATCTGTCCGTATTAACTTTCAGATGACATCAGATTCACAGGGGTTCGTGGCTTCCGATAGTCCCCTGAAACCACTTTTATCAGCCGATTCGGACCCTTCGCTCTCAAATACTCAGAAATGAGCGTCAACTCGGGGATGGGTACCCGTGAGTGAGAGCAAGTCGCCAGAGGGTGACGATACCGGAGGTATCGACGAGTTGGCTGCGCTGCGTGCCCAGCATGCCATCTCAGCCTCTTCCAGCATGGAGTCGGTGGCACGCGCCAGGGAGCGCCTCGACGAGGAGTCGAAGCTGCGCTCGGGCATCCGCCGCGAGCGTCGAATGCGCATCGCCGAGATGACCGAGAGGGTCTCTGGGATGCACGGCGCGATGCGCAAGGCCAATGAGATTCTGTTCGAGGAGAGGTTGCAGCAGATCGAGGCCGACCTGAGGGCAGAGCTCGAGGATGAGATGGAGAGACTCGAGACCGAGGCCCTGGAGCGCGAGGAGCGCCTCCTGCGGGAGGAGATGCTGCACCGGCTGCGCCGGGAGGAGAACCGGCTGCGCGAGCAGTTAGACCTGGAGCGTGACCGTCGCATAGAGGCCCATTCCATCAAGCTGCGCAGCAGGCTCAAGGACGAGATGGAGACCGAGTACGAGCGCCGCAGGGCGTTCCTCGAGGAGCGTCTGGAGCTAGAAGCGGCGCAAGACGTCGAGAGGATGCAACGCCGCGTCGAAATGGACCTGCGCGAGGCTATGGAGAGTGGTGTCCACAGGAAGGTCGAGGCCCACCGACTGGAACAGGAGATGCAGATGCGGGAGCGCCTCTCCGAGGCACGCAGGGAGCGCGAGGGAGAACTGGAGAAGCAGCTCAAGGACGAGCGAGCATCGCTCGAGAAGGAGATGAAGGCCGACGTCGACGTCCGCATCAAGGTGCTCGAGGAGGAGTCGGAGCGCGCTGCGCTGGCCGAGCTGGACCGCCGCTTCCGAGCAGAGCGCGAGACCATGGAGGTCGCACTCGCCCTGCGCCGCCAGGAGATGGCGCTGGAGCAGGAGGTCGAGATGGAGCAGAGGGTTGCCGAGTTCGCCAAGAAGCGCGAGGCCGAGATGATGGCCAAGCTCGAGGAGCAGTTCGCCAAGCGCGGCGACCTCTCAAAGGAGGAGGTCAAGGAGATACTCAAGTCGCTCGAGGCCGAACTCAAGTCGAAGTGGGAGGCCGCGCTGCTCGATGCCAAGCAATCCGCCCTCGAGAGAGTGGGCGAGGACTAGCCTCCCAGTATCCTCTCTATCCGCGCATCGGCTTCCTTCGCCAGCTCCCAGTACGCCTTGCTGCCCGGGTTGGACTTGTTCGGCTTCTTCGCGATGACTATCGGTGCTCCCTCAAGTGGAGCCTCTGCTATCGCCACCGAGCGCTGGATGGCAGTCTTGAACACCCGGTCGCCGAAGTGCTTGCGCGCGCGCTCGGCGACCGTCTCGCCCAGGTTGCTGCTGGTCTGCACCATAGTCAGCGCGATCCCGAACAGCTTGAGGTCGGGGTTGATGGCCTTCTGCACGTCGCGAATCGCGTTCATCAACTGGCTCATGCCCTCGAGCGCGTAGAACTCGGCTTGGATGGGGATCAGCACCCAATTGGCCGCGGCCAGCGCGTTCACGGTAAGCAGGCCAAGCGAAGCCGGTGTGTCGACGATCACCAGGTCGAAGTGTCCCACAGCCTGCTCGAGAGCCACTTTGAGTCGGGTCTCGCGCCCGATTCTCATCGCGAGGTCGATCTCGACGCCAGACAGGTCGAGGTCGGCGGGCAGCAGCCAGAGGTTGTCGATGGCGATTCCCTTGGGCGGGCCCCGCTTGCGGTCGGGGTTATGGCGCTTCCAAGCCGCACGCATAGCCTCAGTGAGGTTGTCTGGGCCGAGCAGGCACTCGGTGAGGGTGACCGGCGCGCCTTCCAAGCCTCCCTTGAACAGCTCGTTCATCGTCGGGCCCAGCGACCTCTTGTCGATGCCGAAGGTGGTGGCCACGTTGCCCTTGGGGTCGAGGTCGACCAGCAAGACCCTGCGGCCGGAGATCCCCATCTCCTCGTTACCCACCGCCAGAGCCGCGGCCAGATTGACCGCGGTTGTGGTCTTGGCGCAGCCGCCCTTGTGGTTCACAACCGCAATCACCACTGGCGCAGACATCTCCCTCGTTGGGGGGATAACCGCGGGACTACCGTGAATCTTGCGAATCACTGGATGACCGGGACGGGGACTTCGGACAGTATCTTGCGAGTGATGTGCCGTCCGGTGACGCCGCGTATCTTCGATTCGGGCTTGAGGAAGATCCTGTGGCTGATGACCTCGAGTGCGACGTTCTTGATGTCGTCGGGGATGACGTAGTCGCGACCGTCGATCGCCGCGGATGCGCGACTGGTCTTGAACAGCGACTGGCTGCCGCGCGGCGAGGCGCCGGTGATGACGCGGTGGTCCTCGCGGGTGCGCTGGACCAGCTCGACGATGTAGGACATGATGGCGGGGTCGACGTGGACCGTCTCGAGCGCCTTCTGCATGGCGACGACCTTCTTCGGGCTGGTGATCTGCTCGATGTCGTACTCGTCCTTGCCGCGCAGCTTCCTGCGCTGCAGGATGGCCTTCTCCTCCTGACGGTCGGGGTACCCCATTGTCATCTTCATCAGGAATCTGTCCATCTGCGCCTCGGGCAGCGGGTAGGTCCCCTCCTGCTCGATCGGGTTCTGGGTGGCCATGGTGATGAAAGGCGCCGGGAGCTTGTGGGTGATTCCCTCGATGGTGACCTGCTTCTCCTCCATGGCCTCGAGCAGAGCGGCCTGGGTCTTGGGCGGAGCGCGGTTGATCTCGTCAGCGAGCAGGACGTTGGTGAACAGAGGTCCCGGGCGGAGCTTGAATTCGCCCGCCTGCTGGTCGTACATGTACGTCCCCATGATGTCGGCGGGCAGCAGGTCCGGGGTGAACTGGACGCGCTTGAACTTGCATCCGAGGGCGGAGGCGAAGGTGTTCGCCATCAGGGTCTTGGCCAGCCCGGGGAAGTCCTCGATGAGCATGTTGCCGTTCGAGAGTATGCCTATCGTGATTCTGCGCAGATTCTCCTGCTTGCCGATGATGACTTTGGCGACTTCGTTCATCAGGGCATTGGAGATTTGAGCGACAGTCTGGATCAATTCACGAGCCTTTGGGTTCGCTGTTTGAGCCATAGAGATAACACGACCTACTACGTCCTCAGGCCCCCTCATACACTACTTGAGTTTTCGCTCCCCGTGAACGCGGAACGCATCAAAACACTCATCGGCCCCAGAAGTGGTCGTCCTTGCGGTGTATGGCTAGCAGTTCGTCGAATACATCCTGTTCGGCCGCTGTCAGTTCCATCTTCCTGAGCTTCTTCGCATGCGATTCCGGGATGTCGACAAGCAGGCTGTCTCCCTCGTCGATCTGGCGTCCCACGGTGACCCCTCCGATGGCCACTGCGACCTCGTCTCCCTGCATGGCTTCCCTCATCGAATCCTCACCAGAGCGAATCGACTTGATCCGCCCGACCCGCCTCTCCTCCTTGAGCAGGTACTGGCCGACGTGGATGCGCCCGGCGACCACCCTGACGCCAACCACAGCGGGCTTGGAGACACGGAAGGTGTGGTCGGGAAGCAGCAGGATCCTGCCAGGGTAGACGACCTGCTCGCGACTGGCCTCCTCGAGCTCGCGGCCTCGCTGCTCCACCCACTCCTCGTGCTCCTCGAGGATGCGGTAGATGATATCGGAGCCGATGTGCTTGGCGCCGGCCTTTGAGTTCTCGACTTCTCTGACCGCATCAGGCAGGATGTCGGTGCTGAACGCCATGATGACGCGGTGCAGGGGGTTGCTGGTCGCCTCGGTGTTGCGGATGTCCCTGCGGCTGACCTGACCAATGCTCGCCATGCGAATCGGCACCTCGATGGCGTCGAGCTCCTTTGCGAGTGCCTCGAGGCCACCGACGGTGTCCGCCTTGATGCACACGCCCTCCTCCTCGAGCTCGACCGAGAGTTTGGACTCCTCGCGCGCGGCGGCCAGCGCCTCGGCGCGCTCTGCGTCCGAGTGAACGACCCTGAGGGTGGTGCCCGCGAGCACCCCTTCGAGGTCCGGTGCGCTGATTTTGACCCCGGCGGCCGCGTAGGCGACCTCCGAGTCGTCCCAGCGGTTACCCGCGTCGCGCATCTCGCTCATGCCGCGCGGGCTGAACAGTCCCTTGACGCGCGTTGCGCGCCCACCATCGTCGGTGACGAGGACGATCTCGTCGCCCTTCTCGATTGAGCCGCGGTGCAGGATGACGTCGAGCGTCTTGCCCAAGCCGCGCTCCTCCTTCATCTCGAGCACCGTGCCCTCGCCCGAGCCCTCGATGTCAGTCAGCTGCTCGGCGAGGTAGCGCTCGGCCAACCCGATGACCACTGCGAGCAGGTCCTGGATTCCTTCACCCTCACGAGCGGAAACGGGCACGAGCGCGACGTCCTTCGTGAAGTCGGTGACGCGGTCGTAGCGCTCGATGTTTAAGCCGTGCTCGGCGAACTGGCCGACCAGCGCCCAGTAGCGCTGCTCGAACAGTCCCATGGCCTCCTTCGACTGGTCGCCCATGGCCTCGACCATAGAGCGTCCGTGCTCGGAGTGCCAGCCGTGGACGCGATCGATCTTGTTGGCCGCGATCACGAAAGGCGTCTTGGCCTCCTTGAGGACCCGCAGCGACTCGACGGTCTGCGGCTTGCAGCCCTCCATCACATCGACGACGAGGATGGCGATGTCCGCGAGGGAGCCGCCGCGCGAGCGCAGCGAGGAGAACGAGTGGTGACCGGGGGTGTCGATGAACAGCAGGCCGGGCGAGTCGAACGTCTTGCCGCCCAGCAGCGGTGCGCACAGCGTGTTGAGGATGTCAGCGGGGACCTCGGTGGCACCGATATGCTGGGTGATGCCGCCAGCCTCGCGGTCCATCACTGAGGCGCGCGCGTCTGTCCCTAGGCTGCGGATGTGGTCCAGCAGCGAGGTCTTGCCGTGATCGACGTGACCTAGCACGGCGACGATGGGTTGTCTGCGTCCTGCCATCCGACCCACCTCATGCTACTCCCTCTTTTCAGTCCTCAAGACCGTCCGGGAACCAAAGCCCCAGTTCGAAAGCCGCTGTGTCCTCGCCGTCCGAGCCGTGGATGAGGTTTCGCTCGATGCTGCGGGCGAAGTCCGCTCGGATGGTGCCCGGCTCCGCTTCGCGCCAGTCGGTGGCCCCGATCAGCTTGCGAGAGGCCGCTATCGCATCCTCCCCGTTCCATGCCATGGCCACCACGGGACCGGAGGTGACGAACTCGACCAGATCGGAGTAGAAGGGGCGCTCCCTGTGAATCGCGTAGTGCGCCTCAGCCAGCTCGAGCGAGGGGGTCAGATCGTGCCGGCCCAGCATCCGCAGCCCGATGCCCTCGAAGCGTCCGATTATCTCGTCGACAAGGCCACGCTGGACGCCGTCAGGCTTGATCATGATGAAGGTGGTCTGAGCGTCTCCCATGGGCCGGGCGACCCCCCTCCCCTATTTCAACGCAAAGTACACTCAGCAATATCCTCGTATTGGGGGCCTTGGGGAGTCAGAATCGACCGGTAGAGTGTCACTCCCCGCACGTCGACTCCTCCGAAGCGCTTCTCGGACATGGGGTCAAGCAGGCCGGTCAAGTCGGGCCGGGCCTTGCGGTCCCTGACACGCCCGAGCGTGATGTGCGCATGGAAGTCGCTCGAATCGAAGCCCAGCGGGTTGAGGGCATCCTCGACGGCTTCGTGGAGCTCCGAGAGGCGGTCTTCGGGGTCACTCACACCCGCCCAGAGCACGCGCGCCTTCCTTGAGGATGGGAAGGCGCTCAGGCCCACGACTTCGACTTCGAAGGCGGATAGGCCGGCGGCAGCGCCCCGGAGCGCCTCGATCACAGCCTCGGCGGTCTTGCAGGTGACGCGGTCGCCCAGGAACTTCAGCGTGAGGTGCAGGTTCTCCGGGCGCACCCACTTGACGCGCGCCCCGGCAGCCAGAGACTCGCGCAGGCCCTCCTGGGCTGCACCGAGCAAGTCAACGGCGGACCGGGGCAGGTCGAGTGCCACGAAGTAGCGTCCCGCATCAGGCAGCGCCATGTCCACCGTTCGCGAATTGTCCAACCGCCTTACCAAGTTGTTTATGTCCATTACAACGATGGCTTCTGTTTGATGGACGGAAAAACCGAACTGACAATCGCCGCGCTGATCTTCCTAGCTGGCACGGCAGGCCTCGTCTCTGGTGAAGACATCGAAGGCGTTGAAACGACGACCGATTTTGACGACGAATCAGAGGACGGGCCTAGGCCCATGATCGACTCGCACAACCTGTTCAGCAGCCCTGTGCTGTTCATCGACCTGCACAACCTGTTCAGCAGCCCTGTGCTGTTCATCGACTCGCACAACCTGTTCAACAAGCCGATGTCTGATTCAGACGGCCACTGCCCGATGGGTGAGTACGGCGACGACGTGGGGATTCTCGAGTACTGAATTCAAATCAGCGTGGGTATCAAGTCACCCTATTGCCTCGACGGGCCGTGGACCCGGAGAGGAGCGACATCATAGTCGGCGAAATCGCCGATGATGCGGACAGCCCGGGGATAGTCTACTTCGGCATGCCCATCGAGCCCTCGCAGGCCCTGATGGCCGCCACCGCGCTGGCCGTGGCGGCGCTGTTCGTGCTGCTGATCTTCCAGAACTTCGTCTTCGACTCGGTCGAGCCTACCGAGGGGCCGCAGGCCGACTACGAGCGCGTGCCCGTGTGGGAGCGCGCCGACTGGCCGTACATCACCAACGGCTCGCACGGCTTCGTGATGGAGCACGGCCCGTACAGCCCGAGCACCACCGAGAACGAGTGGAACTCGACCCACGCCTTCGTCGACTTCACCCTGCCACTGGCCGAGGGCGGCTCGGCGCCCGACGGCAGGGTCAGCCTCGCCTACTGGCTGCCCGAGGTACCCGAGGGGGTCCAGGTGCCGATGATAGCCGAGTTCGGCCCGTACTTCGACGAGGCCAGCGTCAGCACACCGCCCATAGAGGTGCCAGGCACCTGGCTCGGCCAGATGATCATCGACCAGATCCTGCCGCACGGTTACGGCTTCGCCCAGGTCTCGGTGATGGGCACGGGACGCTCCAACCACTGCATGGACCTGATGGGCAACGCCGAGCAGCTCGGAGTCGACGCCGCGGTGAGCTGGCTGGGCAGCCAGAGTTGGAGCAACGGCAAGGTCGCCATGATAGGCAAGTCCTACGACGGCAGCACCCCGTGGCAGGCGGCGATGTTCGGCAACGACTACCTCGCCACCATAGTCCCGATATCCGGGCTGATCGGCGTGATGGAGCTGATGTGGAAGAACGGCTCCAGCGAGGCCCGCGCGCCGTTCATGCACAACGTGGTCTACGGCGGCTACGGCCTCGACGGCGACACCGATGACATCGGCAACGCCTGCCCGGACTACGCGATGGGGCCGGCGACGGGCGTGGGGGCCTACGTATGGGGTGGCGAGGCGGTCGGCAACTACTGGGGCGAGCGCTACTTCCTAGACCGGGTGCTGGAGAACTACAACGGCTCGGTCTACCTAATCCAGGGGATGCAAGACTGGAACGTCGACCCGCACATGGCGGTGCCGACGATCAACATCCTAAAGCAGCACGGAATCGACGCCAAGGGCCTGTTCGGCCAGTGGGACCACGACTACCCTGACCGCCCTGACTACCACTTCGACCGCTCGGCCGAGGGCCGTGGGCGCGAGGCCTATCCGCAGATGACGCGCTTCGACTGGATGCAGGATCTGCTCGAGTGGTTCGACTACTACCTCAAGGGCATCGGTGACAAGCCGGGGCAGTGGATTGAGATACAGTCCAACCACGGCGAGTGGCGCATCGAGGACTTCTACCCACCGCAGGGCATGGAGACGCTCACTTTCGACCTCGGCGGGGAGTTATCCAACATCGGTGGCACCACGACCATCCTGCCCGATGCCTCGACGGGTCCGGTGTACGAGACCGCTCCCTTCGAGGAGGGTATCTGGATCGCGGGACTGCCTAGGCTGCACATTGACGTGCGGACAACGACAATCGGAGGGCAGATCTACGCCCTGATGGAGGACTGCGACGAGGCCGGCGGCTGCATTCAGATCGGGCACGCCATCATGGATTTGCGATACCACGAGGGCGGCACCGAGGAGCAGGCTTGGATCCCGCTGCTGCAGACCATCAACGCCAAGATGGAGTTCTTCACCATCGATGCCTACATCGCCGCCAACCACAGCATCAGGCTGAGTCTGTACTCCACTGGCGACGACTACATGCCCGCGAGCACGAGCTCGATCGTCATGGTCCAGGAGGGCCCTGGCTCGACCCTGCAACTCGACATCATCGATGCGGCGGAGAAACTGTGGTTCGAGCCACCGGCCTGTACCCACTCGTACTGCCTCGACTGGCTGAACCAGACCGTGGACTCTACTTGATGCCGCCCTTCTCGTAACGACGGGTCCACTTGAGCCGGCGCGGGTTGCGCTTGAGCTTGAGCATGTTCTTGCGCGCCTTGCTGTCCTTGAACCAGTACACGGTGCCGTCGCGCTTGATGTACATCATGCCGGTACCCGGCTCGATCTCCTCGTGGGTGAAACTGCAGATTCTCTGCTCCGGCATCCCTCTCACCTTCCGCCGATCCGGCGGGCCTCACGACCGGTGTCTCGCAGCATCAGGACGTCACCGACGCGCACTGGGCCCAACACGTTGCGGGCGATGATGCGCCCGATGTCGCGGGGGTTGGCAGCATCGCCGACGCGGACCTTGACCTGGATCGCCTCGCCGCTCATGCCGGTGCGGCCGACGACCTCGACGACCTCTGCGGGCCATGCCTCCTGTGCCATGCTGGATTTCCTCCTTCACCGGGTCGCTCAGGCAGATGAGAGAGTCTCGTAGTGGCCCTTGACTTCCTTGAACTTGTCCTCGGCCTCCTTCTCGACTTCTATGACCGCTATCGCAGCGGTCCTGGTTCCCAGGCTCATGCCAGCCGCCTCGGCCAGGTATGCCTGGTCCTCGACGTAGATGAATGGGATCTCCTTCTCGCGGCAAATCATCGGGATGTGTGCCAGGAGCTCGCCCGGGTTCACGTTCTCGGCCATGACGACCATCTTCGCGGTGCCGCGCTCGGCCGCCTTGGTGACCTCGTTGGAGCCCTTCTTCAGGCGGCCGCGGCCATCCTTGCCCAGAGACTTGACCATCTCGTAGACCTGCTCTTGTATGTCGTTGGGGGTTTCAAACGCTATGTGGACACTCATTGGAACTACTCCTCGTGTTAGGTAAGCCGGCGCACGGCATGGCTGATATAAACGAAACGGATTGGCCGGATTCGACCATAGGTCGCATTGCCTAACCCATCAGTTGCTTCAGCCCTCGCGCCAGAGCCGGCGCTGCGCTCACAACAGCCCTCGGGTTGGGCAGCGAGTCTGTGCTGTGCACACCGTCTACGTGGTTGGCCAGTCTCAGGATGGCGCCGCCGGTGAACAGGCCGTGCGTGCAGGCGGCGTGGACCTCGACCGCGCCCTGGCGGCGCAGTGCATCGCTGGCGCGGCAGATGGTACCGCCAGTGCTGATCATGTCGTCGACGATGGCGACGATCTTGCCGTTGACATCGAGGTCCTTCGGGGTGTGCTCGATGGTGTGGGCGTCGATTCTGCTCTTCTCGAGGTAGGAGAACTCGCAGCCGATCAGTCCGGCCACCTCCGAGGCTCTCGCGATGGCTCCCTTGTCGGGGCTCAGGATGAAGTCGGGTCTGACCTCGGCCCGCAGGCGCTCGGCAATCTCGGGCATCGAACTGACGAACTGCAGCGGCACGTCCATGCCGTCGAGGACTGCCGGCTCGTGCAGATCGAGAACGGCGATGCCTTCGCAACTGCGCTCGAGTATCTCTGCGATGACGCGCGCGGAGACCGCCTCGCCCTTCGAGAAGCGCTTGTCTTGGCGCGAGTAACCGAAGTACGGAATGGCCAGATAGATCCCGGAGCCGACGTCGTCGAGGCTCTGAGGCTCCTCACCCTTGAGGTTCGAGAGCTCGCCCTTGCGAACGTCTGCTATCGCTCCGAGCAGGAGGATGGTCTGTATGACCCCCGAGTCGGGGTAGGTATTGGAGACCAGCACGACCGGCTCGGAGCGGACGGCGTCAATTGCACCCGAGGGCACGCGCACGTAGCCCTCGCCGTCGGGGAACCTGCGGCTCACCAGTTCGATGTGCTGCATCCCGAGAAGGGGAGCCAGAGAGGCTGCCACGTCGCGGCCGGAGGAGCCACTCACAACCGGCATGTGACAAGGAGCCGACCTGCCAGCCCTTCATGACTCTGCCGACAGGCATTGAGGGGTTGTGTTGGTGGGCATGACAGGATTTGAACCTGCGACCTCCCGGTTATCAGCCGGGTGCTCCAGCCAAACTAAGCTACACGCCCTTGAGCAGGCATGGGACACCTGAATCTGATTTCAAGATGTTCCTAGGCGCACTCACTCCTCTTCGGAGCCCTGGCCATTGAGTTTGAGGTAACTTGGCAGCGTCACCAGCCTCTTCATCGAGCATCGCAGTATGATCTCGTCAAGTCTAGCTGTGGTCCTAGCCAGTTGGCCTACCGGGACGATGATGGTGTCGGGCAGCCCTTGCCTCGTGCGCACGATGTAATGCGGCTTGATCACCAGTCCCTTGTAGGTCCGCTTGATCTTGACCAGGTCAGTCACGTTCCCCAGGTCCAATCCGTCATTGTCGAGCACTGCTCTGTCGAGCAGTTCGTCGGGCGCGTACAACTTCTCGTTGATTCGGACAGTGTTCCTCCAACGACGCTGTAACTCGCGCATTGATTTCGACAGCTTCACCCCACCATCGGACCTGATGCTGTGCACCAACTCCTTCGAAAGCGGAGCGAACTCTGCGGGCTTTCTCATGTATTCCTCAGCTATGCCGTCCTCGACCCTGATTCGCATCGATCGCACGAGCTCGTCGCGCGGATGGAAGCGCTCGCCGGTGATCACACCGACTCGTGTCTCGCCGACATAGACTTCTCTCTCCAGTAGTTCTTGTATTCTGTATTCTTCGCTCACTCAATTCCCCCCCCGTTGGGAGGAGAAGTGCATCCCCTAGCAATTCTCCACTGGGCCAGTAGGTGGTTTGGCACTTATACTCTACGATTGTTAAGACTGATAATCCAATTGGAATATTTGTATATTTCCAAAGTTTTCAATTGGAAAACTAAAGTCAGTTTGATTAATTGTATGATTATCGGAAATCGCGTTTTCGACGATTCCGGAGGATTACCGGACGGAATCTGCGATTCCGATTCCGGAGAATGTTGATGTGACGATTCGACCTCGCTGATGGCATGGGGTTGGGAGCCGACTTGGTCCATTCCACCCTTGGCCTTCACATACTGACCGATGGGTATGACTTCGTGATCGACCTAGACAGGTCGACCGGCTGCTACTTCCACGACTCGAGGAGCGGACGGGACATCCTCGACATGTTTTCCTGCTTCGCTTCGCTGCCATTGGGCTGGAACCATCCTAATCTCGTTGCAGCCAAGAGCGAGCTGGCTAGGGTGTCGGTCAACAAGGTCGCAAACTCGGATCTCTATACCGAGGCGATGGCCGAGTCCGTAGCCGCGTTCGGCAGGATCGCCGCTCCTCCCTACCTGCCTCATCACTTCTTCGTCTCCGGTGGTGCGCTCGCTGTAGAGAACACCATGAAGGCGGCGATGGACTGGAAGTCGCACGACCGCGAGGCGAAGGGGATTGACGCGTCGGGCAAGTTCGACTGGGATACCGATCAGGAGAAGTCGTCGCATCTCACAATCGGCCACTTCCACGAGGCCTTCCACGGTCGCTCGGGGTACACCCTCTCGGTCACCAACACCGATCCGAACAAGACCGCGCGCTTCGCTAAATTCGACTGGCCGCGATTCGACAACCCGAAGGTCCGATTCCCTGTGGATGGGGCTGAGAACGCACGACTGGACGCCTGTGAGGGGGCCGCTTTGGACTCCATCAGGGCCCATGCCGAGGCGAACCCCGACACGATGGCGGCCATCATCATGGAACCCATACAGGGCGAGGGCGGTGACAATCACTTCCGCGACTCGTTCCTCCGCGACATGAGGTCGGTCTGCGATGAGGTCGGTGCTCTGTACATCTTCGACGAGGTGCAGACCGGGATGGGCGCAACCGGCATGATGTGGGCCCACCAGCACGCCGGTGTCGAGCCCGACATGATAGCCTTCGGCAAGAAGTCGCAGGTCTGCGGGCTGATGGCCGGACCACGCCTCAAGGAGTTCGACGACAACGTCTTCGAGACCTCTGGCAGGATCAACTCGACCTGGGGCGGCAACCTGACCGACTTCGTTCGCGCGCGTCTGATACTGGAGACCATCGAGCGTGACGACCTGGTGAGAAACGCCAAGGTGGTCGGAGCGGAACTGGTGGCAGGCCTGGAGGAGTTAGGAGCATCTAACGAGATGGTGAGCAACGTTCGCGGCCGCGGGCTCTTCGCTGCCTTCACGCTGCCGAGCCAAGAGATTCGTGACAGGTTCAACTCGGCCTGCCTCGAAGCGGGCATGCACGTCATGAACTCGGGCACGCAGAGCATCAGACTGCGCCCGAACCTGACCTTCTCCTCCGAGGAGGTCAACGAGGGCCTCAACATACTCGAGAGCGTGGCGAACGGCATCGAGTCCAAAGCCGTGGCTTAGTGGTACAATGCCCAAGGTAGTCCACATCAGTGGCGCAGTCGACGCCTTCTACCACGCTCTGGCCGACCGTCTCCACCGAGCCGGGGCGACGCTTACTGACGACCCCGAGGAGGCCGATGTCACAGTTGGCATCGGCGAGGGAGCCAGCGGCGATGTCGCCGTCGTCCCCGCGCATGTCGACCACGGCGAAGCCGGGCTGGTCGTCAGGATCCACGACCTGCTGATCCCCGAGGGTGCGGTGGACTGGGGCACCGAGGTCCTCCATGAGTGGGCCGATTGGGTCAAGGACGGCGCGGAGGGAATCCACCCGCCCGACATCGAGGCGCGTCATTGGGTCCATGTAAGAGACGCGACCGATGCACTCTCGCTGCTGATCCTCGCAGACTCGGACGCGATGGTGCAAGGCGTGCTGGACATGAGCGGTCGCAGAGCCTGGTCAGCGAAATCCATCCTCGACGAGATGAGGATGCTCTGGTCGCGCTTCACCAACGCTTTGCATCACACCCACACTATCTCGTCTCTCTCGGACAATCCCAGTCCCGCCTCCTCGAGCTACCGACCAAGGCCAGCGAGGCCCGACTTGGGGCCCCTGCACGATGCGCTTCTCAGAGCAGGGGGAGAGGGCTGGCGCCCTCTGGTTTCCATGAGGATGGGCCTGATGGAAGTCTTCGCGCACAGTGCCGACTGATTCAGCTGGCGTTCTTGTCGGCCTGGACCTGCTTCCGAACGTCCTGAGCCGTGCCCTTTGCTGCCTGCATGGACTTTCGCACACGCGTTCCAGCGGCGCCGTTGCCCCGGTCGTGCTTCGCAGCATCACTGAGGGCCTCTGTTAGTGCATCTATCATTCCCTGTACCATCGATTCAACGGACATGGCGGCGGCGCCTTGTCGAACGCTCTTATGCATTTGCACGGCATTAGTAGGGGTTTCGCGTACTAATCACGGAATAAATCGGCGCCGAGAATCGGAAGAAGCACGCTCGCATCGCCCTCGACCACGACCTGAGGCGCCTCAGGACGCACCTTGCCCCACGAGATTGCCTCGCGCAGTCGCGCACCCGAGAGCGAACCGTCGTGCTCGGGAGCAGTCGTGATGCCCACTGCGGAGTCCAGGCCCCCGCGGTACTGGTTCCACCAGATGACGTGGTGCTTTGAGATTCCCCCACCGACCATGAGGGCATGGCTCTCCTCGGCCGTCCAAGTCAGGTCAGAGAGGATTTGCTCGTCGGCTAGGAAGTCGACCATGAAGTCGGGGCTCTTCTGCCTGTGCATGAACAGCTGCGAGCCTATAGAGCCGTCCGAGAGCCCCGGGATGACGATGGGGATGCGGTGCTTGGCAGCCCAGTGAAGAAGCGACGACTCGTCGTCGATGCGCTCGCCCATGGCCCAGCATAGCTCGACCGACCCGAAGCCTAGCCACGGGTTCTCTGGGTTGGCCTCGCGGCGCTCGGCCTCGATTTCCTCCAACCAGGGGAGGACGACCCGCTCGAGAATCTCGCCGTAGCACTCGTTGGGCACGATGACGTTGCCCAGTCGATTGAGCCCCTCCTCGGCCAGTGCGATGTCGTCGAGGCGGAAATCGCCGTGAAAGTAGTCCCGGTACGTGCGTGCGATGTCGTGGTCGAGCGTGCCGCAGGTCGTGATGACGACGTTGAACGACTTGCGCTTGAGAGCCTCGAGAAAGAAGCCGCGCGTGCCGGTGGCGCACAGGCAGGCGGGGAAGGATAGCCAGTTCAGCACGCCGTCCTGGCCGCTCTTGGCCATAGAGTCACGTAGCACGTCGCGCGCGTGCGCGAGTTTAGTAGCAGTGAAGCCGCCGGCGTGCCCCATCTGGTCGATGAGCGAGCGCACATCGTCTGCAGCGGAGAAGTCGTAGTCCTCCACAGGCGTGGAGTAGTCGTCCTTGCTGTAGCCCGACACAGGCCGTCGCAGTGCTCCCGGGCCTTCAATTCGACGCACTCTCAAGTTGGAAGATGCGGTCGCGCAGTTGGGCCGCACGCTCGAAGTCGAGTCTCGCCGCGGCCTGCCGCATCTCCTTCTCCAACTTGGCGATCAGCCTCGCGGAGTCGCCTTCGTCCTCGCTGCTCACGGTCTCGTAGGCCGCAGCGACCCACTCTGGCTGGCTGACGTTATCGAGCACCGAGTCCGAGGTGTTCCAGACCCCAGCCCCCAGGCCGAACTTCTGCGCCAGTCCTTCGAGCCCGCGCTTCCCGGGCGGCTTGGCGACCAGACGGCGTCCGCCCCTTCTGCCCTTGCCCGCAGCCCCGGACAGCAGGTCACCGACCTCCTCTCCCATCACCGGGAGCGCCTTCCGGATGGTCTGCGGCACGATGCCGTGCTCCTTGTTGTACTCGCCCTGCATACGGCGTCTGGCCAGCGTCTGGCTGATTGCGGCCTCCATCGCTGGCGATACCGAGTCTGCGTAGAGGATGACCGAGCCATGCTCATTGCGCGACGCTCTGCCGATGGTCTGCAGCAACGAGCGCTCGTTGCGCAGGAAACCCTCCTTGTCTGCGTCGAAGATCACCACCAGGGAGACCTCAGGGAGGTCAAGGCCCTCTCTGAGCAGGTTGATTCCGACGATGATATCGATGTGGCCGAGGCGCAGCGCCTTGATGATCTCAGTGCGCTCGAGCGTGTCGATCTCGCTGTGCAGGTGATGGGCTTTGAAGCCCTGGCGATTGAGGTACTCGGCCACCTCCTCGGCGAACTTGATGGTCATCACGGTCACGAGGACTCGCTCGTTGACCTCGACGCGTTTGCGGATCTCGTCCTCGAGGTCCTGCACCTGCCCTGCAGTCGCCCTGACCTCGATTCCGGGGTCGAGCAGGCCGGTCGGTCGAACCTCCATCCTCGCGATCCCGTCGAGTTCTGACAGGATGCTCTCCATCGTGACCCTCTCTCGCGGCTTGTCCTGCTCCGCGGCCCGCGCTCCACCACCACCTTGGACGTGCAGCAGCCCTTGGGGCACGTTCTGCCCCGTCACCTCCGCGAGGTGCCGCAACTCGCGCTCACCAGGAGTCGCGCTGACGTACATCATCTGTGGCACGAGTTCTTGGAACTCGTCGATGCGCAGGGGCCGGTTGTCGTAAGCCGAGGGCAGTCGGAAGCCGTGGTCCACGAGGTTCTTCTTACGCGAGAAGTCGCCACCATGCATCCCTCCGACTTGGGGCAGGGAGACGTGACTCTCATCCATGATGACGAGATACTTGTCGGCCCCGCCGTGATACCGCTCAGCACATATTGCGTAGAAGTCGAGCAGACAGTAAGACCGCTCACCCCGGCTGCGCCCGTCGAAGTGCATCGAGTAGTTCTCGACGCCCTTGCACGAGCCGACCTCGGTGAGCATCTCGAGGTCGAACTTGGTCCGCTGCTCGAGTCGGTGCGCTTCAAGATCCTTGTCCCTGGAGTGGAACCAGTCGAGCCTGTCGTTGAGCTCGGCCTCGATGTCCTCGAGCGCCTGATTGAACCGCTCCTTGCTGGTCATGTAGAACTCGCGTGGGTGGATCCAAGCCTCCTCGAAGTCGTCGAGTGGCTCCCACGAGACCGCCTCGCAGACTTGTATGCGCTCGATGCCGTCCCATCCGAAGCGGATGCGCAACGGGTCATCGCGGCTCGGCATCCAGACGTCCAGCACCTCGCCGCGCAGGCGTAAGTCGCCACGAGTGATCTCGCCGGTGGTACGGCGGTACTGCAGACCGACCAGTTGTCTGACCACGTCCTGCGGGTCTGCTTGGTCACCCACAGCCAGCCTCAGGTGGTTCTGCTGGAATACCTCGGGGGGGTTGAGCCCGTAGATGATTGAGACAGTGCCGACGGTGATGATATCCGGTCGTGAGACGAGCGAGGCCACGGTGGAGAAGCGCTCCTGCTCGATGCGCTCGTTCATCTGTAGCTCCTTGTCGATGTAGAGGTCGCGCCCGGGGATGTAGGCCTCGGGCTGGTAGTAGTCGTAGTAACTGACGAAGTACTCCACCGCGTTCTCCGGGAACAGCTCGCCCATCTCCTGCCACAGCTGCCGTGCCAGGGTCTTGTTGTGGGAGAGAATCAAGGTCGGGAGTTGCAGCTTCTCGATTACCTTGGCCATGGCGAAGGTCTTGCCCGAGCCGGTGACTCCGAGCAGCACGCAGCGCTCTTGTCCCGCCTCGAGTTGCTCGACCAGCTGGTCGATGGCCTGCTGCTGGTCCCCGGCAGTGTCGTACTCTGCATGAAGTCGAAACATCGTATTACCTCAGTCAAGCCCGTGGATCAAACTCTCTACGAAGACGAGGCTGCCCAGCAGCACCCAGCCGGTGAGCATCGAGGCTCGGAAGAGCACTTGCTGGAACCTGCCCATCGCCGCATCGGACTCTCCGGCAGCATCGGCCCCCTTGGTCATCACGTAGAGGTTGGCTGCCGCCATGAGGACGACAGCTGGCATCCACAGCATGTAGCGGGAGGCGCGCTGGTCGCTGAAGTCATGGAGGCCAGTGAGGAAGAAGCAGGCCACCCAGCCGATGATGAGCGCGACGCTCAGGTTGCGCGTGGCATCGGAGCCGTAGCGCGCCGGGAAGGAGTGAATGCCCTGCTCCCGATCGGCATCCACGTCCATCCTCGCGTAGTTGACGTCGAACGCAGCGATCCAGAACACGATTCCGAGCGAGATGAAGAAGATCTCCGGATACCAGAGGAACTCGGTTCTCCCATCGAGCATCCCGTTGATGGACGCCCAGCCGTGGGTGTCGGCTGCCACAGCGACCCATGCGCCTGCCGGTGCAAGCCCGAGGCAGAGCCCGACCCAGAAGTGGCACAGCGATGTGAAGCGCTTCGTGTACGGGTAGACGACGAAGACGAGCACCGGCAGCCAAGCCATCTTCAGGGCTACCTCGTTGAGCATCCACGCACCTCCTAGGAGCATGGCGAGGAAGACGGCAGAAAGAGTCCAAGCGGCCTGCACCGACATCGAGCCCGAAGGCAGGTGCCGGCTCGCAGTACGCGGGTTCGCAGCATCGATGTCGTGATCGATTATGCGGTTAAGCGCCATCGCGAGGCCGCGCGCTCCGACCGCGGCTACGAGAATCCAGATGATATCCATAGACTCGGAACCGAATTGGTGTTGCGCGAGGATGAATCCGATTAGTACGAAGGGCAGGGAGAACAGCGTGTGCTCGACCTTGACGAACTCGAGTATCTCCTTGGCTCCCATCAGTATCCCCCTTCGGCCAGCCACGCGTCGACCCGCTCGGCGACCTCCGCATCGTGCAGGGTGACGCCCGGCCAGCGCCGCACAGGCAGCGGCCCCTCGTTGGACGGGATGGGCGCGGTGGCATCCCAAGCGAGCCTGCCGCCGGAATCGTCGAAGTGCAGGTCGCGACCGACGTCGAAGCGGCAGAACAGCTGCCACAACAGCCGCCGCCGCCAGTCCTCGCTGGCTAGGTAGACGTCGTCGTCGGTGATGAACAGCCAGCGCAGGTTCCGGGCGGCTTCAAGCGACCAGATTCCGCGGCAGATTTCATCGATTACCTCCCGCTGCCGTGCAGCACCCTCCTCACTGACCTCCTCCATGCTCCCCTCAGGCTTCGGTGCGCCCTCGATGTTGGTGGTGACGACTAGCATCGAGGAGCGCAGCATTCGCGCTTGTATCACGCCGCTCACAGCCGAGGCGGAGATCTCGAGCGAGTCCGGGCAGCCCAGTTGCGGGGGCTGGCCCGAGTGCGGGTCGTTGTCCGGAGTCGTGGTCGCATCGATGATCAGCTTGTCGTGGATGTTCTCCCAAGGCGCGGCGTGAGCGATTGTGTCGGCCACCATCCCCCTGAGGAAGACGAGGTCGTGCGGTATGTGGACGCGGTAGTCCAGAGCATCCAGAAGTGCCTCGAGGTCCTTGACCGGGTGACCCTCGTCAACGGCCACTATCACCTTCTGGAACATCATCTGACCGGCGCCTAACAGGCCCAAGGCTGTCTTGCGAGCCTGTCTCGGGTAGCGCTGTTTCGAGGCGACGATGGCGAGGTTGTGGAATCCGCTCTCGAGCGGCAGGTATAGGTCGACGACATCGCGGTGCTGGAATTGCAGAATGGGCAGGAAGGCATCGGTTATCGCCTCGCCGAGGTAGCCGTCCTCCATCGGTGGCATACCGACGATAGTCATCGGTATCATCGCATCCTTGCGGTGGGTGATCCTGGTGATGTGCATAACTGGGTAGGGCTCGGCCAGCGAGTAGTATCCGAAGTGGTCTCCGAACGGACCCTCCATGCGGGTCTCGCCGGGCACCGTGTAGCCTTCGATGAGCACGTCGCACTCGGCCGGCACCCAGAGGTCGCAGGTCTGACACTTGACTATGGACAGCCTCTTGCGGCTCAGCAATCCTGCGAATTCGTACTCCGAGAGGTTGTTCGGCAGCGGCGCTATTGCGCTGAACATCACTTCAGGCGGACCACCGAGGCAGATTGCCACAGGCATCCTGCCGGTGGTCGCGTCTGCGTGGTCCGCACCGTGCTTGTGGGCCTGCCAGTGCAGCCCGACCTCGTCCGGCCCGTACACCTGACTGCGGTATATGCCCATATTGTGGACACCCGTGTCGGGGTCGGCTGTGACGACCAGCGGGAGGGTCATGAACGGCCCCGCGTCCTCGGGCCAGGTCTTCGGTATGGGCAGCCTCGTGACGTCGGGAATCTCCATCACGATCCGCTGGCACGCTCCCCTCGAGACCTTGCGAGGCGCCATCGTCAGGCCCTGCTTGGCAAGTCCCAGTCCGGTCCACGGCGCCTTGAGGATACCACCGACGTCCGGCTTCATCAGAGCGACCATCCGCTCCCCGATCTCCTTCGGGTCATCCACGCCCAAGGCCCGGTTGGTCCTCTCTCTGGTCCCGAAGAGGTTCATCAATAGAGGAAACTGGCTGATGCTGCCGTCGGGCAGGCGGGGCTGCTCGAACTTCACTGCCGGCCCACCCCGCTTCACTAGGCGATCGGCGAAGCATCCCGCTTCGAGCTCCACATCGACCGGATCGACGATTCGCAGCATCTCACCGGACTCCTCCAGAGCCCCGACGTAGCGGGAGAGCTGCCTCCAGACCATGCTCCGCCGGAGCGCTCACACAATGAGAAGGTTCGCTCGCCATCGTAGATGGCGGGACCGACGGTTTCTTTGACGTACAGCCGTCCGTGGCTAACTGGGTGAGGCCGTGAGCACATGCGATGTCCTAGTTGTCGGAGCGGGTCCGGGGGGTGGCAACGCTGCCTTGCAGTGCGCCCGTCACGGCCTCTCGACGATGCTCATCGAGGACCACCCGGCGATAGGCACGCCAGTCCACTGCGGCGAGTGCATCTCCGACATCGCGTGTGACAATCTCGACTTGGACCTGCCAGAGCATGTCATCAGCAAGAGGGTCCATGGCATTCGAGTCATCTTCCCCGACGGCACCGAGAAGCGCCTGACCGAGGAGGGCTACGTCCTCGAGAAGCACCTGTTTGAGCGCTGGATCGCCGACGAGGCGGTCGCTGCCGGAGCGAGTGTGCACCTCGGTCACAAGCTGTCCTCGATGGAGAGGATGGAGGATGACGGGCGCTTCGTCGGCTGGAAGTGCGATGGCAAGGGCGAGCTGTTCCCCCTCCAGGCCAAGGTGGTCATCGACGCTTCCGGCGCAGCCGCAGTGTGCTCGAAACTCGTCAAACTCGACGAGGACAAGCCCCTGAACACCATGGGCAAGGTCGTAGCCGGGATGCAGTACGAGATGCTCGAAGTCCCGAGCGATGGCTACCTCGACTTCTACATCTGGCCGAAGTACGCCGAGAAGGGGTACCTGTGGATGATACCCAAGTGCGATGGCCGCGCCAACGTCGGGCTGGTGACCGAGGACCGGCCGCGCACCAAGAAGGCGCTTGACGAGTTCATCGAAGTCACCCACTTCAAGGAGCTCGAGCAGGTCCCCCCTCCTTGGAAGGAGAAGGGAAATCCGGCTTTCGGAGGAACCATCCCGATCTCGGGCCCGTTCGAGAACACACACTACGACGGGCTGATGCTGGTAGGCGATGCCGCCGGCTTCACATCCCCACTCTTCGAGGGAGGCTCTCACTTGGCGCTGAAGTCGGCGGTTTACGCTGCCGATACTGCCGCCGCTGCTATCGCCGCAGGCGACATCAGCGCCGACGGCCTCGCCGAGTACCCCGGGCTCTGGAAGGACGAGTTCCCGCCCTACGACAAGATACTGAGAGGCAAGAACGCGCTGTTCGACCTAACAGACGAGGAGATGTCGGTGATGGCTCGGTGCTTCCCTGACGAGATGGGGGACATGGGAGTCAGCGGGAAGGCGATGGTGGGCCTCAGGCTACTCGTGCGCCGCCCCGGGCTGTATCTCAAGAAGGTGGTTCCAGCGATGCTGGCGTTCGGGTATAGCAGAGCCAAGTACTACGGGTGGTGATTCCGTTCTCACTTGGCTCGGACTCGCCCTGCTCGCGCTCGCGTTCCTGACCAGCGCGCACCAGATCGCGCGCCCGGAGAAAGCTGGAGACGGCGTGGTCCGAAACGTCACCCTAGCCTCGCAGGTTGCCCCTTTCGCCCTCTTGGTCGGTGCCTTCGTCCTCGACGCCTCCTCCCTCGACCTCGTCGCTCGTTTGGGCGGTGACGGACTGCCGCTGTTCTACCGGATCTCCGCCGTATGGGGCGGCAGAGCCGGACCGCTGCTGCTGTGGGCAGCGATACTCGCCGTCGTGACCTGGTTCATGGCCCGTGACGGCGGCCCAGCGCCTCTCGAAGTCCGAATCATGCACGGCTGGGTGCTCGCGCTGATTGCGCTGGCGTGGCTGCTCGAGCCGTTCGCCGCCGCGACCGGGGCGCAGGGCGAGCTGAACCCGCTGCTGCAGACCGACCTGATGGTCATCCACCCCCCGATCGTCTTCTCCTACTACTCGCTGTGCCTCGCTACCGCGAGCGTGGCTCTCGCCGGCGTCCTCAGGCGCGACTCAGCCGACTCCATCCATGCCGCTCAACTGCACTGGGCGCGTGCCGGCTTCGTGCTCGGTGCCATCGGCATCGGGTTAGGCGGCTTGTGGGCCTACACGGTGCTCGACTGGGGCGGCTACTGGGCCTGGGACCCGGTCGAGACCGGCTCGCTTCTGC
This sequence comes from Candidatus Thalassarchaeum betae, assembly GCA_003193925.1. Classification (GTDB taxonomy): domain Archaea; phylum Thermoplasmatota; class Poseidoniia; order Poseidoniales; family Thalassarchaeaceae; genus Thalassarchaeum; species Thalassarchaeum betae. The sequence continues at coordinate 26,615 of PSPG01000014.1, forward strand.
CTTGGCTCGCTCTGCTGCTCATCGTCCACGTGCGCGCCAAGTCAGACTCCTCGAGCGCGATTTCCGCTTCGCCAGCGGTGGGTCTGGTGGCCGGCGCACTGGCCTTCCACGCGACCCTTGTGACGCGCGCCAATGGCGTCTGGGCATCGGTCCACGCCTTCGTCGCCGACGGCGAGGGCACATTGGCCGACGACCCGTACCTACGGGTGCTCGACATCGCTGACTTCAGCCCCGTCGGGATCGAGGTGACTTCGTATCTCGTGGCAATCGTCCTACTGGGCTACTACGCTGTCACCTACCTCCGCCGGCAGCAGGCGCTGGCTCTCGCCGCCGCCGGCCGCATTTCTATGCTACAGGACAAGCCACTGCTCGCGGTGGGTCTCGTGGTGGCATACATCGCCGTCGCATTGTGGATTGGCTCGAGCGCTGTGCTCGCGCTCGGATTGGCGCTCATCCTATTGGTGGTGCACGGCGACTCTGAGAGCCCGCCGCTGCATTGGGTCGTGCTCGGCGTGCTGCTGATGCTCTACGCGAGCTGGTTCTGGCTCGCCGGCATCAATCAGGCGGTAGCGGGGATGGTACCGTTCCTCGCCCCGTGGCTGCTCTCTGGAGAGGAGGAGGACGAGATGAAGGCGCTGCTCCAGCCTCTCAAGGACGTCTCAGTTCGCACGCGCGCCGCCCGCGCGGTGCCATGGTACGGAGGCGCGGCCTTCCTCCTGCTAACCTGGCTGCTCCTGACCGCCGAGATAGACGGCACCAGCCTCGAGGCGCACGAGTTCTACGGCGCCCCCCTCATCGGCCTGCTGGCAGTCGGACTCACCCTCTACGCCTGGGGCCGCTCGGTCGATGCCAGCGGCGGCACCGCTTTGCTGTTCATGACCCTAGTCGCATCCATCGTCCTCGCTTACCTGTACGACCAGTTCTCTCTACCGGGTGACCCTCATTTGGTCATCGCCGGTGGCATCACCAGAGGCGCTGTAGGGCTGTTCCTGCTGACTTGGCTGGCCTTCGCCCTGCCACCGACGGTTCAGCAGGCGTGGCGCACTGCGAGCAAGGTGACGCCTAGGCTCAGGGAGAGCGGTGTCCGAGATAGAAGCAACGCGGCCCGCGCGAGGCTGCTCGGCTCGCACCTAGCCCACCTCGGGATCCTGCTGCTGCTCATCGGACATGTTCTCACCACCACGCTGGTCGACCGCTCCGACCCCTCGCACCTGGTCACTCTGGTGAAGGACCAGCCTATCGAGCACGACGGCTACGAGCTCGTCTTCGTCGGCACTGAGATCATCTCCGCCGACGACGATGACTACGACTTCGGCGTCGGAGACGGCTTCGTGGGAGTGCTCGTCGAAATCAGACGGGACGGTGAGCTCGTCGACACCGTTCGGCCGGGCATGCTGAGGTTCGTCTCGCCCAGCGGCGTGGTCAGTGCCCGTTCCGAGGTAGACAGGATGGTCGGGCTGACCGGTGACGTGATCATCATCCTCGACATCTTCCAGTCCAGTGACCTGCTGAACTCGATGATGATGGGGCAGTCCGAGGACGTGGATCGCGTCAGGGTCACGGTGCACAACCTGCGTGGCAGCCACTTGGTCTGGGTGGGCTGGGGTCTGGTGATGCTCGGCGGCGCTCTGGCACTGGCGTCGAGCAACCGCAGTTCACAGGAAGGGGAGTGAGCGGAATATCACTTGGGGTGATACCGTTTGTATGAAAAAGGAGGAGTCGGTCGGCGAGTCGCCTAGGAGGGTCATCTGATGGACAAGGGAACGATCATACACATCGATTACGACCTCTTCAATGCGGAGACTGAGGTGCTCATCGAGACGACCCGCGAGGAGGTCGCCAAGGAGCACGATGCGCACGATGAGAACCGAACCTACTCGCCGATGGTGACCGTCGTCGGCGACGGGCGCCTCGTCTCCGGGTTCGAGGCCCATCTGGTCGACGCCGAGGCTGACACCGACTACGCCTTCGACATCGAGCCCGCCGAGGCTTACGGCGAGCGGGATGCGAATCTCGTCGAGACCATCGGCCAGAACGTCCTGATGCGCAGCGTGCGCGACCCGGAAACGCTCGCCATCGGCGCGCCCGTAGAAATCGGCGGGCGCACCGGTGTTCTGCAGTTCCTCAGCGCCGGCCGCGCAAGGATCGACTACAACCACCCGCTCGCCGGCGCTACCCTGCGCTATAGCTACCGAATCACCAAGGTCGTCGAGGACCGCACCGAGAAGGTCTCAACCCTGCTCAACATGAACACCGGTCGCGACGACTTCGAGGTCGCCTTCGACGGCGACGACCTGACCGTCACCACTCCCGAGGCCATCGCGTACGACCAGAGCTGGGCCTACGCCAAGTTCAGCCTCGTCCGCACTCTCCGAGACCACCTCGGTGTCGGCAAGGTCGTGTTCAGGGAAGTCCACGAGCCCCGTGCAATCACAGAAGAAGAGTGATTCGCAGGGTTCATCCCCCCTCTCCGCCCCGAAGGGATGCCTCAATGACGACGAAAGGGTGACTGAGCCTGCGGCTTTGACGTGCCCTATGAGTACCGAGAGGCACCAAACGACACACGGATTGAAGATATCCTGTCGTTTCCGGTAACCGATGACACGTACCAGTGCGGCGATTTGCGTCCTCGCCGTCCTGCTCATCTCGACGATGACCAGCGGCTGCCTCGGGCTGGCGGTCCAGCGCGAGATCATGGAGTCGTGGCGAGACGAGCCGATAGTCATCGAGAAGGAGGAGACCACAGGGTGGGACCACACCTTCGAGTCCACCGGACTCGAGGCCGCCGACCCGTACGAGGAGGAGGAGCTGATTCAGTTCGACGAGAGCGTGACTCAGCTGGTCATCAACTTCCGAGCGCAGTTCCCGTGGTCCTCGCAGATCGAGGAGTTCTTCGGCAACGAGACCAACGAGTTCCGCTATGTCGAGGTGCGACTGTGGGAGCCAGGCGTGAAGGAGGCTGGCGGCGACCCGTTCTGGGAGGTCAGGGCGACTCAGGACTACCCGCTGGAGCGCTTCACCCTGGGCAACGGGACCTTCGTCGAAGGCAAGTGGGTATTCGAGGTCGAGGCTCGCGGCTACGGCATCACCGCGCCCATCGAGCAACTCTCGTTCCACGACCACTTCGACGTTTATCTGACGATCACCAGGCCCTGCGTGCGCTTCTCAGAGATGCATGAGAGCGGGGAATGCACCTACCTGTCCGATTTCGATTAGGCCTGTACGGCCCTGTGGGGCGATGCGCAGCGCTTATGAGTCAAGGTCAGGTCGCCGCGACGCTGAGGATTCATCTTGGATGAGAGTCTATCCCCTTTGGTGCCGCTCGATGTGTACGAGCAGCACGCCGTCCACATCGGAACCAACCAGAAGTCGGCCGACATGAAGAAGTTCCTCGACACCCTCCGCTATCACGAGGGCGGACTGCACCACATCGACATCCACCAGACCGACGCACGCATCCGTGTGGTCGCCAAGTTCCTGTCCCGCTACGACCCTGAGAGGGTCCTTGTCGTGAGCGCACGGCAGTACGGTCAGCGCCCCGCACGCAAGTTCGCCGAGAGCATCGGAGCGATGCGCATCGTAGGACGCTTCATTCCCGGCACGCTGACCAACCCGAGACTGCGAACCTACATCGAGCCCGAGGTGATTCTGGTCACCGACCCGGCTGCCGACTCCCAGGCCCTCTCAGAGGCTGTGAACTCCGGCATGCCGGTGGTTGGGATATGCGACGCCAACAACAGGCTGCGCAACGTCGACCTAGCCCTTCCCGCCAACAACAAGGGACGACGCTCGCTGGCTCTCGTCTACTGGCTGCTGGCCCGCGAGATGCTCAAGACCCGGGACTCGATCACCGACGCAGACTGGGAGCGCGCCCAGAACGTCGACGACTGGGAATCCACCTTCTGAGGCCTCGACGCCCTCATAGAGGGGCTACCGGACCGCCGTTTCGTGACCAGTGACCCCGTTCCGCTGTTTCTCGCCCCCATGGCAGGGGTCACCGACCTCGCCTACAGGTTGCTCGCACGCGAGTGCGGAGCGGATGTGACGGTCACCGAGTTCACCGCGGCATCCGGCCTGACCCGTCGCGACACGCATTCGTGGCTGAAGGTCGAGAGTGACCCTCGAGAGCAGCCCTTCATCCCGCAGATCTTCGGCGGCATCACCGAGGAGATGGTGCAGACCGTCGAACTCTTGCAGGACAGGGCCGACGTCATCGACATCAACTTCGGCTGCCCCGCGCCCAAGGTGTGCCGCAACGATGCCGGGGCAGCGCTTCTGAGGGACCCCGACCGAGTCGTCGAGATGGTCCGAGCCTGTCTCGATGTGGCTAAGGTGCCGATCACGGTCAAGGTCAGGCTCGGCACCGGCGGCGGCCCGAACACCGCGCTGGAGGTCGCCGAGAGGCTGGAGGCAGAGGGCATCGAGCGAATCTGCGTCCACGGCCGCACACTGAGACAGAGGTACTCAGGCACAGCCGACTGGGAGCAGATTCGCGACATCGTCGAGGCCGTCGACATCCCGGTCATCGCGAACGGCGACGTCGTCGACGCCGCTACGGCCTCGGCATGCTTGGAGGCGACAGGCGCCGCAGGGCTGATGATTGGCCGCGGTGCTATCGGCCGACCTACCATCTTCCACGACATCAAGCGAGACCTAGGATGGTCGGACCAAGCTCCTACTTGGGGTGACGGCGACCCCGCAGTAGCTCGATTGTGGTGCTGGAAGAGATATCTGGAACTCAGTGGCGAACTCTACACGGTGCAGGAGAACAAGAACCTCAAGCGGCACGCGGTCTCGTTCACCAAGGGACTTCCAGGTGCTTCGGCGATGAGGGTCGAACTGCATTCTATAGGGGGCCAGGCCGAGCTCGGCAGGAGAGTGACCGAGTACCTCGAGGAACTCACCGAGCCCAGCTCCATCGCTGCCTGATACGCGAGTTAATCAGCGATTGTCGATTGCGAGAACCATGCTCCCTTCGTTTAACGTACTCGGAGGGGAGCTCCAGCCCTGCTCCCTCGATCCTCTGACTGGTTGGTTAAGGGACGGCTGCTGCAACACCGACCGCAATGACAGTGGCCTGCACACAGTCTGCTGCTTGGTTACCGATGACTTCCTCGAGTTCGCCCGGCAACAGGGGAACGATCTCATCACTCCAGCGCCGGAGTTCAATTTCCCCGGGCTCAAGCCCGGGGACAGGTGGTGTGTGTGCGCTCAGACCTGGCAGGATGCGGCCGAAGCAGGTGTGGCATGCCCTATCGTGCTGGGGGCCACACACGAGGAGACGCTGCAGATCGTCTCGCTAGATCTTCTGGAGCAGTACGCCGCCTGACTACGCTGCTAGCGACTCGTCGAGGCGTTGCGCCACTGTCCTCAGGCGCCGCAGCGTCCTGTCGGCCCGACGCATCACCCGCTCCTTGACCGCGGCACCGTCCCGCCCGGCGATCCTGATCCCATACGGCATCCTGCCTCCCAGCGTGTTGAGCAGGACCCTCTGTGCGTCGAGCGGCACCTGCGCGAGTATGTCCTGCACCTTCTCGATGTTCAGTGACTTCTTCCTCACCCCGGCGATCAGGGCCTTCGAGACCGACTCGTCCAGACGTCCCAGCCCCCCTCGCGTCATCAGCCACTCCTCGCCGCGCGCGTCGTGCTGGCGCATCAGGCCGGCGTAGACGTCCTGCGCGATTCGGTCGAGCATCGGGATGCGCTCTGCGATTCCCATCACGCGCATGCGCTCGACCGTGCGTTGCACGCGCGAGCGCGAGTCGCTTGTCTTGTCAGCTAGCGTGAGCAGGGTCATCGCCCGCCCGCTCGGAGCCATCTCCTCGAAGAGTTGACGTGCGAGTCTGTCATCGGGCTTGGCCCGCTCGCCGTTCAATCCGAGGTCGCGCATCAACGCATCCAGCCGGTCCTCGCCATCCGCAGTCGCACCCGGCTCGGCGACCCCGACTCGGAAGCCGAACTCCTCGTCCTCGCTCGCGACAGCCATCCTCTCATCGGACTCGGTGATTGCAGCAGCGAGCTCGGAGAGCCGCAGATCCAGTATCGCACGTGCTTGGGCCGAGACCAAATCGACGGCCGCACTGATCGAGCCGCCACGTAGGACGTGGATGTGCCAGCGTCCCTTGGTCTCGACTGAGACCAGCCCCGACTCCTTCAGTTTCACCAATTGGTGGTGCATGCCGGTCTGGGAGAGCCCGCAAGCATCGCCGAGAGCCTTGGTGTCCCAGCCTCGCAAGGGCTCTCGGAGCAGGGTCTCGCGCATCAGGCGATGCAGCGCCCCCTGCTCGTCCTCGATGGTCATCCCCTCGGATTTCCTCTTCACGAGACCCATGGAATCGAGCAGCCAGGCGAGCAGGACATCGGGGTCCTTGCTCCCCGTCGGCATGGGTGATTCCAACAGTCTGATTCTGAACATGCGCGCTCCGCGCGCATTCCGTGGCTCAAGAGGCTTAGCCAGCCCTCAGCGCCTACTCATGCGTATTCGACGCGTATGTCCAGCCACGGGTAGTCTACCTGTGAGGTCTGGAGGCGGGACAGATGAGGCGCCAGGGTGAGCCCGCCAGCGCACAGTATGCCGCGCTGGCGGAGGACTCCTATGGCCGAGTGGACCGAGGCTCGCGAGCGTCCGAGGTCGCGAGCCAGTTGGGCCTGCGACGGGGGTTCCGGGTTCTCCGAGAGTCTGGAGACGATGTTGCGCTGGACGGTTGACAGGCCGACTGGCAGCATCGCCGCTGCCTGGCTCTGGTCAGTCACTCCGGTGCCGGCCAGGATCTCGACCTGCGTGGGCGCGCCGGCATAGTAGCAGGTGCGTCCGTTCACCGGCATGATGGTGATAGAGCGCTCCCTGACCAGCACGTCGAGGTGATGTCGCAGTGTTCCGTTGGCCGTATCCAGTTGGCGCTGCAACTCGCGGAAGTGGATTCCGGGCGAGCGCTCGAGCGTGTTCAGGATGCGCTTCCTGAGCGGATGCTCCCACGAGTGACTGCGAGGAGCTACCAGAGTGCCCTGTGCGGCTGGGGCGATGAATGGGAGAAACCCCCCCAGTCCCAAGGCGCCACCCGCGAGCGCAGCGAGCCCATCCACGAACCAAGGACGCGTACTGCGCCATTGCTCAATCAGAGCCATGACCCCTTTCGTCGACGTACGACCTTTGAAGCATACGGTCAGTTGTATCGGCCGTGCTCAGGTCCGTGCACGCCTCACTTCGGACCGACGACACGGCCCTGGTGCAACTTCATGTAAGCGACCAACGGGCTCAGCAGCCTACCAGCCTCGCGCCCGTGGTCGGTCAGGTGGTAGATGACTCGTATAGGGGGCCCCTCCACGACGACTCTGTCGATCAGCCCGTTCTGCACGCAAGTAGTCAGCTTGTCAGACAGGGTCCTGCTGCTGATCCCGCGAAGCAGGGTTCGCATCTCGTTGAAGCGGCGGTCGCCTGCGATGTACAGGGTGGCGAGTATCTCGATGGTCCACTTGGAGCTGAAGATGGAGAAGGCGTCGACGGCGGCATCGACCTCCCAGCTGACGTCGAAGCCATCGTTGTAGTAGGACTCGAAGGCCCGGCGGATCATGCCTCCGTTTTCCTCGACATCAGAGATGGCCTGCCTAATCCTCTTGAGGTCGGAGGCGGAGATTCTCATGGGGGCAAGAGCCATGCGCAACAGGTTGTCCAGGCGGCATTTAGTGTATAAAATGCACCTAGGTGTACTCGTGCAAACTGGCCCGTTGAAATACCAGAGGTTTTCGGCTCAGTGTGAAAACTACACTTAGTAGCAGGAGGACACCACATGGACAGATTATTGGAGAACTGGTTGGACGAGACGATAGCCGAAATGAAAGTTGAGACGGATTGGTCTGAGCTGAGTTTGAGGGACTTCATCTTCAGCGCGATCGCCGAGTACCGAGCACCCGCATGGGTTCAGTCGCCACGCCGAGTCTGAGTCTCAGGCGTTGGTGTAACTGGGGCGACGTCCCTCGATTAGCGCGCTGAGTCCCTCGAGCGCGTCGGACGTCCCGAAAATCCTATCAAGCCCCTCGAGCTCTCTCGTCAGGCCCGCTTTGAGATTCGAGTCAGCAGCACTGTCGAGCAACCCGTTGGCCATCGCGAGCGCGATGGGCGCGGCCCGCGACAGCGACTTGAGTTGCCGCGAGACTATCTTGTCCTCGACATCGAAGCCCTCCGGCACCCCGCCGGACATCAGGGCCGACATGTTGCCATCGGAGTAGAAGGCGGCGGCGAAGGCTGCCGCGGGATGGCTTTCGTCGGTAGGTCGGCCGGGGTACTTGTCGCCTGGCTTGCCTTGCTCGACGATGGCGTCGACAGTGGCTTGGATCTCCGAGGGCTCGACCAGGTGAGTCAGCAGGCCGAGTGCCTCAGCGGATGTCGCATCGAGGAAGTTGCTTGCGAGCACGGCGAAGCGAGCGCACTCCAGACCGCAAATACGCGGGGTCCGCTGGGTGCCCCCGAGCCCGGGGTAGATCCCGATGCTGGTCTCGGGGAACCTGAACTGGGTGCGGCGGGTGCCGACCCTGTAGTCGCATGCCAGCGCGAGCTCTAGTCCCCCGCCGAGCGCCAGCCCGGTGGTCAGGGCGATCGTGGTCTTCGGGCTGCTCTCCAGTTTGTCCAGCACCGCGTGCCCGTGCGCTGTGAAGTCGTAGATGTCCTGGATGGCGTCGGCGCGGATCTTGTCGACGAAGAACTTCACGTCCGCGCCGGCGACGAAGGCCTTGCCAGCTCCCTCCAGTGTGATGGCGCTGATGTCATCGCGGGCGTTCAACTCGTCCAGCGCTTCACCCAACTGCGACACCACGGTCACGTTCAGCGCGTTCATCGCCTCCGGCCTGTTGATACGTACTGTGGCGATGCCGCCATCGACCTCGACGTCGATGTAGGAGAACTCGAACGGCTCCTTCCTGCTAGCGAACCAGTCAGCCAGCTCCAGCCCCGCCTCGTCGGCGTAGGCAACGGCCATGCGGACAGCCTCGCCCACGCCGATGCGGTTGGCCAACTCGAACGGCCCACGCGCCCAGCGCAGGCCGACCTTCGCCCCGCGGTCGACGTCCTCCATCGAGCAGATGCCCTCTGCGACGATTTGCGAGGCGACCGCGAAGACCTGTCCGAGGAGACGCTGGCGGATGACCGCAGCCACCTCCTCGCCGCAATTCACATCATCACCGATCTCCCAGGTCCTGCCCCCGGCGACGAGGTCACGCAGACTCTGAGTCCCGATGTAGCGGGGGCTGTTCAGCTGCTCTGCGAGGTAATCGGTCGAGTGCAGAGCGATTGGGGAGCCTGTGAGGTTCATCAGCGCGAACGGACCCAGTCCGATGCGGAAAGCCTCGCACGCGACCGCGTCTATCTGCGCGGTCGAGCCCACGCCCTCCTCTAGCAGCCTGCAGGCCTCGTTGAGCCAGGGCACGAAGAAGCGGTTGACCACGAATCCGGGCCTGTCCTTGCAGACGATGACCACCTTCCCCATCGTCTTGCAGTACTGCTCGACGGCAGCCAGCGTCTCAGCGGAGGTGGAGGCCGCCGGGATGATCTCGACGAGCCTGTTCTTGGCCGGGTGGTAGAAGAAGTGGAGCCCGATGAACCTATTCGGCCTGCCGACCGCTCCGGCCAGCGCGTTCACCGAGAGCGACGAGGTGTTGCTCGCTAGGATGGTGTGCTCGTCGCAGACTTCGTCGAGGATGCCGAACACCTCGGTCTTGATGCCGAAGTCCTCGAACACCGCCTCGATGACCAAGTCGGTGTCTGGTGAGATGTTCTCGGTCCCGACCACCCCGGTGATCCGGCCCTTGATGCCCTCGACCTGCGCCAGCGAGAAGATCCGCCTCTCGACCGCCTCCCCGAGGAACTCGGAGATGATGTCATGGCCGCGGTCGACCCACTGCTGCTCGCGATCGACCATCTGGACCTC
>PSPG01000017.1 GCA_003193925.1 Candidatus Thalassarchaeum betae
TCGGGAGACTCGGAGGGAGGGGGTGGAGTTGGTGGCTTTCCGTCGGCGATGTCCCACAGGTCATCGATAGACGTCTCCGAGGGCGCGCTCTCAAGCTCCTCTAAGATTTCCTCTGCGCGCTCGGTTTCGCCCGGGCCTGAGTCTGGGGGTTCCGGTTCGTCGGCGGCTGGCTTGGTCGGTTTGGCAGTCTTGGGATGCGCCTTCCGACTCCTACTCTTTGGTGGGGCCGGATCCTTCTCATCCAGCAGCGCCCACGACTCGTTGGGTAGCTGGGGTCTGGGCTTGCGCTTGCGGCCCTTCAACAGCGAGCCATCCCCAGAGGCTCCTCCGGATTTCGACAGGGCCAGCAATGCCAACATAACGATTGCAGCCACGAACAGCATCGTCAGTGCGGTGCTGCTGCGGATGGTCTCGAGAATGTTAAACGGCACGTCGTCGTCTTCCAGCGCGTCGTTGCAGCCGTCTGCGTCCCTGTCATTAGAGGAGTCAGAGACCCATCCGACCACTCCGGTGGGGCACAAGTCGAGTTCGTCCGGGACGCCGTCGTTGTCGTCGTCGTCATCCTCCGAGAAATCCATGCATCCGTCGTTGTCGTAATCGGGCTCAATCCCGGGCAGGGGACTGAGGGGGCAGGGGTCGAGGTCGTCGGGTATGCCGTCGTTGTCGTCGTCATCGTCTGCGAGGTCGTCGGCGCAGCCATCGCCGTCGCGGTCGTTGAACGGAGTCGACACCCAGTTCGTGAGCGGGCTGTCCTCACATGAGTCCAAGTCGGAGATGATGCCGTCGTTATCGAGGTCGTCATCCTCGAGCCTGTCATCGCAGCCGTCCCTGTCGAGGTCGACGCTGGCCGCGGTGACCTCTGGGCTCCGGATACAATCGTCGTCCACGTCTAGATGGCCGTCGTTGTCGTCGTCCCCGTCCTCGCTGATGTCTCGGCAGCCGTCGCCGTCCCAGTCGTTGAAGGGCGAGGAGACCCATCCCACCTCGCCGTGGGGACACTCGTCGAGGTCGTTGTGCACTCCATCGTTGTCGATGTCCTCGTCCTCCACGAAGTCCTTGCAGCCGTCGCCGTCCCAGTCCAAGGCGTCTGAGGAGACCCAGTCGATGGCCCCTACAGGGCACAGATCGTCGGCGTCGCTCACGCCATCGTTGTCGTCGTCATCATCCTCCTGCAGGTCGTGGCAGCCGTCGCCGTCGTAGTCGAAGCTTGGATCATCCCACCAGGTCACGCCTGACGGGCAGTCGTCCTCGTCGTCGAGGTACGGGTCGCCGTCGTCGTTGTCGTCCTCGTCCCAGTCTCGGCAGCCGTCGCCGTCGTGGTCCTCGGACGAGTCCCAGTGCATGGCCCCGTCTGGGCAGTCGTCGAGGTGGTTCTCCACGCCGTCGCCGTCGTTGTCGGAATCCTCGTAGCGGTCGTCGCAGCCGTCGCCGTCGCGGTCAACCGTGTCGTTGCCCATGTAGCCGGTGGGGCACAAGTCGAGCTCGTCCGGGACGCCGTCGTTGTCGTCGTCATCGTCCTCGGTGGAGTCCCTGCAGCCGTCGCCGTCATGGTCGGTCGTCTCATCGGAGAACCAGTCGGAGTTGCCCCACTGGCAGTCGTCCTCGGCATCCGGGACGCCGTCGGCGTCGTCATCGTCCCAATCGCCCTGGTTGACCATTTCCACGTGCAACAATATGCTGGTAATGGCCAGCTCGAAGCTGGCCGATGACACTGTCACCCAGAGGTCGAACGACTGGTTCTCGTTGACCTGCCTGAGGTTGGGCGCGCGCAGGAACAGGCTGATCGAGACGGATTCGCCTTCCATCAGGCTGACTGACGGTTGGTACGTGAAGCCGTGGCCGACCGTCGACACCCAGTAATCGGGGGTCTCGCTGGCGCTGAGATGGACGGTGTCGCCACCTCCGGGGAGGGTGACTCCGATCAGTGTCATCGCCACATTCGCAGAGGCGTCGGGAGCGAGCGTCAAGTTGTCCGTTTGGCCGGGCTCGAGGACCAGATCTATCGAATAATCGGTCTGGGTCCAGAAGCAGAGCTGGGTCTCGAGATCGTTGTCTGGATAGGAGGTGGAGCAGTCTTCCGAGGTCCACAGGACGCTCCGGTACGGCCAGTCGAAGCCCACGATGGGCGGGGCCCCTGACCTAGTCTCGCCTGAATCGACGCCCATCAGGCTGGAGGCCCCGGAGGCAAGGACCTGGGTCTCGACCAACCCGTATGCCTGGTTGAGGGTCTGATCCAGGTCCAGATCGCCGTTGGAATCGCGCTGTGGCAACTGCAAACGGGTCCATCTGAGGTCGTTGCGGTAGTTGTCGGTCTCGAACCAGGTCATATGCACCGAGTCGTCCGAGTCAGAGGTGACCGTGGGGTACGCTCCCCACGTTAGATTTGAGTCGGCAATAGCCGTGTTGAGGACAGTGGTGGTCAGGTCGAGGTCGAGGCCGTCGAACTCGCCGTCGAGGTCGCCTTCGCGGTCCAGATCGATCTGCATGTAGTGGAGCTGGGACGGGCCCTGGCGTTCTGTGACACCGAAGCGCCCGTCCGCCCAGACTACGTGCACGTTTCCGTAGTCGTCGATGTCGACGTCTGGGCTGGAGCTCCAGCCATCTCCGTTCGTCAGACGGGTGTCGTTGGCGATTACGAGGTTGCCGTATCCCGAGAATGGGTCTATGGACGGGCCGATGTACTCGGCATACTGGTCATTGGTCGTGTCGGTGATGCTGCCAGGGGCGCCCAGCTCCCAGGTGACGGGGGGGTTGTTGATGAACGAGTACGGGTCCATCACAGTCAGGAATATCTCGGTGGAGCCCCCTGTTGAGAGATGCAACAAGCCGGAGACCATCAACTCCAACTCGGCCGAGTTCGATGCCGATGTCGGGAAACTGTACATCTGGCCCCCCGCGTCGGTGAGTCTTGTAGTCGAGCCGTTGCAGGTCCTGATGTTCAGGCCGGTGCCGTTCGGGCACTGGGCGAGGTCCATCATGTGCGATCCGACATCGGTGGAGCCGGAGCCGAAGCCAGCAGCCAGGAGGGGGACTGGGATGATGCCGGCGATGACGCAGGCGTCGTGGGCCTCGTTGATGCTCTGTGTGTCGTCCGACTGCTGGGCGGGGTCGCCGCCGTAGGGGCCCTCGTCAGAGATCGGGATCATGAATTTTAGTGCGCTTGAGTTCCAGTGGTGGTCAAGCTGAGTGGGTGGGTCGCCCGGGCTGATGCCGCTGCTGTCGTGCCACGACAGGCAGGCCCATGTCGAGCCCGGGCCCCACATCTCGCTGTAGTAGCCACCGTCCATAGGCAGGTCGATTGCGCCGCCGTCGTACATTACCTCGGTGAGTTCCCTGATGCCGCCCGAATCGTCTCCGGCTGAGAGGGGGGTGGTCCGGGGCCCTTGGCTGCCGGAGCCACCGGTCTGGTAGGCCTCTGCGCAGTTGCCGCTTGTCGCAGCGCTGGGCCAGTTGCCGCTGAGCGCGTAAAGGGTCTCCATAACGGTGATGTCGGGATACTGCAGCAGCGGCTTCAGTCCGGCGAAGTAGCCACCGCTAGAGAAATAGCCGCCATAGAAGACTACGCACATGTCGGCCCACTCCGTGTCCATCGATCCGGAGGTGTCGATTGGCATGACCATCTCGATCGCGCTGCCTCGAGTGTCCTCCCACACCACCACGACGGTGTCGTCATCTCCCACTGAGATTGCCGGATGGCCCGCTTGGGAAATGATGGGTGTCACCAGTGTATGGCCTATCATCGTCATGAACCCGGAGGAGGTGTCGAATGCAACCATGGTGTAGTAGAGGTTAGGGGTGCTGTAGTACATGTCCAGCGAATCGTAGGTGTCGACCCAGACGATGTGCGCCGCGTCGTAGGAGTCCACTGCGATATCGGGGTCGGTTCTCGTGCCTGCTCCGTCCGCCAGCACGGTGGAGGGTTGGAGCGTCATGTTGGTGATGTCGCCCGCAGAGCCGTCATGGTCGTCTAAACCGGGGTCAATCAGGACGTACCTGATCTCCGTGCCGATGGACTCCCAGACGATGTGCGCCTTGGCTTGCGAGTCGACCACCATGACCGGATTGGTGATTGTCAGAGACGAGTTCGCGGGTATTTCGGTGGTGGATATCAGTGGATGCCCCGCGAGATTGAACAGGGCGTAGTTCAACGAGCCTGAGTAGGCGTCCTCCACCCACACCACGTGCACCCTGTTCAGGTGGTCAACGGCCCCCGTGACCTCGGCCGGGTCATCCATGTTGAGATTAGAGATCAGGGTCTGTATGGTGCTGTCGTTCGCGGTGTTGTTTGCCGTGAAATGGCGCTCGCCGGGGGTGTCAAGGACGGTATGCTGAGTGATGTGAATAGGGGCTGCGATGGAAAACAGGAGAATTGCTACCAGTATCACCGATTGGCGGTACGAATTGAATGGCCCCCTAGTCATCGGTAGCCTACCAGCGTATTTCTCTAAAGATTGATTCGGTTTCAGGTCAGAACCCGTATTAGCAGTATCGCTTACCTACGGTTCCTACAATCAATCGCATGGGGGCCCCTTCCGCTCGTATATGGTCGGATGGGTACCCTCTGATTCGGTTTGGATCCTCGTGAGTCCACTCTCTGGAGTTGTCCGGTTGGTTTTTGACCACCGAACCTCTACTCATCCCGATGAGAATCGAGCGACTCTCCCCCAATGAGTGGGAGCGACTCCAATCCATCCGACTGCGTTCGTTGCTAGAATCGCCTGAGTCATTTAGCACCACGCACGAGCAGGCATCGCTATTCCCACATGAGTCCTGGGTAAAGCAACTCGAAGACCTTCCTACATTCGTGGCCGTCCTCGATGGCGGGGACGCAGGAATTGTACGCGGGGAGCATGATGAGGAAAAGGACGAGGTTTGGCTAATCTCGCTTTGGGTGGCCCCCGAGGCACGCGGACTTGGCATAGGTGAAACCCTTGCCAGAGAGGTCATCGACTGGGTGAAATCGATAGGAAATCAAACTCTCGTGCTCGAAGTCCGCGAGGGAAATAAGCATGCTCGAGATCTATACGCTAGGATGGGATTCCTACCCAACGGTGCAGTGCCTACAGACTGCTGTGAGATTCAACTAGAGCTGGTTCTGGAATGAGCCTCCGATGACCATGTCCTCGTGGATCTAAACCCCTGAGCTTCCGGACTCAAGAGGATTTACTCTGCACATATGCCAATTAAATTCCATAGGAATAACCATTGTTAGTTGGTGACTTCAGCGAATAATGGAGCTCCTCCTCCTCGCTTGCCTCGGGGCATTCTTCGCTGCGGCTCTCACCGTGCCCGCAGGTTTCGGCCTCTCGACCATGCTGACTCCGATCGTCCTCCTCCTAATGGGCCCTCACGAAGCGGTGGCTGTCGTTGCAGTGGTGCACGGTGCACACAATGCGGGGAAATATCTGGCGTTGCGTGAGAGCGTCGATGTCTCCGCCTTCAAACACTACGGCATCTGGTTGGTCATCGGTGCCATCGTCGGTGCCTTATTGCAAAATCAGGTACCGCAGGACCCACTTCTTGCCATAATCGGCCTCTTCCTCGTTCTCCTACCACTCTTGTCTCTAAGCGAATCGTGGACAGGGCATAGGATTCCAGAGGCCAACGATCGAGTTGGGGGCTTCGCGTCCGGATTCATGGGGGGTCTCTCTGGGCATCAGGGTGCCCTGCGGGCAATGTTCCTTACCAGACGATTGACGGACAAGATGGCCTACGCTGCAACAGCGAGCGTGCTCGCGCTGTGCGTGGACGCCTCGCGGATTCCAGTCTACCTCATTTTCCGTTTCGACGAAACCGTAGCACATGCACAACTCACAGCGTTCCTCGTAGTTGCCGCCTTGCTTGGCGTTCGGGTGGGGAAGCGATGGTTGGAGTCCATGAAATCGGAATGGATACACAACTTCGTGACCGTTGGAGTCGTTGCCAGTGGGATCTTCTATCTCTATGAGGCACTTACGTGACAGTAGAATGGGACGAGGGTCTGAACCCTCGTGGATCTAAACCCCTGAGCTTCCGGACTTGTTTTCTGAACTTTGAGAGATTCTACAGGTGAGCGAATGACAACAGTGCAATTCAATGTCGACAATCGTCAAGCTAAGCGAAATGTCGCTGTCTTGTTCTACGCACAGGCGATTCTCGGCTCGCAACAATCGATCAATATCATCCTCGGCGGGCTAGCAGGATTCGCTCTCGCCGGCAACAAAGCATTGGCGACATTGCCGATCTCGGTCATGCTTCTCGCTTCGATGCTTTCGGCAGGTCCAGTTTCGTTATTCATGGGACGGTTTGGACGTAGGGCAGGATTTCTGCTCGGAGCAGCAGCAGGACTGCTTGGAGGAGGTTGCAGTGCATTGGCATTGTATGTCGGGCGATTCGACTTGCTTTTGCTAGGAGCGGGCTTGACTGGAATCTTCCGCTCGACCCACGGGTATTTCCGCTTCGCGGCAGCCGATACGGCTTCTGAAGAATTCAAACCGAAGGCGATTTCTCTGGTTTTGGCCGGCGGATTGCTGAGTGCATGTTCGCTCGACAACCGATGCAATAGATTCAACCCCTTATGCTGGCGCTTATCTCGCAGTAATCGCAATCAATGTGATCGGCTCACTCGGACTATTATTCCTCGATATCCCAACACCACCACGAAAAAAGAAAGGAGAAAAATCAGGTCGAGATCTCAAAGAAATCTTCACTCAACCAAAAACGGTTGTCGCAGTTATCTGCGCCATGGTTTCCTACGCGATGATGACGCTTGTGATGACTTCTACAACGCTGGCGATGACAGCGACTGGATTCACCACCGCGGGGGCTGCAGACGTGATTCGCTGGCATATCATCGCGATGTTCGCGCCGAGTTTCTTCACCGGCGCGATAATCTCTCGAATCGGTCAATTACGGGTGATCATGATTGGCCTTACACTACTTGGAATCGCGGCGTTCATCAGTGTCAGTGGGGATGAGGTCGAAAACTTCTACTTTGCATTAATCGCATTGGGGCTCGGATGGAATTTCGGTTTCATCGGAGCAACAAGTCTGCTGACGACGACACACACAAGTGAGGAACAGGCGAAGGTGCAAGGACTGAATGATGTGCTGGTGTCAGGCCTCGTGACGATTGCCTCATTTGGCTCGGGCGCTATCCTGCAAATTTACGGTTGGGAATATGTGCAATATGCGATGATCCCAGCTCTTTCCTTGGCTGCCCTGGCCATTCTCTGGTTGGCGATCAAAACCAGACGTGCACGGAGCATAGAACCGAACTTCGGAGGTATGCGGTGATAGAAACAGTGAATGCAGTGGAATAGAGGTCTAGGAAATCCGTGGTCCCCCGTGAGCCTTGAATCCTCGTGGATCTAAACCCCTGAGTCTGAACCCACAGGAACCACTACCCTCACAGGAGGCACATCCCTTCCTCCGTTTCAGCTATGATGGCTACCTGAATTCAATTTCACGTTAGCCTCGCCCTGCCTGCAAAGTTCATCATACCCTCTCGGTAATCTCGGTCGCCCATGGGCAGGACAGTAGCGACTTGGAGGAACCGGATTGAATGCCGGGTTGAGAGGTGGACGGGTTTCCGGCGCGTGTTGAGAATGGCGGAGCGTGCCGAGTTCGATCGCATGTTGAGAGCGGCTCGCGAGCGGGCGGCGGCATGTGGGATGGTCCCCTCCTCCGACGTCTTCGAGCCGGCTGTACTAGCGATGCTGGTCGATGTCAACTCTAGGCTGACTGCCTTGGAGACTCGCGGTGACGAGGATGATTGAAGGATGGGTTCTGGACACCCATCTGGACTACGCATCGGAGCGCATGGTACTGTGGGTTAAGAATGACGATGGCAGCGTCTCCAGCCACTCGTTCGAATGGAGCCCAGTGCTGCACGTACACGGCCAGTCGCAGCACATGGAGGAGTTGCGAAACGCACTGCTCCGTCCCGAGTACCAAGTGCCGTTCGGCAACCTGATCATCGGCCAGGAGCGTCAGCGAATTCGTCATGAGGATGCGGGACCCGTCGAGGTCCTGACCGTGGGGGTCTCTCGCCCTTCGAAGATACTCAGAGTCGCCGAGATGCTCTCTGCGAATGGGGCCTGGAGGAACTTTGAGCTGTTCTCTGTCGACCCTAAGATCGCGCAGAGATTCCTGCTCGACCTCGGAACGTTCCCGTTCGGTCGAGTGCGTGTCGAGGGGGGTGGTATCGTGCCACTCGACTCACGCACCGACGTGGATTGCCCCCTGCCACCGCTTCGTCAGGTGAAGTTGCACGTGGCATGCCATGATCTGCATGGCAAGCGGTGCGCGGGAGCCGAGATAACGAGCGTGACCCTAATCGACATCGGCTGCATGGGATCGGAGGCCGAAGACGAGGTCTGGCACGCACGCGCGGAAGACTACGAGGAACCCGCTGCCTTCCTCGAGGCATTCGCAAGCGAGTTCGACCGCTTGGACCCGGATGTCGTGATTACGGACTACGGCGACAGCGTGGACTTCCCCGCGCTGCGAACTCTCGCCGAGAAAGAGGGTAAGCCGCTGCAGTTGAGCCGAAACGCGCACGACTGCACCCCCCGCCGCGAGGCGACCACGTCCTGGAGTTACGGCAGACTGCTGCGCTCCGACGCATATCATGCCCTCCAAGGGCGGCTGCACATCGACATGGGCACTTCGTTCATGGGCAAGGAGGGTGGCATGGAGGGTTTGTGCGAGCTCGCTCGCGTCTCCGGGCTCCCCGCCCAGGATCTCTCTAGGCTCTCCCCCGGCTCGGCCATTTCGGCTATGCAAATCCGCCAGTCGATGGAGGACGGCGTGCTGATTCCATGGAAGAAGAACCGCCCCGAGGACATGAAAACCGCCACGCAGATGCTATTCGCCGATCGGGGCGGGCTCTATCTCGACCCAAGACCGGGTGTCCACGAAGACGTATACGAACTAGACTACGCGAGCCTGTTTCCGAGCATCATCGCGACTAGGAACATCAGCCCGGAGACAATGAGTTGCGAGTGCTGTAACCCCGCTGGCACGGAGGATCGGCGCGATGGGCGCCTGCCTCTGGAGGCCGAGCGTGCCGCGAGGGAGATCGAGCGACGGTCGGAGGAGGGCGAGGTGCGCAAGCTGGTGGTCCCGGAGCTTGGTCTGCACGTCTGCACGAGGAGACATGGGTTCCTCGGTCGGGTGGTGGCTCCTATAATAGAGAGGAGGACCTACCTTAAGTCGAAGCGTAAGGAGAAGGGGGATGTCTGGGACAGGCGCCAGAACGTGCTCAAGTGGATTCTGGTCTGCTGCTTCGGATACACTGGGTACCGCAACGCGCGCTTTGGCAGGATTGAGTGCCACGAGGCGATTTGCGCATGGTCACGCGACATACTGCTAGATACCATCGAGGAGGCCGAACTCGATGGCTGGGAGTGCCTGCACGCAATCGTCGACTCGATATGGATCGCCGACACGCGGGGCCGCAACGAGGAGGAGAGGGCAGAGTCAATCTCCCGCCTGATCTCACGCATCGAGGCGAGGATCGGCATCCCGCTGGAGCTTGAGGAGGTCTACGAGTGGATCGCCTTCGTCCCAAACCGTACCACCGGCGTGGGCGCCCTAACGAAGTACTTCGCTTACGGGCGCGAGGGCTGGAAGGTGAGGGGGATCGAGCTGCGGCAGCACTCCACCTGCAATTGGGTCCGCGACCTGCAGGAGTCGATCATGGAGATCCTGCGACAGGACCCGCCCGGAGAGGCCCCCGCGAGGGGCGTCGAGCACCTGCACTACGAGCTGGCCCGCCTCCGAGGGGGCAAGGTCCCCCTGGCTGACTTGGTGGTGGGGCGTCGCGTCAGGAACGAGGTCGGCACCCATCGCGTCCTCAACCTCACGGCCGCTGCACTGTTGCGAGAACGGAGCTTGGGGCAGCGCACGCCACCCGGGCGCAAGGTGCGCTTCGCCGTGGTCGGCTGGGAGCGTCCCGACGCTGCGGATAGAATCAGGATGGAGTCTGAGGTCGAGGCGAGGACCCCCCCGACCTCCGGGCAGAGTGGCGACTGCGACTTCTACGAGCCCCTCGCCATCCGAGCCGCAACGGCGCTTCTAGCGCCGTTCGGCTGGTCCGAGGATGGGATCAGGGGGGGCAGGTCAGTGCAGACCTCACTGACGATGTGGGCGTGAGGCCGGAATTCAAGCAGGGAGGTCTGGCCCTCGGCGAGCTCCGCCCATGGGACTGTCAGGCCAATCGAGGCCAGATGCAGTAGGGATGTCGACCTCCCCCCTCGCCTCCCGCCCCGTCCGGCTCTGAATGCCCTCAGACAATCGTCTGCGGCATGCTCTAGGTTCGCCCGCAGGGCTTTCGGCAGGATCGGAGAGGTTCGTCGGCGTGTGGTGATGACCACCAGCGAGTCGGACGTCTCGGCAGTCGTGCGCAGGCCCTCCAGTGTCTTGCGGAGGAGCGCTCTGCCCTCGGCCCGGTTGATCTGTGGGTCTGCGAACATCCGCGCTAGGTCGGAGGCTACGACGAGCCGTCCTCCGGAGAGGCGTTCTGGAGGTGATTCCTCCGTTGCCTCGGCTGCCAGTCGCTCGACGATGGCCGTGGTCTGGTGTGCCGTGAAACCCCTGCACGCGTGCAGTCTGTCCATGGCATCGCCAGGGCAGTCGCGCCAGAGTAGGAGCGAGAGGATGTCGGAGGGGTCGAACCTCATCCCTCCGTCTATCCAGTGAACGGGCCTGCCCTCGGCCAGCTCGTCGCAGACCATGCCATGCACGAGTGGCATCATCTCCCTCCTCTCCTGCTCGAGCAGGAGCAGAGTCCCGGTCCTCGGGCGGGGGAGTTGCAGATCCAACAAGCGGTCCCCCCACGATATCCCGTGTCGTTCGGAAGCGGTAGCCACGGGCTATCGACTCGGCTTTCCATTTAGAGTGAGTCCAAGAGGCGGGCAGGACGTCTGAAAGTGAAAATAGTGGGAGAAGCTTCGGGGAGCATGTGCGGGCGTTTTGCGTTGGGCGCTGACCCAGAGTTGGTCGCACTTGTCTTCGATGCCAAACTCGTCGCCCTACCTGTCCGTCCTAGTTGGAACATCGCACCAACGGATCCCGCCAACATCGTATACGACGATGGCGAGGGGAAGGTAATCGGTCCGATGCGCTGGGGCTTCGACCTCAGCAGCAGCCGGAAGGCGTTCAACGCCCGTCTGGAGACGATTCTGGACAAGTGGCGCTTCAAGAGGTCCGCGCAGTGGCACAGGTGCTTAGTCCCGGCCACGGGTTGGTACGAGTGGACGAAGTCCGAGGACGGCGGCAGGGACCCTCACTTCCTCACTTCGCCCGAGTCCGACTTGATTGCCCTCGGTGGTCTATGGGAGAAGGACGCCGACGATGCCCGATTCACCATCATCACGAGGCCCGCCCTCGACGGCTTGCAGCACCTTCACGATCGGATGCCTTTGGTCCTCCCCTCTGATAAGTGGGATATCTGGCTCAACCCCGACGGTTCTGAGGTTGCCGGAGATGAAAGTGTAAAGGTGGCTACCGATCGAATCAATTTCTCCTATCACAGGGTTTCAAGGGAGGTGAACAACTCTCTCTCCGAGGGACCTGAGCTCGTGGATTCAATCTGATCCCGATTGGGCGTTGCCCTTGCCCTCACACTCAGCAAGGTGATACCACACTGAAGGTAAATCCTCGTGAGTACGGAAGCTCAGGGGTTTAGGTTTCAGAATGGCGAAGCGGAATCATGCGCCGAGAGTCGCGTGCCACACGGCCAATCCATCGAACAAATACTGGGCCGCAATGACGACGGTGAGCAGCCCCATGATTCGAGTGATGATGCGAACCACATTGTCGCTGAGGAAGTTGGACATCGAGGAGACGAGTATGAATATCAGCAGCGAGAGGGTCATCACCGCAATGGTTGCCATGGCGACCATGTTTGTAGAGAATTCGGGGTTCGTCCCAAGGAGAATCACCAGACTGATCGAGCCCGGCCCCGCCAACATCGGCATGCCCAATGGGACGAGAGAGAAATCGACTGGCGTTTCGTGAACGACAGATGGAATGAGTGCGGGCTCATAACTCGGCTTCTCGCCCTCTTTGAGCATACTCACCCCGATGAGCCCGAGCAGCAGGCCACCCGCGGCCTGGAGACTGTACATCTCGACGTGCATGAAAGTCAGCAGTGCTTCACCACTGAAGACAAAGAAGAGCAGTACCATTGTCGCGAATGCACACGCTCGAAAGGCGATTCTGCGAAGCGCAGCTGTGCTGCGCTCCGAGCCAAGGGTCAGGAAGAAGGCGATCGATGCAGGCGGGTCGACGACTACCAGCAGTGGGATGATTGCGAGTACCAGCGTACCAAGGTCCATAGAATGCGAGCGCCATGCGCCCCATATTTGAATC
>PSPG01000018.1 GCA_003193925.1 Candidatus Thalassarchaeum betae
AGCAGGCTGATGGTCAGCAGCATGATGATGGCCGGCACGCTCCAGCTCCCCAGCGTCTCGGTGGCCTGGTCTATCCACCCGTTGGAGGACTTGAGCCCGCCCGGAATCTCGTAGAAGTTGTCCATCTCGCTCGACTCGACTATCTGGTTGTCAGGGTCGAGGATGATGGTCACGTCGTGCGACCCGGCCCTCACCGGGTAGAGCAGCACTATCTCGGCCGGGTCGGCCCGGTCCGCCGCGTCGGGGCTCATCATCGCGCCGATGACCTGCCGGTACGCGACCGACTCCTCGGCGCAGCCGTCGTTGGCCTTGATCTCGGCCAGCGACTGCTCGCAGACTATCACATGGATGTCCGTGGCGTGGACATTGCCGTCGTTGACGATGAACACGGTGATTGGCAGCATGTCGCCGACATCCCCGCTCCGCTTCTCGACGGAGACGTCGTCGAAGCGCAGGTTGGGCGCCCTGAGCCGGATGGTGACCGGCAGCTCGTTGCTGTCGAGCAAGTCGCCCTCCCAGGACTCGGTGTCGTCGTGGTCGCCGCCGTCGTAGGCGTTGCCGAAGAGCGAGCGGACCTTGAAGCCGAGGTCCTGGTTGCCCAGCGCCGCCTCGCTGCTGATGTTGACCATGACCACCACCGGGATGGTGGTGTAGGCCGCCATCTCGGGCAGGATCCAGGTGTCGGTGGGGTGGTGGACGCACTCGTCCGCGGGCGCCTCGTCCCCGACCTCCAGTTCGCGGCACGGCACCTCGTAGGCGCCGTCCATGGTGGCCCACGATATCCTCCAGGTGGAGAGGTGGCCCAGCCCGGGGGACTCGCCCCAGAGGCCGTTCGCGAGGTCGACGGTGTGGTTGTGCAGGGTCGCCCTGTCGGCGACGTTGCCGTTGTTGGTGACGTTGAGGTTGAAGCGCACGGTGCGACCCGGTGCGGTGGTCTTGACGTCGCTCTCGACGAACGGGTCGAGCCAGATCTGCATGTCGTGGAACTCGTTCACGGTGATGGTCAGCGTGACGCTGTCGCGCAGCCGCGTGGGCCTGCCCGCGGAGTCGGGGTAGGCCTCCTCGCTGAAGACGTCGAGGACGATCTCGTAGTCGCCCGCCTCGACCTGATGGGGCACGTTGACGCGGACCTCGATCTCCTCGACCTGGTCCCGCTGCAGCTCGCTGAGCAGGCCGCGCGGCACATCGACATCCCAGAGGACATCGGAGCCGGAGGCGAGGGCGCTGACCCTCGCCACCCTGACGTCATAGCGGTCGGCGCCGTTGCCCTCGTTGACGGTGGTGAACGGCACCACTAGGGTCTCGGACGGGTCGACCGAGAACTCGGTCTCGGGGGTCGACGACTCGAGGTCGTAGACGTGGATGACGTTGGTCGAGAGCAGTACCGAGTCGGAGACCCGGCTGGCGCCGACCAGGTGCGCCTTGACGGTGAGGGCCGGCCCGAGGCCGGCGCTCGCGTTGTCGGGCGAGCAGATGACCGCCGTCACGGTGTACGGGTAGTCGATGGTGCCCCAGTGGCGGGGCTCGCTCATGCCCAGCGAGGTGCCGCCGGGGGCGTTGGTGAAGTCGAGCGAAACCACCCAGTTCTCCTGCCTCCAGACGTGCTCGGGGACCTCGTCGGGCCGCGCACCGGGGGCGCCGGGGGTGGTGAACACCAGGTAGCCCGGCTGGAAGTGCTTGATGACATCTATGTCGTACTCGGCGCATTCGCCGGGGAGGACATACTCGGAGGTGTCGTAGATCTCGAAGACGATGTTGCCGCTGCTCCGTATCTCGACGTTGATCCACAGCTCGAGGACGTCCATGCTGCCCGACGAGACCGACTTGCGCGGCTCGCCGGTCGACCAGCCCTTCAGGAAGAGGGCGAACTTGCCGGGCTCCTGCGTGGCCGGGATGCTGACCTCGAGGTTCTTGGTCACCGACTGACCGGGGTCGAGCGAGACCGACAGCGGGAAGCGGACCTGCCAGCCGAACGGCAGCAGCCACTCCTGCTGGCCCTCGATGGTGTTGGGGTCGTAGAAGGCGAAGGTGTCGAACACGTTCCCAGTGTTGGTGATGGTGATCGAGAAGATGGCGGTCTGCCCCTGCTCGACGTCCGCCTCGGAGTGGCTGGTGTCGAGCTGGATGCCGTGCTTGACGTCCATCATGGTCAGCGTCAGGCGGTCGCTGCGGATCGCCGGGTCCTTGTGCGATATCGCCGAGACCGTGACATAGGCGTTCTCGTCATGGTTGGCCTGGTAAACCGACGGCGCCCTGACCCGCATGTAGATGCGGGCCGACTCGCCGCCCCTCAGGTAGATGTCCGTGTCGGGGAAGATGGCGGTGTGGTTGCTGGCGAAGAAGAGGGTCATCGACCAGTTGCCCGCGTTGCAGGTCTGGGATATCCCGTGCGCCTCCGCTATCTCCCTTGGGATTACGCACAGCACGCTCATGTTCATCGAGTAGGTGTCAGCGACAAGGTCGACCGGTCCGGGCGTGGTGTTGTTGATGGTCATGTTGAAGATCGTCTCCTCGCCGGGCTCGATGATGTGCAGCCAGTCGGCGTCACCCTCCTCGAGGTAGACGTCGACCTGGCCGGTCAGGATGTGGGTGTAGCAGATGGTGTACATGTTGTTGTTCGAGGTCCCATCGCACTTGCTGGTGTCCGACCAGGCGATGTGGGCGCCGCTGCCCATGTCGTTGGCGAAGGCGGGCGGCTGGCCCAGCTCGGGGGCGCGGCCGGTGTTGGGGCCGAGCTTGTCCGAGGCCCACCGGGTCACCGGGGTGACCTCCCACTCGTCGATGATGTAGGTGGCCAGCGAGTTGAGGGGGATGCCGTCGGGGTAGGCGTCGTTGGTGTGGTTGAGCCGGGTGTAGACGACCTCCTCGCCGGCGCTGACGTTGGAGTTCTCCAGCCACGCGATGTGGACATTGTCCTGGTTGTCCGTGAGGACCACCGGCATGTGGGAGGAGGGTCCCCACGGCCGCGAGGGCGGGATGTTGTTCTTGCCCTCGACGTTGGATATCGGGTAGTCGTAGATCTGCTTGATTCCGTACGTGGGCAGGCCGCCGTGCACCCCGTTCCACTCGGCTGCGCCGCGCAGGCGGAGGCGGGTGTACCAGACCTCGTAGTTGTCGTCCTTGTCGAAGCCGTAGCCGCGCCCGTCCATCCACACGAGGTGGGTGTTGCCGTTGGTGTCGATGGCTATGGAGGGGTGGAGGCTGAAGGAGTCGTCGATGGTGATTCTGGTGTCATTGACGACGACGAGGCTGCCGTAGCCCTGAGCATCGAGTGAGGGGCCGATTATCTCCTGATACGCATTACCGCTGGTGATGTGTCCCTCATCACCGTACGCCCAACCCGGAGGTGGATTGTCGACAAGAGAGTGAGGGTCGAGGACGGTCATGTAGATCTCACGCGAGTTGTTGGTGGCGAGGTAGACCATCGCCTCGACGAGGATGTTCATCTGGTTGCTGCCGGTTGCGGGGAAGGCGTAGACCTGTCCTCCAGCATCTGTGTTCCTGGTGGTCGAACCCGGACAAATTCGAGTTCCCGTAGAGACTTGCCCGTTGGGGCACTGTGCCAGGTCCTTCATGTGCGACTGGATGGGGTTGCCGCCGCCCCATGTGCTGCCGTGCATTGGTACGGGGATGATACCCGCGCGCACGCAGGCGTCGTGCGCCTCGTTGATGCTCTGTATGTCGTCGGATTGCTGAGAGGGGTCGCCTCCGTAGGGACCCTCATCGGAGATGGGCATGACTATCTTGGTCGCGTTGGGGTTCCACTTGTGGTCCCTCTGCGTAGGAGGATTTCCGGGTGCATTTCCGCTGGCGTCTATCCATGAGAGGCAGGCCCATGTCGAACCAGGGCCCCAGAACTCAGAGTAGTACCCACCGTCCTGAGGAAGGTTGACAGCTGAGCCACCGAACACGACCTCAGTCAACTTTCGGATTCCACCAGAGTCGTCACCCTGCACAAGACCGAGTGCCGTGGACCGCACATTGCCGCCGCTGCCGCCGGTTGCGTATGGGATTGCACAGGAGCCTTGCGTCGCGGCGCCCGGCGTGTTTCCACTTAGAAGATAGAGAGTTTCGTAGACGGTCATGTTGGCCTGCTCGAGCATCGGCTTGATGCCTTGGAAGAAACCGCCGCCGGACCAATAGCCGCCGTAGAGAACGGTGCACATGTCTGCCCATTCGGAATACATCGAACCTGAGGTGTCGATGGGGGCGACAATCTCCACCTTTCCACCACGGGTGTCGTCCCATACCACCTGAACGAAGTCATCTGCGTCGATTGCGATATCGGGATGGCCCTTGTGACCGATGACCGGGGTTAGAAGAGTATCATCGATTGCGGTGATGGCCTCTCTTGTCGCATAGTCGATGTCGAGCATCGTGTAGTATATCTGAGGCTGGTTGTAGAACTTGCCGAGCTGTTCGTACGCATCCTCCCAGACGATGTGAACGCTACCCTCCGAATCGATGTCGATTGCCGGCCAGTCGCGGTCCTGATTGCGCTGGCTGACTGTGTAATCGTCTACCAGACTGATTACGGAGTCTTCTCCTGACGAACCGTCCTGGTCGTCGTGGGCGGGGTCGAGAAGGGTGTAGAGAATGGAGTGCTGTCCCGACTTGTCAACCCAAGCGATGTGCACTCGACCTTCGTCGTCAACGACTATGTCCGGATGCCAGGCGCGATGGGCGCCGGGGTTGGAAATCTGTGTCGCATCAATTACAGTTTGCGCGCGAGGATCGAGCATGGAATAGAATAGGTGCTGGGTATTTCGACTCCAGACAACATGTATGTTTCCTTCCGAATCGGAGGCCACAGCGGCCATCCTATCGTTCACCTGTCCACCATCAACTATCTGCACAGCATCTGTGATTACCACCTGTGCTGCCTGCGTGGTTGGTGAATAACCCGCGACAAAACTGCTGAACACCATCAGCAGGACCATCATCATACTCTTGTTCGTTTGATTCATTTCCATCGACTCCGGCATCTCTGCCAACAGTCCCGAACGGGCTCAAAGTCCTACTTAACTGCGCTCCCTTACGGTCAGTTGCAAGGAGTTGTGAAAAGCCGGTTCAAAGCCACTCTGACGGGTCGAAGCCAGAGCCAAAGGTCCCACCTTCGTCGGTGCTGACGACATTGTCCGTTGAGGGGGGTTGCTGCGCCCCTTCAGGAGCCTGCTGCCAATCATCCACGGGTCCCGGTCTTCCGACGCCCGGGCCGTACGAGTACTTGATTTCGTGAATCAGCGCCAACTTGGTCAGCCAAAGGTGGCGAAGCGTCTGCATCAACTCATTTTGGCTCAGTCCATCACTCCAAATCGGTTGGCTCAAGTTGAACGCCTGCAGAGGTCCGGGGGGTGCCTCGTTCGAGTTGCGGACATGCAGAACCCAATCGACTCCGCTGCGCGTGAGGTGGAGGCGGGTGTCGTGCAGCCAAGACTCCCAACCTTCGCCATCCTCAGCGGTGTTGCGCACCATCTCATCCTGCTGACCTGCATCGACTTGAGTGACAGTTGAGACCACCACGAGGTTGCGCTGTTTGGGTGATGCGATGATGAAGACGTGGCCGTGTGGGGTGGGGGGATAGCGGACAAGCAAGTGGAAGCGGGCACGGGGGTCGGGGCGATCCCTAACCTCCAGACCCTCGGAGGTGAGCCAGTTGCGAACGTTCGCCTCCATCTCGTCGGCCATGGGTGGCGCTCGGCTTGGCCCTATTTGAGAGCGTCGAGCGTTGACGTAAGGTCATCGAGTTCAGTTTGGAGCGGCTTCCAAGCGGTGCTGCGAGAGGCTCTCATGGTTCTCAGATTCCGTCGCAGGTCACATATGAGGTTCAGGTAGAAGTTGCGGCAGAAGATGATGCATGCATCTGTCACAAGCCAGAGTACTGGGAATACGAGGATGGCCAGGAGCGGGCTGGATATGACACCAAACCAAAGGAGGGCTGCGATGGTACCGGCATGGACAAGCGGTCTGATGAACACGGTTCCAAGAACGGTCGGCATCATGTGGAAGGTGGTGCGCTTGTCAATCGACTCGCCGTTGAACTTGGCCATCGCCGCGCCGACGAGTGCTTGGAAGCCGTTACCGAGAAGGGCGAACGGAGCGGCCACCGAAACGAATGGAATCAGGGCCAATGCCAACACCACCTTTGTGAGGTCGAGAGTTGACGCTGCAGGGTGAGAGGCGCGCGCATCGAGCCCCATGTCGTGCAGAGCCGCTGCCGCCTTTCGAGCTCGCTCGGTGACCTCCGCACCCGCTGCCAAATCCTCCTCGCCGCACGCCTCAGGACCCTGCCAAACCCTATCCGAAGAGCCTCGCAACCGATTCCTGAACTCACGGGCGGCCAAAACCTCCTCTTGCCAAGTTTCGGGGCGCCGGCCGTCCGCAGACGCTGAGAGATGGCCGAGCAGCAGCCAAGCCCTCCAAGTCTCAAGGTCGGGGGCGTCGGGAGTGAGGCAGCCGATTCG
>PSPG01000019.1 GCA_003193925.1 Candidatus Thalassarchaeum betae
GGAATCTGCATTCAATATGTCAACCGATTCATCCCAGGAAACTCCAGCCAATAATCTCTGACGGGTTTGATCACCCATTTTTTCATTGTGAATCAATATGATCTGTTCATCGATGTTAGCATGTATGAATCGATCCGAAATTCTACCAGTGGAATCACAGAGTAAGGATTCTATTCGTGCATTGTCAGGGTATTGATTAATATCAATCGTTAGATTTCTGTTCAGAACGATTTGTGCATCTTCACCACGTATTACGGTTATGCTACAGTTTTGGAGGAAGGCTGTAACAGGATGCTTCTGATTGTCCGTATAAATCACACGAATCAACTCAGCCAAAAGACTGACCACAACCACAGGAGCGATCGGCGTTCGGGTTATTCATCTGGAAACCGCCTCCCATCAGGCTGTCTTTGAAGTCGAGGCTGAGACCATTCAGTAGAGCACTATCCTTGTCGTGTACAAGGACCTTGACCTGATCCACAAGAATAGTCTGGAAACCCTCTTCTTCTGGACATTCGACTATCTTCATATCGTACAGATACCCTGAACAGCCTCCAGACTGGGCGCTGATGATCAAGACGTGACTTTCGATATCAGCACCAATCGCTTGCTTGATTGCTACTCTTGCAGATTCCGTGACTTCGATGTTCACGTCGACGACATCGAAGGATTGCGCGACTGGTAACGAGAAGCTGGTACCGCCAAGAATTCCCATGAACAGACCCACCAGCGGGTGATATATCAACAGTTGCAGTGAGGAGATGCTAATCGGTCAATCCAAGACATGAGGCCGTTCTGTGAGATTCATGGAGGGTTATCGGGAGAAGGATGTCGTTCGATTCGAAGGTCATTCTACCAGACGATTATCCGAACCCGTTGCAATCGAGGCAGCATTGAGCATCAGAGTAGTATCCTATGATGGAGTCGAATTTTCCCTCGGTATAACCATGCGGACCCCGGGACAGGACGAAGATCTCATCTTGGGTCATTGTATCACTGAGGGTGTGATTGATTCGGCAGCCGAAGTTCAAAACGTTGAAATTCTTCAGAATGATGCGAAAGTCTATCTCTCCAAACAATCGAATTTCCAACCAGAGGATCATGTCAGAAGGTCTACTCGATCTTCCGCTTGTGGAATCTGTGGTAAAGAATCCATTTCCAATCTCTTGCATATGCACGGTCCAACTTTAGATAAACGTTTATCACTTGATTCAGGAATGATAACTGAGTCGGTACGCGAATTGAAAGATCGTCAGGATATATTCAGAGTGACGGGAGGGACTCATGCTTGCGCTCTGTTCAGTCATTCCGGGCGATTGTCATTAATCCGAGAAGATGTCGGCCGGCATAATGCTCTTGACAAATTGATTGGGGCGATGTTGAAACAACAACTCAGTCCAATGGATTTCCCCTTAGTGGTGGTTTCAGGTCGCGCATCATTTGAACTCGTTCAGAAATCAATCAGGGCGGGATTACCTGTGTTTGCTGCAGTTGGAGCCCCGAGTACCTTGGCAGTGGAACTTGCTACTGAACACGGATTGACATTGGTTGCCTTCGTTCGTGAGGATCGGATGACGGTGTATTCTGGACGACGCCGAATCAATTTCGTATGAATTATATCGTTCCCAGCATAATTCGCCTTCAGGCACGTAATCTGTCTAGTTTCTGCTGTTCCTTCAGAAGCAGCATGCATCTGTTCAGTTGAGTTCTACACAGTAGATTCTCTTCTTCTTCAAGATCCCTCTCAAGAGCTTGTTCGAAGCAACTGACAGCGTCTAGGAAGTGTTCCATCGCTGCGTACGACGAACCCATATTGTACATGGTTCTACCAGTAACCATGGTTGGGTCCATGGATATCGCTTGATGATAGGATTGGATGCTTTCGACGTATTGGCCTAATTGGTGCAAAGCATTACCTCGGCCATTATGTGCTCGAACTCGCAGCTCTTTTTCTTCCCTCGGAGCACTTCCGACGGTCTTCTCGAAACACTGCAAGGCTTCGATACCCTTGTTATCTGCTAACAACGAGAGTCCCTTGTTGTACCATTCAATTGAGGTATTGACATCATCATCTCCTTTATCTTCAGTCGGCTGTACTTTTTGAATTACAATTTGTGCAGCAGCAATGAGATCGACCTCCTTAATTTTATCCGTTTGCGCCTCGTGTTCGGATTTCGAAGATTCCAATTCCTCCGCTTTTAATCTGCATTGATCACTTTTTTGGAAATGCCCTGCCGCCTCAAGAGCATCGGACATTCCGTGCCAAGATTTCGCCGTCGACCCATATTGTTCGATTATCGTCTTCCATGTTTGAACTGCAGTTGAGTGTTCTCCCCCTTCACTATATTTTCTCGCATTCTGGATTAGCACGACGAGGGAATCCTCAAGAGCGATTGAATCGGTATTGTCTGCCTCGTCGACTCCCTCTATAAGCGGGCGTGAGTCTTCCTCTGTCTGCTGCTCTGGATGCTGCGTTGAAACTTCTGAATCAGACGAATTCGTAGTTGATTCTTCCAAGATTTCCTGACTTTCTTGTTGCGGTAGAGATTGTAGAATCAGATTTGTTGGTTCGAGTTCAGCAATTTTTTTCCAGAACACCTCGGCTTCGTCTTTCTGATCTGAATTCCAGAGCATTTGTCCGATCAAGTGGAGAGAAGCGACATGATTCTCATCGAGTGTCAGAGCATACTGGATAGTTCCGAGAGCATCAGCATGCAGACCCATTTCTGACAAACA
Source organism: Candidatus Thalassarchaeum betae (assembly GCA_003193925.1). GTDB lineage: Archaea > Thermoplasmatota > Poseidoniia > Poseidoniales > Thalassarchaeaceae > Thalassarchaeum > Thalassarchaeum betae. The sequence goes on from PSPG01000019.1 coordinate 2,737, forward strand.
CAAACCGCACAGATGCCATAGAGAGGGGGATTCCTTGAATTCTCCTTCCAGGGCTGATGTTAATATTGTCAAAGCCGCTTTGAATTCATCGTCACGAATCAGTTTAGACAGTTGGGTTATTAAATCTGCTTCCGTCATCTCATCCGTCTCAGAGGCGTTTTCAGATTCGATGAATTCATTTCGAGGTTGAGTGGGAGTTGTGGTGACCGTCGTTGATTGAAGGAGTGGGACAAGTTCTGTTTCAGCTTGATTCTCACCGGGTGGATCAGATGTTTGACCATCCACGATTATAACTTCGGAATCTGATCTTGATGCTAATTCGTGGAGTCTACCATCGTCGAGACCCAAATCCAATGCTAACTGGGCAAATGAGTTGGCCTTCTCAGGTTCGCTGCCTGAGTAAAGAATAGCAAGATTTGCAACTGTAGGTGGATGATTTTTGTTAAGTCGAAAAGAGTGTTCCAAATATTCGATTGCCGAATCATGAAATCCCAGTTTATTCGAGATGACACCTAATCCATACCACGCCGCGGAATTTTCAGGTTCTTCTTCGACGATCGACTGATACGCTTCATGAGCCTCAAGCAGCGCACCTTCTTTGACCATGGTGTTGGCCTCGGCGATATTACTGCCATTCACAGACCTATCGGCACTGAGAATCATGGATAAGATTTCGCAGACGATGATTGAGCATATTCTTCGTGATAAATTGAATATTTTACCTTGGCTGGTGAATTATTGAGGGTAATTTCATGGTTGACGAGTAGCCCTGTAAGTTAATCAGAAGGTATACTGCTTCAATGGTTAGAGGCGTGGTCATGGCTCTATCAGATGGTGCTGCATTGCTTCTGCTTTCAACCTCAATCTGGGGTGTTGCTACATGGTATTCTAGTTATATCATTCAATCAGTTTCACTGACAAGAATATTTGCCACTGCGGGAATCGCCTCCATGATTGCCCTGCTGCTCTTGGTCTGGTGATGTATTCTGAAAGAAATAATTTATCCTACACGAGTTCCAATCATCTGGCACCACATAGGTGACCGAGGAGTTCATCCGAATTTGGAGGGTGTGACCGGTAGGTGCGTCATTATCGTTCATGAGAAGAATTATTCGCGTATAGAGGGCATTCTTGCAAAAGTGATGAGGGCGCCTTCACAATTAAAGCGGCCATTGGATGACTTGAATTCTATGCTTTGGGAGTTGATGGATGGTTCTAGAACCAAGTCAGAGATTGCAGATATATTGGAACAGACTTTCCACGAGAGGATGATTCCAGCTTCCTATAGAGTTGCTATGTCCATTCAGGAAATGATCGATTTAGGTCTTGTCATTCCTCTTCCTAGTCAATTCCGAGGTCAATGGAATATTGACGCGGTCATTGACTACGCAGATGATTGAATCTCGGTCACACACTGGGAGGTGGTGTTTGAGATCTCAATGATTCGTCTCGTTGAGATTTGTAGACCCCGGCGAAGTATGCTATCATGGGCAGAACCAGGAGAAGAGAAAAACAGCCAATCAATGTCGCGACCCCATAGAAAGCCTCCGTAACTGGGTCCAAGCTGAATTCCGTCACCTCGATGAGATTGTGTGAAGTAACGGTCATTTGAAGATGCAATCCAACTGATGAAATCACCTCATCATCATCATCGACGATGGTAATCTCCCAGGTAGTCAATTTCGTCTGTGAGGAAATCAAAAACTCAGCCCGTTCTTCGGCTGATACAATATCGTCGGCCTGAAGGAACCCGACGCCTTCTATCGGTAATTCAAGTGACACTCTTCCTCGAAGAACCGTTTCCGTGGAGACAATGTCCATTGAATGAGTATAAGCAGCAATACAAGATTCAGAAACATCACTGTATTCTTTGCAATTGAAAGCCGAATCACCATCCAATCCCAGCAGTGGTGAATGATACCAAATGGAACTCGATGAATAGATCACGAGTTGCGAACCAATTGGCGCGTCTAGAACCGTGACATTGACCCATGTCAGAGCCGCGTTGGTGGTGACCTGCCATGCTGAGAGGTTTTCATCTGGTTGAGTCAAGACTAGTATTTCCCCCCCATTCGAAGTATCATATCTATAATATTCTGAGTCTATGGTATTGGAATATACTGCATAGGATAAGACGAGAATAAGGACCAATCCAAGCCCAATCATGGTTCGAAGCATATTCGGATTTCTCGACAATGCCTTCTTCATCAAATCCCCCCACATGATGAGGTGGTTTGAAACCTGTGTGGGGGGGGCTAAGAATGGTTGACTGGTAACGCATTCCTTCGATTGAAGTCATCACGGTTAAATACGGCCTCAAGGTCGCCCGCTCGCTACAA
>PSPG01000002.1 GCA_003193925.1 Candidatus Thalassarchaeum betae
ATGGTGTTCGAGGTGATCGTCATGGTGGGCTTGGTCGCGTCTTGCTCCACGGTGAGAGAGACTGTGGCTGTGGCGTCCGGGTTGGTGACGGACGCGGTCACGTCGATGCTCGTGCCGTCGGCCACACCACTGCCGCCGTTTCCGGCAGCCAGCTGAGCGGCGCTGAAAGTTACTGTGAATGAGTTGTCCGATGCCACTGTAGAGGTCCGCTCGACACCGCCGTAGTCGACAGTCACGGTGCAGGCCGAACTGCCGGCGCACTCATCGTCAGCGTTGGAGGTCAGACCGGTGACGGTGAAGCCGTTGGTCACGTACTCGTCATAGTCGACACCGTCGCCCCCGGCAACTGACGTAACGGCGATGGTGGGATCGGCAAAGCGCTTCTCGGCGCTGTCCTCGAGATAGGTAGCGCTGGCGCTATCGCTGCCGCTATCGGAAATTTGGCCAGCAACCATGACCAGGGCAATCGCGACGGCGAAGCCGATGGCGACGTTTCTCAGGTCGGTCGTTCGGAGCCCGAAGGCGGTCTTGTCGTTCTGTATTGTTAGCGGCATGCCTGCAACCATGTTGCTCCCCACGCCTTATCTGGATTTAGAACATTTCGGAGCCCACCCCTAAGGGTGGGGATTTCGCAGCACGGCCGATAAGCAACTCTGGCGACACTGGAAAATAGCGGTTTCGGCCCTACGGGGCCGCATTCGGGCTGATAATGCTCTGTAAAATAACAGCCTGAAAGCGCCTCAAGCCGCCATATTCCCGCGTAGCGGGAGATTCCGCCGCCGACGAGGATCGGCAAGGGCGGATCCAAAGCTCGGTCGGCACCTGGGCCAGACCAGATCGGGCCCGGGATCGGCCTCGTTCGAGGGGCAAGATTGATACCATTGGCATTCAGGATTCAGAATTTCTCTTTATAAGTAAAAGGGCCGAAATCTGGGCTGTTATTGGCCTCTAACCCTAGGCTTTTCGGGTCGTTTTCAATCCCGTTTCACGCCCGTTCTGATGCCGATAATCCGGCTTCGGCCGTTATCGCCCGAGACGGTCCCGAGGTGGTTCTGCCCTCGCGCGCGAGCGCATTACATGAGTATTCAGAGTTTGGCCGGTTCCGCCAGGGCTCCCTGAGGAGCCCCGACGAGCCGGTTTCGTCTCGAGGATCAGTCCTCGTCCTCGTCCTCGTCCTCGTCCTCGTCGAAGGCCTCGTCGATGGCGTCTTCGAGATCCTCGTCGTCGAGGAACTGGTCGGTCTCGTCGTACATGTCGAACTCGTCCTCTTCCTCATCGCCGCCCATGGCGCGCCTTGCGAGTGCGAGTGCGGCGATGATGGCGATGACGGCGATCGCGAACGGCTGCGGCTCGGCACGGACGTTGTCCATGAACTCCAGCACCACCCCGTTGTCACCGGCTCCGTCGGCGTCGGCGTCGTGCCACTCGAGCGGATCCCACTTGAAGGCGTCCTCGCACAGCTCGGCGTTGCAGATGATGTTGTTCTCATCGGCCGGATCAGGGAAGCCGTCGCCGTCGTCGTCGGGGTCGATGGCGTTGCACAGGCCGTCTGGCCCGCCGCCGTCTGCGGTCTCGTTGTCGATAGGCATCACATCGGCGTTGATGGGATCGCCGTAGCCGCCTGCGTTGCGGCAGATCAGCTCGGTCACGTCGAGCCAGCCGTCGCCGTCGTCGTCGTTGTCGGTGTTGTCGCCGATGCCGTCGCCGTCGAGGTCGTTGTGCTCGTTCGGGTCCATCGGGAAGTCGTCGTCGATGTCTATGGTGCCGTCGTTGTCGTCATCCGGGTCGATGATGTCGCACAGGTGGTCGCGGTCGTTGTCCGCGGGCACCGAGAAGGGATCCATCGGGTCGGTGCCGCAGTTCGGCTCCTCCGAGTCCAGCCATCCGTCGCCGTCGTCGTCGGTGTCGCTGTAGTCGCCGACTCCGTCGCCGTCGAGGTCCGCGTTCTCGGTCGCATCGAACGGGAAGGCGTCGTCGACGTCGGGCGTTCCGTCGCCGTCGTCGTCGGTGTCGACCTTGTCGCACAGCCCATCGCCGTCGTAGTCGTCGGGCACCGAGTCAGCATCCAGGCTGTCGGAGCCGCAGGCGAACTCCTCCGCGTCCGTCCAGGCGTCGCCGTCGTCGTTGAGGTCGGCGTTGTCGCCGACTCCGTCGCCATCGGTGTCGACGGTCTCGTACGGGTCGTACGGGAAGGCGTCATCGACGTCGAGCACGAGGTCGTTGTCGTCGTCGGTGTCGGCGTTGTCGCCGATGCCGTCACCGTCGAAGTCTGCCCACTCGCTCGGGTCCCACGGGAACGCGTCGTCGACGTCGTCATAGCCGTCGCCGTCGACGTCAGTGTCCATCGGGTCGCATATCCCATCGAGGTCGAGGTCTGTCGGTATCGAGGTCACATCGAACGGATTGGACAGGCAGTCAATCTCGAGGAGGTCGTCGTACATGTCGTTGTCGTCGTCGAGGTCGGCGTTGTCGCCGATCCCGTCTAGGTCGTAGTCCGCCCACTCGCTGGCGTTGAACGGGAACCTGTCGTCGTTGTCGAAGTAACCGTCGTTGTCGTCATCGGGGTCGATGAGATCGCAGATGGTGTCGTTGTCGAAGTCGGCCGGGAAGTCCGAGGCGTCCAGCGGGTTGGTGAGGCAGTCCACCTCGTCGGAGTTGTTCCAACCGTCGTTGTCGAGGTCGTTGTCGGAGTTGTCCCCGATGCCGTCACCGTCGAAATCAGTGCTCTCGTTGGCGTCCTCTGGGAACGCGTCCTCGGAGTCTATGACCCCGTCGCCGTCGGTGTCGGAGTCTAGCGCGTCGCATATCCCGTCGGCGTCGGTGTCCTGCGGCACGCTGTTGTTGTCGTACGGATCGGTGCCACAGAGGTTCTCCATGGTGTCGTACCAGCCGTCGCCGTCAGAGTCGAGCGAGTAGTAGCTGATGGTCACGTTGTAGTCTGTGCCGTCGTTGCCGGTGAACGCACCACCCCAGTTGCGCACGCCTATCATGTTGACCTCGCCGCCGTAGTAGCCACCCGCATTGGCGGTGTCCCAGCAGGTCACCTGGTTGGCGTAGTACGGCGTGGCGATGGTGTAGTAGCTGCCGTCGACGTAGATGTCCAGCAACATCCAGACTGTGTATCCGGAGGTGTAGTACTGGACCTCGTCGTGTTCGATGCAGACCTCGTAGCCGTGGTTGACGGGCACATCGAAGGTGTACCTGTCTGTCGAGTCTATGGTGCCGTGGTTCCAGCCGCTGAACTCCAGCGTGTTGTTGGCTGTTATGTTGTTGTAGTCGTCCACGTGCACCGCATCGGCTAAGCCTGCTCCCGCGTCCATGCTCGAGCCAGCATCGTCCTGGATGCCTCCCACTAAGTCGGCGAGCGGCAGGAACTGCAGGTCCAAGGTGTAGGTCAGGTCGGTGAACCCGTACCCGTATATCCCGAGAGTCAGCCATCCGCCCTGGGTCACCCAGAGCCCTGACATCCCGGAAGTGGAGCCGGAGTTGCTGTACTGCTGGGACACGTAGTAGGCCGGGTTGGCCGGATAGCTGCACGGCAGCGTCTGGACCTGGCACTTGTACATGTAGGTGTACAGGTACTGCGTGCCTTGGGGCGTCCAGCTGGCGTTCATCTGCAGGTACTTGCCGGGCGGCACGAGGATGTTGTAGTAGTCGTTGGTGTCCCAGACCTTGTCGTTCCATCCGGTGCATATCCCGCCGGTGTCGTTGGCATCGCCGTTGGCGTCGATCTGCGTGCTGTCGTTCAGCCAGGTGTTGGGAGGTGGGAGGTATACGTAGTCGGACGCGTCCACACCCGTGCCGCAGTCGTCGTGCGGAGCGCCGGGCTCGTTGTCCGGCGTGATCATCGTCATCGTAATCTCGTATGGGCCGCCACCCATCGTGTTGTACACGCGGATGAAGGCGGAGCCGCCGCCGTACGCGTACATCAGGGAGCAGGACAGCTGCCCCTGCACCTCACCGTAGCTCGAGTAGCACCTCGAGTAGAGGTAGGTGGAGGGGGGCTGCTGGGTCAGCAGGTACAGGTAGAGCCAGTTCTCCTCGGGGAACGTCAGCGTGACCGAGAGGGCGTAGTTGGTCGGGATGTACACCTCGTAGTGGTCGTACCTGTCCCAGCTGTCGTGCGCCCAGCCGGTGAAGGTCTGGTTCATCGATTGTACGCTGAGGGCGTCGTACCCCTGGGTGCTGTCGCCCGCGTCTTGGCCGAGGCCGGCGTCGTTCGGGTTCGTGCTCTGTGGCGGCTCAACGGACTGGTCGTATATCGAGAAGGTCAGCGTGTAGTTCATCTCCCAGTCCATGGGGATGGTCCACGGCTGCACCTTCAGCACCGCCACGGACTCCTCGCCAAGTCTGGAGTTCCATGTGTAGGAGTTGTTGGTCGAGAGCGCGTGCGGGTTGCGGTATGTGCTCGTGCTGCCGTAGACGTACGACTGGTAGCCGATGTCCATGTACATGTAGAACCAGAAGTGGTTGTTCGTCGCACCTCCGTCGGTGGGGTTCCAGTCGAGTCGGGCCCAGACGCCGTAGTCGGCGGGGACCGTTATCGCGTACCAGTCCTCCGGGTCGTAGCCAGCGCAGACCATCCCCGTGATTGTGACCTGCTCGCCGGTCACGGCAAGCGAAGTGATGTTGGTGCCTCCATCGGACCAGACGTCGTCGGCGTCGCCGCCGGTACCCGCGTCGTCCTGCACCCAGCAGGGTGGGTCTTCCGAAGGAGTCAGCTGCAGGTACAGCGTGTATCCCGCAGCGGGGTCAGTACTGCCCCACGGCCAGAACTCGACGCTGATGAAGACGGCCTGGCCGCCGTAGGCGGCGCCGAGGTCGATGTACTCCGGCTGGTCGTACCACGAGTAGTCGATCAGCCCGGACATGTCGGAGTTGGCGTAGGCGTACAGGTCGAGGTCCGCGTTGGCTTCCCAGTCGAGGGTGATGTTGGCTGCGAAACCGTCCGGTATCATGATCACCCATTCGTCGGACAAGTCATTGGTGCCCACGAATCCTGACTTCAGGTCGTCCATGTCTAGGGAACTGCCCGTGAGCATCCCCGAGAAGTTGCCCACGACCCAACCCACCACGACGCCGAAGCCGCCGTCGCCGTAGGAGTCGAACTTCTCCAAGGTGTAATCACCGGCAGCGCTGTAGGAGGCCAGAGTCCCCACATAGAAATTGGCGAAGCTGTAGGTAGTCGAAGATCCATCCGGTTCGGTGACTTTGACGGTGGACTCCGACCCGCACCAGCTGTCGCATGAGGTGATGTCGACGTTCACCGTCGTGCTGCCATCGAGCTCGAAGGTGCCGCTCTGGTAGCTCCATGACGATGGGGTGTCAGGCAAGGAGAGTATGGAGGCGGTCACCTCGGAGACGGTGTCCCCGCGGACTCCGCCGTCGGCCTCGAATACCTCGACTTGCATGTTGTAGTCGAGCGTGCTCATTCCGATCGAGGCGTAGCCGCAGTAGTAGCACCACACGTAGATGCCGACCTCCTCTCCGGCCACGTCGATCGGCGTGCCGCCTCCGGGCATGTTGGCGGGGTACCAGTAGGGGTATTGGCCCGTGCTCGTGCCCTCAGTGGAGATGGCTATGGTACCACTCGAGGAGTAGTAGACCCTGCCCCAGGATCCCATGTAGTAACTGGACATGGTGTCAGCAGGGCCTATGGCGACCAAGAACGCGTACACGTCGTAGGTGTTGCCGGAGAGGTTCCAGTTGATGGTCACCTCGAGACCGAAGCCCGGGTCCATGTCGACCCTGTACATGTCGATGTTGGTATCACAGGTCGAACAGAAAGCGGTACTCCCAGTTGCCTCGCCCCAGTAGTCGTTCATCTCGACAGAGCTGCTGAACGAGAAGTCGTCCGTGATTTCCATGGCCGTTGCAATGGTGTTCCCGGCATCGGTGCCACGACAGGCGTCGTAGCCTTGACACGGACTCGGTGGAGATTCCGCTTTATCCCTAGAGTCCCGCAATTCGGGCGGGTCCATCTGGGCATCGAGCAGCGGTAGCGCGATTGCGGCAATCATCAGTATTGCTAGACAAACGGAGCGTGGGGCGTTCTCGTTCATGGGTGTCACTAACGTTCATCAGGCTATATGAATGATATAATCATGTCGCCAGATGCTCGTCACACCCCCTTTAGGGGTGGTTCCCAAATAATGCCTCCTGTTGGGCGTTTTTCCGGGTTCGTGGCCGATGAACAGGGGAGGTGCAGTGGAAATTATCGTTACGCGGGGTGCTTGACTTGTACACGCGCTGCTCACTGCAACTCCCAGCTGTCGTCGGGCTGGCGCACCCAGGTCCCGCAGTCCTCGCCGACGTACTGCATCGGCTCGACCTGGACGTAATCGCCACCGTCGGGCAGGTCCTCCCAGCTGGCGACTGTCACCGGGCCCTCGGGCTCGGACTGAGCGAGCTCCTCGTAGCCGGGCGGCGGCGGTGGCGGTGGCGGTGGCACGGTGGTCGCCTCGGGCTGCTCGGGCTCAACCTCCTCGACCTCAGGCTCCGGCTCGGGCTCTGCCTCAGGCTGCGGGATCTCCGGCTCCCGAGGCAATGGGGGCCGGGCTGGCGGCGGCGGAGGCACCTCACCCCACGAGGCCTTCTCCTCCCTGAGGGCAGGCTGCCGGTCGTAGCGCTGGTGGTCGTCATCCTTCCAGGTCTCGTCGGTCTGCCCTGCGCGACGTCCCATCGTGAAGGCGACCGCGCCGGCGATGAATGCGAGGATCAGCGCGATGACGACGACGGTGAGCACCGGGTTGAGCTCCATCTTGTCCACTAGGGTCAGCGGGTGGGCGTTGTCGCCCAGACCGTCGCCATTGCGGTCCTCCCACTCGGTGCCGTCGAGCGGGAACACGTCGTTCGGATCGCCGACCCCGTCGTTGTCATCGTCGGCGTCGATGACGTCGCAAGTGCCGTCACCGTCCGTGTCGACGGGGACAGAGGTGACGGACAGCGCATCAGTCAGGCACATCGCCTCGATGTTGTCGGGCCAGCTGTCACCGTCGTCGTCGGTGTCGGCGTTGTCGCCGGTGCCGTCGTCGTCGGTGTCCTTGGACTCGCTCGGGTCGTAGGGGAAGGCGTCGTTGATGTCGAGCACCATGTCGTTGTCGTCGTCATTGTCTACGACATCGCAAATCCTGTCGCCGTCGAAGTCCAGGGGGAACGAGTTGGCGTCCATCGGGTCGGTGCCGCAGTTCGGCTCCTCGAGGTCGGACCAGGTGTCGCCGTCGTCGTCCTCGTCGGCGTTGTTGCCGATGCCGTCGAGGTCGAGGTCGGCCCACTCGGTGTCATCGAACGGGAACATGTCGTACACATCGTCGGTGCCGTCGCCGTCGTCGTCGGCGTCGACGCGGTCGCACACGTGGTCGTCGTCGAAGTCATCTGGGACCTCGAAGGCGGAGAAGGGGTCGGTCTGGCAGTCGCTCTCGTCGCTGTCCGACCAGCCGTCGTTGTCATCGTCGAGGTCGGCGTTGTTGCCCACGCCGTCGCCGTCGTTGTCCTCCCACTCGGTCGCGTCCAGCGGGAAGGCGTCGCTGTTGTCGGGGACCGAGTCGCCGTCGTCGTCGATGTCGGCGTTGTCGCCCGTGCCGTCGCCGTCGGTGTCGATCCATTCGCCCGCATCGAGCGGGAAGGCGTCGGTCACGTCGGCGAAGCCGTCGTTGTCGTCATCGCCGTCGACGGCGTTGCAAGAGCCGTCCTGGTCGGTGTCCGGAGGCAGTGAGTTCGCATCCAGTGGGTCGGAACCACAGGTCGCCTCGATGGCGTCGCTGAAGCCGTCGCCGTCGTCGTCGATGTCGGCGTTGTCGCCGGTCCCGTCACCGTCGGTGTCCAGCCACTCCTCGGCATCGAGGGGGAACGCGTCGTTGACGTCGAGGTAGCCGTCGTTGTCGTCGTCATCGTCCATCAGGTCGCAGATCTGGTCGTTGTCGAAATCGGCGGGCTGGCTGTTGTAGTCCAGCGGGTCCGTGCTGCACTGGTACTCCTCGGCGTCGGTCCAGCCGTCGCCGTCGTCGTCATCGTCGGCGTTGTTGCCGATGCCGTCGTTGTCAGTGTCCTCCCACTCGGTGTCGTCGAGCGGGAACGAGTCGTTGGCATCGTCGTAGCCGTCGTCGTCGTCGTCGTTGTCCATGACGTCGCAGACACCGTCGCCGTCGGTGTCCTGCGGCACGCTGCTGGCATCATCGGGGTCCGAGCCGCAGGTGATCTCGTCCTCGTCCCAGAAACCGTCGCCATCGGTGTCCAGGGTGAAGATCCAGATGGTCATGTTGTAGTCGCCCTCGCCAGAGTAGGCGTAGATCTCGACCAGGACGGTTCCCCCTCCGACGTAGGTGCCGTTGGAGGTGACCGTCTCAGGACTGCTGAACGTCGAGGAGGTATCGATGATGTTGCCCGCTGGATTCGGCATCTCGGCCAAGGCTATGTCGAAGTTGACCTCGCTGGTATCGAAGGAGACGCTGACAGCGATGCCGTGATCGGCGGGGACGTCCACCGAGTACTCGTCGACCACGTCGCTGTCGGCAGAGGCCCAGCCGGTGAAGTCGTTCTGGCCTATGTTGGTGATGATCCCGGTGGGGTTGTCGTAGTCGTCCGAGGCGTCGTCGCCGGTTCCCGAGTCGTTCTGGTTGAAGACAGGGGAGGAGGAGATGTTGTCGAACCAGAGCGACAGCGTGTAGTCGTCACCGCTGATCCAGGCCCGGACCAGTAGGGTGACCGTCGTCCCGCCGATGGAGGCGTTGCCGCTGGAGACGTTCTCGGGGTTGTCGTTGAAGCTGTAGTCGATGTAGGCGCCGTTCTGGTCGAACAGGTGCAGGTCAAGGTCGACGGTGGAGGTGTTCCAAGAAAGGCTCGCGTTGATCGAGTGGTACATCGGCATGGCGATGCTGTACCAGTCGTACTCGTCGTTGCTGTTGTTGGCGTAGCCGTAGTAGGTGGCGTTTGTGGCATTGAGAGGGGTGGCTGTGGACTGCGTGTCAGACGCATCCCCTCCGGTGTTGGCGTCGTTCTGGCCCGAGCCGCCCCCTCCGCCGGAGGTCGAGAATATCCAGATCTGCAGGGTGTACTGGCCCGAGCCGGTCCATTGGTTGACCTGGACGTAGACCGTGGTGCCACCAACGCTGGTCCCGTTGGAGGTGACGCTGTCGTAACTCGATATCGAGTAGCTGGAGTCTATCGTGCTCCCGGACGAGGTGTACAGCATCAGATCGAAATCGGCGCCCGACGGGGATGTCAGACCGACCGCTATGCCGGTGTTGCTCGACATGTTGACCCCGTAGTAGTCGTCGGTGTCGTTGCTCGCGGTCAGGTTGCCGTAGTAGGTGGCGTTCGAGGCGGGCAGCCATGCAGCTGTGGAGATGGAGCCGCCGGCATCGCCGCCGGTCCCGGCGTCGTTCGCCAGCACCAGCCCGGAGAGGCAGGAGAGGACTAGGAGTGCGGCCAGTGTTCTCGCAGCCCCGACGTCCGTCATGGCCTTAGGGCCATGAATTCCGCTTTGAACTTTGGCACGGCACGATGGTGCATAAAATGCACCGCTACAGCACGACGGTTTCATTCGTAGAAGTAGAATCCCTGACCGCTCTTGCGCCCGAGTTTGCCCTCATAGACCATCTGAACCAGCAGAGGGGCGGGGGCGTACTTGTCGTCTGCCAGTCCCTCGTGCAGGACGTTCATGATGTGCAGCACCGTGTCCAGGCCGATAAAATCGGCCAGCGCGAGCGGCCCGATGGGGTGGTCCATCCCGAGTTTCATGATGCCGTCTATGACCTCTGCCTCTGCCACTCCCTCCTGCAACGTCAGGATGGCTTCGTTGAGCATCGGGCAGAGTATCCTGTTGCTGACGAAGCCCGGCGAGTCGTTGCACGACAGCGCCGTCTTGCCCATCCTCTCGACAGTCCCGACCACAGCGGCGTTGACCTCATCGGAGGTCTGGGCGCCGTTGATAATCTCGACCAGCCGCATTATCGGGACGGGATTCATGAAGTGCATCCCGATGACCCTGTCCGGCCTGCTCGTCGCACCGGCGATCGCATCGATGCTGATGCTCGATGTGTTACTGGCGAGGATGGCCTCGGGCTTGCAGATGCCGTCGAGCTCGGCGAAGGCCGAGAGCTTCAGCTCGGGGATCTCCGGGATCGCCTCGATGACGAGGTCGCAGTCTGACGCCGCCCCCTTGTCGGTGGATGTGCGCACGCGCGCGAGAGCCGAGTCGGCATCCTCCCGGCTCATCCTCTCCTTGGCGACGAGCTTGCCCAGAGAGCGCTCTATGGCGTCCATCCCACGCTCTATGAATTCCTGCTCGATGTCGATCATCGTGACGTCGTACCCCGCGCATGCCGCGACCTGCGCTATGCCGTTGCCCATCTGACCCGCACCGAGCACGGCTATGCTGCGAATCTCCACGGCCTAGCGAGTCGCAGGCAGGGGATGAGCCTTACTCGTCCTCTCCGGCAGCTGAATCAGCGAGGGACAGGTCTGCTGCAGCCTCGATCTCGGACATTATCTCATCGAGGTCGGGGCCGTGCCCCTCCATCCTGAGCTTGCGCGCGCGCCTGCGCCGGAGCATGGTCGCCGGCAGCACGGTGGCGGCGAGCAGTGCTATTGCGGCCAGAGAGAACCACCAGAGCATCGGCCCCGAGTTGCGGGCGTCATCGATGGCCCAGTCGATCCACTCCTGTTCGAGCACTTCTATGGACATCGAGTTCTGGTTGTTCGCTGCATCGACGGAGAGCCCATTGATCGAATGGTTCCCCGGTGTGGGGGGGATCTCGATGGTGACTAGGAACTCCTCGGATGACGGACACACGAACTCCGCGTCGTCCGCCTCCGTCCACAGCATCACCGTGGAGCCGGGCTCGCACACGCCGCTGACCACCCGGCTGGTCTCGAGCGGGGTGGTCCGATTGGCTACCTCGTAGAAGTTCAGGACGGGTGCGATGGTGTCCTTGACTATGGACAGCGTGTAGTTGTCGATATGGTCGAGGGCGTGTATCTCGATGAGGAACTGGTTGTCGCCCTCCTCGAGGTCGAAGACCACAGTGACCACGCTGGCCCCCGGCTCGATCAGGTGCCTCCCGCCGGCATCCGTCCTGCTCCACCAGATCTCCTGGTCGGGACCGCGCTGCAGAACCGCCTCGACCTCCTCGATGGCCGCCAGCCCGCCGTTCCAGTTCGCAGTGACGTGGGTGCTGTATATCGAGGGGTCCAGCAGCATGCTCCTGCACTCGAGGAACCTGTTGTCGTTCTCCTGGGGCTCGGTCATGTCCACTGCCTCGAAGCAGACCTCGTGCACCCCCGTGTGATTGAGCTCGAACAGCGCGCCGCTGGTTACTCCGGTGCGCTCGCTGATGAGCGCCCCGTCGATGGTGAACCGGATGTGGACCTCCTCACTCGACAGCCAGGACAGGCCCTGCCTGTGGTCGAAGAGGGCATCGTGGGTGCCGGGGCTGACCTCCCATTCGACCAACGGTACCGAGCGGTCGAGCCTGAGGGGCCATTCCTCGACAGCGCTGTTGTTGGCCCAGTCGGTCAGCTCGAGGGAGATGAGGTAGTCGCCGTCGGGCAGCGTTGTGGTGTTGATCTCGTACTCCGAGAGGTAGGTGCCCTGCCCGGGGGCGTCCTCCATGGTGATCCGCGGTATCAGCGGGTCGGACTCGCACTGCACCGTCTCATGAAGGGAGTTCAGGGCCTGTACCCTCAGGCACCAGTCCCTGATGTCCACGGGAATCGAGATGGTCAGCGTACCCTCGCTCATGTTGACCGGGGTCGTTATCTGCTCCGGAGTGTAGTGGTAGTCGGCTTGGTCGGCAACGTCGAGCAAGGCGGCGCTGGGCGTGTGAGGGTCGAAGACGACGACGAAGTCCCTGGTTAACGAGTTACCCGCAGCGTCCCTGACCTCTATGTCGAAGACGCTGCTGCCGTGCACGTAGAAGAACGACGAGTCGGCGTCGGCTCGCTCTTCGGCCTCGGTCAACTGGAAGGTGAACTCACCGAAGCCGCTCTCGTCGAGCTCGATCTCGGTGTCGCCGTGCCTCACGCTCGCGTCTGGCTCGGTCTGTAGCGTGTACGTCAGCGTGGCTTGGTTGGTTATCCACGGGATGTTGGAGATGGACACGATGGGGGCGGTGGCGTCGTAGGACACCGAGAGGTAGGTTTCGGCAGAGTTGTTGGAGATGTCAGTCAAATCAGCCCTGTAGTCGTGCCACTTCTCCACCTGCGGCAGCGTGGCGTTGACCCATATCTCCCTGAACGAGACGTTCTCGGGCATGGCGAAGTGATTGCCGCTGTTCCATATGGCAGTCAGGTTGTGGTGGTTGCCATCGGTGTCGATTGCCTCGACGAGGTCCGCATCGGGGATGCTGGTGCCCTCGTCGGCCGGCTCCCAGTTCAGGTCGTCGAGGCGGAACCCGATGCCCGTGTCGAGCGCGTGCAGCCTGACGGGCACGATGACGTTGGTCTGCGTCAGGTTGGCGGGGACCTCGAAGCCGACCTCCGGGTCAAGCTCGACGAGCTCGTAGGTGTAAGGCAGGCGCAGGCTGATGTCGCCCTCGATGATGACGTCGATGAACCCGGTCCAGATCCCGGCGGTCTCGGGCCTGTCATATGCCAGATTGACCTGCAGGGCCGAGGCGGGGACCTGTCCTGCGAGGGTATCACTGCCGTTGGGCCAGATCGCGTCGATCTCCCCCTGCGTGAGCGATAACTGGTCTGTGATTACCAGATCGTCGCCGCCCACGATCTCTATGTCGATCCAGAACTGGACGGTGCCACTCGGCACCGAGTAGCCGTGAACGGCTACCGAGTAGTTACCGTCAGCCGGGTCCACGATGCGAATCGTCTCGGCAGAGGAGCCGCTCCATGAACGGGCCACCTCCTCGCCGGAGGAGAACACGCCGTCCCCGTTAGAGTCGCGAAACAGGAACAGGTCGAGGTCGGCATCATCATGCGCGTTCATCCGGATGTTCAACTCGCTGGCGTTCTTGACGGTCATGTTGTGCCACCAGGAGGCGGTCATCTTGTTGTTGTAGACATCCTGGAAGGCCGTCTCGTTATCGAAGTGGGCCGGTTGGCTCCAACCGTAGGCGGTCACCGAGTCGACGGAGAGCGGTACAGTGGAGACTACGTGGACCGCGTCGACCCCGCTGCCCTCGGCCCAGTCGGTGACCACGCGCTCGAAGCCGGACTCCTCGGCTGCGATGTAGCCGACGGAGATGTTGAGCGCGTTGTCGTTAGTGGAAACCCCGTGCAGCGCGGTGTGCAGGACCATCTGGTGCATGCCCTGGGAGGTGGGCACGGCGAACATCTCACGTGAGGTGTCGGTGAAGGTGCCCCAGTTGTGCGAGCCGCCGCCCGCGTGGTTGTTGATCGAGCGTGACTCGATGAAGAAGGTCGACTCGCCGTAGGCGTCCGGGTCGTCCTCGGCGTAGCCGTGGGCCATCTCGGAGAGCCACAGGATGTCGATGTCGGTGTAGGGGTTGTCGTTCCAGTCGACGTCGAGGATGGCCGTGCCGCCGGTGTCCCACTCCTCTGGCCACTCGACGGAGAGGAAGCGCCAGTCACCGCTCTCGGCCCGCCAGTCCCAACGGGTGGCACCGCTGATCCACTCCTCGGTGTACAGCGTCTGGTTCGATACGTTGCCATCGATCGGGCCGGCGTTCAGCGTGAAAGGCCCTGTCCAAGGGACGTTCGTCACCACTGGCAGAGTCCAGTTCCTGTGAGGCATGACGGAGGTGATGTTGCCTCCGCTGTCGAGCTCGAAGGCCTCGACCAGCACCCCGTGCTGGTGCAGTCCGGACCTTGCGTCCGTTGGCACTGACACCGTCATCTGCGTGGAGCTCGAGCCGTTCGCCGGGACGACCATCGAGGTGGTCATGGAGATCCAGTCGTCGTCGGCGCTGCCGAAAGCGGTCCAGTCGATCTCAATCCTGACCGGCTCGTCCGACAGGTGCCCGTTGTAGTTCCACACGCCGAGGAACAGGCCATCCTTCGCGTCCTCGAAGGGCAGACCGATCCGGACCTCGGCATTCGGCCCATTGTCCCACCAGTAGGTTACCTCCTCGAGCTCTCCGCCCTCGGTCCAGTCGTCGGAGTCGACCATGGAGTCGTTGTCGAAGTCCTCGACGTAAACGCCGTCCCCGTCATCGTCGCTCCATCGGTAGACCTCCAGGAACACGCGCTCCTCGGAACTGCGGTCCTGATTGGCGTCGAATGCGGAGTACTCTATGGTCGCGCGTGCACGCAACTGCCTGGTGTCCGAAGGCAGACTGGCGTTCGAGTGGTTGGTGATGTGGAGCGGGATCAGCAGGTCCGGTCGGTCTCCCTGATGGCCGTCCCAGGTGTCGTTGGCGCCGCCCTCGCTGCCGTTGCCGAGGCTGTGCCAGACCTGCACCGTGTGCTCGAGTGGCGTGAAGACCGTGGGAGTGTATCTGAGCAGCACGTCGGTCTGGCCATAGTTGGTGAACTCGAGGTCGACAGCTTGGGACTCGCCGGGCCGCATGACGTTGATGTTAGCAGCCCTATGCTGGCCTTGGAAGGTGCCGCTGTTCCACTGAGCGGGACTGACCCACCAAGTCCCGTTGAGGCCGTCCAGCGTGGCTGTGGCCCTCGATGCGTTGAACCAGCCGCCGCCCTGCACGAACGGCTCGTAGCCCCTGTCGTCGGAGGTCGAGAGCACGAAGTCCCTGAACTCCTGCGAGCCGGGGTAGTCGCCGAGGTTGGCCTGCCACGCCTGGGCGACCAAGGCCATCAGACCGGCTGCGATCGGCGTGGCGAGGCTGGTACCGCCCCAGCTGGTCCAAGCGGAGTTGGCGTCGCTGCGATAGTAGAGGGGTATGTCGCCTGTAGCAGACCAGCCGACTGCGACGATGTCAGGATCCATCCTGCCGACCACGTTGGGGCCCCGGTTGGACCAAGGCGCGTTCTGGCCCCAGGAGTCACTCGAGCGACTGGTGAACGCTCCCACGGAGAAGATGCCGTGAGCCGCGCCCGGCACCTTGGCGGTGCCGAAGCCGTGCCCGCCGTTCCCGATGGCGACGGAGTAGGACGTGTTCCGGTTGTACACCCTTGTCAGCCAGTCGAGGTAGAGCGAGTAGCCGTCGGCACCGGCCTCGTCGACCGAGGAGTAGCCGAACGAGAAGGAGCCGATGTTGGGCTGGTCGCCCACGGTCTGGGTGACACCGTCGTAGCCTTCGGCGATGAATCGCCAGCCGTCGAGTGCGTGCCCGCCCGAGTAGTGGTTGCCGATTGCTGAGATGGTGGCGTTGGGCGCCATGCCGAGGACCTTGCCGCTGCTCACTACGCCCTGTGCGGCGACCGCACTGGCGCACAGCGTCCCATGGCTGCCGGATTCGAGCATGAACAGAGTCAGGTTGCCTGCACCGGGAATGCGGTTGGCATAGCCGTGGCGCGCCGAGTAGGTGTCGGTGTAGGGGGCGCCGTTGACCCCGTCTGCCACCCAGTAGACAAGGCCTCCAGAGATGTCCCATAACCCGTCATCGTTGGTATCCAGGCCCGCTGTCTCCTCACCGGGCCTCATAGGCGTGTCATTGTGGAACGCCCCGTCGAGGTTGATGTCTGGGTAGACAGTCTCGTACAGGCCCGAGACGCGGTCGTCGACGACCAGTATCGGCACGTCGGCGCCGACCTTGCTGCGCAGGTAGTAATCAGGGTGCTCGCCAAGGTGGTACTCTCCCGAGAGGGATTCGTTGACCCCGGTTATGTTGTACCCCGAGGCGTCAAGCACGCCGTCGCTGTCGTTGTCGTAATCGATGAAGGAGGTGTCGGCGTACCAGGTGTTGCGAGCCGGGTAGGCATCGCCGTACACCAGCCAGTAGTACATGCTGTTGTGGTCGAACATCAGGGGCCAGCCCTGGTAGGGCGACTTCGCATCGGTTACCCTAGCCTGAGTGCCATTGAGGTCGGGGTGGGCGAAGTCGACTCCGGTGTCGGCGATCGCGACCACAATGCCCTCGCCGGTGTAGCCCCGTTCCCAGGCATCATTGGCGCCGTGGATCTCGCCGCTGCGCACTGACTCGGGCTGGTATCCGGGGGGGCTGTCGAACGTTATGGTGTCATACGGTTCGGGAGCCTTCTCAGCGTCCAGGATGGCGATCACCCCGGGCACCCCGGGGAGCTTGTGGAAGAGTTCGGCGCCCATCCAGAAGGTCCTGTGGTCGATCTGGCCATCGATGGGGTCTTCGGCCAGCAGTGTCTCGCCGCTCTTGGCCGGCTTCTGCTCCTCGAATGCCCCGTTAGCGTGCTGCCACTCATTGAGAGTCTGCAGCGAGCGGGTGATGACCGTGACTCTGATCTCCTCGACCCCCCGGTCTATACGCTCCCAGAGGCCCGAGTCGACCCACGGGGAGCCACTGGCGAATCCCTCGGTCAGCTCGGGTGACTGCTGTGAATCAGCATCTACGATGCTGTTATCCCGATTCGTGGACAAGCCTGCTGATGCGAGTCCGGCGGACAGTGATGAGAGCAGCATCAGCAGAACCATGGCCGATGCAGTACGCTGACGCATGTTCCAAGGTTACTCCGAGAACCTTTGATACTGCCGGTTGGCTGTCCCGTCAAATCAAAAGCGGGGACTCGTCAGGAATGCCTCGGAGTCCCGTGGTGTAGTGGTCCATCATACCGGGTTTTGGTCCCGGTGACGGAGGTTCGAATCCTCCCGGGACTACCACTAACGCTGGATGGCGTCGGAGTCATCAGCGAGATCACGGGTGATGTTCTTCTGATGGCCCTCAAGGGTGCCGCCGCCTATCTCCAGCAGCTTCGCGTCGCGCCACAGCCGCTCCACCACGTACTCACCGACGTAGCCGTAGCCGCCCATCACCTGGATGGCTCTGTCTGCTATGTTCTTGGCCGCAGTCGTGCCGTACAGCTTGACGCCGTCCGAGTCTAGACGGTTTCCCGCCTCTGATAGGTCGATCTGTCGGGCTGTGTCGTAGACGTAGGCCCGCATGGCCCTGTACTCCGCCCATGACTCACCGATGTGCCGCTGGATCTGTCCGAACTCGCGTATCTGCCTGCCGAAGGCCTCGCGTTCACTGGCGTAGCGGTTCATCGCAGTGAGGCAGCGTCTCGATATGCCCAGGCCCATCGCGGCAAGGCCGAGCCTCTCGAGCTCGAGGTTCCTCATCATGTGGACCATCGACTCACCGGGCTGGCCGACCAGGTTCTGGGCCGGCACGATGCAGTCGTCGAACACCAGCTCGGCGGTGTTGCTCGCCCTCATGCCGAGCTTGTCGTAGATCTTCTGGCCGACAGAGTAGCCGACCATGCCGTTCTCGACGATGAAGGTGGTGAGCTCGGCACGGCCCTTATCGTCGGTACCGGTGCGGGCGTAGAGCCAGACTACGTCGGCAGGAGTGCCGTCCTCGTCTATCGAGCCGTTCGTTATCCACATCTTGCGCCCATTGATCACCCAGTTCCCATCATCGCGCTGCTCGGCACTGGTCTGCATGCCAAGCACGTCGGTGCCATAGCCTGGCTCACTCATCGCCATGCAGCCGATCCATTCGCCGCTGCACAGCCTGGGCAGGATTCTGAGCTTCTGCTCCTCATTGCCGTTCTGAGCGAGGTTGTTGGCCATCAGCTGGTCGTGAGCTAAGTAGGCGAGGCAGAAGCCGGGGTCCGAGTACGACATCTCCTCGTTGATGATAGCCACGGCGGTGGCGTCCATGCCGCCGCCGCCGTACTCGTCCGGAACCGAGATTCCTAGTAGCCCCTGATTGCCGAGGCTTCGGAACAGACCGGTGTTGAACCTCTCGTCGCGATCATGCTCCAAAGCCTGAGGCTCGACCTCAGCGGCGACGAAGTCGCGGATCATCTCGCGGAGCATCGCGTGCTCCTCGGTGGGGTTGGCGATGTCGAGGTCCCGCCAGCCCACGCTCGTGGACGTGCTGCCATCTGTCTCCGTATGAGCCAGATCGGACTTGATGGTGCAGCCGTTGGCGCATATCCAGCCCACGCTCCTGCGCGTGGCAGAAGCCATGGACTTGGCCTGCCCGCCAGGAACAGGCAGGCGTGACTCGATGCGGTACATGATGCGCTGGCAGAGATTGCAGCGAGGACGGGGGTTGAGTGGCTTCTTCGGCACACTGCCGGCTCAATCCGGCTAATATTAGAGGTTTTGGATACAAAGATTCCATTTGGAGCACGCCTACGGCGTGACCCTTCTGCTGTCCCTTGGGAAGGGGATGACCTCGCGGATGTGGTTGGCACCGGATAACCATGCGCAGACACGGTCGACGCCGAGCCCGAAGCCGCCGTGGGGAACTCCTCCGTAACGACGGATGTCGATGTAGAACTCGTAGGGCTCGCGAGGCGTTCCCTCCTCATCGATCCGCTCGAGTATCTCCTTCTCGGACCAGGTGCGCTCACCGCCTCCTAGAATCTCGCCATAGCCATCGGGAGCGAGCAGGTCGTGGCACAGCACGTACTTCGGCTCCTTCGGGTCGGGGCGGTGGTAGAACGGCTTGGTGATTCTGGGGTAGTGGGTGACGAAGTGAGGAACGTCGAAATCAGCGGTGAGCACCTTCTCCTTCGAGTAGTCGAGATCCTGCCCCCACTCAACGGTCACTCCCTTGCTCTGCAGGGTCTCGATGGCCTCATCATACCTCATCCTCGGGTAGGCATTGTCAGCATAGCGGGAAATCAGTTCGAGGTCGCGACCCAGTTCTGACAACTCGTCCGACCTCTCATCGAGAAGGGTCTTAGCGATGTGCCTAACGACTCCCTCGCCGTACTCCATGATTTCCGCGTTGGACGCCCATGCGACCTCCATCTCGGCGTGCCAGAACTCGGTCAGGTGCCTGCGAGTCCTGCTCTTCTCCGCCCTGAAAGAAGGCGCCATCGTGTACAGCCTCTCGAGGGCGGGCATCGCCGCTTCGGCGTAGAGCTGCCAGGACTGCGTCAGGTATGCCTTGCGGCCGAAGTACGGGACCTCGAACAGAGTGCTTCCGCCCTCGACAGCGCCGGCCACGAAGTTCGGCGCCTGATACTCGATGAAGTCGAGCTCGCGGAAGTAGGAGTGGATGGCGCCGAAGACCGTGGAGCGCAGTTTGAGCATCGTCGTCATCCGGCCGGTGCGCAGGTACAGGTGACGGTTGTCGAGAAGGAACTCCGTCTCGCCTCCGTCAGCCTCAGCCATAGACGACTCTGTGATCGGGAAGGGGCGGTCTGGGTTGACCGGGCCGACGACCTCGCCCGATGAGACCTGCACCTCGTGGCCATGCTCCCGTTCAGTCGGCTCGACCGTCCCCCGGAGGATGATGCTGGACTCGATCAACGCCGTGCGGAGCGCTTCGAAGGCGTCATCGCCCACTGACTCGCGCTTGATCACGCACTGTACGACTCCTGTGGAGTCGCGTAGCACCATGAACCAGATCTTGTTCGAGCCGCGGGTCCTGTGGACCCATCCCTTCAACTCAACTTGGGCGCCGTCATGGGCGCCTGCTCGGACGTCCCCTATCCAATGCTGCTTGCCCATGGACTCCCTTCCTGTGAGCGACTCGCCCGCTTATGGGTTAAGAAACCTCGATTCTCAGAGGGCCGGATGAGGCGGGTCTGACGGGATTCGAACCCGCGGCCGACGGGTTAAGAGCCCGTCACTCTACCTGACTAAGCTACAGACCCAGTGTGCCGAATTGACGCCACTCTATAACCGCGACGGAGCCAGTGAATCAGCTGAGTCTACCGTTATCCTTCAGCAGAGTCCGGACACTCGATGAGGAGGACATAACGACCGCATCGCAGATGCTCACAAACAACCCGACATCGACGACGCCGGCAACGGACCGTATCTGTGACTGGAGCGATTCGGGGTCGGAAATAGTGGGGCCGAACTCGCAGTCGAGGATGTAGCCGCCGTCGTCGGTGAGGTAAGGGGCGCGGCCCCCTCTGAGGCGGACCTCGCCCGGGCAGATTCTCGCCATGTGATCCCTGACATCCTCCCAGTCGGAAGCGACGACCTCCATCGGCAGGTCGAACGCCCCTAGGACACCAACCTGCTTCCGGTCATCGGCAACCACCACCATCGCCCTCGATGCCTCAGCGACCCTCTTCTCGCGGGTCAGCGCCCCGCCGCCGCCCTTGATGAGGTCGAAATTCGGGTCGAACTCGTCAGCCCCGTCGATGGTCAGGTCGAGCTCGCCGGCCTCGTTTAGCGTCAGAAGCGGGATTCCCAGGCTCTCCGACAACTCGCGCGTGGCCTCACTGGTCGGCACGCCAGTCACATCGAGCCCCTCCTCGGCCACGCGGCGTCCGATCTCAAGCACCGTGTAGCGAACTGTGGAGCCAGTGCCCAAGCCCAGTTTCATGCCACTGCGCACGAATGAGCAAGCAGCGATCCCGGCCTCGCGCTTGAGCGCCTCGATATCGTCCACGATGCGCGCTGGAGGCGCGCCGCGCATGATGGTTTCCGCCTCGGATTCGCCCGGAGATGGGTGATTTCGGCGACCGAGGGGTTCATGCGAGGGTCGCGCGCCCGCAGATGCGAGGGAGCAGGAGGGTCGCTGACAGTGTACGACACTGAGGAAAGTCCCCTCTCCGCGATGCAGGTGGTCCGACGTGAGTCGGAGGTCCGGGAGGGCCGGCTCTGCAACAGAAACGAACCGCGCCAGGCGCACTGTGAACCCGAAAGGGGGAGGTTTCCTGACCGTGGCTGGAACGAGCACCCCCGCCGGAGCAAGTCCAAGCAGGTCCGCATGGCATCGACAGGACCGGGTAGGATGCATAGTTGAATGCGACCAGCCGCAAGGTGAACAGAAAGGGGCTTACTCCCTGCACCCTCGCCCTGTTTCGCTCAGCGAGAGCGTTCGCTGTCACTCGATCACTGCATCGAGCACGGCCTCTTCGGACAACGTCCCGCTCTCCTCGTAGTCGAGCCACGAGCCGGAGCCCGTGATGCGGGAGCTGAATTCGTGGAATGCGACGATCAGCGCAGGCAGCAGGATGGAGCTAGTCAGCAGGGCCAGAATCAGCAGCAGCATCATCAGGACGAAGAAGTTCTGCAGGCCTGGGATAGCGACGAACAGGCCTGCTGATAGCCCGGCGCAAGTCGTCACGGTCGTCTCGAAGATGGTCTGACCGGTCTTGGCCACCGACTTGACGATGCCAGCTGGGGTCTCTCGTTCGTCCTTGATGCGATCGATGATGTGAATCGAGTCGTCGACCCCGATGCCGAAGACGATTGTCCCGATCATCGCCGTGAAGACGTTTACGTTGACTCCGCCGCCGCGCATCAGCAGAGGCTGCCAGATGACTACGACGCCCACTGCGACCATGGTGAAGAAGGCCAATCGGGGAGAGCGGAACAGGATTGCCATGGTCAGCAGCAGTATCAGCATGGTCGCTACGGTTGTCTTCGATTGGGCCTCGTGTATCCCGTCGTTGATGTCTATCGATACCGGCAGGCCACCGGTCAGCAGCGAGTTGAAGACCTGCGTTATCCCGAGGGCCTGGCAGGTCCAAGCGGTGCCGCAGCCTGCCGGGCCAGTCAGGTAGCCGTCGATGGCGTCGCGCAGGACCCCTGCGTCTGCGAGGTTGATGTAGGGCTGATTAACATAGACTAGGGTCTTGGTCTCGCCCGTGCCCTGGTCAACGTTCATCAGCATCGATCGAACTTCGGGGGAGAGGGTGTCGAAGGCGATGTTCACCATGTCCTCGCGACTCGAGACCGAGTACGCCCAGCAGTCGGGTCTGAGGGGATTGGTGGACTCGTCCCAGCATTCGTCGTGCAGAATCTCCCACAGGCTCTGGTCGTAGATCTCCAGCCCGCCGACAACGACGTCCACGTGTATCGATCTCAGCACCGTGACCAGGCTGATCGTCGTGGTGTTGGCAACTAGGTCTATCTTCTGCACTTGCATGTAGTCTATCGCGTCTAGTATGGGTAAATCGCGAATGGGAGCTGTTCCGTTCTGCCCGCCCCTTCCGGTCGCGTCGACGATGAACATGTTCGTCTGCCCGGCCTCGAAGACCTCGCTGTACTCGCTCAGGGCCTCGTAGGACTCGAGCCCGGGCGGGACCTCGTCCGAGGCGCCCGTGATGCCCTTGCCTAGTTCCTCGCTGAGGATGCTGGCTCCTGCTGCTGTGAAGAACGTGGCTACTAGGATTACCACCAGAGTGGCCTTGATTGGCACTTCGCCGACCTTCTCCCAGAAGGCGTCGAATGCCTTGAACTGCACCTTCCTGTACCTGAGCAGCTGCACGAGGGCCGGTACCATCAGCATGGAGAGGACGAATGTGGTCGAGATGCCGAGCAGCAGGGTCGTGCCCACGGTCCGCATGGGCTCGATGGGCACTAGGCTCGGCCAGCGGAGAACGCTGAACCCGATGATGGTGGTGAGCGCGGACAGGAAGATCGCGTGGCCGGTGGTGAGCACTGCTCGCACTGTCGCCATGAGGCTGATGTGGGGGTCCCACGGATCGACGTCCTCGGTCTGGAGGCCGTCCCTCTGGGCCGCCCATGTCATCTCTAGCCGCTCCTCTATCAGGTCGATTCTGTTCTCCTCGATCCGGTTCGTCAGATGGAGGGCGTAATCGACTCCCAAGCCGACTAGTATGGGGCCGACGGAGATGATCATCGGAGTGAGCATGATGTCCGCCCACACCGTGATGCCGAAGGTTATGGCGAGGCTCATCAGGATCGGAGCGCCGCAGATGATGATGACCTTCGGGTTTCGGTGCAGGATCAGCATGGCCAGAGCGACCAGAATGAGGCTGATTGGGAGCATCCGGTCCACCAGTTCGAGGTAGATGGCGTCGGAGACGTCATGCAGCACGGGAGTCAGCCCGGTGATGGTGATGGCCTTGCGCTCCTCGATCGAGGTGAACTCGTCCATGGTGGACGTCGGGGTGCTGTAGACCCTGTGGCAGAGCTGGCAGTCTGAGGGATCAGACTCCTCGTAGATCAGCAGCTCGGCGTGGATGATGAACGCCTTGTGGTCCCTGAGGATGCCCTCTGGGTTTTCCTCCGTAGTTCCCTTGGGGTTCGGGCGCGCGGTGATGGCGGTATCGGACATATCGAACTTGAGGCCCATGACGACGACTCCGGTGTCCCATATGCCGTCCCCATTTGTGTCCCTGACGAAGTTCGAGAGCAGTGGCTCGGCGTCCTCGACGAAGCGGTCCACCCTCTCTTGGGCGCCAGAGCCCTCGGGTATCGAGTAGCCCTCGTACGGATTCATGGAGGATAGGATGCATTCCTCGTTGGGGCCGGTCGGAAGTCCGTGCTTCTCGACTGCGCAGTTGAACCTGTAACTCGAGGAGTTCGCCTCCTTGATGATCTGGGCTGGCGACAGGACCCAGACGACACCGTCGATGTCCCCTCTGTCCCCCTTGTTGTAATCCAGTCCGGACTGGTACCCGCCTATGCCGCGATTCTGGTCATCGCCTTCTATCCAGGAGATTTGCTTCAGTATGTCCACGTGGGTGATGTTCTCGACGCCGCGGAAGCTCGGATCTGCTATCGCGTTATCCGTCTGGACGTACAGGATGAATATATCAGTGGCCCACTGCTCACGCACCTGCTTCAGCAGAGCCGTCGAATCGGCGCCATCGGGGAGGTAAATCTCGACATCACCATTGATCTGGTGCTCGAACTCCATCGCGTCCCTGCCGACCACCGCAGTCAGCAGCAGAAGCAGGATGACGATGCTGGCCGGGCTCCTGAGGATCGAGGAGTAAGTGAGCTCGACTGTCCTGCGCGTAGCTCCCCGGGCAGCGTCGCTGGCGTCGTCAACGAGTTGTGCAAGGGTATCGAGGCCCTCGCCGACGAAGCTGCTAGTGAAGCCCTCTCGAGCCCTGTCCGAGGCCTCCTTCAGTGGCTTGAGCCTCTCGAAGAATCCCTCCCAGAAAGCCGCCTCGTCATCACGGTCCTCTCCATCTGCGATGGAGTACTTGTCCACCGGCTCCGCATCAGGCACGGGGTGGGGCCTCCACGGGAGCCAAATGAAGCGTTCGCATTGGCTCCTCGTGGGAGGCGTGTTTGGAGCAGTTTCAGGATTTCTGGAACTGGCTCGCAGTCGCGACCGCCTGCTCCCCGTCGATGACTCAGCGCACAGGGTACGGTGATTGGGTTTGCGCCAGCCCCGCGCGCGACGGCAACCCGATGCACTCAAGGCTGACGCTAGGGTCGCGCGGCCATGGAACTGGTCACAGGCGGTGCCGGGTTCATCGGCTCCCACCTGGTGGATTCACTGGTAACTCAAGGGGAGCGCGTGCGCGTCCTCGACAACTTCAGCAGTGGTCGCGAGGAGTTCCTCTCCCAACACTCGGGCTCGGGTATGGTCGAGGTCGTCAGGGCCGACCTGCTTGACCTAGAATCGGTGAATTCGGCTATGGACGGGGTCGAAACCGTCCATCACATGGCTGCCAACCCCGACATCCGGCTAGGGACCGAAGTCACCGACACCGACCTCAGGCAGGGCACTATCGCCACCTACAACGTGCTCGAGTCGATGCGTCTCACGGGAGTGGGTAAAATCTCATTCTCGTCATCGTCAGCCGTGTACGGCGAGGCTGATCGGATGCCCACGCCCGAGACCTACGGCCCAATCAAGCCAATTTCCCTCTACGGAGCGTCCAAACTGGCCTCCGAGGCCCTCATCACCGCATGGTGCGGCACCTTTGGCGCCAAGGCCTGGATTCACAGATTCGCCAACATCGTGGGCCCGAGGGGCACGCACGGAGTCATCTACGACTTCGTCCACAAGCTCAAGGCGGATCCGACCCGGCTTGAAGTCCTCGGCGACGGCCTCCAGGAGAAGTCTTACATGTCCGTCGAGGACTGTGTAAGCGCCATGCTCCACCTCGTCGACGGTGTCGATGACGAGGTGAACCTGTACAACCTCGGGACCGGCGACACCTGCTCGGTCCGCCGCATCGCCGAGATCGTGGTCGAGGAGAGTGGCCTCAAGGGAGTCTCCATCGAGTACACCGGGGGTGAGCGTGGCTGGGCCGGCGATGTGCCCAAGACCTCGCTAGACGTGGGGTGCCTGTTCTCCACAGGTTTCGTGCCCGGAATGCAGTCTGAGGCAGCAATCAGGCAAACTGCGTGCGCGCTCATCGGCGAGATAGGCCTGTGAGCGCGACTAGCGCCGAAGCCAGCAGCACAACGCCTACAGGAAGCCACCACTGCAGTCCCTCCAGCGGCTGCTCGCCTATATCGAGGCGGAGCGCCCCGAGGGTGCTCGGGCCTTGGCCGGACAATTCGGTCTCGTGCACTGCCACGATGCTCAGTGAGTCGGCCGAGATGCCGCCGGGCAGGGTCAGAGTTCGCTGGAGGATCACTGACTCGGCGCCGATCTGCAGCTCAAGGGCCCCCCAACCGTCGTCGGGGGCGTACGACCAGTTCCCAAGGCCGCTGAGGGAGATCTCGCTGTAGGCGAAGGCGACATCATGGTGCTCGCGAATCCCGTTGATGGCCTCGCTATCCGTGATCTCGACGCTGTCACGGTTCACGAATAGGCTGATCTGCGTCTGCTCGAGGGCCGACCACTCGCTGAGAATCACCGAGATGGAGATCGAATTCGCGCCGATCGGGGCTGCTGACAAGATCAGTTTGGTGTCGCTGCTCCGGTCGCCCTCCGCTCCCAGCAGCTCCCTGTGCAGGCTCGCGCGGTCGGGAGCGCCGCCCGCGAGCAGGGAGCCGTCAAACCAGAACGAGGGGGCCGACGGAGAGCCGTCGGTGTACCTCTGGATCCGGTAGTCTGTGACCGGAGTGCCCAGTGGGTCCTCGAAATTGTCGTGGAGGGCGACCCTGGCGACCCTGTTGCCGTTCGCCTCAGTGAACTCTGGCATCCACGGGTCCACAGTGGCGCAGATCTCGCACCAAGCCGCAGTGAACTGCTCCATCAGCACCGTGTGTCCGCCTGCGGCGGACCATCCGCCCTCGGAGTCGTCCTGAGCCGCGATGGGTGTGGGGAGCAGCACGAGGGCGGCTAGGACGAGCGCTGCGCGGCTCCGGCCCGATGTTAGCATCGTGCAAGGCACGGCGTTCCCCTTTGATAACCCAATGGCCTGAAGCCCATCACATGAGCAAGCGGCGGTATCAGGACAACAAGCGCGACGCCTGGCATCGGATAGCCCGTTCCAAGGGCTATCGAACACGCTCCGCGTACAAGCTCAAGCAGATACAGGAGCGCTTCGGGATCCTGCGTGAGGGCGACGTGGTGCTGGACGTGGGCTGCCATCCCGGCGGCTGGACCCAGGTAGCCGTCGAAGAGGTCCGGGAAGGCGGCTTGGTCGTCGGCGTCGACCTGCTCGCGACCTCTCCTGTCGAGGGGGCTCGGATCATCATCGGGGACATCACGGATGAGGTGACGATAGGGCAGATACGGGACTCCCTCGGTGAGCGGGAACTAAACGTGGTCATAAGCGACATCTCGCCCAATCTGACGGGTCGCTATGATACCGACCAGACTATCTCGCTGGAACTCTCCACCATGGTGCTGGACGCTTCGATGCAGTTCCTTCCGCCCGGCGGCTGCTTCGTGACGAAAATCTTTCAGGGAACCGGGATAGAGGGGCTGATCGATGCTGCGAGGGACCGCTTCTCCAACGTCCAGAGGTTCGCCCCAACCGCAAGCAGGAGCGCTTCCTCGGAGACTTACCTGATCTGCCAGAACAGGCTCCCTCGGCCACGCGACCGGACTCGGGGCAAGACGGCCTTGGAGCAGGTCCAGCTGCATCTCTCAGAATTAGGAGTGGTCGTTGAGGAAGAGGTGGATGAGCCCCCCACTAAGGTGGGTTTCAGACGATTGCAGAAACGCGAGGAGTAGTGAACACTTTCACCCCCCTTCGGAGACTTACAGTTCACTCAGAGTCCCTGTCGTAGGGAACGATGTTCTGCCACTCTGAGGCGTCCGACCTGGCTACCAAGGCGTGGACCCAGTCGGTTTCTGAGCAGTTGAAGACCTCGTGAGGCAGTCCCGGCTCGATATAGAACATGTCACCCGCGTTGTGGACCACTGACTTCCTGCAGCCGGGCCCGTACTCGTGCCTCACACTGCCCTTGAGGAGGAATATCATCACGTCGAAGCCAACGTGGATGTGAGCCTTCGCTACCCCTCCCGGAGGGATGTAGGCCCTGTTCATCGACAGTCCCGTCGAAGTCGTGTTCTTACCGGACAGGCCCGCGCCGTACTCGATATTGTTCCAACCGCGGACCTTCTCGATCTGCCTGAGACTCCATATCCCGCCTTCGTCAGTCACGAACCTATCGAGGTCCACCTGCTCGCCTGTCAATGAGATCTCACCCTCGCTCATGCTTCCACCGCGCTTGGGTGGGGGTGCTGGCTTTGAATACATGCTCGGGTCGGAATCGCCCTACTGCTCCGATGTCGCCGGGCTTTGACTCGGTCAACGCTAAAAGGGGGGTGTGGTTCGGCCGCCTCACCGAGGAAGAGCGATGTCAGGAAGAGCAGTTGACTGTACCTCATCGGGCCTCCCGCTGGTGAGCAGGAGGAGCACTGCCTTCCCCTGCCCCGAATGCGGCAATTCGATTGGTCGTAGCGAGAGGTGCAGGGTCCAGGGAGTCTTGTACATCTGCACCGACTGCGGCTTTCAAGGTCCTTGAGAGAGGGTGATGAGAAATGGGGCATGTTGTTGTAAAGTACAAGGTCACTATCAACCAGTCCGATGAGGGCAGTCCGGATTACGATGGCATAGCCGGTCGGATAGACGGCTTTGATGAGGTTCAGGCCGTGGAGGTCAAGCCCCTGGCCTTCGGGATGATGTTCATCGAGGTTCAGGCTGTTCTGGGCGAAGGCGACGGAATCGTAGATGCCTTCGAGGACAAAGTCCGTGAAATCGACCCTCTAGTGGAGCGGATAGAGGCCCTTGAGATGGGGCGACTCTGAGTCCCGTCTAGTAGTGGTCCAGAGGAGACCGCATGAGCTCGCGCATGAGCACGGTAGCGTAGGTGCCGGGCGGCAGGGTGAACCGGAGTCTGAGACTGGCCCCGTCGGGATGCCACAGGTCACCCTCCCGAGGACCCTGCTCCCACTTCCCGGAGAGCGAGGAATCCGAGACCTCGGGGGCCTCTTCGACCGAGAATGACTGGAACGGGACCGACAGCGGCCTGCGGGTTCCCGAGGAAGTCAGCCTCGGGATCCTGGGCACCATCCAACTGACGTCGGACAGACCTGTGTCCTCTAGGGCCTGCTGCTCCAGCTCGCCTGGCAGGCCCTCGGCGAAGGATGCGCTTTTGCCGGGCAGCGGGCCGGTGACTGCGAGCCTGCCCAACTGGCAGTTCCTCCTGCACCTGTCGAGATTGGACTCGCTCACAAACGCCATCTTGGATACCTCGATCCTGCCGTTGGGCTGGACAGGAGCCACCAAGTCGCCGATGACCGGCTCAATAATGGAGAGATCCGCAGCCAGTCGGGCTGCGAGAGCGTGGTTGAAGGTGAGGGACTGCAGAGAGTGGATCGTCAGCAGCTGCAGCGAGTGAGGAAGGCTCCTGTAGGCCCTGAGCCAGTCTTCCGGGTCCTTCAGCAGGCTCTCGAGGATCCCCCTCTCGTATCCCAGATAGCGGGGTATGACCTCCAGGCAGCCTTTGGGGTCCTTGGTATCTCGCCACTTCGCCCTGAAGACGGCGACGTCCCCGCTCGAGTTCTGACCCTTCATCCCGAGATAGAGATCGCAGGCCTTCTCGTAGTCGTCCTCGAGTACGGCCCTTCCGACCTCCGGAGTCACTGGCCTCGTGGCCCCGAACCTCTGTGGCCCTATCCAGTTGGGGAATGCGTCGGCACCCATCTTCTCGGCCATTCGCGACCTGATGTCGTTCATCCTCCTCATCGCTTCCTTGCCGTCTATGGGATTGCCCTCGGAGTCACAGCAGCCGCGGACGGTGATCGTGAACCTGTTTCCATCGTGATCGCCCATACCGACCTTCTGGTGGGTCCGGCCGATCACCTCAATCACCGAGTCACTGATCTCGACCCCCTCGACCTTGCCCTGAGGAGCGTCGACCACCAGGATCTGGGTGGTGACGGCGCGCTTGTCCTTCATGCCCGATGAGAAGACCCTCCTCCGACTGATGCCGCATGCGTTGGCCAGGCGCTTGAGGAAGCGATTGGTCTCCCAGTTGGTCAGAGAGGCTCGAACGACGGTGAATCGGCCCTTTGGGTCGAGGGCGGGTATCTTCGCCATCTCCTCCACTCGGAAGTCCTCGATCCGCGACTTGAGGATGCCACCGGTGCCCTCGCCCGTGGAGGCCCAGCCGATCAGACCCAGATGCTCCTCGATAGAGCGCTCAGCCACGCCCTCACCGCCTTCACAGTTTAAGTTTGGACAGTTCCTTGGAGATGTCCGAGCAGAGGCTCTTGAACACCTTCTCGGCACTCTTGCCCTCAACGGTCCTGACGTATAGTTCCGGCTCGTCGAGGTCGGGGTGCTTCTGGAAGTAGTTCGAGTACTCGACATCCTTGTTCTCGTTCAGTCTGAGACGGAACAGCTGGAGCGTCGTGTGACTCTCCCCGGCGATTCGCAGGCGCAGTTCGCGGCCTTCGTTCTTGAGTACCTTTACCGACATTTGACAGCCGCTCGACCGGCCCGTCCCTTTTGAGGGCTTTCCCATCTATGTTGGACCCGGCAGGGTCCAAGTGGAGCCTAAGTTATACAGGGAGTGGTTTTGGCCGCGGCAATGGCGAATGGCGCCTCGTCGAGGGAGTCCCTTGCCCGGACCTTCGAGAGAATGGCTCTCCCGATAGTGGTTGTGAGCATCCTGATGACGGTTGCCATGGCTGATCAGCTCCTAAACGATTTCCCGGGATTCACGACCGATCTCGACTCGTTCGCCCCCGAGACTGAAACTGATGCAGCCGAGAAGAGGATGGGCGAGGTCATGGATGCCTCACCGCACATGATCTACATCCACGTCGAGCCTTACATCAAGTCTGCTGACGGCGGCAATGAGTGCGACGAGATCGTATGTAACGTGTTGGAGTTCGGGGCCCTCCAGCAGCTCTCCGATGACTTGAGCAGGATCGAGAACTACTCCGCTGCAAATGGGAACTTCATCGTGGCGCACCTGAATGTCGCTGATATACTCGAGAGGGCGCTCGAGGAGAGGGATGAGCAAGGTCGCGCCCTAGCCGACTTCAACGACTGGGAGGAGTTTCTGGGTGCTGTCACGGACGGGGAGAAATGCACAGACGCGATCGGCAACGACCAGGCCATCGCCTCGGCCTCGTTCGCCGCATCTGCGATGCTCCACACCGACCTCGACTACGAACCTGTGTGTGAGTGGTTGGACACCGGCGAGGGCGACCCCACCCCGAGCGCGTCCAGCACGATGTGGGCTATCGAGATCAGCGGTGAGATCAGCGACGATGAGCGTCAGGAGGAGTCATCCAGAATACGGGACCTGCTTACTGCGAAGCACCCTCTGGGCGACGACTCCGCCCTGAAGTACGGCGTCATCTCGGACGACCTGATCAGCCACGACATCAACGAGTCGACCTTGGACAACCTAGTCTGGCTGCTGCTCATCGCCGTCATGGTCGTGGTCTTGCTGCTGGCAGTGGCGTTCCGCTCCTTCATGATGGTCGCAGCCCCTCTGCTGGGGCTCTCGGCCGCTCTAGTCTGGACCTATGGTATCATGACAGTCATCGGCGTGCGATTCTCGGTTCTCGAGGTCGCTGTGGCCCCGGTTGTATTGGGTCTGGGCATCGACTACTCGATTCACTTGCAACGTGGCTATGAGGAGGCCAAGAGCCGGTACGCGAGTGCCGCGCGGGCTTGGGTCGAGTCAGTATCCGTTCTGCGTTTGGCTCTCTCGCTGGCTGTGGTCACCACGGTCTTCGCCTTCCTCGCTAACTCGTTCTCCGAACTCCCTCCGCTGCGTACCTTCGGATTCACTCTGGCCCTAGGCGTGATTTCGGCCTTCGTGGTAAGCACCGTCTCCGTCGGAGCGGTGCATGTATTGGTGGAGAAGACGGCTGGTGAGATGCAGCACCGCAGCCTGCAGATGGAGAGGATGGCCGACTTGGCCACTCGGTTCCAAAGGAGGAATACCGCGAGAGTCCTGCTGGTCGTCGCACTGATCACCATGGGCTCGGTGATAGTAGCGATCAGGGAGCTCGACACCAGTTTCGAGCTGACTGACTTCCTCTCAGAGGATGGCGTAGAGATCATTGAAGTCAGGAACGACATGTACGATTCCTACGAAGCGGCGGCTTGGAAGTCGGTCATCATACTGATCGAGCCGGCCCCGGGCAGGGATGCCCTGACAGGCGAGAAAGACCTGTTGAAGGGACTCGGGTTCTTCGATGACAGGATAGCCGGCATTCCAGAGGTGGTCAATCCGACGAACACCGATTCGCAGCGGCCGTCTTACGATGGGCTCCATCCGATCCTGCGAGACGCCGTCGAGAACGACCCATCGTTCGGCGAGTCCTACCACTTCGGGATATTCGACGGCGAGTTTGGCGTCGCTGATGGGTTCGAGGAGGGTGACCTGATGGGAGCCGTCACGGCCTTGATGGCCAACGACTCGGCAGGAGACGGACTCAGAGGACTCACATGGGCTGAGAGAATCGGGATGCATGTCGCACTGACCGAGGACGGTCAGTCCCTACTGTATCTCAAGATGAGAGTGGATGTGTTAGTCAGGACCAGTGTCGAGGCTCAAGAGGTAGCGGACGTGTTCCTGAAGCAGGCTCAATTGCTGGAGGAGGACGGTCTGGTAGGAGGAGAGGTTTACGTCTCCGGCGATGTCATCGTTCTGAACAACGTGCTCTCGGGGCTGGTGGTATCCCAAGTTGAGTCGACGACGATCAGTCTGTTTGTATCCATGTTGGTGCTGATACTCCTAACCCGCAAACTGGGGCAGTCGCTGGTGGTCATCCTGCCGGTCGGCCTGGCAGGTGCTTGGGTGGTCGGGGCAATGGCCATGCTGGGACTGAACTGGAACGTCCTGACAATCATGATCACCGCACTCACGATCGGCCTGGGCATCGACTACTCGATTCACGTATGGAGGCGTTTCGAGGCGAACCGCCTCTCTGGCATGGGGACCTGGCAGGCCATGCGCGACATGTACGCCACCACGGGGACCGCGCTGCTGCTGTCAGCTGGTACGACGATCTGCGGATTCCTTGTACTGATGCTGTCCCCGATTCCGGTCATTCAGGACTTCGGCATCGTGAGCTCGATCTCGGTTCTGTTCTCGCTGATGATGGCGCTGCTAGTGCTCCCCGGCCTGCTGGCCGCCGAAGTCCGCTCAGTAAACGACTACAGCTGAGTCAGGCCTCTATGGCTAGGCTGACTTCGTGCATGTCCAGACCCTGCTCCCGGGCAACCAACGCGAGCGCCATCCACAGGGTCACCGGGCCCAGCGCTCTTCGCTTTCGCTGGGCCCGACGCATGACCTCCTTGTTGTCCAGACCTGACTTCTCGCCTATCATGGATATTAGGCTCGGTATGCTGCCTTCTGCCCCGTCGGGCGGCATGGAGGTCGGCTTGGGGTCGGATATCAGTGGCATGGGCTGCCGCTTGGGCAGTGGCGGCTCGACTGCCGCCTCACTGGGTCCCGGGGGCTTCTGGGGCGCTTCCATCCGGAGGGGTGGTCGCTCGAAGTGGGGCGGGTCGGCCATGCTCCTCGCTATGGGACGCCAGCCCAATGGCGGACGAGCGAGTTCGAGACCCGCAACTGGTGCCAATCTGCCTTCAACCTCAACGAGCCAGCCCCTCTCGCAGAGCATGCCTGTTATCAGATCGGCCTCCTCGGGCGTGAACCACTGCAGTTCCAACGACCAGATGCGTGAAAGTTCCTCGCGCGCTGCAGAATCCCGTGGGAGTCCGGCCATGCTCATCTGCAGCAGGCGCCCGATCTCCTGCTCGTGGCCTTGTGACATCAGCCCCTCCGGAGGGGTGACTGAGTCGAGGCGCTGTTTGATGGTTGCCTCTGTAATTACGCACGATATTGCATTCCATTCAAGAGAGGCGGCGCATTGCGCGGGCCGAGGCGAAGATGGCGAGGGAATACATCGCGCGTGACCCACGCACGGACAGACCGATCAGGAGGCAGCGATTGGATGGCCATGTTGACATCCGCGGGCTCCTCCCCAGTACCGGCCCGTGGCAGAGGATTCCGGTTCACGAGATTCTTCCATTGGCCCGAGGAGAGTCGGATGGCTTGGAGTTGTCTAGGAGCGCCGGAGGGGGATTCGTTCGCAGGAGTGATGCGATCAAAGCACTTCACCGGGTCTTTGAAAGCCAGGTCGATCTGGCCCATCAGACTCTGCTGGATGCCCTCGATGACGATGATTCCGAGATCAGGATAGCCTCTCTGGAGATTCTGCCGATCTTCGCGCTGAAGAAGCACGAAAATCTTCTGCACTGTCTCTCCGACCGTCTGCTCGAGGATGATCCACAGGTCATAGCGGCGGCTCGAGAGTGCTTCATCAGGGTCGCCCCGGTGTTCCCCTCGGGCTGTGAGAACATCCTTCGCAGGGAGTTGCGTGACACGAGGACGGATCATCGCGCCAATGCCTTCGAGACCCTTCGTCGGACTGCCGAGAACTGGCCAGAGGCAGGGTGCCTTCACCTCGACGAGCTGATTCGCGAGGAGGACGTCGACCTCCGAAGGCGCGGCTCGCTCATTCTGAGGGCCATCGCCGCCAATGCAGGTGCCACTGGGTGGGACCTGATCGGATGGTCACTGGAGGACGAGGACGCCCAAGTGAGAAGGAACGCCTCCTATACCCTCACGACCCTTACCAGAACCGAGCCCAGAATAGCGACTATCTTCATCGAGTCCGCCATCATGGACGACGACGCGGGAGTGAGGAAGTCGGTCATAAGAGCGCTGAAGAGGCTCGACATGCAAAATCCCCGGGTTACCAAGATGATTATCGATGGTGCCAGAAGCAGGGATTACACACTGCGCAAGGCGTGCATCGACCAACTGTCGATCATGCTGAGCGGTGACACGCTGAGGGAGACGGCTGCCGAACTCCTGCGCCATGAGACCCGCCCCGACCTGTGCAAGAGGCTGACCTCGCTGGCGAAGGACGTGGAGATGGAGGGCTCCGAAGAGGAGAAGAACCGGTTCCTAGCCCCCCTGGACAAGGTGGAGCCATTGGTAGAGGAGTTCGATGCACCGCGCAGCGGTGAGGCCACTCCAGAGGGCGAACATGATAAACAGCGGTCAGGTCGGCCGCACAGCGAGGACTCAGCATGAGCGACGAGTTTGATGACAAGCTGGAGTGCTTCGAGCGTCTCTGGGAAGGCGTCACACCGAAGGGAGTGAACCGCAGCAAGGGGCTGAAGTTCAGGCAGTACATGCGCCAGCACGTCCTCCAGAAGTTTCACAAGAGGAGGAAGAACCAGTTCGCATCCGCCGACAAGGGCCACTACAATCATAGTTTTTCGAGCAAGGATCAGTATCTCACGAAGGAGAACTGCCGCAAGTACTGGATGGGCGAGCTGCAGAGGGAAATCCGCGATTCGGAAACCTTCTGAGGCGATACTATGAACGCTGCCAAGGCCGGTTTCAGCAGTTGGGACCTAGAGGCTCCGATCGCGGCTGCCATCGAGGCGCTTGGCTGGACCGAGCCGACCGAGATACAGCGAGAGGCACTCCCTCTTGCTCGACAGGGATTGAATGTCATAGGACAGGCGATAACCGGCTCGGGCAAGACAGCCGCATTCGGGATTCCGATTCTCGAGAGCTGCTCGCCCTCGGGCTCCCCCCAGGCCATCGTCCTCTGTCCGACCAGGGAGCTCGCCGTCCAGGTCGCCGAGGAGATGGATAGCCTACAAGGAGACAAGGGGCTCTCGATCCAAACCGTCTACGGGGGCACTGACCTCGAGAAGCAGGCGAAGAAACTCGACAAGGGCGCCGACATCGTCGTCGGGACCCCCGGACGGGTGATTGACATGACCAAGAGGGGGCATCTCAAGCTCGGAGGCATCAGGCTCTTCTGCCTCGACGAGGCAGACCGTATGCTCGACATGGGATTCTTCCCGGATGTCCTGTGGATCTTCGAGAAGACCCCCAACCGGGAGCAGACCATGATGTTCAGCGCCACCTTCCCCCAGGAGGTGCTCGATGCTGCTGAAGAGTTCATGGTCGACCCTGTCCACGTGATGAGCGATGAAATGGAGGTCGAGATACCGGAGATCGAGCAGTATGCGATTCGAGTCGGGCGTGCCAACAAACTCTGGGCCCTCGGACGCATCATAGCGCACATGGGCGAGGGCGATCAGATGCTCATCTTCGCCAACACCAAGCGAATGGTGGATATCCTCTCCGAGAGACTCGGCAAGTTCGGGATTCGAGCTATCGGGCTGCACGGCGACCTGCCTCAAGGCAAGAGAGAGAGGATCCTCAACTCCTTCAAGGGTGGAGGTGAGAGCATCGTGGTCGCCACCGACGTGGCAGCCCGGGGTCTGGACGTGGACGGCATCACGCACGTCGTGAACTATGACCTGTCGATTGACACCGAGTCATACGTCCACAGGATCGGTAGGACCGGTAGGATGGGGAGAAAGGGCGAGGCCTGGAGCTTCGT
Organism: Candidatus Thalassarchaeum betae; assembly: GCA_003193925.1. Taxonomy (GTDB): domain Archaea; phylum Thermoplasmatota; class Poseidoniia; order Poseidoniales; family Thalassarchaeaceae; genus Thalassarchaeum; species Thalassarchaeum betae. The sequence goes on from PSPG01000002.1 coordinate 35,517, forward strand.
CACCCGCGAGGACGGGCGGCTCATCGAGAAGATCGCATCGACGTGGAACCTCACCATCCCCTTCGTCGATGCTCCCAGCCTGCCAGAAGGCATGGACAGAGACCCCATCGGCAGGAGAGACGACTGGGAGGAGGTCTCGGACCCATTCGGAATGGTCACCGTCAAACTCACCCTGGGCAAGTCGGACTCCACCAAGAGGGCCCTGGCAGACTGGATCGCTCGGGAGGCGCGGGTGCCTGACATCGTAATCGGGGAGATCGCTCAAGGCGAGGACGAGACGCACGTCGAGATCCACGTCGACAAGGTCGCCTACGTGATCGATGTGATCAAGGCGCGTGAGTTCAACGGTCGCTCGCTAGCGCCTTCCATCATGGGATCATAGGTGGAAATATGGTCGATGTGCCAGTTACCACACTGAACCTCCTTGGATTCTTCTGCCCTGTCCCGATCCACGAGACCAGGAAGGCGGTCGAGGCATCGGAGGAGGGCTCGCTGTTCGAGGTGGTCTGCGACGACCCAGAGACCCTGCATGACATGCCAGCGCTGTGCGACAGGATCGGGATCGAGCTGCTCGCTGTGAGCGAGGAGTCGGGCGAATACACCTTCCGCATCAGGAATTCAGCGCGGACGTGAGAGATTGTTCAAAGGGAGTGTGCTTCTCGATGGGTTCCGTGGCTAGTGAGACCGGCATCACCGAATTGGGGGGGGTTCCCGCCGATGCTCGCCTGCCGACCAACTACGGTGACTTCAGGATTCGCGTCTTCCACGAGGAGAGTACGGGATTCGACCATGTCGCGCTGACTCTGGGAGACCTGACTGGGCCCGACCCGGTTCTGGTCAGGGTCCATTCGGAATGCCTCACAGGAGATGCCTTCGGCAGCCTGAGGTGCGATTGCGGCGCCCAGCTCGATGCTGCGATGAGGCAGATACAGGATGTCGGCTGGGGCTGCCTCGTCTACTTGCGCCAAGAGGGGCGTGGAATCGGGCTGCACGCCAAGATCCAAGCTTACAACTTGCAGGACAGGGGAGCTGATACGATGGATGCGAACCTGTTGCTCGGCCATCCTGTGGATGCCAGGGACTATCGAATCGCATCAGAGATCCTGCGTGCCTTCGAGATAGATGGGGTCTGCCTCCTGACGAACAACCCAGACAAGGTCAGACAACTCGGCCAGCATGGGATCGATGTAGTCGAGACAATGCCGTTGGTGGCAGGCGTGGGGGACGAGAACAGGGAGTACCTGGCCACCAAGATTGACAGGATGGGTCACGAGATAGGAGACGATGACCTCGACGGCTCGCAGTGAGTCAATGGGGCCGTGACCGGGACTCGAACCCGGGCCGGCGGGACCACAACCCACCGTGCTAACCGCTACACCATCACAGCCGTATGTGAAACGGGGGGGGGAAGGCCTGTTTATCAACCGTTAGCGTGATTCACACGGACGCACCGAAGACCAACGGATTGAAGCCATGCACTCCGCCATTGCCGGGACATGAGGACTCGTTCAGGTGTGGCGATTATCCTCCTGTTCCTTGTCTCCATGGCACCGGTGGTGCCATTTGCCGCCGCTGACACCGTCATCGGCGCCGAAGGGGTCGAACTCCTCGAAGCGGGAGATTTCTCGGACGCCGAGCAGTGGGAGGTGTCCGCCACCGCCGGATTCTCCAGCGAGCAGGCCGAGCATTCGGGGGGGATGGTCGCCGACGGTGAGCTGTCCTTCACCCACGACAGGCCGGACAACTTCGCGCAACTGACCTCCTGGGCCACATACAGCCCGACTTCGTCGAACGCCACCCTAGGCCAGCCGGACTCGTACTACACCTGGTCCAAAGGCCCGAACATCACTATGAACGGGTACGACTTCGCGGGACTGCACGGCATGCAGATCGCGAACGTCTCCATGGTCCTGCACTTCTCCATCCCCGATGAGCTCTACCAGGACTCGGTGAGGGTCATCCTGCAGAATCACGGCTCCGACAAGCTGGTGGTGACCTTCGCGAGGACCTTCGGCCCGATTCACAGGATGTCCAATCCCCTCGTTCTGCCGCTGGAAGAAATTATTCAGATGGACTGGGGTTCTCTCGAGGGCACCCAGTTCACAGTCGACTACGTCTCTCAGGGGACGAGTGACGACTCCGAGATCAGAGTAGATGCGGTCGGGCTGCGGGTCAAGTACCACCAGCCCTGGTACTCCTTCGAGACCACCAAGGCCATTCACACCGTCACCGGGGTTGATTCGCCGGTGATTGACCACGATCCCTATGACGGGGAGATCGTGGGGCTGTCACAGGAGAACTGCGGGCTCACCCCCGACGGGCCCGGAATGGGGTACTGGACCTTCGACGTCGAGGTTCCCCCACTGCAGCAATTGGGGCGAATACATGTCTATGGGACCGGGAATCACACAATCTGGGCTCTGCCTGACGGAGTCGACGGAGACTACAGCGAGAAGCAATCGGGGGAACTGCTAGATAACCCCGATTCCACCCAGCAAATCCGCATCGACATCGAGGACGGATGCATCTCCCTAGCGAGAGTGGATGTCAACGACCCGCACCTCGTGGTCCATGGGGTCGTTTCAGGGGAGCTCGGAGGCCTAGCCGGCACGAGTTACATTCGATTCGCCATCGGCAGCGATTTAATCGCCAGCATACCGATGGAGGGCGGCGCCTTCGTTATTGATGTCCCTGTGGGTTACGCTCTGCCTGAACAGTGGGGGGAGATGGTCGCCGGGGTCGCTGCGAGGTTCCAATGGTCCTCGAACGGGACCGCCGAGACCACCGTGGTGCACATCCACTCGATCTCCATCACTGGTGGCTACGATGTCGAGTGGGACCTCGACCCTGAGTGCATGCCGCTAGAGGACATGTCATTCGACGAGGATGACGCGGGTGTACACATCCCGATGGACGTCAGGTGCAGCGACGACATCACCGCACCTGAAGACCTAGCACTGAGCGCAGTCAGCGGAGACCCGACTGTCATCGAGGCGACCATCGTCGACCAGTATGTCAGGATCCAACCAGTCAGGGACGCTTGGGGCGAGACTACTGTCGAGGTCAAAGTCGAGGACGAACGCGGCAACATCTGGACGGGTGAGATGAGCATCACGGTGAACCCGATTGAGGACCCTCCGGTCCTCGAGGGGCTCCCCCTCACAGTTTACATCGAGTTGGGCGAGACGATGGTCGTCGACATCACCGTGAAAGATTCCGACACCCAGTCTCTAACCCTCTCGGCCAGCCGCTCCTGGGCTACTTTCGATGCCGCTGACGATCTGGTCCTGACTCCGGTTATGGACGGCACCCACATGGTCGAAATCAGTGTCAGCGACGGAACCAACCACATCTCCCAGGTGGTCGAGGTCATCGTGACGGCAAAACCCGACCTCTTGATCGATTCTATCGACGTGAGGCGGGACGGACTGACCGTTTCGGAGCTGGTACACGGGGATGTCATCGAGATCTACGCCTATGTCAGGAACGAGGGGCGAGGAGTAGCCGATGCCGTATACGTCAAGTGCACGGTCGGGGGAATCCTGGTCGGTGCTGTCATGGTCGATTCCATAGCACCTGGCGGATTAGGCGTAGCAGTCTGCGATGCGCAGGTCTCAGGGCCCGACGATGCCTTGGCCATCGAGGTCATGGCTGACGGCACCGCATCGATAGACGAGACCTCCGAGAGCAACAACGTCCGCTCGATCACAATGATAGTGAACGAGAGGAAGACCGATTCAGGCAGTGGCCTGATGGACTCTATTGATCGGGGTCCCGCAATCGTCTTCCTCGCCATAGGGGTCAGCCTGATCGCCCTCACAGCGCTGTATTTCAGCCCCGGCAAGGTGCGCAAATCGTACGAACGCGAAAAGTAGCCCAGTAGCCCGGTTTTCCCTGTTGTCGACCCCCTCTCAGGCTGATAATCAGTCATTTTCAGGGAATAGTTATACCTATCGCAAACCCGAAAAGTCACGCCGCGCGAGGGTGCCTCAGGGTGTTTGGGCCGGTGGTGTGTGATTGAAATGATGAAACTGAAGATTCGTCTGGAGACAGAAGAGTGGATCTACGAAGAGCATGAGATGGCCTGAGCCCTCATTCCCTGGACCAACTCTGAGGATACGTCCCCGTCTCCATCATCACTGCGCGAGCAACAGCTACTTCTCCGGACTTCATTTCAGGCAGGGAGTCGGTGTCCACGGTCATCCTCGCCACAGAGACCGCTTCTCCCTTGATGCTCTGTAGCAGCACCGTAGCACCTTCAGGAACGCCTCTCGGCGCACGGACGACGCCTGGCCTTGCCAGAGGGGCCCCGTGGGAAAGAGCGGCGGCGGCGCCGTCCTTCACGGTAATGGCCGGAAGGCCGGAGAGTAGGGTCTCGACTGGGGCTATCAGCTTGATCAGGGCGCTGTCGTCACCGTGCTCCCTAGACAAGAACGAAGCATCGGCGAGTTGCTGCATGCTGCATGACATGCTCTGGTCGAAGTTGCCTGTCCGGTCCCTGTGGAGCTCGGTCAGTTCGCATCTCGTACCCAGCAGCAAGCCAATGTCCTTGGCGAGTGTCCTGACGTAGGTCCCGGCGCTGCAGGACAACTCGAAAGCCGCGATTCGCGAGTCGGGGTCGGTATCCAACAGCATCAGCGAGTGTATCGTCCTCGTTCGGACCTGTATCTTGACTGCAGACTCCAATGGCGGGACGTTGTATATCACCCCCGTCAGCTCCGAGAAGATGGCCTCGATCTCAGTCTCCTCCACAGCACGGCCGAAGCGCAGGACACCGACGTACCTCTTGTCGACCTTGAGGGCCATTTCTGTGAGCTTGGTCGCCTTCCCGCAAAGCAAGGTCAGCAGGCCTGTGGCGAAGGGATCCAGCGTCCCACCGTGTCCTAATCTGCTGATTCCGAGCAACTCACGGGCCCATGCAGCCAGTTGGTGGCTCGTCGGGCCCCGTGGCTTTTCGACGAGAACTATCCCAGCCGCCAGGAGCTGCTCCAGCGAGCGTTCGCTGGGATTCGAACCGAAGTTGGGATTAGTTGATGCGGTTGCCAGCTCCCAGTAACCCCCCTCGCCCATCGGATCACATCAGTCAACCAGTTCGGAACTCACCATGCGGAACACCTCGTCGGCATCCAACTCGTCGGCGTCAACCACCAGTGAATAGGGGGCCATGTCATTGAGGTCGATGTCGTACAGCACGCAGTACCTAGCCATGTCATCCCTCTGCCTCTGCTGAGACAGGGCTAGACAGGTCCCGTAGTCGCCGCCCTCGCGGTTCTGGATCCGGCTCGCTCTCTCCTCGTCGGATACCGCGACCCAGACCCTGAGGCATTCCAAGCCGAGTTCATGAGCCCACCAGCCGCATAGCCTGCTCTCCACGACCTCAGGACCGTCAAGGTCGGTCAGCACCTGTTTCAAGAGCGTGTCCAGAGAGCGGTCGACGTCAAGGTCCTGCTTGCACAGAGCGCTGAACCCCTCGACAGAGAGGCCTCGCCGTGAGGCCTCCTCCCTGAAGACGTCGCCACCGTTGATCGAGGACCACCCCCGCTCGTCGCACAACTTGCTGACTAGGGTCGAGGTGCCGCTGCCGGGTGGTCCGCTGACTGTCAGTCTGAGCATAGGTCACCTCCATTCATCCCGGCACACTTCGCACCTCAGCCTGCCCTTTGAGGTCCTTGAGACCATGTTCGAGTCGCAGGACGGGCAAGTGGTTCCCGACTTGGGAGGCGCTGAATGCACGTTGCCGCCTCTCCTCCTCGCTGCTGCGGCGGCTTGGCCCCCCGTCTTGCGCGGTCCAGCCCTCCTGCGCTGGGCTCTGCGGACCCTCACGTCGTCGCTCGACTTGGCCTTCTCCTCCTCTAGCAGATACAGGAGAGGCTCGGGGATCGGGTCTCCGGCGACGACGAGCGGATGGCTCCGGTAGCGGAAGAGCTTGATGTGCCGGTCGATGATTCGTCCCAAAGGCGCGCTCATCGTGATGTAGGTGGCAATCCAAGCGGGGAATATCCACATCACCCTGTCGTTGAACTCCCACATCGGCACCCAAGGCAGGCTGACGAAGGCCACTCTGAAGGTCTCCACCTCACTGGCCATCCAACTGAAGATTGCGATGATGAAGACCATCGTGAACATCATCGGCCTCATCATCGCTGACTGCATGGCCATCTGCTCGGGCATCAGTTCCATCTGCAGCTTCTGCATCTTGTCCGCCCGGGCTGTGTCACGGGCCATCTGGGCCTCTCTGAGTTGCTTACTGACCTGGCGTTGGCGGTGACTGAAATGAGCCTGTCTCAAGGGGTCCATGAAGAAGGACCGGATGATAGTGTTCACAACCATGATGCTGGAGCCGACGATGAACACCGTCGGAACGAAGTACAACGAGTGGAACGGGAGCAGGGGTATGAGGACGTAACCCGCCCCGTCGGCCAATGCTATCCGAAGGCTTGGGTTGAGCATCAGCACCACCATCATCACCAGGAGGAAGAGCATTGGAAGCATCATCGAGGACATGGCCTCGGCCTGCGAGTCGCTGCTGGTGCCCGCTGATGCCATGTACCCTCGCTCCGCCAGAACAGGATGAACGCTTCGGTGGACGCCAAAGGCGTCCAATCGGTTCCGCAATCAGAGGGAATAACTGCAGACGACGCATACCGATGCGCCTATTTCCGCCTCGGAACCGCATATTGGGCAGACCTCGCCCCCAGGCGCACCAGCCGCTTCCTCCTCCTCTGGCTCTTCTTCCTGCGGCTCTGGCTCCCCTTCCTGAGACTCTTCTTCCTGAGGCTCTTCTCCCTCCGGCTCTGGCTCCTCGGGTTCTGACTCTGGCTCTGGCTGTCTGGGAAGTTCGGGGACCCTCTCCGGGTCCACCCACTCTGGAAGGTTAGGCTCCTCGTCGACCTCTGCGCCGAAGGTGGCGCCGTGGAAGTCCTGAGCGTCAGAGACCTTGTACTCCGACTCGGGGTCCCCTTGGATCTCGTATGTCACCTCTATCCTCTCTCCCCGCTCAATCCTGCCAATCTTCCACTCGGTATGGGTCCCCTCGGGGGCTGCCTCCTTCTTCATGCGCACATCACGCTCGCCGTCAATCGAAGAGCGCACCGTGGAGTCCTCGATCGAGAAGGTCCCGGGAACCACGTCATGTAGAGCGAGGTCGTCGAGGGCGCTGTCGGAGTTGTTCTCGAACATCAGCAGGACCTCGTACCTGCCGGCGTTGCCAGCTGGAAAGACCTCCTTTCCAGTGCTCACGTTGCGCCGGCGGTGGACGACTCGCATCTGAGGGGGTCTCTCTACGACCCTGGTCGCCACAGGACCAAACTTCTCGGAACCGAAGTCGGCCCTGATGGGGGCTGCTAGGAGCTCGTTCGCCGGAGAGGGGTCTGGTGCATGCAGCGGATACCTGATCACCATGGTCTTGCCGGGCTGGAGGCCGAGTGGGGCAGAAGTGCCTACGGTGATTCTCAGTCCGTGGCCTTCGCTGTCTGGGGAGATCATCCTCTCTTCCAGCTGAATCCCGTTGATCACCTCTATCAGGTACTGCTCCTCATTGAGGTCGGTACCCCCGATCTCGATGCTCACGTCGTCCTGCGAAGGGGGGTCGAAGATCCCCGGGACGTCATCCAGCAGACGCATGACGTTAATCGGGGCCGAGCCGTTGTTCTCAATCGATATCGTAGCCTCGATATCAGAAGGCACGAACGACTTGATCCTAGATTTATCATACTGCTTGAGCAGTACTGCGTCCAGCACGGTCAGTTTCTGCTCCTTCAAGTCGATCGATCCCCTTGACTCGACGGCCACACGAGGCAGGATGGAGGACCTGAACTCGTGGGTGAAACTGGGGCTGTCGGCCTCCACCCTCTTCTCCATGGAACTCCAGCTCCCCTCGGGAGGGACGTCCTGACGGAGGTCAGAGATGTCCAGTATCGGATTTTCTCTGCCGGACTGCCAGACAGTCACCCCCGACAGTGTAACCACGAAGGAGGATCTGTTCTCGAACACGGACTTGCAGTGCCAGATCCCGGGTCTGTCATCCTCGACCTTGTCGACTCTCATCATGTGTAGGGTGGAGCCGGAGACGCGGTCGAAGTCGGCTCTCGAGACCGTCGCCTCAGCAGTGTAATTCGCGGAAGCGACGCCGGCGGAAATCTTGTCGACCCCCCCGGTGGTGACTCTGGGCGAGAGGGCGAGCACCCTGCTCTCACCGACGTTGAGCCTGCCGATCTCCCAGGAGATATATGAATCCCCGACGCTGTACTCAGGGCCGTCGGGAATGTGGAAGTTGTCCGGGAAGGTCCTGCTGACCTCGACCTCCAAGAGAGGGCCGGGCGAGATGTTCTCGACCTCGAGCTGCAACTCAATCTCCTGTTGCTCCTCGGAGAAGACCAGTGACAGACTATCCTCCTGGTCCCTCTCCGGGTTGGTGTCGATGGATTCCTTCAGGACCAGCATCCGAGGACCGCTGGCGGAGTATGGGATTACCGTGTCCTCGGTGGCCTCGAGCTCCCTCACGGATATCGAGCGCCCTCCGATGTCTGTGGCGCTAGTTGATGAGAGTAGTACCTCTATGTCCCATGCCCTGTGCTTCTTGCTTGCGTTTCGCAGTATCAGTTCGCCTTCTATGGTCTGCCGCCTGATCGAGCCGTCGGGATTCAGGGTGGAGGTCTCCACTTCGCTCAGGGTGGCGTGTAGCTTGTCGCCCGGGATCGCGTCCACCTCCCTGGCGGACCTCAGGTGGGGAGAGGAAGCCGGAGCCACTACCGCCTTGGATAGGGCGTCGGCAATGGGGGAGTCCTCTTCAGAGTCCAAGGAGTCCACGGAGGACTCGGGTTCAGCCCAGTCTATCTCGTCGGCCTCCTGGCTATCTCCCGCACCGCTCAGCGCGGCTAGCGAGTCCTGTAGAGAAGCAGGCTCCTCAGACTCCTCATCCGGGACATCCAAGCCGGGGGGAGGAGGTGGCGGTGAGTCGGGTCCGGATGGAGTGGGGGAGGGGGCGTCGAAGCCGGGAGGAGGAGAAGGGGCCTCCCCAGGCTCCTCATCAGGCTCACCCGAAATCTCCCTGTCCTCGAGTTCCATCAAGCCCGGTGGCGGAGGAGGTGGCGAGGGCGCTTGTTCGCCCTCCGAATCGTCATCCTCCTCTTCCTCGAAACCGGGTGGGGGGGGCGGAGGAGGAGGGAGGGGGAACCCTGAAGGAGGGGGAGGGGGCTCTTCTGACATGGCGCTAACACCCCGATGGGTGGTCGCGGACGTGGCTTGGATTGGTATAACCATTACTTGTCGGACACTGAGCCGATGGCAGGGCGTCACGAATGGTTGAAGTTCTCTCGCCCTTGGCGAGAGCGTGAGCAATCAGGACGGGACAGCGCCTCCAGTGCTGTTCGTCGTCGGTACCGCAGGTGCTGGAAAGAGTTCCTTGGTGACTGCCTTCCAACGGTGGGCGCGATTCCTCGAGGTCGATGTACTCGCGATCAACCTCGACCCCGGGGCCGAGAGGGTGCACTACGACGCGGAGTACGACGTCAGGGACCTCGTTTCGCTGTCTGACGTCATGGTCGAGTACGACCTAGGCCCTAACGGCGCTCAAATCCTGGCCGCTGACCTGGTGGCGGCACAGGCGACCGAAGTCTTCGACGAGATCGAGGGGCTGTCGTGCGATCTGCTGATTGTCGACACGCCGGGCCAGGTGGAACTGTTCGCCTTCAGAGAGGCCTCCAACCACCTCGTCAGCGTGATAGGCCAAGGCAGGGCCTGCCTAATCTTCCTGTTCGACCCGATGCTCTCACGGACTCCGAGCGGCTTCGTGGCGCAGATGCTCCTTTCGGCAATCGTGCACTTCAGGCTGGGGCTCCCTACAGCGAACTTCCTCTCCAAGTCGGACTTATTGGAGCCGGAGACCCTCGAGAAGGTGATGGAGTGGGGCGACAACCTGGAGGCGCTGGAGGCCGCGTTGTACGAGGAATCGGCCCAGCAAGCCCTCGACAGCCAGTCCGGCAGCCAAAGGGCCGAGTTCGCCATAGGCCAGCTCAGGATGATGCAGCACGCGTCGATACAGCCTGGCTTGGTGCCCCTTTCCAGTGAGGAGGAGGAGGGACTTGCCGACGTGCTGACCTTCGCACAGTCAGTATTCGGCGGAATGGCTGATGCCAGAGACGGATTTGCAGGGGACATAGAGCATGAGAGGTAGTGATTCGAAGCGGGACTTGATGGCGATAGACGATGTGAGCGAGGAGTTGTCCGAACTCATCGCCTGGGCCATCGCCTTCAAGCACGCGGGCGACATCAACTACGAATTCAAACCGCTTGACGGGATGTCGATAGGCTCGATCTACGAGAAGCCGTCGACGAGGACCAGAGTGTCCTTCGAAGTAGGTGTGAGCAGACTCGGCGGCCACCCTCTGACCCTGTTGTCTAATGACATCCAACTCGGCAAGAGCGAATCCATCGCCGACACCGCAGCCGTCCTCTCACGGTACCTCGACGGGATCACGTACAGGTGCTTCAAGCACGGTGACGCGGAGGAACTGGCCAGACACGCCACCGTCCCGGTGATCAATGCCCTCTCTGACCTACACCACCCCTGTCAGGCGGCTGCTGACCTGATGACCATAGCCGAGCACGGCGAGAGCGTCAGCGGCCACATCGCTTGGGTCGGCGATGGCAATAATGTGTTCCACGACCTGCTGCTTGCCGGCGTCGCGCTCGGACACGACGTCTCTTACGCGACGCCTGCGGGCTTCGAGCCCGATGAATCCGTGATGGATAGGGCTCGCAGGATCAGCGCCACCACAGGTGCCATCATCAGCGGCTCCAACGACCCCGTCAAGGCCGTAAGTGGGGCTGGGGTCGTCTACACCGACATCTTCGTGTCGATGGGAGAAGAGCACATGGAGGGCAAGTTCAACGCCTTCGATGGCTTCCAAGTCAACGAGGAACTGGTTTCGAACGCTAACCCCGACTACCTGTTCATGCACTGCTTACCGGCGCATCGTGGCGAGGAGGTGACCGATGCGGTCATCGACTCCCCTAACAGCGTTGTCTTCGAGCAGGCCGAGAACAGAATGTGGGCACAGATGTCACTGCTCACTTACCTCTGCAACGAAACTGCTTGGCACGCATTCAGGGAACTCGAGTGATCAGGCCAACAGAGAGCTACCTAGGAGTGCCGCGAGGCACAAGTACATTGATTTCTTGATCAGCTGCTGAGCGGCATGATCCTCAGAGAGTACCAACTTCGGCTTGGCCAGCATCAGCACCACCACAGCCGGAATCACTCCAACAAGGTGCAGTTCGGGAAAGATTCCTATTGCGAAGGGCAGCAGCATCGAGGCGAGAGTGAGCAGGAGGAGCGCCCAAGCTAATGTGCGGGCTCGTTGTGGCCCGACTTGCATGGCGTAGGTGCTTCTCCCCTCGTCGCCCTCCATGTCCTCGACGTCCTTGACTATCTCCCGAGCGAGGGTGTACAGGACTCCGATGACGAACATGGCCCACGCACGGTGGTTAAACGGCTCGAACACGCCGGCAGCGCCGAACAGCACGACCATGCCGACGGAAAGGCTGATGGCGATGTTCCCAGACAGGCCCCTCTCCTTGAGGCGCAGGCTGAACGGGGCCGCGGACTCGTAGTTCGTCAGCAGGAAAAGCGCGCCCAGCCAAATCGCCAGTGAAGGGTACCATCCCTCAATTCCCCCCACCGTGCCGCTCGCAGTCGCAGCAGCGCCTGCAATCGAGACCACCGAGAGCGTCATCATCAGGGCTATCCCCCTCTTTGCCGAGGCCTCTGAGATGGCACCGGAGGGAAGCGGTCTGTTGGGTCGGTTGACGCGGTCAATCTCCAAGTCGAGGTAGTCGTTCAACGCGTTCCACGAGCACATGAAGCTCCAGACCGACAGCGCTTGCAATACGGTAATCAGGGCGAAATCGCCCTCTGGCAGCCCGCCCAGAGCCATCATGGCCCCCAGGAAGACCCCGAACACCCCTACGGTCGAGTTTCCCGCCCTGAACAGGACCCACCATGGCCCTAGTGCACCGCCTCCACCCACGCCCTGACTCAGGGCGGCTGGGCCTTCATTCCTTCCCCGGACTAAGCTGTGGCCTGCAATGCCTGCTGGCTGAGGCTCCAGACGCAGACCGTGTAGGTACTGCCTCTGAACAGCCCGCGGACGTGTCCGACCTTGGAGAATCTCCTGTCCTTGGCAAGTATGTTACCGACCTGGTTCATCGTGGCTCCCCACCGGAACCTGCCGTTCAGGTGATCGAAGATCTCGACGGTGTTGGCGGTGTCGTTCTCCTCGAGGTAGACCCGGACCTCCTCACGGAGCCGTCCTGTCCTGGACATCAGGCCACCACCGTAGGGGCTGCGCAACTGGCGTGCAGCCTCTCGCGCAGCCCAGCCCAACTCGATGGGCTGACGTTAATCTGCGCGGCCATGCGCGGCATTGGCCCCCATGAATCGGCCTCAGAGACCACTCCAGCGTAGCTGACCATTGTGGTAGGTGCGGGTTGCGGCACGGGTCCGTTCGTTCTTCGCAGGGTCGCGAGAGAGACCACCCTGCATGGTTCTGGACGCTTCCTGTAGAGGAGCGTCACTGTGTCGTTCGCTTGTCCGTTCATGGTGGTATGTCATGACTTCTTCATATCAAGCGAGGCAATAGTCCCGAGAGGTGAAGGTGAAAGTGAACGGAGACCCCCCATAGGCTCTCAAGGCATTGTTTTCTTAAGCGGGTGTCCGGTGGCCGGAAAACACGCTCGTGTAGTGTAGTTCGGTCCATCATGACGGACTCTCGATCCGTCGACCCGGGTTCAAATCCCGGCACGAGCACCACTATTGTCTCTCATAACGGTCTTAAGCGGTCCTTCGTTGGCGTAGTAAGGTCTCGATGCGCGTTGAGCACGATGTGAAGATGACCTTTGACGATGTTCTGATACGACCTAAGCGCAGTACGCTGGTTTCTAGATCGGATGTGACTCTGTCGAGGGACTTCAAGTTCCGCCATTCCGATGAGATCTGGAGCGGGGTGCCCATCGTGGCGGCCAACATGGACACCACCGGCCTGTTCTCGGTGGCCAAGGAGCTGCAGGAGCACGGCATGCTCACCTGCCTACAGAAATTCTACTCGACTCGCGAGTGCGCACGAGCGTGGGAAGACGGGGTGGACCCGGGCTTCGTCGCAGTCACATGCGGCTCCACGGACGAGAGCTTCGAGCTGCTGCAGCGCAAGATGGCGACCGATGACGGGATCAAGATGATCTGCGTAGACGTCGCCAATGGCTACCGCGAGGTGTTCGTCGAGTTCGTCAAGCGGGTTCGCGACAAGTTCCAGAGCAAGATTATCATCGCCGGCAACGTTGCCACCAGGGAGATGACAGAGGCCCTCATCCTCGCCGGTGCGGACATAGTCAAAGTCGGCATAGGACCGGGCTCGGTCTGCACGACCTGCAAAGTGGCAGGCGTGGGCTACCCTCAGCTCTCGGCCATCGCGGAGTGCGCTGACGCAGCGCATGGCCTGCTGGGTCACGTGATGGCTGACGGTGGATGCTCCTCACCGGGCGATGTCGCGAAGGCCTTCGGCGCGGGTGCGGACTTCGTCATGCTGGGCGGCATGTTCGCGGGACACGACGAGTCCGGTGGGGAGCTCATCAAGGGCGATAACGGCAGGATGTACAAGTCGTTCTACGGAATGTCATCGAGCAAGGCGATGGAGTCGCATTACGGTGAGGTCGCCGGGCACAGGGCCCCCGAGGGCAAGGAGGTCAGGGTGCCTTACAGAGGGGAGCTCGGCCTCACCGTGCAGTCCGTTCTTGGGGGAGTCAGGTCGGCCTGCTCGTATGTTGGTGCTCGCAGGATCAAGGACCTTCCCAAGTGCACCACCTTCATCCGGGTGTCGCAGACCAGCAACGAGGTCTACGAGCGCTTCAACGTCGGGGAATGACCTCTCAGATGTCGAAGATGACCTGTGCCATCCACCCAGGACCCTCGAAGGCCGGTATGTCGGGCTCTATCCCGGGCACCATTTCCCCGGCGGCTACCTCGCGCAGTGCCAGCTGGTGCAGGGTCACCGCCTTGACCTCGACCTCGCGCTCGACGAGATCCGAGTCGACCCAGGAGGCCTGTGCTTCGATCCTACCTCCTCCGTCTATCCTGATTGCCGCCTCAACGAGCCACTGGCCTTCGGCGGAGCCGCGATAGAGGACCTCCTCAAGCCACAGTACCATCCCGCGCTCGAGGTCCCCCCCGGGCGCTTGGACGACCCATTCGCCGGTCGAGCGAGGCAATGTGGCGAGTGCGGCGGCGCCGTTCTCAGACAGCTGGATTGATTGGAGGCCCATGGTCGCCTCGAGGATCGCATCTTGAGCCGCCATCGAGAATGCACGCAGGCCTATGTCGGCCGTAGTAGGCAGAATCCACCAAGACACGGTCTCACCGACCCGTCCGAGCGGTCCATCGTGCAAGAATGCAGGGGTCAGTCGAAGTCGCTGCACAGCTCGCCCTGACTGGGAAAGCTGACTGCCGACTTGGGGTTGGTGTTCCACTTGTTCTCGCACTTGTTGAGATACCCGTCGCCGTCCGAGTCGATGTTGGCGTCGGCCGGGTCAAACGGATCGAAGCCGAAGTAGTACTCCCATCCTGACCACATGCCGTCGTCGTCCTGGTCCTGGTGATACACCTCCGAGCCATCGAACCACTGATCGCCGTCTGTATCCGGGTCGACGGGATTCGTCCCGTTCTCGAACTCCTCGTAGTTGGTGAAGTTCTCGAGGTCGTCGTAGAACCTCCTGCCGTTGTCTGTGGTCGGGTCGATGTGGCACTCGGAGTTCTGCGGGTTGTCCCATCCGGGGCAGTAGCGATACAACAGGTGCGTCCGATTGAGCCCGTCGCCGTCGAAGTCCTCCTGGCCGTCGTCGATGCCATCGACGTCCGAGTCGAACATCTTCGGGTCCATCGGACCGCGGGCTCCGACGGCGCTCAGGGTGTTGTTGTCGACCAGCCCCAGGCTGAGTGCTATCTCCGAGTAGTAGACCTCCCAGCCGTCGGGAAGCTTGTCCCCGTCGGTGTCGTCGTCCACTGGGTTGGTGTCCCAGCGGTCAGGGGCCTCGAGAGAGTTCATGAGTGTGTCATTGTCGATGTCGAAGGCCGAGTCGGGAAGCGAGCCCCATGCCGGGTTGAGGGCCCATCGTCCGCTGGCGGGTACGGTGAAACCTGACAGGTTCATCTCGTGCAGGAAGTACTTCGGATCCATGTCGCCGTCGCCGTCTCGGTCCCCGGAGGTCGAGAAGCCCGCGAGGTAACTGCTCCAGACCCAGCCACCGGGCCCGAGTCCACACTCGAGCATCGAATCACAGCCCGGCGGTAGCCAGTCGGTGACGCTGATCCAGAGGCTGTGGCTCTTCGTGTTGTGCTGGACGGAGAAGACCTGCATCTCCCAGCCATCGGGCTGACCGTCGCCGTCAGTGTCGTTGTTCAGTGGGTTGGTGGCACCCTGCCAAGGCCGTGGGATGTTGAGTACCTCGCTACCGTCGAACAGGCCGTCGTCGTCACTGTCGGGGTTGTTGGCGTGGGTGATGTACTGGTCGAGGCCGTCGATGACCTCCTCCCCGTCGGACAGGCCGTCGAGGTCGGTATCGTGCGAAGAGGCATTGGTGAAGTACACCGAACCGTTCCATACGAAGCCGTCAACGGCCTCGGTGAAGTCCTCGAGACCGTCACTGTCGGTGTCCCTGTCAGAGGCATTGGTGAAAGTTTCGTAGTACTCGACAGCGTCGGACAAGCCGTCCCTGTCGGTGTCGTAGGCACCCGGATCGCTCCTTACTAAGACATCCCTCACACCCTGATCGACGATGCGAATGGTCCAGCCGATCACCTCGATGCCGTCGATGAGTCCGTCTCCGTCGGTATCGGCGACCAGCGGGTCGGTCGAGCGGCCGTCGACGAAGCCATCGCCGTCCCGGTCCCTCGCATTGTACTCGTCGAGGTTGGTGAAGCGCTCGTGCTCCTCGACGACTACGGCGAGGTCCTGTAGACGGCTCGTGACCTCCTGGCCGATCTCGACGTTGATGTGGTAGATCCAGCCGGCGATCAGGGTCTTGATCGGGATGTTGACGTACTGGCTCTCCTGGACAGTCCTGACCCAGAGGATGGTGCTGTTGACCTGCACGTAGTCGCCGATCTCGACCGAGATGGCATGGATGGTGGTCACGCCAACGAGCCCTGTGTATCGCACGCCCCCGTCGCCGTCGGCGTCGTAACCGTCGAAGTCGGGGTCGTCGTCAGCGTTGCTGCCGTCGTTCGGATGGATTCCGCTGAGGTGCTCCCACCCGTCGGGCATGCCGTCACCGTCGGTGTCGAACTCCAGCGGATTGGTGAAGTTCTCCGGACCCCAGGTGTAGGCGACCTCGTACTCCTCGACGTTGTTCAGCCCGTCCCCGTCGGGGTCGCCGTAGGCGTCGGTGGCGTTGGCGGGGTTAAGGAAGCGGTCGCCCGAGGAATCGAGGCTGTAGCAGTACTCGAAGCCGTCGGGCATGCCGTCGCCGTCGGTGTCCCAGTCGCCCGGACCGTTGAGGCGGCCGTCGTTGTCCATGTCCTGCTCGAACCAGGTCCGGTCGCCGTGGCCGCTCATGTACTCCGTGTACGGCGCTTGCAGGGTCAAGGTGCCGAAGACGGGGACGCCGCAGTGGACGCCCAGTTGGATCTGCCCGTAGGCGATCTCGTACCTGTCTGCAATGAGGTCGCCGTCGCTGTCCTCCTCGAGCGGGTTGGTGTCGTACCTCTCCTCGACGTAATTGCGCAGACTGTCGGGTTCGGGCTGCTCGAGGTCCAGCAGGGCATCGCACGAGTGGCCGAACTGGCTGCCCATCTCCTCCCACTCGCTCGAGCCGATGTCCTGCTCGATCTGCCCCTGGACCTCGGGAGTCAACAGGTAGCAGTCCCAGTTGCCGTCGAGTGGGTCGAGTAGGGTGATTGACCCCGAAGGGGTCTCGATAACGAAGGTGTACTCGGACTCCCAGCGGTCATTCAGACCGTCGCCGTCGGTGTCCCTGAGATTGGGATTGGTGCCGAGGAGCATCTCCTCGGTGTTGGTCAGGCCGTCCCGGTCCGGGTCTCCGAAGGGCCCGTTGTCCGGATTGGGGAAGGTCTCGTTCTGCTCCCCAGTCTCCTCCTCGTTGTCGGGGGAGTTGTGGGATATCTCGCTGAGGTCGGGCTCGCCGTTGTCCAGGGGATCCAGCCCATTGGCTATCTCCCACCCGTCGTCGAGCCCGTCGCCATCGGTGTCGGCCTCCCTCCAGTCGGTTCCGTAGAGCGTCTGCTCCATCCTGTCCGGCAGTCCGTCGCCGTCGAAGTCCTCCCCGCCGACGTGGGTGTCGTCGCTGGATACGATGTCCCCCGCTGCTGGTTCGAAGCCGCCGGAAGTGGTGGTGGACAGGCCGGCGTCGATGATGGTGTAGAAGCCGGCCAGACACAGCGTCGCTGTGATTGCAAGCACCGCATACTGGTTGTGATTCAGAGCCATGGAGGCACATCCGGCCCCAATGGGGCCGTCCGCTTGAATTTGGGTCCGGATATAATGTTTCACGGCAACCGAGCACGGGCAATCATCCCGCTATCTCCCTCGAAGAGCGTATCTCGAGCGTCAGTCTGCCGTCCTCGAACGAGGTCGAGACGTGTCCATTTCTTCCGTATGCTCGTTCCCAGCAGCCTAGCAGTACCCCACTTGCGATCGCCGGGTGAAAGACGGACGCGAAGACCAGCCTGACTCCGCCGTGCTCATCCGCCTGCGAGGTACTTTCGATCCCACCGAGTCCGTGCGAGCTGAGGTGCCGACGAGTGATGCTCACCCAGTCTGAGTGAGCCCGGACGAGGACGTGATGGCCCTCAGAGACGAACCTCTCCCTCGCCGAGTCGGCGGCTGCCGTCCACCACGTGGAGCGCTTGTCGTCGAGTCCTTCCCATCGATAGTCCTCGTCCCTGCCCTCGTGGACCACATCCAGATAGGGGAGGCAGTAGTCCTCGAATCGCAGGATGAGGTCGCGGTGCAGGAACATCCTGCGCTCGTTCATTATCGACCAACACCCAGAGGATTCAACTCGCAGATCAGCCCACAACTCATCAGTCGACTCTTTGCCGAGATCACAGCCAATCTCCTGATCCCCCCAACTGGGCCTGCGGGGCTTCGGTACGGGGACTTGGGTGTCATCTGGAGTGAGTGTGATGACCAGTCCCTCACCCGCACTCTCCGACCACAGGAAGCGGTGTCGCTTGCCCGTAGCCCTCTCCCACGCTGCGGCGACCAGCCCCGAGCAGATCGGGCCCGAGGCAGGGCGGTCGATGAGGATCCGCGTCTCCTCGCCGTCATCTAGGAGCTCGAATCGGCCAAGGCCCCTGGACTCCCAGTCTTGGATGGTACTCGACCAAGAAGCGGGGTCGCGTCCAGAAGGAGCGTCCCAGCCCTCGAAACCCATCATGTGCTCCTCGTACTCCATGGCAGCATGTGCTAGGCGACGGCCGAGACTCTGCCCGGTCCTCTGTTCGAGCCTCTGGAACCACGACTCGAACCAGCCCACGCCGACTCGCCAAGCGAGCTTGTATGGGTCGTAGTCACGAGCCATGTCGCTGTAGGTGCCGTCATCAATCGGCATCCATCTGAGTTTCATTTGGTTTTCGGGGGACAACGGATCTCCGTAGAAGTGCTTGAGGAAGAAGTTCCCGAGGGCATCGAACAGGCCCATGCTCAGCCCCGCAGAAACGCTTCGATGCGATCGAAGGCCTCGGCGAGGACCTCGACGGGCGGCAGGCACACCATCCTGAAGTGGCCCTGTCCGAACTCAGGCGAGAAGCCCGAGCCATGGACGAGCAGGACGTGGTACTGGTGCAGCAGGTCGAGCACGAAGCGCTTGTCGTCCGCGGCCATCTTGGGGTTGGTGATGCTGACGAACAGGTAGAACGCGCCGCCCGGTGCCTCGCAGTCCAGCCCTTCGATGGTCTCGATCCTGTCCAGGCAGTAGTCCATCCTCTTCCTGATTGTGGCACGATGCCCCTCCAGCCAGCCGGTGTCGTCGGTCAAGCCCGCGAGGAAGCCGTGCTGTGCTGGCGTGGAAGCGCAGAGTCGGCTGCGGAGCAGCCGCTCGACACCATCGCGAACAAGTTCCAGCCTTCCCTGAGGGTCATGCCAAGCCATGTAGCCGACCCTCCAGCCGGGTGCGAAGTAGACCTTGGAGGCCCCGTTGAGTACGATGACCGGTACTTCTTCCGAGCGTGAGGCCACCGAGCACTGCTGGCCAGTGAAGTCCAGTCCGTCGTAAATCTCGTCGGCGATGATGGTGCACTTGGGCCATAGGCTCGCAATCTCGATGAGCGCGTCGACCTCCTCGGGGGTGGCGACGTTGCCTGTCGGGTTGTTGGGGTTGATCAGGACCAGCAGGCGGACGCTGTCGTCCATCTTCGCGCTGATGTCGTCGAGGTCGATGCGCCAGCCGTCGTCCGGGTCCAGCCGGTACTCCACGGTCGTTCCCCCGTACATCTGCGGGTAGGCCATGTAGGGAGGGTAGTGCGGCCCAGGTGCGAGGACGGTGTCGCCCTCTTCGAGGAAGGCTGCGAAGATGATCTGCAGGGCCTCGGTGACGCCGTGTGTGACATAGACGTCATCAGTCGAGCAGTCCCATCCTTTCGAGCGCTCTCTGGAGGTTATGGCGTGGCGCAGTTCTGGTATTCCATAAGACGGGCCGTAGCCGTTGTCCTGCCGGTCAAGAGCCGCCTTGAAGGCGGTGACCATGTGGTCTGGAGTGGGCAATCCGTCGTAGGCCAGCGGGTCACCGATGTTGAGTCGGATTATCTCGTGGCCCTGTGCCTCGAGCTCGACGGCGGGAACCACGACGTCTCGGATGGCGTACTCTATCGCGGCGGCGCGAGCCGAGACATCAACCTGTTCGACCACGCTCGTGCGTGATGCGGTTCGGCCATCAAATCGACGGATGAACAAAGTCAAGCCCGGGCCCTCTCAGGGGCCGGAGTGGGCGAGGACCCGGGAACTTTGTCGAAACTGACCGCACTCGGCTTGGTGCCGATGGGCATAGTGCTCTCTGCGGTGCTCTTCGAGATGCCAGCTGACGGGCAGCAGAGGTTCACGATGGCCATCTTCTCTCTCGTAGTGATCATGCCGCTGTGCGCGGCATTCAGTCTGGTGCTGAAACTGAGGCACTGGGGCTTGGAACACGGCACACGACCGAAGTGGATGCCTAGGTCAAGGGTCTGGCATTTACTGGCAATGCTGGTGTTGTTCGCGCTCCTCGCCCTGATGATTACCTCCCAGGGGGACGTGCTGGGTTTCCACGGGATGCTGGGCGCATGGCTCGTGATCTGGATTACCGCATACCGGCTGATTAACTGATACCTAGCAACGAGCGCGCTGCATCGAGCGCGGCCGGGATGCCATCGGGCTTCGAGCCGCCGCCTTGGGCGATGGTGGGCCTGCCGCCGCCCGCTCCCCCGATGTGACCTGCTATCGCATTGAGGATCTCGACGGCGTTGTGGCGCTCTGCTGCGACACTGCCCTCGGTGGAGGCGACTATGAGGGTCCCTCCGCCCTCTCTGCTGCCTAGCACTGCGAGGGTCGGCGTGGATGCGTCGCGAGTCAGCTCTCCGAGCATCGCCATCATCTGCTTGGCATCCCCTCCGGATTCCATCACCACGTACCTGACGCCCTCCTTCTCGACCGCAGCATCACCGCCGCCATCGGTCCGCAATCTCACGATCTCGGCCTCCAGAGATTCGATGCGCTTCTGCTGCGACTTCCACTCGCCGAAGAAGCGCGAGACGGTGCGCGGCAGGTCGTCCGGCTGCACCCCGAGGATCTCTGAGGCGTCACCGAGAAGGCGCTCCTGGCGCCGGGTGTGCTCGCGTGCCGTCCCCCCTGCCACGATCTGCAGACGCTCCACTCCGTCTTGGACTTGACTCGACCTGATGATGAGTAACTCCCCGATTTCGCCGGCTTCGTCATGGTGCGTGCCCCCGCATGCCTGGGTGTCGTAGTCGCCGATCTTGATGATGCGAATCTGGCTGTGCTTGGGCGGTCCGCCCTGATAGATGTCGAAGCCGAAGGTGGCGTCGGCGTCCGCTCTATCCATCACCAGCTTCTCGATCCCAGGATTCGCCTCGACGATCTCGTTCGCCCTGTCCTCGATGGTGTCGAGGACCTCCCTGGTGAGTCTAGAGTGGTGGGTGATGTCCAGCCTCGCGTAGCGTGCGCCCTTGTTCGAGCCGGCCTGCCAAACATGGGGGCCGAGGACCTCTCTGGCGGAGCCGCCGACGATATGGACCGCCGTGTGGTGGTCCATCAGCTGCTTGCGGCGCTCCCAGTCGACAACCCCCCTGGCTGAGCCCCCCTCAAGTGGGGCGTCGGTGAGATGCAGGATTACACCGTTCTCGACCCGGGTGTCGACCACGTTGGCGGCGGCGCCGTTCTGAGCCAGCATGCCTTGGTCACCGAGTTGCCCGCCCCCCTCGGGATAGAACAGGGTCCGATCTAGAACCACGGCGTGCGTAGGTACTCCGAAGACCTCGCTAGAGAGGTTCAGAGATTCTACCTCCTCGCTTGACAGAGGGGCGCAGTGCAGCACTTCGGCAGTGAACTCGGTGGCGCTGGTGTCGGCGTAGTAGTCAGGTGAGGTAGCGGGCAGCGCTGCCACCTCGAAGACGCTGTCCATGGCCTTCGCCTTGGCCGCCACCTTGGTCATCTGCGCGTTGCGGGCAGCCATGTCGGCTGCGAACCCGACGCGCACGGACAGGCCCTCCCAGCCGAGCTCGTGCGCTATCGAGACGACCATGTCGGGATTGAGGCCTCTCTCCTCAGCGAGGCGAAACAGGGTCTCGTCAGGAGCCATGGCGACGTCCTTGGGAAGCGACTTGAGGGCGGTACGCACCGCTGCCTCACCTTTCCTCAGCATCTCGTGGTAGCGCACCTCCTCGAGCTCGAGTATCCTCAGTACGCCCTCGCGCGACTGCACGAACGAGCCCATGTCGAGATGGGTGTCCATGTGGTGCGCGCCCAAGTCAGCGAGACTGATGGACGCGCCGAGGTCGTCCTTCATGCGGCAGACGCGGCGGGCCAGCATGCGAGCCAGGTAGCCGGCCTTGGAATTGCTCGGCACTAGGCCGTCGCCCAGCATGTTGCACAGAGCGTGCATGTGATCTGGTATGGCGTAGATCGAGGACAGCGGCTCAGTCACTTGTTTCAACTCGTCAACGGAGAGATTGATACCGGTCTCGTAGAGTCGTTCGACCAACTTGTCGTACAGTGCTTCGACATCGGTTCCGACATCGATGTTGAGTATCCCGGCGAGCCTCGAGAGCTCGCCCAGCAGCGAGTCGATGCCGACCGCCATCCCGAGGGAGGATGCCATCGAGTCGAAGCCGCTCAGCTCCTTGAGCCAAGCCACCGACTCGGGGTAGATTGCCTCGTAGATGGTAGGGGTACCGGCGGCGGCCCAGCAGAATCTCTCGAGGCCGTAGCCGGTGTCGATGATCTGCAGGTCCATCTCCCTGTATCGCAGGCCCTTGATCTCGATGTCGCCGTCATCGGCCTCCTCGAGGTTCATGAAGACGAGCGTGGCGAGCTCCAGCCCGCCCACTATGACCTCCAATGCTGGTCCGGCGTTGCCGCCTCCAGACCAGGGGCTCTCGACGTAGGTGAGTTCCTTGGGATCGATGCCCAATGAATCGACGAGCATCTCGTCGCAATAGCGAACGCACTGGTCGATCCAGTAGACGACATCGTTGTCCCCAGGCCTGTTGAAAGCGTGGTGCGCCATCATCTCGAATGCCGAGAGATGCCTTCCAGAACGGCCTACTGCGGCCAGGTCTGTCAGCCTGATGCACGGCTGACTGATACCTAGGGGGTTGGCCGGCGGCGGAACTTGGCCGCTGGTGACATGAGGCTGGAAGTCAGCTATGCTGGCGATGGTCAGGTGGATGTCGTCGCGCCATCTGGCGATGATCGGGTACGGCTCCACTCTCGTGTGACCGTGCTTGTCGAAGAAATCGAGGAAAGCTTCCCTCATGGCGTCCTTCAGGGCTTTCCCAAGCATCGGAAAGCCCTCGATGACCGGGTTGCCGATGAAAGTGTACGGGTCCTCGGTCGAATCACCGCACGTAGTGCGGCTCTCGTCCCTTGTCCAGAAGCGGACTCCGGTCACCCGGCAAGTCTTGCAGATGTGTCCCGACTCCTCCCAGAAGGGGATGTGAATCTCGCCGAACGCCATGCTACCGCGCCTTACCTGCGCTCGAGCCATCGGACAGGCGGTCTTGAAGGCAATTGTACGAGAGACGCCCGTTGCGTTGAAAGCGAGAGCGCAACAGGGTTGCCCATGACGGCTGAGTGGAGGGATTTCCTAGAGTCTGATGGCCCAGGAAGGATGCGTATCTCGAGGCATGGGGACATGCTGACTGACGCCATACTGATCGCTGATGAGCGGCACATGTCCGAGCACTCGGACGACCGCTCGCCCGGGCAACTGGTCAACACCGCTGCCCTGCCCGGAATCGTCGGCGAGGCCTGGGGAATGGCGGACTGGCACTTCGGGTACGGTTTTCCTATTGGCGGAGTCGTCGCCACGGACATCGAGGCAGGCGAGCAGGGGGGCGCCATCTCTCCGGGAGGTGTCGGCTTCGACATCAACTGCGGAGTCAGGCTCTGCGCCACCGAGATGAGCATCTCCGACCTCGATCCCAAGCGACTCGCAGCGAGGCTATCGCGCTCGATCCCAGCGGGAGCCACCTCCAAGGGCGGCGTCAGCCTCGGCGATGGCGAGATGGAGGCCGTCCTGTCCGAAGGCGCCGGCGCTGCCGTCGAACTGGGTTGGGGCGAGGCCCGGGACCTCGATGCCATCGAATCGAACGGCCGCCTCGACAGCGAGGAGAGGGCTGTGAGCGAGCGAGCCATGAAACGCGGCTCCACCGCACTGGGAACGCTCGGCTCTGGCAACCACTTCCTAGAGCTCCAGGTCGTAGAACGCGTCGTCGACGATGCTGCTGCGGCCGCCTACGGTCTGAGGGAGGGACAGGTCACAGCGATGATCCACACCGGCTCGAGGGGGCTAGGACATCAGGTCTGCTCCGAGCACGTCGCTGCCATCGAGTCGAAGTATCGCAAGGCAGGGAGCGCTTGGCATTCACCCGAGTGGGGAATCACGCTAGCAGACCGGCAACTCGCAGCCGCGCCGATCCACAGCCCCGCAGGGGCTGCTTACCTCGATGCGATGAGCGCGGCTGGCAACTACGCATTCGCCAACCGCTCGGCACTGACCCAGCGTCTGCGCAACGTGCTGCGCGAGCAATACGGCCAAGACGGCGATCTCGAGGTGGTCTACGACGTCTGTCACAACATCGCCAAGATCGAAGATCACATGGTGCACGGGGTGAGTTGCAGGTGCTGCGTCCACCGCAAGGGAGCCACTCGGGCACTGGGTGGGGACCATCCCGAGCTCGCCTCTAGGTTCTCCGGGATCGGCCAGCCGGTCCTCGTGCCGGGGGACATGGGAACCGCTTCGTGGGTCCTAGCGGGTCCTGCGAGGGGGGCCAACGACGCCTTCGCCTCGTCGTGCCACGGCGCGGGACGCCGCTTGTCTCGCACGGCTGCTCGCAAGAGAATCGACTCGGTCTCGCTCAGGGAGACGCTGGAGTCAAAGGGCATCCACGTCCATGCCAAGACCCCCAACGTGCTCTCTGAGGAGGCTCCGGACGCCTACAAGGACGTGGACGAGGTGGTCCGCCTCACTGCGGAGGCCGGGCTGGCGAGACCGGTCGCACGTCTGAGGCCGATAGCCGTGATCAAGGGCTAGTCTGACTTGTCGCGATAGTGTATCTCGATGACGTCGTTGTTCTTCATCGCGTGGCTGCCGTACTCATCGTTGAGCTCCCCATTGACGTACATGACGACCTCGCTGTCCTCGTCGGCGACGCTGTTGAGGATCTGGTTCTCGTTGAACGTCTCGCCCCAGATATCGAAGAAAGCTCCTACTGGGGCCTCCATCGTCCGAGGAGTCTCTATGTGCAGTTTGCCAGTGCCGTCGTGAGTGTGAATGCCCCTCAAGCCGTCACAGGAAGCGTCGTCGATGCCGATTTCCGCAGCTATTGCGACCTCGGAGCCGTCGAGAAATATCCTGAGAGTAGAGTGTTCGTGGGAGACCAACTCGTTGTGACCGGCGAGGCAGACATCGACGATCTCCCAGTCTTCATCGACCAGCGCATTGGGGGAGAACACCACCACTGCGAAGAATGCCGCGGTCATCACAGCGGCCCCGACCATCAGCCATGACTCTGATTTCACGCTAGGCGCACAGAGGCAGTCGTCTTGAACCATGAGGCTCCGCATTCGCCCATGCCAGAGCCCGGAGCGGTTCCCGAGTACTGGGAGGAGGCGAAGGCGAGGTTGTCCCGGACAGACCCCGTCCTAGCCGGGGTGATCACATCGCGCGAGGAGTCGGTGCTGACCTCGCGGGGGGACATGTTCCTCACGTTGACGGGCTCGATCATCAGCCAGCAGATCTCCACGAAGGCCGCCAAGTCGGTCTGGTCGAGATTCGAGGGGCTGGTGGGAGAGGTCACCCCCCGGTCCATCCTGTCGCACTCGCACGAGGAATTGCGGGGCTGCGGGATGTCCGGGCGCAAGGCGGAGTACATCGGCGGCATCGCCGAGGCGTGGACCAGCGGCTACGAAGACATCCTCTGGGAGGCGCTGAGCGACGAGGAGGCTTCGGAGAGGTTGATTGCTCTGAGGGGTGTGGGAGTCTGGACTTGCGAGATGATCCTGATCTTCACACTGCTCCGCCCCGACGTCTTCCCTGTTGGTGACGTCGGAGTCGTACGGGCCATGGAGATGATGTACAACGACGGCGAGGAGATGAGTACGGAGGATCTGCTCGGCAAGGCCGAGGGGTGGAGGCCCTGGAGGACCGTTGCGACGTGGTACCTGTGGCGTAGCATAGACCCGGAGCCGGTGCAGTACTGATCACATGCAGTATCCGCGCTTTGGCTGGTCGGGGATGGACGGGGCCGCTCCCGACTGAACGCCGTCGGCCTCCTCCATGATGATCGTCAGCAGTGTGTTGACGAGCGCTTTGAGGTCCTCGACCTCGTCCCTGAGCTCTTCCACCCCACTGGCTTCGCTGTCCTCGGGCATCCGCGCATCCCATCCGAGGAATCGCTTCCTCAAGGCGGCGAGCGCCGTCCTGTGGCCTATAAACACGGGAGGTTTGGCGTAAGCGGAAGTGGCGGTTCCGCGGGGCCGCGCGAAGGGCCGGACTCACTCGCCGCCGTCTTCCTCGCCTGCCTCGTCGTCGCCGTCCCACGAGTCGTCTTCGTAGTAGCCCCCTTCGTCATCGTCGTAGTAGAAGTCCTCGCTGTCGCGGCCTCGCATCATGAACATCGCGATGCCTAGGACAGCGAGTAACAAGACCCCTCCGATCAGCAACATCTGCGAGCTCTCGCCTCCCTCGTCCTCGGTTGGCGGAGGCTGCACGTTGATCCCGGTGATAGGCTGGTAGGGGTTGTCGAAGTCACCGTTGACGATCAGGTACAGGTTGGGCTGTCCCGGCTGCCACGACTCCCACCGGAACTCGGCGTGGACGCTCGAGCTCTCGGCAGGCAGTAACAGCATGATATCGCCATTAGTCGCCGTCGAGAGTGACATCCTCCACTGGCCGTCGACCAGCTCGTAGAGGCCGACTTGGAGTTCTCCTTCCCTCTTCCCTTGGTTCTCCCAGAATGTCTCGATGGTCAGGATTTCTCCCTGCAGCGGCGTCTGGGTCGGGTTGATGACAGCGCGCGTGTACTGGCCGAGGAACTCCATGATCCTCATGGTGACCTGCCTAGGGGCGACTTCGCTGGCGGCTCCGACGATCTCGTTGCCGGACTTGTCGGTGGAAGTCACCCAGAACCAGATGTAGTCCCCAGACTCCACCCTCATGCCATTCAGCGGATTGAGGTCGAGGACGGATTGGTAGACGTCGTTGGTGTCACCGTCGGAGATCATCACGAGCTCCCCTGTTACCTCCGTGCCGGGCACCGGCGCGTTGTCCCTGACATAAACCCAAGCGACCTGCAGCGGGCCGTCGACCATGCCGATCTCGTCGACCATGGTCACGGTCACGGTCACGTCGTCCAGCATATCGGAGTCGAGGATCGTCAGTGACGAGTCCGGGTACTCAGCCATGTTGAACAGAACCTGCGGTGACTTGCTGTCCACGACCACCGAGGCGTCGCTGTTCACACCCGAAGAGCCCGCCCCAGGCACGTTCAGCACGGTGGTCGTCACTACCATCTCCGGGTTCAGCGGCACTCTGGCAGGCAGAACCATCGATCCCATGAAGGTGCCATCTGGTTCTACATCGACCACGATGTCGATCTCCTGGGTTCCGTAGATCACCTCGATCTCGACTTGCAGATCGTCAGGGATCTCGCTCGCGACGACTTGGGAGCCTGAGTAGTAGATAGTGCCCTCCATCAGGAATTCGTCACCCTGCCTAAGGTACAGTGTGTGCCCCACAGCTTCGATTTGAGGCGGAGTGAGGTCCTGCATCGAGTCCGGGACCGCCATGAAATTGTTGTCAAGATCCCAAGTCAGCTCGCCTATGTTGTTCTGGTAAGCCACGGTGCTCAGGTCATCCTCGATGCTGATGCTGGGCTTGCACCCCAACTGTCCTTCTGCCCACGGGTAATCCCATGAGAGCTTGAATCCGAGACTGAGCTGGGTTATCGCCGACGTCACCTCGGCGGTCTGGGCGCTCAACGGGGAGACCATGCTGTCATCGGCGGTCCACAGGGTCCCCCTCGATGGGTCGTAGGTGAACTTGCCGAGGTTGGACGGACCGTCACCGCAGAGCATGATGGTGACGTTGTCCAGTGTGTGTATCCCGTTGAGCTCGTCGATCTGCATGGTGAAGGTGTGTGGGACCCCAGCGAGCAGGTAGCCGAGCTCGCGGTCGAGATCGAAACCAGTCGGGACGATGTTGGTGGGCTCGTCGGTGGCGATCACTACGGTGGACCAGGCGTTCTCGGCACCCGGACCCCCCCCGGTACCTCCGTCCTGGTAGGAGTAACCTGCCCAGTCTGTGCCCTCGATGTACATGTGGACCATGCTGTTGAAGGGCAGTGCCGCGACGTCGATGCCGACGAATTGCACCTGCTGCTGGCCCGTCATGCCAGAAGTCAGAGGCTGCTGCTGGGACAGGTACTCGTCCTCGTCAGCGATACCGTCCATGTTCACGTCGTCGACGGTCTCGCGCCAGTAGCGCAGGGCGATGATCTCGCCTCGGGCCTCTGCCTCATCTATGGTGACGAACACCGTGAGGGGGTTCTGGGGCTCCCACACCTTGCCGTGCGCTGGCTGCAGGCCGATTGCGGTATTGACCTCTATCGGTCCGGCGGTCGGCGGGTTGGAATCGACCCTGATGATGACCTGCTGCGCGAGGCCGGTCACGTCCTCGGCCCCGGTGGACGAGCCGGAGGGGCCGACGGTGAGCATCATCGGAGAAAGCGTCAGCTCGGTGAGAGAGGCCGGCGGAGCGATTGTACCAGCGTATCCGCCTCCCTCTTCCGAGGCTAGGGCGAACAGGTTGCCAGACAGGTTCAGTCCGACTGAGTAGTCACCGGAGTCGGGTCGCCTGTCGGTCGAGTCCTGGAAGCGGACGGTTCCGGTGACGTTCACCTGACCGCCATCCATGATCGGGAACGGGTAGAACGGCGAGAACAGGTTGGACAGTAGTCTTCCGGACTCGTCCCGAACCTCGAACGAGTCGACCTGCAGATCGTTCTCGACCGCTTTGGCGCCGGACTGGCCGCTGAAGGACACAGCAGGCCACACAGTCTCCCCCGTCGAGTCGAATGCCTGGGCGACCCAGCGAATGCTGTCGACATCGTCCCAGTTCCAGCTGATATCGAACATCCAATGCACTGCCACGTCGGTCCAACCGTCGTTGTCCACGACGTTGTCGATGTAGCTCGACGTCTCGTCCAGCATAGCGGAGTTGCTTCCTGAGGGCTGGCTGAACAGCACGGGTACCGAGGAGTCCCAGTCGGCCATCGGGTCCTTGGTGACCTCGAACTCGAGTATCTCCCCGTCCGAGGCGGTTCCCCTCAGTGTGATCTTCACAATCTCGGAGTTGTCGTACAGGTGATGGTGCATGGTGGTGATCTCAACGAGCTCTCGGTCGGGGTACAACGTGTTGGGGACCTGGAAGTCTCGGTTGGTCATGATGTAGTCGTAGTCCAAGTCGCCGTCGATGGATATCGAACCCATGTCCGCGGAGACGTTCACGGGTATCGAGACCTCTTCAGGAGGTGGGTCGTCCTGAGTCTGCGAGTCGTGGTAGGCTGCGACGGATGTGGCTAGCCCGGAGACGTTCTCGAAGATCATGTAGCCGATACCCAGACGCGTCAGAGTCACGATCTGTGCGGTGCTGGAGTCGATGGTCAGCGTGACCTCCCTCCACTGCCTGCCGGTGTCGGGGTCGGTGTGGCTACCTGGCAGTGAGTTGATAGCCAGAATCTGAGCGCTGTCCAACATGTTGTGGAACAAAACGTCTCCCGAGCCACTCGACTGAGAGGCGCTGCCGATCGATACCGAGACGGGCGCGTCGAAGCCGTCGGAGTCCGGTGCGATGGAGATGATCCCCGCATTGACCACGCCGGCTGCGGGAATCCGCAGCGTCATCGTCGAAGGCGCGAAATCGCCGATGCTGACGGTGGTGCTGGTCACCGTGCTGCCCATTCCGGAGAGCATCGACTGCCAGCCGTAGTGGCCGTAGTCGTCGCCCATCGGGAAGCTCCATTCGTGGGTCTCGTCGCCGAGCACGTCGATTTCCGGATTGAGCGCTGGTTCGGCGAAGATCGCGGTCAGCACCATCTTGTCGATCCAACCGTTGGTCGGAAGCGATATCGAGACGCCGAAGCCAGGTTGTGGGTAGGTGAAGGCGAGGCCGCCCTGGGACATGGTGCCCAGAGTTCCGCCCGAGGGGCCGAGGAGATTGATTACCAGACCACTGGAGAAGTTCCCGGAGAGCCCGACGCTCTTGATTGGCCTCGAGGAGTGGAGGTAGTCCGAGCTGATGGTGCCTGCGACTCCGGTGGCGTTGAGCAGCCCGTCGATCAGACTGACGCTGGCGCTGAAGTCCCAGCCATTGCCCTCCAGTGCGGCGGCGCTGAGCACCCTCTTGCCACCGATGTGGATCTTCATGACCCGAGGGGTCTCCTCCTCGTTGTTCGTGTCCATGTGAAGCTCCAGCCGCATCTGTGGCGTCGTCGTGGTGTCGACGCCCGCCAGGGAGATTGGGAATGACACATTGGAGTAACCGGGCACGACCTCGCCGGTGTAGGTGTCTATGAGCGAGGCGCGGACCCAGGTATCGGGTGATATCGATGCGTCGATGTCGATGAATCCGAGGTTGAAGTCGTGGATGTCGGAGGCATCGAAGACGGGGCTCAGCCAACTCCCTCCGTTTCCGTAGTTGGCGATACGGACCCCGACGTTATCGAGATACCAGCCGCCGTAGTTCCAGATCGTGTCCGAGCCGCCGTGGAACCTGAAGCGCACGTTGTCCCCAGCGTACTGCGCGAGGCTGGCCTCCTTGCTATCCCAAGTAGTGTCTGTGACTGTGTAGGATGCTCCTGCACCAGTACACTTTACTGGACCAAAGTAGTTCGAGCCGGTCGGGATGGCAGTGTAGCCACCGATTCCGGTGTGGGGGTAGAAGCCGCTGCCGGGGTCCCAATAGTTCCAACTGCCACCGTTGACCTGGATGAAGATGCCAGCGCCATCCCAGTAGGCCTCGAAGCACGCCCAGTGATCGAAGACCATGGTGGCACTCGAATTGGCGGGGAGGCTGTACGTCGGCGAGTACAGATTGGCATTGAGATTGCTGCCGTATGGCCCAGCTAGATTGATCGCCATGGCGTATGGAAAAGACGGTTCGTCATTGCCCGCCCCTGAGGACGAGGTAACCTGACCGTATGACCACTTGTTGGTGTTCGAACCGGTGCTGGGGCTCCTGGTCCAACCTGACGGCATGGATGTGGAGGGACTGCTGGCTGTCGAGTCCTCGAAGCCTTTGAGGATGTCCTGGCCCCCGCTCACGAAGACGTAGTGGTCCCAGTCGTCGACTCCAGCCTGGGTGTTGGATGACGGGTTGGGCCAGACCGCGCCGTAGTGGTACATCGAGGTGGTGGTCTCTAGGTCGTCCTCGAACAACACGTTGCCAGAGCCGTCGACGATGCGGATTTCGTCGACGGTCAGGCCCTCGAGGTCATCGGCGTAGTTGCCGCCGTATTGGGGGATGAAAGAGTCAGAGTCGACGATGAACCGGATGTGGACGTTGGCCTGGTTCTGGAACGAGGTAGGGATGTCGAAGGAGACGGTCCTGATCCCGTTGCTCTCGTCACCGCTCACTCCGTCGTAGCCGCTGACGCCCGGAATCGCTCCGGCCCTGTCCTCGCAGTTGTAGGCGGTGCTGGAGCCGGAGGACGAGATGTCGATCCATGTGTTGTTGTTCAGAGAGAGCTCTACGCAGGCGTTGTCCGAGTACGAGCCGGCCAAGTCCCATTCCATGTCGACCTCGATCTCGTGGGTGCTGTTGGTCCCGGTCAGGTTGAGCGTTCTCTGCAGGGCGCCGTACTGGTTCGCAGAGTAGGTGCAGGTGGAGCCGGGTGCGTAGCAGCCGCCATGCCAGGCGCCGAACTCGGTGCCATCGTTGTGGAAGTCGAAGTTGTCGAGGAACCACCCTGGCCTCTCGTTGGTTGAATTGGGGTCGGTCCAGATGTGGAACCTGAACTGCACCTTGCTGGCGTTTTCGATGTCCGGTATCGACGACAGCGAAATGTTGCTGCTGACCCAACCGCTGTAGGTCGGCGAGGCGAACACCGGGACCGCCCCGGTGGATGGCGCTCCCTCCGGGGTCGGGGCGCTGGTCGACATGGTGCTCGGGTAGCCGCCGTCAGGCGCGATGTAGGACCAGTTGGTCCAGCTGCTGGTGACCATCCTGTACTCGACCCATGCCCCATCCCCGCCGCCGGCGGCGGTGCTGTCGAGATGGTACCAATGGTCGAAGGTCATGTAGTAGCCGTTGACGTCCTCGTCATCCGGGACGTCGACCTGAGGCAGCTGGAAGTAGCCAGAGGACCCTGCGGGCACGGGCGAGCCGGGCATGGTGCCGACGGCGACTATGCCTTCGGCGGCAGATGCTGGGACCACCCCGTGAGACAGCGTCTGCGTGTCACCGTATATGGTTCCGTTCAGATCGGTGAAAGTGGTAGCCCCCCAGAGCTTGTGCTGATGGCAGAGGTACGTCTGATTGGAGATCTCATTGGTGTCCAGCTGATTGTCGCCATCGAGGTTGAGTCCCGCCTTCATCAGGTTGCCGCCGTAGGTGCAGTTGGTGGAACCGGCGGACACTGGGAAGAAGGAGAACAGGTAGTACACAGTGGTGCCATTCACCACTGCGTCGCAGAAGTACTCGGTCCACAGCACCTCGTCGCTGTCGAGGTTCTGGTCGAAGTCGCTGTCCCAGCCGCGCTCGAGGGAACTGCCGTTATCGCCGTTGCAGGCTGAGAGGCCAGAGGAGACGTATGTCGTGGCGTAGACGTGCCTCCAGCCGGGGGAGTACTTGTAGACGCTGTTCAGGTTCACGGTGATTTCGCCCTCGTCGAAGGTGCTTATGTTGGATCTGGTCCCGTCGTCCTCCAACCTAATCTCCTCCTCGAGGAGTTCGGTGCCGTAGAAGGTCCCCGACGAGAAGTCAGTGCCTTCCCAGACTATCCCATCGTCGAGCGAGGTCGCCATTGGGGAGTCGGTCACATGGAGCCACCCGTCTAGGATGGTAGCGTTCCCTGGCACCCTGAACCCGGTCAGGGTGACAGCATCGCCCTGGGGGTTGACCGAGGTCGGTCCGACCCAGCTGGCGTTCCCTGCAGCGGCAATTGGTGCTAGAAGCATCAGGAGCACGAGGACCCCTGCGAGTCTCTTGCGCTCGGCTGGCATGTACCGCACGTCGGTTGCAAGTATTATGAATGAATTGGTCCTGTTCTACGAACAGCTGGCTCTGGGCTGGATTTCATCCCGAACCCCCGCTGTGCTGCAGCCGTTCGGGGTTCGATGGAGCCACTGGGGGGAATTGAACCCCCGACCTTCGCCTTACCAAGGCGACGCTATACCCCTAAGCCACAGTGGCAGTGGAGGGCCATCGGTGGACTCGATTTAACCACTGCGGATTAGGCGGTTAGGAGGACGTGCGAGATGCAACAGGCTCAAGTCGAGGATATCGCTCGGTGACTCGCCTGCCGAGATCGCATAGCCCGGTATTGCGCATGACTGGAAATCATGTGGGATTTTCCCTCGGGAGTTCAAATCTCCCTCTCGGCGCCACTCCCCGCTATCGCCCCGGAAGTCGCTGAACCCGGCGCGTCCCTTATGCGGTGCCTCGATTCGCCGCATCCGTGGAAAGGGAAGTCGGCGGCTCCGCCATTGAGCGTGATTCAGATTCAGAACCGCTGCGGCTGACCGACGTCGAACTGCCATGGAGCTTCGCCGAGCGGGACGAGAGGCTCGCCTTGCTCGACACATTCCTGGAGGATTTCGTATTTCACGCGGCTGTTATTAGGAGGCAGTGGGGATTGAGCGAGCTCACCTGCCTCGGGCTGGCCTTCGCCGGGATGGTGCTGGGAGCGTGGGACCTCGGGATAGGCGAGCTGGCCGGCGGGGGCGACTACAACCGCGTCGGGTTCAGCGGCTTCAGGAGCCTCGCCGACTTCTCCCTCATACTGGCTCTCCTCTCGATGATAGCATGGGTGGGGGTGTTGATCACGTTGTGGTCGAGGTACCCGATTATGCGTGAGAATCTGGTTTACCTCGGAATCGCCATGCTGGCAGTCCAGATGGGATCGATCAGCGCGCACGCCCAGTCGCCCGACTTCCCCTACGGGTCGGTCGCCAGGGACTGGGCCATGCTGGGAATGGCCAATCTGGTGCTATTGTTCCTGTCTATCGTGGTCGTCCACCGTGCTGTGATAGAGACGCGTGACGTACACGTCGAGGAGCGTCACGCCCACCCGGACCCACGCGTGGTTCAGAAGGCCTGGAGGGACCACAGCCTGAGAGCGTGGAGTCTGAGTCTCGGCTCGTGGATGATACTCGTCAACCTCATGGCGTGGTCTGGGGCGCATGCGATATCCGACCGGCCCCCGATAGAGGACTACAGCAATCTCGTGGTAGCGATGTTCGTCGTGACCGGTTTCCTCTCGGCCGGCTTCCTGATGCACATCCTGTGGTTCCCGCAGTTCATGCTCGGTGCAGTAGAGGACCGGATACAGTCAGTCAGGGCTAGGGAGGTTGCGGGAGAGGTACCCGAGGCCAGCCCCAAGGCCGAGCAGGGCAGGTGCCCCATCTGCGGTGACGACACCCCTGCGGTCCGGCACGCCACAGGGAGGATCGAGGTACCGTGCACCTCCGATTGCTCGGGACTGGGCAAGCCCGGCACCCCCTGCCCGGAATGCGACTCCCTGCTGCCTACGAGGATAGCGTGCCCGAGCTGCAGCTCGAACACGACTATAGTCAGTCAGTTCAGCAGATCAGAGGCGTGGTGAGCTCACCGACCCGACCGCGGGTGACGAGCATTGAAGGGTCGCGCGTCCCCGATGGAGCATGAGGACGATGGCGGAGAGGAATCGGTGGAAATCCTCCGATGATGATATCGCCGACGTAGCGGAGGCGTTCGAGGCCGAGCACACCGAGGGCGAGCCCGTCCCATCTTTCGATGGCACTGACGAGGATGCGCAGGTCAGGGACGCGCTGGGTATCGTGATCGGCGTATCCGCCGGCCTCATCGTCCTCCTCAGCGTCGCTGTCGTCCTGCTGTGGTTCTGGGCCGGGATGCAGGGCGTCAACATCGGGGGCCCCCCCGCGTCGCTGCTGACATGGGAGGAGGAGTATCGCGACCTGACGGGGCTCAACGATGTCGAGGGAGACGGTACGGGAGTGGTGCTCTGCATAGTCGACTCGGGCATCGACCTCGGGCATCCTGACCTCGAGCAGCTCGAGCTGGCTGGGTGGATGGATGCCGTCGACGGGGTCGAGCAGCCATACGACAACGAGGGGCACGGGACTGCGATGGCCGGCATCATCGTGGCCCAAGATGGCCTGCAGGGCATTGCCCCCGGAGTGAGCCTGCTGGTGGCCAAGGCGATTGGGGAGGAAGGCACGGGTAGCGATGACCAGATTGCCGACGCAGTGGACTGGTGCGTTGAGCAGCAGGCGGACGTCATATCGCTGAGCCTGGGTGGCGACCAGGGGTTCGGCTCCGGCTTATTCTCCACCGACGCGCTAGAGCAGGCTGCAGAAGACGCCATCGACCAGGGGGTGTACGTCGTGGCCGCGGCTGGCAACGACGGCGAGGACGATGACGGTGACGTGGAGTCACCTGGTTCGGTCGAGGACGTGATCTGCGTGGGCGGCATCACGAGGTACGGCAACATCTGGGTGGGAAGTTCCGAGGGCGACAACAATGGCAGGATATGGCCGAACCCGATCCTACCGCGAGACGACCCGGACAAGAAGCCGGAGTTAGTCGCGCCCGGGCACGAAGTGCCCGTCCTGATGGCAGGCGGCTTGGAAAGCGGCACTTGGTGGGGCTGGTCGAGCGGGACCTCGGCAGCCACGGCCTGGGTCTCGGGGGCTCTGGCTGTGGTCCTCGAGGCTCATCCCGAGATGCAACGCGAAGGAGCGTCGGGCGGAGCTGGAGCGGTAGCTCAGATGAAGGCCGTGATAATGGAGAACTCACAGATGAAGGATGGTCAGAGCGAGCACGATGACCACAATGGTTACGGGCACCTCAGGGTCGACCTGCTGCTCCAGGCTCTCGGGAACTCGAGCGCTGACTCATCGGGGTTCGAGGCGAGCGCTGATTCGACGAGCGAGCGGCCCCTGGCTGACGAGCTTCAGGTTGCCCGGCGAAGCACTGCAAGAGAGCCGCCGGTCAACTCGACGAAGCCCAGCGAGTGAGACTCGCTCGTCTGCTTCACGAAGTCTATCCACCGGTTGAACGACTCGACCTTCATCTGGGCTGGCGTCGGCTCCGAGCCCTCTTCGGCGACTCCGACATCGCCGGTGGGCACCTCGGGCTCCTGTACGAGCAGCACCCCTCCCGGGGACAGCATCTCGAATGCTGCCGACGAGGCGGAGGCGCGCTCGGACTCGGGCATGTCGATGATCACCAGGTCCAAAGGTAGTGGGAGCGGGGATGGCTGAGCGGATTTCGGCAGTGCTGCGGTGGCTGCAGACCATGAAGCTGACTCGGCGGCCACCTCCTGCCACGGCATTGCTATGACATGCGTCCAGGACTCAGCCCCGTGACGGCGTATCAGACGGTCGATGATGACGCCGAACCTGCCCCCCGGCTCGACTATCCTGAATGAGTCCGGCCTCTTAGGAGGCTGCTCGGGGGGATCAGCGGGGTCGCCGCACCACAGATCCAGCAGCCATGCGGCCAGATGCCCGATTCCACCGCCCACCAGAACGGCGTTGCTCGCAGGGACTCTCGCTGAGATGTCCCTGATTCTAGCGCGCATCGAGCGAGGCAGCGGCAGGAGGTTCATGTGCAGCATCTGCTCGCCTATGCTAGCTGCTATGGCAGGCTCGGCGTCGTCTCGCTCGGCGCCCTCCGAGAGGAGTCTCCCGAACATCTCGCGCTCTGACATCTGTGGAAGCCCGATGCCGCCGCCATCAGTGCTCATGCGCGCTGCTCTGGGGAGCAACTATTCAATCATCGCATACGTGGATGGCTTCAAGAGAGTGGTGCATTCCGGAGCGCTCGTGCAACCTGATGACCAGACTGATGTCGCGGATGTCGCGATATGCCCGAACTGCTCGGGCTTGGCCGAGCACGAGGTTC
Source organism: Candidatus Thalassarchaeum betae (assembly GCA_003193925.1). Lineage (GTDB taxonomy): Archaea > Thermoplasmatota > Poseidoniia > Poseidoniales > Thalassarchaeaceae > Thalassarchaeum > Thalassarchaeum betae. The sequence continues at coordinate 72,426 of PSPG01000002.1, forward strand.
TCCGCAGAACCCCCCGGGGCCCGGGAGAAGACCTGCTGGCGAAGTGCATGGATTGCGGCGTGGTCCACACTATCGAGTTGCGACCTACCAAAGGAGTGGGGATCACAGCCACCCTCTCCGACGGTCAGCTGAGCACCTCTGATGTCATCGAGGCTGACGAGGACGAGGTGATTTCGGTCGGTGACCTGTTCAAGCATGACGAGGCGGACTGGGAAGTCACTCGAATCGACGGGGGGGCTTCGCGTCCCTTCGACAGGCTGCCTGCAGGCGAAATCAGGGCTCTCTGGGCCGTGCGCAAGGACAAGGCCGTCGTGCGACTGACGATGACCGAGGGAGAGGACAGCGTCGCGTCAAGCATCGAGTGCGAGCCTGACAGGGTGTTCTCCTGCGGCAAGATACTGGATGTCGACGGGCGCAGGTGGAGAATCAGGGCCCTGCATACCGGAAGGGGGAGGACCCTGAGTGGGAGCAGGGCGGCCTCAGAGCTCCGCAGGATTTACCTCCACCCGGCCGAAAAGCGCTGGAACTAGGTCACCGACGATTGGTCCAAGGCATCAGTAGAGCCTTCGCCACGTGCGAAGCTACCTCAGGATTCTCCCGCAGCCTACGCATGCTGTATTCGTACCACTTGGTTCCGTACGGCACGTAGACGCGGGTTATGTGACCTTCGCCGGCAAGGCGCCTGCGGACGTCACCCCTGACGCCGAGGAGGAACTGGAACTCGTAGCCGGGACCCTTGTCTGCAGAGCGGGTGACTTCGGTCTCGTGCCTCGGGTCCGCCTTCCCGGGACCCATCCCCCGCGACTCCAGAGCGCTGAGGGAGTGCTCGATGACCGGGGTGTCGTGGGATGCGATGGCGGTGTAGGCGCCGGAGTCGAGCATGAGGTCGATGGCCTTGTTGGTGGCATCGACTATCGCCCTGTAGTCGGAGTGCGCGATGTCGCTGGGTTCGAGGTAGATTCCCTTACAGATGCGGAAGTCCGTGGCTGTACCGGTGGCTTCGCTGATTTCGGAGATGTCAGAGGAGGTCCTGAACAGCCTCCCCTGCAGTACCACCCCTATGTTCGTCAGGCCCTTCTCGTGCATCGCCAGAGCCACGTCGATGGTGCCCTTGGTGACGCGATGGTCCTCCATGTCCAAGCGGACGAAGATGTCGTGTCGAGCGGCCTTGTGGAGTAGGCGCTCGATGTTCGCGTGGGCCACCGAATCGTCAATCAGCAATCCGAATGCGGTCGGCTTGATGGAGAGGTTCGCATCCAAACCGCTGTCCGCTATCGCATCGATTAGCCTGCTGTACTCGTCGATGAAGAACTGCGACTCGTCCAATGTGGCGATCTCCTCGCCTAGGACGTCTACGGTGAAGCAGGCGTCCTCGGCGCTCATCACACTCATCAGACGGATGGCGCTATCGAGGTCGGGGCCGGCGACGTAGCGCTTGGCGACCCAGTTGATGATGAACCTGGGGGTGAAGGGCATCATGCCCACGATGACTCGCCCGAACAGGCCCATCTGTCAGTGGCAGAGTCCGACGAGCCTTCACAATTGCTGAGGGCTAATTTAACTCTCGGCCTCGGCGCACGGGCACATCCAACTCACTCAGAAGCTCGAGGATCGCGCTTCGCTGCCAGCCCTTGAACGACTTCCTGTCGAGGTGGGCGAACAGGTTGCCACCCGGGAATGCCTCCCGGGTCGCTCGGACCGAGACCTCCAGGGAATGACGCCACGCACCCGCAGGGGCGGAGTCCCCGTCGGGTTCCTCGAAGGGCAGGGCGTAGTTCGCTAGGATGTGGCCGACCCACAACTCGGACTCGGATAGCACTGCCTTGTGACGCGGGGCGTAGTGGCCTCCTCCCAGCCCGATCATCACATCCCCGCCGGGCTGCCATTCGACCGGCGGCTGACCCGAGAGGCCTAGGTTGCGCGAGATTACTTCGGCCCAGACATCGGCGGCTTCCTGCCTCTCCCACTGCTCGATGGTCGAGCCTATTTCGATGTATAGCGTCGGTCTCTCAAGCAGAGGACCGTGATGTGTGGCCTCCAGTGTGAGGTCGAACTCCTCGTCCAGCCCGCGCGCGCGAGCGAGGTCGAGCATCGCTCGGTATAGGGGGGCGAAGCGTGGGGACGGCGGGACTACAGCGCCCTTGAGACCGCCTGCCTGACCAGGCTCGCCGTGGGGGGTCTCGCCGGGCACGCCGATTGCGTGCAGCGTCAGTGCGGGGGTCTGGCTGGCCGAGACGTGGCGAGACAGCACGAGGACCTCGTCCACCGTCTGGCCAGTCTCCTCCTCGTGAATAGCATCAATCCCGTCGGCCTTGATGTGGAGTTGGTCGATCAGCAGGAGATGTGCCGGGCGCTGCGAGTGCGTTCGCACTGTTCCATGCTCCATCTCGACCGCTTCGCCCCATCCCCCGAGACGGAGCACGGCATCATGGAGATTGACAGAGGCTACATCTCCCCTCGATGCCAAGAGCAAGGTGACCATGTGCACGCGAGGGGGATTGAGCCTTAATCCTCTCAGCCACACCTTCAAGCATGAACGATGACGGGACGCAGCATGGGCGATGCGCCTCTCGGCTTCGCGCCGATGAGAGTTGACAGAGGTGGCTCGAGTCTGGTCGTGGTAGGCAGCTCCGGGGAGCTTGTCAGAGTCACCTCCGACGGCAGTCCGATGCACCCGGCTGTAAGGCCCTTCCCGGCCTCAGTCACCGGAGGTGCGGTCCTCGATGAGGTCTGGGTGGGCACCTGGGTCGAGCGTGAACTGCAACAGGCTAGGATGGCTGCCCTGCCCCTCGAGGGGGATTGGGGGGATGGTGCAGGCAGGGAGATTCTCAGGAATTCAATCAACTCAGCGAGGGATGTGATGCCATCCTCCTCGGTATGGTCCGAGGTCCTCGACGCAGAACCCCTCGCCGTCTCCAGAGTCGGCGACGGCCTCGTCTTCGCCACACTCGGCAGAGGGGTGTACAGGACCGATGCGGATGCCGGGGAGATCTGGCGAGCGCCGTATCCAGAGTGGCCGGGCCTCTCTAGGGTCGCCTCCAGAGACGCCCTAGTCTCGTCGAACCAATCGGAAGATGGAGTGGTAGTCTGGTCCGAGGCTGGCGGAATGGCAGTCCTCGACTGCGATGACGGTTCGTCACTGCTGAGCAGGGAGCTGTCGTTGCCGGACAGACTGGAAGGCGTCAGGAGCTCAGATGACGGAGAGTGGCTGCTGATGCTGAGCGGCGGGGGAGTCATTCTGCTGGGAAGTCTGGAATCCGAGCCCGAATTCATCCGGACCCCAGGTCCGGTCATGGATGCGGTGCATGACGGCAGCCATTGGAGATGGACCGGATGGCGCCACGACGGTGGACTCTTTGATGGAGCGTCGTTGGCCAGATGCGTAGCAAGGGACGAGGTTGGTGTCGCACTGATTGGCGATAGGGTCCTGACCAACGACGGCGGATGGGATGATATCCGAGTCTAGCTCACTCGGACGGGGCCGAATGGCCGCACTTGCCGCACACTTTGCGGTCCTCGTGCACGCCGAGGAACACACCCGGGCCGCAAGACGGGCAGAACTCGCCCTTCCTGACCAGTTCACCGTCCTCTACGGAGTACTTCGAGTGCTTCCCATTGGGATTGGGGCCGTCTCCCATCACTCATCACCGCCCTCGGGTTCCCCTTCTGCGGGCTCCTCAGCCGACTCTTCGACTGACTCGGGCTCGCTGGCGGGCTTGACTTTGGGCGCCTTCTTGTCTTTGGGCGCCTTCTTGTCCCCGCTGTGCCTGTCCCTGACGAAATCGGGCTCGAGGGCGGCAGACTCGGCTGTGCCGTAGACAAGAACCAGGCCGGTGGTCTGTGGCCGGCCAAATCGGGTGTTCACTTCCTTGACGAAGACGAGGTCTTCCTTGGCTCCCGGCTCCGCCTTCGCGGCGGCTGCGACCATCTCCTTCAGAGAGGGGGTCGGAGAGTTGGTGTGCTCCCATCGGAACCTGATCTCGACGCGGTCGAGCAGCGGGTTCTCCTTCCTCTCGATGACTTCCATTCGACTCCCTCCCTATCTGATGTTGACCTTCAGGGCATAGTTCCCAGGCTGAGTGACATTGAGCCTCTTGGCGACCTCTGAGCGCTCGGGGTGGAGAATCACGACGAAGCCCTGCCAGTCGGTGGTCACCGGGGCACTCGGGCAGTGGGTGCACTGGGGCGGGTCGCTCCTCTTCTCGGGGTCGGGGAGTATCCTGTTGCACTCGCCGCAAGCGAAAGGCTGCTTGACCATATCAGTCAGCCTCCTCTAGCCAGTCGAAGGCGCCGAGGCCGTCCATCTTGCAGTTGAGGCCTATCTTAGAGGAGCGGGGGTCGTTCTGGTTGATAGACTTCGAGACTATTCTAGAGCGAACCGGAGTCCCCTCCTCGAGGTGCTTGCCGCTCTTGGAACCCTCGATTCGGCGGATACCGAGGTTGACCTGCACCGGCTCGTCAAGAATCTGTGACTTGTGGAGGAGCGCCTCGACAGGACCGATTCTGACGAATGCACCGTACTCGGAAATCTCAGAGACGGCCCCATCGACGACCTCGTTGTTCTCCATGGTGAAGATGAGGGCCTTGAATCGGACGTTCTGGTAGATTGCGCCGTCGCCGTGGATGATCTTGCCTCGGCCGACGGCCTCGTGATCGAAAGTGAGCAGGGTGTAGTCCTCGTTCTCGTCGAAACGGCCTTCGAACGCATCGAGGGCCAGCTCGTCGATGTGATCCTCGAGCTTGCGCCCCTGGCGTATGTACTCGGCCGGGATTCGGATGGTATCATCGCGGGTCACTAGACTGTACATCGGTTTCTTCCTCCGTAACGGACCCGCTCCGAGGCCGGCAGGAGGAAGGGGGGTCACCCTCCCGTCCCTCATCGGCCATGCCTCTGGAGGAGAGGTCCGTGCGCCCGGCGACCGACCCCCCCGGTATAAGCACAACGGATGACAGCCGTGTTCCGGCTACCCATATAGGGCGTTCAGACCATAGGTCTGGATGAGTATATAGGGCGAATGTTCAAGTGGATTCGGAAGGCCATCTCCAGTTCTGATGGTAGCGTGTGCTTCGTCTGGAGACCCGTCACGGCTGCGTGAAGCAGCCCTTGGCGTCGCGCTGATGCTGCTGATGTCATTGTCTCCTGTACTCATGCAGTTCGATGCCCACGTCCGGATGCAGACCGGGGACGGCACCCAGAGCCCATGGTCCGACGGTGGTCAGCCATGGCCGCAGTCGGGCAGGACGCCGGGCAGGGTAGCGGATGTCCCGGCGCACAGCCCTGACGGGGGTGCTGGCAACGGTACGCCGGCCGACGCGGCTGAACTGATGTCGATAGTCGAGCCAGCGGTGAACTGGGTCTACGGCTCGTACTCCATCAGCACAGACGCGCTGGCCACCCCGATTGCGGACCTGTCTGCATCGGTGACCAAGGACGAGGCGGCTGCCGAGCGCTGCGGTGGCAGTTCACTGTTCACCATCCTAGTCCAGACCGATTCCAATTCGGATCACACATTCCTCAGGATCGTCGAGGGCGAGGATGCCGACCTCGCTTGGTCGGTCGACTTGGGTTTGACCGAGTACGTGAAGGCTGCCCCCGTAGTAGTCGACGTCGATGGCGACGGGATGCAGGAGGTCCTCGTCGCATACGACGCCTCTGGAACCCTCTACCTCGACGCCTGGGCTCCTAGGCTGACCTGCTCGGTCACGGGATGGTCCCCTGGAGGGCATGGGGGAGAATTACTGTGGTCTTGGAGCGACGAGTCCCTGATGATTAGCAGTAATCAAGGGCCTTACTCGAGCAGCGCCCTCGGGGGGCACAAGCCGACAACCCAGCCCCTCCTCGCCGATCTGGACCTAGACGGGGATGCCGAAATTGTAATTGCCGCCATAGACGAGGTCTCCGGGGAACCGGTCGTGGTCGCCCTAGGGCTGTCCGAAAGCGGGGCCACCCTGCTTTGGGACGCTGCATTGGACAAGGGCAGTCACCCCTCTGACCCGGCCTTCGCACAGACCGATGATACGACGGGGTACGTGCTCCTGACGACGACCCAGCACAACAGTGGAGCCATGTGGGTTTGGAAGTTGGACTCAGCGAGCGGCGATTCCAGTTGGGACGGGCTGTCCCTGACGAACTCCGATGGCGACACGGACGCCCCGCACATCAGGCTACCCGGGCCCGTGATAGCTAATCTCGACAGCGACTCAGCTCCTGAGATGGTGCTCACGATACCGACGGACTTCGACGGCTCAGGCTCTGTCGACGGGGCGGAGTTCATCGGAATGGAGATTGGCAACGGCGACGTGCTCTGGGACTTCGAGGCATCGAACGGCTACGCCGACGCCCCTCCTGTGGTGATTGACACCGATGGAGACGGTCAGCACGACAGGGTGTGCTGGGTGACTTGGTCCCAGGAGACCACATGGGCCAGACATGGCCATGCCGGCTGTCACGACGTGAGTGGTTCCAGCCCGGATCAGGCCTGGCAGAAGAGCCTTGAGCAGAGCAGCGGCTATCCGAACGACGAGATAGCCGTCGCCCCCCCGACATGGATGGACATAGACGGCAACGGCGAGCAGGAGCTACTGGTCGCCTACGGCCGCTCGCTGTGGGCCTTCGACGGTGACGATGGCTCGACTTTCGTTTGGGGTGGATCCATCGATCTGCCCCATAGGACTTGGTCCGCCCCCGCCCTGGCTGACATGGACGGAGGTGCGACTCTCGATCTGGTTCTCGGTGACACGGTCGTGTCGCACGCCCTGGCTGATGTCAGGCCCCTGCTGGACCAAAGGGGCATCGAGTTCAGCCCCAGCGAGCCCGATCCCGGCGAGGCTGTCACCGTGACTGCGCTGTTCGAGAACTCGGGGACTGCCGACACTGATGATGAGACCGAGGCCAAGCTGTATGCGAACGGCCAGCTGATAGCCAGCTACGAGGCAGGCACCATGGAGCCAGTTGGCCCAACCGGCGGGGGCTCCTTCGAGTCATTCAGCGTAGAGTGGAGTGGGCCGCTGGGCGAGCACGTCTTCGAACTGGTCCTCGACCCCTACTCCAACGTCTCTCAATCAAGGCGCGACAACGACGCCCAGACCACCACGCTAGCTATCGTGGCACCCTACAACGCGACTTTCGAGATACCTACCGAGCCAATCAGGGTAACTCCCGGGGAAAGCGCGCTGGCGGCCCCTAACATCCGCTCGACGGGCAGGCTTGCAGGAACCTGGAGTCTTGCCGTGGACGACTCTTCGCTACCTGGAGGCTGGACTTGGAGCGACGAGTCTGGCGGGGGCCTGAGCGGAATCGAGATAGACGTCGATGCGGTATGGGCCCCCCATCTCCGCATTCATGCCCCAGCTGACGCCTTGGGCTCGGATGCCGGTCACCTCGGCCTCACTCTGACTCTGGACGACGACCCGGACAACGTCAGTGTGTCGGCTTCCCTCCCCATCGAGGCCAACCGGACCCGTGGACTATCCCTGCGTGGACCCGATGGAACCGCTGCGAGCACCGGTTACGGCCTGCTGGGCGCCGACGCACAGGCTTGGATGCTGCTCCAAAACCTCGGTAACGCCCCTGAGAACCAGATTACGATTTCGTGGAGCGGCACCGCATGGGGCACGGATCTCAGACTGTACGACATGGCTGGTATCGAGCAGCCGGCACTGTCTCTAGCACCAGATGAGGTGCTGCTTCTGACAGCGAGGATGGAAGTCCCGGATGATGCTAATCTGGGCGACTCTGTGGCCACTCCTCTGTCTATGTGCGTAGGCAGTGGAGAGGAAGAGACCTGTCAGACGATCTCACTCACCTTCGAAGCGGCGGGGGTCGTGACAGATGTCCACCAACGCAGCGTACCTGCGCAGGGTTTGGAGTGGGCCGTCCACGCTGATATGCCCATCGGGGCGATGCAACTTACCTGGTCGCTCGCCGACGCTGGGATGACCGTACAGGGATGGTCCTGGAGCGCGAGTGGTAACCTGTCGATTGCCGGTGACACGGTCATCATGACAGGGGCAATCGGTTCCCAGGCCTTCGGGACCCTGACCCTCGGCCTACCCGATGACTCCCCTCCGGCCTTCCACTCCTTCTCTGACGCGAGCGACCAATCGGCTAATCACGTCCTCAGGGTCTCTCTCGAAGTCCTGCAGATATACAGGGCCTCGCTATTGGTGATCTCGCCCACGGAGCAACCTCACTTGGTCGAGGTCAATGAGGAGTCTCTGGTCATGGTCCGCCTCGAGAATCCTGGCAACGGCGACGACACTTACCACTTGACTTACGAAATCCTCCTCGACGAGAACATCACCGAGGACCCGGGTGTGGGGGTTGCCTTCTCCAATGACATGGTGTCCTTGGGCGCAGGTAGTCTGACGAACATACCTGTGACCGTTGTACTACCTGACACCACCCCTGCTCGTGCCCCCGTCAGTATCGAAATCCACATGACCTCGATGGGAGACCAGTCAGTCAGTGACTCGGACGTCGTGATCCTCGAGGCTAGTCAGGACCACCGATGGAACATCACTGCGAGCGTCGGTGAGTCCATCGCCGATGGAAACACCTTCGCCGTCGCACCCGGAGGAACTCTGGAGGTGAGCGTCGAAGCGAAGAATGTCGGTAATCTGATCGATGACCTGACTCTGACAGTGAGTTACGAGGTTACCTTGGCGGGCGATGACGCCTCACAAGGCTGGGACTCCCAAGGAGATACAGTGGTCGACATCGGAGTGAACCAGACTGCACTGATGACGGTCAACGCGACCGTGCCTGCAGACGCTTGGAACGGCTCTACAATGCAAGTAACCGTCACCGCCACTGCTCAGGATGAGGAGGTGGGTTCGTTCACTTTCGGCATCGAGGTGACTCATGTGCCAGCTTGGTCGGCCTCGGCAGACCAGACCTACCTCGATATACACCCCAATGGCTCAAGCATAGAACTGACCGTGATTCAGCAAGGCAACTCCCCCACGATGCCATATGCTACAGTGTGGGTGAGCGGTGAGAGCGGTTGGCATATTGTCGTCTCCGACGAACTCCCTGTCCTTTCCCCCGGTGAGACTGCTCCGATGATGCTCAACATCACCCCGCCTGACACAGCGCAGCATGGCAGGGCAGTGGAACTCCACGTCAAACTAAGGGAAGGCGACGGTAGCGGAGAGACAGAAATCACTCTGCCTCTGCGTGTCGCCATCATCAACGACTTCAATCTGAGCGGGCAGGGGCCTTGGTTCATCTCTGGCGATGGGGGTCACCCAATCGCGGAACTTCAGAACCTCGGTAACGCCCCCACTACCATCGCCCTGCAGGTCCTGAGCCTGCCTAGCGGCTGGATTGTCGTCGGGCAGACCGAAGTCGTCCTCGGGGTCGGTGAGATTAGAGGTGTTCCCCTGGAGGTGATTCCGTCTGCTGACTGGGACGGCAGCGCCCAGACCGTACGCATCCTCGCCGAGGATGCAGACGGGAACCAGCGCGAGGTCTCCCTGAACACCGAGCAATCGTCGTACTCCTGGGCATCTTCCCCCGTGATAGTGGTAATGATGGGTGACCATGCGCTGCTTCAGATCCACGGCACCACCTCTGCTTCCAGTGTCGTTGATTCCGTGTCCGGACAGTTGCAATGGGACGATAGGGGCGGTTGGGCGTTGCCGGCAGTGGCCAGTGGGAATGGCTCCTTGAGCGTGGACTCATCCAGCCTCGACTACGTCTCCCACGTCGTCGAGCCGTCCCTCAGGTCTGCTGAGTGCGAGATTCTCGGCAGTTTCGAAGAGGTAGTCGCATATTGCTCTATATTCAACGGGACGGAGCCGTTCTCATACTCGATTCTCCTAATCGACGACCAGGGGGCGATGCTGAATTTCGCGTCCGGTCACGTCCCTGCCAACTCCCCCCACGGCCCGATCAACCTCAGTGCCGAGGGCTGGAGTCCGGAGCCGGGCAGCAGGACCCTGACGCTGAGACTGCTAGATGAGAGGGGTTTCCAAGTCGCTTTTGATGAGGCTAGCTTCCAAGTCAGAAGGAGCGACTGGAACATAGGCGTAGTGGAACTAGAGCTTGACGGGGAGGGCTCAAACCAGGAAGTCAAGGTCCTCACTCGAAGGACCAATTACCAACTACTGACTGATGCCGACTGCCATCTCTCGCTAGTCGCAGGGGAGCATTCCTCAACCCACCGAGTGGATTGGAGCAGCACATTGGCCCCCATCTTCAGAATTGACCGTCCCGATGTCGATGATGGCATCGAAATCGTCGTGACTATCGGGTGCGAGTTCCCCTGGGACTCAGATTCCGACCCGAGCGACGACGAGGCCAGACTGATTCTCTCGGGCGGCTCTATGGAGCTCCCGGAGTTCGACATGGGGACCGCAGTAGTTGCAGCCCTGCTGGTGATCGGTGCATCTGTGGCCTTCGCGTGGATGCTCAGAAACTACCGCGAGGGCAAGGAGCTCATGGAGATGGCCATGGCGACGGCAGAGGAGAGGGCAGCCAAGAAGAGTATCGAGCCAAAGGCCCCTGACACTCCTGAGCCGGTGGCTGAAACACAGGACGAAGGCATCAGCGAAGATGCTGCTGAACCGGAGTCCGAAGTCGAGGAGGGGGCGTTGGACGACTTCGAGGACAGGCTCGGGCGCCTGATGCGAGAAGACTAGGCATGCTAGAGGGCCAGCCTCAGCCTGTGCATGCTCTCGTACAGGGGCGTCGCCTGCTCGAGTATGGCCTCGTGCTCCGGGGTCAATTCGCCACGGCGAGGCCGGTAAGGGGCGAAACCGGTCGAGGACCAGACAGAATCGTACCAGTGCTCCCCCCATATCCCGTCGCAATGCCTCGGACCTGCTTTCCATGACAGCATCCGATCACTGAAGTCTATCCCGATTTCATCGCACAGAAGACGCAGTATTCCCCCGGGGTCCTCGAGAATGTCCCTAGAGTCTAAGATCGGCGGGATGCGCCCCGAACTCTTGGCCACGAGCTCCATCAGTCGTACCTGCTGGGGCAGTCCCGTGGACCACAGGCTGACCTCGTCGGTAATCCTAGCTAGAGAGAGCAGGACCTCCCTCGGGTCGCGCAACAGGAAGCAGTTGGACAGCGAATCGAGCCAGTCTGTATCCATTCCCGGGAGAATGTGGTGGCACATGTGTTTCTGGTACCATATCGACGCGTCCCCTGGGATATGCCCCGTCAGGTAATCGACCACCTTGGCCGAATCGGACTCGTAGTGCGCGATCACCTTCCCTGCGCCGGGGTGTTGAATACCGGTCTGCGCCAGGTAGTGCGCGTATAGCGGCTCATCGATAGCGAAGCAGTCCCGGCGGTTGTCGAACGAGTACATCATCGCGGTTGATATGTTGCGTGGCCCCGACCACATCGCGATGGCGACTCCATCAGCCATCACACTCACTCCTGATGAGTTCGATGTAGAGGCTCTGGAGAAGTTCACACATCGGGCCTCTCTGGCCCCCGCTCATCGGATCGCCGTCGAACTCGACGACGGGGATGAGGCCGGCGAAGGTGCCTGTGACGAAAGCCTCGTCGGCCGTGCTGACATCATTGGTGGTGAAGTCCCTCTCGTGGGCTGGAATCCCATTGGCGCGGCACAGCTCGAGGACCTTGCGCCGCGTGATTCCGTCGAGGCAGTGCTCGCCCGTCGAGGTCCAGACCTCGCCATGCCTGACGATGAAGAAGTGCGTGGAGTTGCAGGTGGCTACGTTTCCAGCGGGGTCCAGCATCAGCCCCTCCTCGCCACCCTTGGCGGCAGCGTCCACGCAAGCGGCGATGCAGTTGTGCTTGGACAGGCTGTTGATCCTCGGGTCCTGGACGTTCTGCTCGCCCCTCCTCACATCCACAGTGACCAGTCTGATTCCTTCGACTGCCCCCCTCTCGTTTGCCCTCTTGTACTCGGGTATGATCACCAGGGTCGGCGGGCTCGATATCACCCACGGGGCCTGATACGGGGTGGGCTTGAGGCCCCTAGTGACAATCAGTCGGACGTGCACGCCGTCATCCATGCCGTTGGCCTCGATCACCCTGTTGACTTCGTTGAGGATCTCCTCGCGTGCGCGTCCGATGTCCATGGATATCGCCTCGGCGCCCCTGAACAACCGGTCCATGTGGTCGTCGGCGAAGGCGAGGGTCCCCTTGTGCAGCCTGAACGACTCCCACACGCCGTCGCCCAGAAGGAATCCCGCGTCGAGCACGGAGACCTTGGCTTCCGGGCGCGGCAGCAACTCGCCGTTGATCGAGATGAGTACGCTCTCGTTGCGAGGATCGTCCTCGTACTCGTGGGTCCCCATCCTACACCTCAGAATTCGACACCGGTGAGGCGTTTGTACATCGATGCGTAGAGTTCTGCCGTCTTGTCGATCATCGCCTGCGGAAGCGCGGGTATCGGCGGCTCCTCGGTGCCCTCGGCCCTAGCGTCGTAGAGCGCCCTGTGATGTCCGATGGCGATGTAGTGCTCGCGGACGAACTCCTTCGACAGCGAGACTATCTGACCGTTGGCGTAGGTCTCGGCGTCCCACCAGCGGTCCTCGTCCAAGGTTCCGAACGAGTCGACGAGTACCGGCTTCCTGCGCGGCCCCAGCGCGAACTCCTTCTTGCCGTCGACGTGGATGAGGCCGCGCTTGTCGGCCTCGCGCCCGATAATGGCATCGATCTTGAGTACGGCTTCGAGGATGGAATCGAACTCCGCCTCGGTGAGATTGGATATCTCAAGTGCCTCCTTCCTGTCGAGGAGCCTGTCGAACGACTCGAACTTGGTAGAGACCTCGAGGTATGGCTCGGGCAGTTTGCAGCCCTCCTCGATCTGCGTCCCCGGCTCAAAGCCGAACTCCTCGGCCCCGACCTCGCCCTTGGCGTAGCGTTGCCAGCCTGAGCCGGCCAGATGATGGCGGCATATCACCTCGAGCGGGACGAAGACGTTCTCCATGTCCTGGGTGATGGCCCCTGGCTCCCTGATGACCTCGAAACGCCTGGCGAGGCAGCGGTCGGGAGCGCTCATCTCGAGCAGATGCGTGTCGCACACTCCTTCAGCCTCGACCAGATTGAACCAGTGGCAGGTCGTGCGATTCAAACTCTCCCCCTTGCGGGGGATTAAGGATGGGATGATCTGGTCGTAGACAGAAATCTGGTCGGTGTACCGGAATTCGAGGACATCCGGGTCCTCGGTACTCCATACCTGCTTGACCTTGCCTTGGTAGAGCAACTCTCCCATGCCTGCACTAGAGTCGATTACGCCGATGAACATTCCTAAGCCTGGGCTTCTGGGTCAGTTCCTCCTGACCAGTAGGATTACTATGAGGACTGACAGGAGCGCGATCGCTATCCAGCGCTGATCGAAGTCGCTCTGTACCCCTTCATCGTTAGACAGGAACAAATCTTGGGCAGTGTCCAGATGAGGAGACTCGGTCGAGGCCATCAGCACGATGCCCTCTATGTGGTATGGGACCCCTCCCCTCATTCCCTTGGAAACCGCCTTTGAATTCGTGATTGAGGCCATTACGAAGTCACAGGTGTCGGCCCTCCTGAGATTCTCGATGGCCTCGAACTCGCCGCCGCTGTCCAATGGTCTGAAAGGAATTTGCACCTCATAGTGACTCTCCATCCTACTGACGACCATCTTGGAAATCTCGACCTCGTAGCCCTGCATTTCGGCATTGTCGTCTAGGTTCGACATCGGAGAGTCCTGATTATACATACAGGCCACCAATTCCTTCTCGCCCTCTAAGATACGATAGAGTGTGCCGCCCTCGGTCGGAGTCGGCCAAGCACCAATGACACTGACGAAATCGGAATCTTTCAGCTCGGTCTCACCGAGGAACCACGTCAGGTACGCCTGCTGGCCGGTGCTTGAGGAGAATATCCCCCCGAGAGCGGCGTTGATGGCCTGCAGTAACTCTAGGTTGCCCCAGTCGTCTTGAGTGTCGGATCGGGCCACCGGAACGTACGATTCGGTCTCCTCGACCATACCGAGGATGGAGAGTCCCGGCAGATTGGCCCTGTTAGCCGGATCGGCGGCGATCAGATTGGATGTCAGCATGAAGTCGATCTCACCGACCATAAGGGCGCGCATCGCGAACTGATGGTCCTCGTAGCCGGTCTCGATTATGTGCTCGTAAGAGTCGATGAGATGTGATGCGGGAGTCTCCTGAGAAGTTCCGACGTTGTACTGCAATCCACCTGCTGCAACGGCGGGTGGCGCGGATAGAACCAATGCGCTGAGGCAGAGTGCGACCAATACGCCCCTCATGCCCGCGAGGGCCCGCAGGGCCGACTTAGCATTGGTGGTCCACGAGACTATATCCGAAGAAGCGCGTCAGGGGGCGAGGGTTCGCGTTGTCCGGTGGTATCTCACGACTGCTCCACCCAACGGGGAAAAGTGGCAACCGCTACGTCGTCATCCTCTCCTTCTTGATTCTAGCAACCCTGATCACTCCCATCCAGGGAGTCGAGTACAGAAGCGGTTGGGATGTCGCTGACAGTGGCACCGATGCGGATCTTTTCACGGCGTCCTACGATGGTGAGTCGGTCTTCGCCTTCGGTGCTGGCGGCGTGATTCTCCAGAGCGACGACAAGGGTTCTACCTGGGTTCAGCTCAGCTCCCCTGCGACGGCCGACCTGCGCAGGTCCGACTCAACAGAAGCAGTCTACGACCCATTCACAGGCGATTTGAGGGAGAAGGGAGCATTTGCGGTCGTCGGTGACGGTGGGGCGGCCTATCTCCTAGCCGTTGGCAGCGATACATGGCAGAACATCTCCTTAGAATCCGCCGTTGACTTCAGAGGGGTTGCGATGACCAGCGCTACCTCATTGGTGACCGTAGGACCGAGCGGGGCTATCTGGCAGTACCAGAGCGAGGCTTGGACGCAGAGAGACTCCGGAATTGCCTCGGATCTCAATGACATCTCCTTCCTCGATGGCAGCTCGGGCTTTGCAGTGGGTGACAATGGCATGATACTGGCCACCGATGACGGCGGACAGAACTGGGAGTACAGAGAGGCTCCCGAAGGGCTGGTCGCTAACATTGTGGCAGTCGACTACTACAGCGCCATTCGTGCCTATGCGATAACAGACGAAGGGCACATAGTCAAGTCAGTCGGAACGCCCACTGGCACTGCTGTCGGGTTTGTCTGGGAACTGGTCGAGATCGAGTCGGAGGGCAGGAACACCAGCCTGGGACTCGAACTGAGCTCGATCGACGTATCGTCTGTGAACAAGTTCCTCGTCGCCGGTCCCTCTGGATACGTCGCTCTGTCTCTTGACGGCGGCAACATCATCATCCCCCAAATGAACCCCCTGCCTAACGTCACGGACTTCAATCACGTCTCGACGCTCAACCTGTTCGATGCTGTGCTCGTGGGTGACGGTGGCGTCATCCTGTACAGCGAAAATGCGGGAGAGGACGAGTCCATCGGGTTCCAGGTCGTCGACTTCAGTGACTTCGGCCAGTTCGTCGACTACTCCAAAGGCATGCTGATGGACGGATTAATCGCCACTATCAAAATCGTCGTATTCGGCATCATGCTGGGTTTTTTCCTAGGAATCACGCTCTCGATGATGAAAACCGCTCCGACCACCCTGAAGGAAATTGCACAACTCAATCGCTATGCGTTGGTTAGGCTCTTGCTGCTCCCAATCTGCGCAATTGAGGCGGTCACGATTGGTTTGGTGAATGGGCCGATGCCCGCAACTCGAGAGGCGGGAAGATTGCGTACGCTGTCCGCGACTTCCACGGGGCCCCTCAACACCGTAGCCCTGCGGGTATTCGGATTGGGAATGCTAGGCTACGGGACGAAACTGCTTCTCGCTGTAGTCCCCGTAGTCAGGGCCCTCAACCTAGACGGTTGGGATTACATCTACGCGCCTATAGGCATCATAAACCCGGAAGGCGTCACTGGACCGATAAGTTTCGTGCCCTTTCTCAGGGTCCTCTTAGGGATAGCGCTGATCCTCCTGGGCCTGCTATTCATGACCTCGAAGGAATCATTCCCCAAGAGAGAGGTACGTCTGCCATTCCGTGGCATCACGGTGAAGTGGAATCCCTGGGGTGTGAGGCCGCTGAACGCTGTCGCGACCGTATACACCGACATCTTCCGCAACACCCCTCTGCTCGTACAGTTCTTGTTCATCCACTTCGGGCTCCAACTGGGCAAGCTGGTTCAGGGGCCCGCGGAGGCGATGCTAGCGGGTTCCACCAGTTTCTTGGCAGAATTCATCATTGACGAATTCCTGAGTGACAGGGCCTACATCAGCGCCATCTTCGCCCTCGGCCTCAATTCTGGCGCATACCAGTGCGAGACCATACGTGGGGCCATCGCGGCGATTCCCTCTGGCCAGATGGAGGCAGGCAGGAGCATCGGACTGAACTACATGCAGACAATGAGGCGCGTCATCATGCCGCAGGCAATCAGGATCTGTATACCGCCCATGGGTAACGAGATGGTCAACCTCGTGCTCAACTCGTCGCTCGCCATGGTCATTGGCTATGCCGAACTGACACGAAAGGGCAAGCTGGCCATCGCTATTACCTGGCAGGTCTTCTGGGGTTGGGGCATGGTCCTGATCTCTTACTTCATCGTCACTTGGACACTGGCTCTTCTGCTCAGGTATCTCGAGAACAAGACGAGGATACCCGGACTCGGCATTTCAGGAGGTGCATGAATGCCAGAGAATGTTTTGAGGGTCACTGATTTGCACAAGATCTACGCCGGAGGGGTCCATGCCGTCCGCGGCGTCTCGTTCGAGGTCAACGAAGGGGAGTCGGTGGCGATCATAGGTCCCTCAGGAGGCGGTAAGTCGACTGTGCTGCGATGCATCAACCGGCTGATTGAGCCAACCGAGGGAGTCGTGAGGCTGCGTGGCGAGCGGATCAACACCCCTGGAGCCGATGTCAACGACGTCAGGTCGAGAATCGGGATGGTATTCCAGTCATTCGAGTTGTTCGCGCACCTGAAGGTCCTCGACAACGTTACACTCGGCCTGAGGCATGTCAGGAAGATGAGCAAAGAAGAGGCCAAGGAAAGAGCTCTGTCGGTGCTCGAACGCGTTGATCTTCTGGACAGGATCGATGCCTATCCTGGCAACCTCTCTGGCGGGCAGAAGCAGCGCGTGGCAATCGCCCGGGCTCTGGCGATGAGCCCTGAGGTCATGCTGTTCGACGAGCCGACCAGCGCCTTGGACCCCGAGCTGATGGGCTCGGTTCTGGCTACCATCAGGAGACTGGCTGACGAAGGAATGACGATGGTGATTGTAACTCACGAAATCAGCTTCGCCGAGGACGTAGCTGACCGTATCATCTACCTAGATGAGGGCGTGATAGCCGAGCAGGGACCCTCCTCGATCATTGAGGACCCGCAGAGCGAGCGGCTCAAGAGGTTCCTGTCCGCGATTAGCGAGGGGGAGGAATATCAGTGAGCGAATCGAGAACTAGACCATTCCTTGGGCCTGCATGGCCTCAGCGACCTTGAGGAAGCCGGCGATGTTCGCACCGGCGACGTAGTTGCCAGGCATGCCGTACTTCTCTGCAGTCTCGAATGCGTTCTTGTGGATGTTCACCATGATGGCCTCGAGCTTCTGGTCGACCTCGTCGCGAGTCCAGCTCATCCTGAGGCTGTTCTGGCTCATCTCGAGCCCGGATGTCGCGACGCCGCCGGCGTTGGACGCCTTTCCGGGTGCGAACAGGACTCCGTTGGCTTGGAAGCACTCTACTGCCTCGGGGGTGCAGGGCATGTTGGCGCCCTCAGCAACGGCGGTGACCTCGTTATCGACGAGCATCTGCGCCTCCTCACCGTTGATCTCGTTCTGGGTTGCGCATGGCAGAGCGATGTCGACATTGACCCCCCAGAGCCCATTCAGGTTGGGCTCGGGCTTGGAGGCGGTGTACTCGACCCCGTCGAAGTGGTCTGCGAACTCCTTGATGCGCCCCCGGCGGTTGTTCTTGAGGTCCATGATCCAAGCGAGCTTCTCCCTGTCGATTCCGGCAGGATCGTGGATGAAGCCGCTGCTGTCGGACAACGTCACCGGCTTGCCACCGAGGTCGATGACCTTCTCGCATGCGAACTGGGCAACGTTGCCCGAGCCGCTGATGGCGACCGTGGCCCCCTCGAACGACTTGTCCTTGGTCGCGAGCATCTCGCGAGCGAAGTAGACCAGACCGTACCCGGTCGCTTGGGGGCGGATCAGGGAGCCTCCGTAGGAGCGGCCCTTGCCGGTCAGGACTCCGGTGAACTCGTTGGCTAGTTTCTTGTACATCCCGAACAGGTAGCCTATCTCGCGGCCGCCGACTCCGATGTCGCCCGCAGGGACGTCGAGGTCTGCGCCGATGTGGCGCCACAGCTCCATCATGAAGGACTGGCAGAAGCGCATGACCTCACCGTCGGACTTGCCCTTGGGGTCAAAGTCGGAGCCGCCCTTACCACCGCCCATCGGTAGGCCCGTCAGGCTGTTCTTGAAGACCTGCTCGAAGGCGAGGAACTTCAGTATGGACTGATTGACGCTGGGGTGGAACCGGAGGCCGCCCTTGTAGGGGCCGATGGCACTGTTGAACTGGATTCGGAATCCGCGGTTGACGTGGAAGTCGCCGTTGTCGTCGTACCAAGGCACGCGGAACTGGATGATCCTCTCCGCCTCGACGATGGCTCGGACCACCTGGAGATACTCGGGATGGGCCTGGATCACAGGCACTAGGCTGTCTAGGACCTCCTCTACCGCCTGATGGAACTCAGGCTGGTTCGGGTCTCTTGCGATTACGCCGTCGTACACTGACTTCATTGTGCTGTCCATGGGCGTCACCAAGGCGAATGAACGATTCCTGTTTGAGGGACCGGGTGCTTGCGCGACTGAGGGGGTCCTTTTGAAGGGTGTCCTTGCCCGATGAGTGCGCGGTACGGCCCCGTAGGGGCCGATAATTCTCAGCCGAACAGATGCCTTTCGGCCAACTGAGCCACAGTGGACTCATGGCCGGGCAGAGTGATTACATAGGCTGCTGACTGGCTCACTTGGCGCGTCCTCAGGGCCTCTGCGATGGGCGTGTGCTCGCGCAGCCAGCGAGTGCGTCCGTCGTCGCCTACTATCCTGACATCGACCTTGGAAATACGAGGCTCGGCCAGCAGGAGTTTCACGTCCGGGACGTCTACCGCGACGTACCCGGGAGGCAGTCCTGCTCGGTTGGCCATGTCGTCCTCGAACTGCCTGCGTGAGTCCGCATTGGTGGCGAGCTCGTGCAGGCGTTCGACCTGACCCTCGGAGAGCTCCTCCCTGCGACGACTGGCGCAGACCTTCAGCAATTGTCGGTACTTCAGTCTGCGAATCATATCGCGGGCGTAGTCACCAGCACCCCCGAGAGCCTCCCAGATCTCTGCGTCGACCCGGCGCTGCAGGTCGAGCGAGTCAGGCATCTGGTCCGAACTGCGCTCGACGGCTCTGGACAGCATGACCTCGGTGACCCGGGTGACCCGGTGGAAGTAGACGGCGCTGTACATCAGCGCTCGAGCCGTCATCATCCCCTCGAGGGCAGGCAGGCCGCCTTCCTCTACGGCGATGTCGCCGCCGTTGCGCTCGAGGCACATGATGAGTCGGCGGTGATCGACGATACCGTGCTTGACGCCGGTGAAGTGCGAATCACGCAAGAGGTAGTCGAGCTGGTCGCAGTCAACGGGGCCGTGAATCAGATGAGCTAGTGTGAGGTCTTGGTCCACGAAGTCCTCACGGCCCTCGGTCCACGTCATCAAGGAGCGTTCGCTACCTCCGGCGCCGGGGCCGCGGATGAGGCCTGCTATCTCCTTCGGGTCCAAGCCGCGTCGCTCGAGTATGTCGTGGACCCTCTGCCTGTCGGGCACCGACGACTCCTCGCCGTCGCGGAGGACGTCGTAGTCGCCAAGGATGATGCCCTCGGTGATCGACATGTGGTCCTTGCCACCGCGCTCGTGCAGTATATGCTCGAGCGTGTGCGAGTACGGTCCATGACCTACGTCGTGAAGCATTGCAGCGGCCTGTACCGTCGCCGTCTCGTGCTCGTCCAAGCCCAGTGACTCCGCCATCATCCCGGCGATGTGCGATGTCCCAAGGGAGTGCTCGAACCTGGTGTGGTGAGCGCCGGGGAACACCAAATGAGCCAGCCCAAGCTGCTTGATGTGGCTGAGCTTGTTCATCTCCGGAGTCCCGAGCAGATCCTCTCGGACTCCGTCCAGTCTGAACTGCCCGTGGATTGCGTCGTTGATGACCTTCATGCGCGACCCTGCGGGGCTTCGACATGCCACCTCCCCTTGAATCGCACTATCGTCACGCTTTGCGAAGCCGGCCGGCCCCCAGTACATCGGACGCCGCAGTGGCACCCATCGTAATTCAATTGTCTTTCAATTGCAATACATTCAAGTGCCTGAGCCTATCTGCCCGGGTCAGGAGGAACCCGAAGTGCCCGGCATCAGCCCAATGGTCTCGCTGAGAATACCTGAGGACCACCTGTTGGAAATCGACCATCGAGTGGGCTACGACGGAATGCGAAACCGCTCCGACGTGATTCGCCAAGCGGTGCGCAGGTATCTCTCCTCGCCCATGCCTATGATTGGGGAGAGGGTGAGGATCGAGGTCGACCTGGGGCCTGACCTGACTGTGCGAATGCGGGAGTTCTGCAAACTGCACGGCGAGTCTGCGGGCACGGTGCTGCGCCAAGCAGCCAGGGAGCACATCCGCAGAGCCACAGTCGAGGATGCGACCGTGGACAGGATCCTCTCAATGCGCATGGACGAGCTCCGGGCGCGCTTCGATGACGATTCGAACGCTATGAGGTGAGAGATTGAGCGATGGTGGGATGCACAAAAACGCGGGGGGGCGTCCTCGACGCCCCCTCGCCCAACCTGTCATATGCGGCCTCGAGGCGCTACGAGCCCGAGCCAAACTGTCCAACGCAGCCGGCTATGATCCGAGCGAGGCTCCGCGGGGTTCTCGTGGAGTCACTCGCAAGACCGATCGCGAGCGCCAATATTGACATTAAACACACACCGTCCCGCACATCTCGTGCGGGACACCCCCATCCCTACAGTCTGAAGTTTGATGCAGGATGCTGTCATCCGGTGCCATGGACGGGGGAATCTCGGACTGGAGCCGGCTTGAGCGGCTCACTCCATTCAGGATCCGCGATGTGCTCCTGGTGGCGAGCCACTTCGATCACTACCTGCTCGAGGAATCGGGGTACCTCGCCGAGATAATGCGACGGGAGTACTCCGACCTGAGTTTCTCTCAGGCCCCGCGCATTATTCACAGCCCGGAGGCGGGCGACGCGCTCAGACTGCTTCGCTCGCGGGACTTCGACCTCGTCATCACGATGACGAGGGTCGGGGAGATGGACGTCAAGGCGTTCGGCAGCGAAGCCAAGCGGATCAGAGATGGACTCCCTGTGGTCATGCTGAGCCACAACACCCGCGAGTTGGCGACGCTCAGCGCGGGAGACGGCATCGACCGCATCTTCGTTTGGACCGGCGACAGTCGCATTCTCCTCTCGATCTGCAAGCTCATCGAGGACGAGCGTAACGTGGAGAACGACGTCCGTGACGGGGATGTCCAGGTCATTCTGCTCGTTGAGGACAGCAGGAGGTTCTACTCGGTCTACCTGCCGCTGCTGTACACTGAACTGGTCAACCAGACAACCCGACTGATGGGGGAAGGCGGCAACCTGTACGAGAAGCTGCTGAGGCTGCGGGCAAGGGCGAAGATACTCCTCGCTTCGGACATGAACACCGCGAAGTCGATCATCGATCGCTACCATAACAACATCATCGGCATCTTCACCGATGGCAAGTTTCCCAACCAAGGAGGGAACAGGGATACTGCCGGGCTGGAACTGATCCAGTACGCACAGGAGGGTCATCCCTACATGCCCATCCTGTTACAATCGAAGAACCTCGAGCTCAGGGAGGACGCCGAGGCGATGGGGGTCCGCTTCCTGCACAAGGAGGACTCACAGCTGTACCACAGGATCGAGGAGTTCATGGTCGACGAGATGAATTTCGGCGACTTCATCTTCCGCCTGCCCGATGGGACTGAGGTCGCGCGGGCCACCGACCTCGAGGAACTGATAGATGGCCTTGAGAACGCGCCGATAGAATCCATCGAGTACCATGCCTCGAAGAACCAGTTCTCGCACTGGCTCAGGACACGGACCGAATTCTCCCTAGCCGCCGGCATGAGGCCGATGACGGTGGAGGACTTCGACACCAGCGAGGGAGTCAGGAAGTACCTCGCTGACTCGGTTCGACAGCACATCTCACAGATTCGTAGGCGCACCATCAGGGACCATGACGCCAGAGTCGGGGGTGCTGGCTTCCAGAGAATCGGCAGAGGCAGCCTCGGAGGCAAGGGGCGTGGCCTCGCGTTCTTCTTCACCCGGATGCCAGACCTCCGCCTCGGGGCGGCCTTTCCGGATGTCGAGTTCATCGTACCGAGATCCGTCGTGATCGCGACAGACGTCTTCGAGGAGTTCGTCGAGAGCAATGAACTCAGCAGGTACGCCCACGAGGACCACAGCGATCCCGAAGTCGACGAGGCATTCCTCGCCGGCGAGTTCCCGCCAGAGCTGAGAGACGAGATATCAGTCTTGCTCGAGAACACCAAGTGGCCTCTGGCGGTTCGCTCTTCGAGCCTTCTCGAGGACTCGAGCCACCAGCCTTTCGCGGGGGTATATGCCACGCACATGCTGGCCAACGACCACCCCGATTTGAAAGTCAGGCTCAGGCGACTGCTCGAGGCGATCAAACTTGTATACGCCTCCACGTACCACCGCAGCGCCAAGGCGTATGTGACGGCCACGCCGAACACAATCGAGGACGAGCGTATGGCCGTGGTCGTCCAAGAGCTCGTCGGCGATGAGGTGAACGGGCGCTTCTACCCGCTCATCTCGGGGGCTGCGAGGAGTCACAACCACTATCCAGTGGAGCCGCTTGTGGCAGAGGATGGATTTGCAGCCATCTGCATAGGCCTCGGCAGGCAGGTCGCCACGGGTGGCAAGTGCCTGAGATACAGCCCCGGCCAGCCGAAGAGGGTGCACCAGTTCTACAGCAACCAAGCCATACTCGACACCTCCCAGCGCAACTTCTTCGCCATTCCGATGAATCAGGAGGATGGCTCCGTGCACCCCTCCGAGGAGGACAACCTCCTGAATCTGCGTCTGTCTGCGGCCGAGGAGGACGGAAGCCTCGCTCTGGTAGGCTCGACCTACATCGTCTCGGACGACCGCATGGTCGACTCAGTCATGGTCGATGGCGGCCCCAGAGTCGTCACCTTCGCTCCGGTGCTCAAGCACGGACGCTTCCCCCTCTCTGAGATCCTGCACCACGTCCTCACCGCATGCCAGAACTACATCGGCTCACCCGTGGAAATCGAGTTCGCTCTGTCAATCGACCGAGACTCGGGGAGTCAGAAGTTCGCCATACTCCAAATGAGACCGATGATGGAGGAGTCGGTCGACATCGACATCGACCTCGGGGAGGTCGACCGGGACAAGGCCATATGCATCTGCAGTCAGTCGCTCGGCAACGGCGTGATAGAGGGCATCAGGGACATCGTGTACGTCCACCCCGGGCGACTCGACCGGATGCGGACCACAGACCTCACAGACAAGATAGAGGCCATCGATGCGGGGCTGAGAGCTGACAAGCGGCCATACGTGCTGATCGGACCAGGGAGATGGGGCTCGGCGGACCCATCACTCGGAATCCCCGTGCAATGGGACCAGATCATGGGCTCCAAGGCGATAGTCGAGGTCCCAATGTCTGACATCCACGTTGAGCCCTCTCAGGGCACCCACTTCTTCCAGAACATCGTCACCTTCAACATCGGCTACCTCACCATCGGTGCAGAAGACTTCGTCGACTGGGATTGGCTGGACTCGCTGGATGCTGTAACCGAGTCGGGCGCGCTTCGCCACGTCAGCCTCGCCGAGCCGCTGAAGGTGATCCTAGACAGCCGCGATTCCGAGGCGATCATCACCAGATGATAGCCAATCTTCTTGGTCGGCCTATCGTCAGGTTCGCTTCCATGGAGGCGAGCGCGGCCGCAACCGCAGGGAGATTCGTCGCCCACGAGGCTCTCAGAGACACCCAGGACGAGATGATCAGGGACGGTATGGATGTCTTAGGCGCTGGTGGCTTCCTGCTGGCCGCCGCGCCCACCGGGATAGGTAAGACCGCCGCGGCCCTCGCCGCTGCGCTCGAGACGGCGAGGAGCGCTGCCGAGCCGCCTGTGGTCATGTTCCTGACAGGTCGCCAGTCCCAGCACAGGATAGTCATCGAGACCGTCCGCAAGATCAATGAGAGGCTGGAGCCTGACGTTCCGAAGGTCAGGCTGGTCGACCTGGTCGGCCAGCAGGGCATGTGCATCAACGAGATTCGTGGCGAGCATCCCGCGCTGTTCTCGAGACTGTGCGTCGAGAAGCGCGGCTCGCGTACCTGCAGGCCGTGGCTCGCCGACTCGGAACTCATCAAGCCGCGTGTCCTCAAGAATCCGCTGCACGTCGATGAACTGGTCGCGATGTGCAAGCATCCCGAAGATGGTGCGCCGCACGGCATCTGTCCGTGGAAGGTGGCACGGGAGACCGCCTCATCCGCTGATGTTGTGGTCTGCGACTACAACCATGTCTTCGTCGAGGCGGTCAGGGAGTCCTCGCTGCCTGCGATGGGACTCGCTCTGGAAGACATGCTGCTAGTGGTGGACGAGGCCCACAACCTGCCTGACAGGATTCGCAGAGGCTTCGAGCGCAGAATCCGAATGAAGGACATCAGGGATGCGATAACCGAGATTGAGGAGCATATGGAGCGGACGCAATCCGAGATGGCGGCTCTCGATGAGGAGGATGTGGATGCCAAGGCAGCCGAGGTGACTCAACTCAGGCGCTCGGAGGCGGCCATGCGCAGGTTGCTAAAGGACCTGCCAAAGTGGTTCGCCGAAATCGACGGGGGGCTCGCTTCCAGCAGGACCGGTGACCAGAGGGTCTCGATGATCACTTTCCTCGACAGGGTCTCGTCGATTCTATCCGAGGACATCGAGCGTGCCGTCGAGTTGGGGGCGCTGGTCAAACTGCTTCAGTCAATCAGAGTCGAGATCGACGAGGATGACGATGACATCGAGGAGGAGACCGCTTGCATGAGGCTCGCCATCCTCCTCAACACCTGCACGCAGAACCACGACAGTCCCGCTTTCGCCTTGGTTCACGACAAGATGGGGGGCGAGGAGCACCGCCTGACCACACACCTGCTCGACCCCGGTGTTGTCAGCGGCGACCTGCTGGACCAGTGCCGAGGAGCCATCCTGATGTCCGGGACGCTGTTCCCACCGCAGATGTACCACGACCTGCTCAATGTCCCGAGCAGCAGGGTGTCCATCGTCAAGGAGTACACCTCTCACTTCCTCGCCGAGAAGCGCCCTGTGCTGATTGCCAAGGACGTGACCAGCCGCTACGCTGACCGGGGCGAGGAGAACACGGCGAGGATACGCGAGCACATCCACGCGGTCCTGCGCAAGACCCCGGGGCACGTCGCCGTATTCGCCCCCAGTTACGCCCTGCTGGAGCAGATTGTAATCGAAGATGAGCAGTGGACGGGGAGGAAACTCCTGAGGGAACGACCAGGCGACTCCAAGGAGAAGATGGACAGGATGGTGGACAGGATGCATCGACTCCGGCGCTCGAATACCCCGGCCCTGCTTGCGGGGGTCCTCGGGGGCAAGTTGGCAGAGGGGGTCGACTACCCCGAGAACATCCTCGATGCAGTAATCTGCATCGGGCTACCGCTACCGCCGCCGAGTGCTCGTCAGGATGCGCTGAGGGACTACTACGAGGATATGTACGGCAGCGCGCGCGCATGGAGATACTCTGGCTCCCAGCCTGCCGTGAACAGGCTCATGCAGGCAGTCGGCAGACCAATCAGGAAGGCTGCCGACCGCGCCCTGGTGGTGATGCTCGAAAAGCGACTCCTGCAAAGGGGGTTCAAGATCTGCATGCCCGAGGGTGTCCACGTCCTCGAGACTCTCGACTCGGCGAGGACCGAGCGCCACGTCGAGCGCTTCTTCAGGGAGCACCCTGACCCCGCTAAGTTCACTGAGTGAGCAATGGGTTCATCCGAGTGCGTCCTTTCGTGGCACCGTCAGCATGGAGTGGTCGAGAGTAGAAATCGAGATGCATGGCGCCAGCGCGCGAGCGACGCCGTCGCCCGGAGTTGAGGTGCCCGGGCTAGATGCCTCGGCCGAGGAGATGCACACTGAGTTCCTAGCCACTCTGTATCACCTAGACGATGTACGTGCCGGGCACGACAGGGTGGTCTCCGACGTGGCAGCCCCGGTGGAGATGGCCAAGTCACTGGCTAGGGAGATCCAGCCTCTGGAAGATCTTCTCAGGGAGTTCGGAGGGTCCCATACGGATGACAGGATCACCATACCCCTTCCCACTGCTCTTCCGGACAAGCTCGTTGTCGAGAAGTTTGCGGGCGACGAGGGCGACGTAGTCCGGCTGATTGCGCCGGAGAGGTTTGGCGGCGTTCTGAGGAAGTTCGAGCTGCCCGAGGGACGCAGGCTGACAGGGGTCTCTTGGGGAGAGGGCGCCCTGAGCCTGACGATGGACTGAATCAGGCATCGGCGTCGATGAGGTAAGAATCCCGCTCTGGGATGTCCTGCAACTCGTCTATCTCCTGAAGCACTGTGGACAACGCCATCTGTGCGTTCTGTCGGTGAGGCTCGCCCAGCACGTGACTGGAGTACCTCGCTTCCTCGAAAATCCTGTCCAGGGCAACGAGGGCCTGCTCACTGATCGGCAGGGCGTTGCGAATCGCCATCTCGAACTCTCGCACCGTCTCGAAGTCCCTGCGCAGGAATCCTCTGCGCATGAGTATCTGGCACAGGCTCTCGTAGCAGTTGAAGATGGCCTCGCGGACCTCATCGCCTGCTGCCAGCAGCTCGGCGGTGTAGCTGAACACGCTGGCGAGTTCGTCGATGGCCGCCTGTCTGCGCCGACGGACCAGCACGAAGGCCCCGGCCACCACACCGAGGACGATCAGGACGACGAGTGCGTACAGAGCCGGCTGGAATGACGGCGAGGCCTGCTGCTCGTACTCGATGTCAAGCCCACCGTGGTAATTGGCGAGCCACGTCTTGTTGATCGGGTCGACGAAGTCCGAGTCGGTGCTGAAACACACACGCATCTCGCCCCAGAAGCTCTGATTGTAGAATGGGGCTAGGCCAGCGACCGCCTCGAAGTGGTAGGTGAACAATCCATCCTGGTCGGTCAGCCCGACCACGCTGAAGTGAGTGGAGGAGTGCTTGTTGTCGCAGGTGCCGTTCACCAGATAAGCCGACAGTGAGAAGTCGGGCACGGACTGCCCGGTGTCCAGCGCGGAGACGTTGACGGAGCCTTGCAGCAGCCTCTTCCCCTCGGCCAAGTAGAGCGAGTCCGGCTCGAAGTCGAATACGACGGAGATCAGAATCATGACTTCGACTTCGATGATGTCCCCATTCAGGTATCTCGAGCCGTCGGGCTCGACCCTTATCGTTAGGGTCAGTGGGCCCGGTGGCATGACTTGAATCGCATTGGTGATGAGTCCGAAGTGCTCGGTCCCGTCATCCTGCCACGGATTGCCTCTCAGAGGCAGGAGGCTGTCCTCCCAATGCAGTGATATCGTCATGTTGTGCATGACGTTGCCTTCGCCGCCTATCTCCAGTATGCGTCCATTCAACTTGATCGGGGAGTCCGGATCGCCGCGGATAATCACCAGGTTGTTCGAGAACACCTCGATGACGATGTCCGCCCTCGTGTACACGGTCATGTTGTACTGCACTGGCAGGTAGTATGTCTCGCCGGCGAACGAGAAAGCGATGTTGTGGGGTCCGCGGGCGATTGCGTAGCCGGCGTCGTGAGTGTAACTGAATGTGCCGTCGATCGAGGTGGTCAGCATACCTACGACCTCTCCGTCGAGCCTGAGGGTCAGCTCTCTGTCCTCCAGACCGGGACGTCCCGAGGAGTCGTCGTCGAAGAGGCGCCCGGTGAAGTTCCAGGTCCCTCCGCGGGTTATGACGGTGGAATCCACCTGCAGGGTCATACCGGTGTGGTAGGCGACCGTCAGCACGGTCTCTGCCGAGCTAAGGCGGTGATAGCCCTGCTCAGGGGCCCTGACGGTCAGAGTGTGGTTGCCCACTTCGAGGAAGTCCGAGACTATCCAGACGTAGTTCCACTCCCCGTTCTCGTCGGTGCTGGTTATGCCCACCAGCACGCCATCGACGAAGATCTGCAGCGAGTGGTTGGCCAGCCACCCCCCCGGCAGGTTGTCCTTGACAGTCCCTCGTAGAGCTAGGGAGTCCCCGACGGCGACCGAGGACGGCTTGACCACGGAGACCTCCACCGGCCCGTAGACGGTGAAGATGGTCGAGGAGTTGGAGCCTAGGACGAACTCCTCGCCCTGGTAGGATATCAGCACCACGCGCGGGCCCAGCTCCATGTTCGGCGGCACCGGGATGTACAGGCTGAAGGTCCCGTTCTCATCCACTGACAGCCCAGTCAGGAACTGCCCGTTCATCGAGACCTCGAGGTTCCTGTTAGGCAGCACCCTGCCTGAGCCGTCGGTCAGCATGCCCTCGATCAACAGCAACTCGTTGCGGTCGATCTCGCCCGGAGGAGTCGTCAGCACGATCTGCGAGGTCTGGAGCGCATTGAACTCCGTAGTATGGGATGATGGCAGGTAGTATTCCGGATTCAGGGAATCGCCCTGTCCCATCGGGTCGACCCAGGTGAAGCCGCCGAGGAAGCTCACGGTGACCGTGTGCATCCCGTAGTCCGTGTCTAGAGGCAGGTCGTAGGTGATTGCCCACTCGCCGGTGCTCGCGTTGGACTGCGTCGAGTAGACCGGGCCGACGCTGACGCCGTCGATGGCTAGGTGGATTACGCCGCCGGCGGGGTTGCCGCCGTGAATCAGGAACTGGCCGTGCTCGTCGAGCAGCGTGCCGCTGAACGTGACCGTCTCGCCTGCTATCACGGAGCCAGTGATAGTGCTGATGTCGAGCTCTGTCGGCGCCAGTATGATGACGCGTGTCCATGTCTCGTCTCCCAGCAGGCCGGTAGTGCCGTTGATTCCGGCAAACTGGGCCGTGATAGTCATCGGACCGGGTGCTCGCATGTAGTCCACGGGCAGAACGGCGTTCATCGAGCCGTTGACGTCCGTGGTTCCGCGCCACTCGAAGGTGCCGTCTACCAACAGGTCCACTGGCTCGGCGACGACTGGCTGCCCGGCGTTGTCGACGAGGGAGATGTTGACGCTGACGACGTCGCCGCGGATGGTTCTGCTGTCGGGGTCGAGGTCCAGCGGGTCGACAATGGTGAGTAACGAGTAACCGCGGCTGTCGAAGGTTCCGTTGCCGGTGCTCGAGCCGTAGTAGTTGACATTGGGGGTGTAGGTGGCCATCAGGTCGTGCGTCCCCCTCAGGAAGGTGAGGTCGAGGCGGATGTCGGCGTTCCAAGAGCCGTTCGGCGACACCGCCCCACCTGTCACGGTGAATGTGTTGCTCTGGCCGTCGATGCTGAACGTCAGCGCCGGTGACAGGGTGTTGCCGTCCCTGTCCGTGATGCCGCTGCCGTTGCTGGACGTCAGCGTGCCGCTGACTGTGAAGGACTCGCCTGCAGCGGGGTTGTCGGTGATCGGGTCGAGTGCGAGGTTCGTCGGCGACCTGACCGTGATCGTGGTGATGATGGTCGCCGTCGAGTGCAGGGTGCTAGAGCCGTTGAACATGAGTGTGATGGCAATCAGCCCCAGAGGATGGGAATGCAGCACTTCAAAGGAGAAGTTGGTAACTCCGACGCCGTTGGTCTGCACCGGGGTGAGCCAGGTGTCGTGGAACTTCGCGGCGACGGTCGCGTCTCCAATCTGCCTGTCGTTGTCGCTCGACTCGACCAGTCGGGCACCGAAGCTGATGAAAGAGCCTCTGTCGACGACCGTGTTGATGATTGGGGTCTTGTCGACGAACTGGGTCACGCCGCGGACGAGGATCGAAGCGTTCCCGGTGCCGGTCAGGTAGAACGGCGTGCTCCCGTTGATGACGCTGACTACGACGGTCTTGGCCCCGCTGGTGACCCCGTCACCCAGGGGATCGGTCGGGACAGAGATGGTGAACGAGCCATTGCTCGTCGTCGTCTGGCTCTCTACCAGCGTCTCACTGGAGTCGTTCAGGAAGAAGACCTCGACAGCCATCGGCCCATTGACGGTCCTGTTGCTGTCCACGGCATCGATGACCCGCCCGCTCATTGTGAATGCCTGCCCGGCTGTCACCTCGAGCGGGATGCTGTCGATCTCAATGAAGCTCGAGACCTGTACTGTCAGGTCCGCGAAACTGTCGTTGCCGATCCACCGTCCGGCGTCACTGGCTGACAGGTTGTCCGTGATGTCATCGGGTGCGTGTACGCGGAGCGTGTAGTACCCGGGCGGGGTCGATGCGGGAATCGTCGGGCTGAATATAGCGACACCGTCGGTACCTGAGGTACTGTTCTCGAAGATCTGCTGGAGCGGCCCCCCCCAGTCGAAGTACAGGTCAGCGAAGACGTCTTTCAGAGGGGCGCCGTCCTCGACATCGGTGATCGTCGCATTGAGGATCATGGTAGAGCCGGCAACGACTATCAGAGAACTGGGCGCGGCCTCGACCACAAACTCGGTCTGGATGCCGGCACTGACGTAGTCGGCTTCTTGCTCTTTGAAGTAGTAGCCCCCGGGAGGGGGAGAGGTGGAGAAGCCCAGCGTCACTTTGAGATCGTAGACCCCCGAGCCCACTCCGCTAGGCATTACGAAACTCAGGTTGTACCCCCCGGTAGCCGGGTCTATCCAGCCCGATGCGAGGCGATAGATTACAGGTGACGCCGGCGAGCCATCGGGGGCGGGGGGAAGGTCGGAGGGAACCTCGAGTTGGACCAGCACTGAGGAGTTATTCCCCAGAATCGGTATATCGTGGAAGATGTCATTCGCGAATCCCGCGACCCAATTGGTGTTTCCCCTCGGAGTCCATTCGAGACCGAGCTCGACAGTGGCGTTGGCCCTGCCTAGAATCCTGATCTCATCTACTGCCGTGGCGGGATGCAACCACGTCGAGCCGGAGAAGTTCAGCACCCAGCTGTAGTCACCTGCGAACAGCTCCCACGGCGGTGTCCAGGAGACTGCCAGCCTCGGGAGGTCGGGATCTGTGACGTTCCAAGACTCGTTACCATTGAACACGAGTACGTATGTCCCTGAGAAGCCGGCCAAGGAAGTGTTCGTGTGATCAGTCAGAACCACCTCGACGCTAGCCTCGTTGCCTCTGAGGGTTGGGCCTAGGGTGTAACTGAAGTTGATGAAGCTCCTGATGCCGTATTGGTCGATGAAGGTGATCTGATCGTTGGCGAACAGGCCCTCCGAGTCGAACTCGACCTTCACCTGCACCTCACCGGACGGGATGGGGACCTCAGAGCCGGTGAACTGCCAACTGACAGCGAATTGCCCGGGTGTCGAGGTCCAGTTGCTGTCGTTGAGGTACCACGTCTTGAGGGTCGTGTAGGGGCCGTTCGTGGTTGAGCGCCGCATCTTTAGAATCAGAGTTCCGTTCAGAGACTCGGGGCTCGGACCGCGGCTCAGAACAGTCCCGTTGAGGTATATCGGCGAGTCGATGTCCAAGATGGAATTGTTGGCGTCCGCGCCCTCCAGAGTGACCGTGAGATTGGGCGCGGGCGTGATGTTGAACATGAAGTCGACAGTGGCTGGCCTGATGTGGTAGGAGGGCGTGCTGGCATTGTTCAGGTCCTCCTCGTGCCAGCCGAAGAAGTTCAGTGAGGCGTTGATCAGTCCGAGTGGCTCGCTCTCGTTAATCGACAACGAGAACTCGTAGTATCCACCCGCTCCGATTTCAGCAATCAGGCTCACCGGACCGTCGCTGGCGGTGGTGTAGTTCAGCACGGCCTGCATATTGTCGATCCTCGATGGGTCGGTGTACGGGGTGCTGGCCCAGGACATGTCGCCCGATACCAGCGTATCCACCCCGGCTCCCAAGGGGGGCTCGTCGGGGGGAGGAGGTTCCCTCAGAGAGAGATTAACGTCATCCGAGATGTTCAGCCTCCACTCGAAGGAGACTCCCTGTGAGCCGACGTACGCCTTCTCGAGAACATGCAGGACGAGAGAGCCGAAACCCGGATCTATGACGATTTCCGGAGTTCCATTGAGTTGGAAGCTGCCGTTCTGATCGGTCGTTCCGTTGGCGACCAAGTGCTGGCTGACAGCCGCGCTCCCAGGGACGTTAGCTGTTTCATTGGACTTGACCAGATACAGGTTCATCGAGATGTTTTCCGCGGGTGTGGCATTGTCCACGAACTGTAGGGTCCCATTGAGCCAGATGGTTCCGGTTGAGAGATCCCTCTCGACCCACGTCGGCCCCCACTCCTCGTTCACCACCTCAACCGCAGCCGCCTCCGGGCAGGCCTCGAACGGAATCCATCCCATGTCCAGACCGCCTTGGTTCTGATTGGTCTCGAGGTGGACCTCGACCCATCTGGTGAAGTCCTTGCCGTAGACCTCGAAGGACTCCCCCGTCCAGGTTCCGCCGGCGAACCCGGTGACCTTCCTAGTGGGCAGCCCAGCGAGCCTGAGCATGACTGAGAACACCGTGGTGAACTCGTCGCAGCTGCCCTCCAGCGTAGTGTTTAGAATCCAGTGGGCTATGTCACTGTCTTCGTCCAGGCCGTCCATCCTGCCCGAGCCATCGTGATTCAGGGTGAACTTGGTGCTGCTGTTGCCGTTGATCAGGTAATCCTGTAACGCCAATACCTTGTCCCAAGCGGAGAACGCACCTGACTCGTTGATCAC
>PSPG01000020.1 GCA_003193925.1 Candidatus Thalassarchaeum betae
GCAATGAAGAGTCCATTCCTTGGGATTCTGATGGGGATGGCTGCATCGATGATTCTGATGGGGATGGTGTCAAGGACAATGCAGATCTCTGCAGTGGATTCGACGACAATGTTGACATTGATGGCGACTCGATTCCAGACGATTGCGACTCTCTGATAGATTCGGATGCGGATGGCGTGGCGGACTCCTCTGATGCATGCCCGGGATATGACGACACTGTGGATGTTGATGCAGATGGGACTCCAGATGGTTGCGATTCTCTGATAGATTCGGATGCGGATGGCGTGGCGGACTCCTCTGATGCCTGCCCGGGATATGACGACACTGTGGATGTTGATGCAGATGGGACTCCAGATGGTTGCGATTCTCTGATAGATTCGGATGCGGATGGGATATCTGATGCCGACGACCAGTGTGCAGGATACAATGATTCACTCGACCAAGATGGCGATGGAATTCCTGACAATTGTGATCAGACACCGATGCCTGAAGATGACCAAACCAATGTTACCGATACAACTCCAGTAGATGATGAACAAGCATCCCTGGATTCGGGCTCATCCTCAGCATCACCGCAGCACTTGGAGCCACTCTTGTTGCGACCCGCCGTGAGTGAATGGACCCATTGAAACCCCACTGACTCGCCCGTGACTCACAGGGTGCATGAGTGCAACCCTATGCAATAGGTAGTGTTTCATTGGGTTCTGCTGAGGAACCCTATGACTCGGATATGACTCATTCATACCGACTGACTGAGGGGCGACTCATTCGCTACCCTGTGATTCAGTGGTAAGCAATCAGTTGAATTCGGCCAGATCGCCGACTGATTCGTACAGGCTGGGCCCGCTGCCTAGGAAATAGACCGAGCCAATCCTGCTGCGCGAGTCCTCTGGCGTGGAGTTGTTACCGGTAGCGCAGACCCCGGTACAGCCGTCTGCGAAGGCCACGTAAACGCGTCCCTCCCGGTCGATGTGGAGGTCGTTGAAGTCCAGCAGGTTACGGTTAGAGCCCCCGATGTCGCGGCAGTCCCCGCTGTTCAGGCAGATGCTGCCGACCTGGACCGGGTCGGGGGACACCCTGACCGTGTGGAACACCGGGTTCGGGTCAAGCGCATTGAGGCTGTACGTGATGTACAGGTAGTAGCTGACGTTGGCGGGCGCGTAGTGCGGGTTGCCGTCCCACGGCTCGCCGTCGATGTCGGATTGGTTCAGCGCGCTGCCGTTCTCGCTCCCTAGGTACGTGATCGCAATCCGCCCCGGGTCGCCGGCATCGATGTGCGGGAAGGTGGTGGAGATCACCTCGATGGGGCTCAACCGGGTGCTGTTCTGCTCCCAGGTCTGCCCGGAGTTGGTGCTGCGGGACATGTATACCCCGTGGTCAGCACCGATCCAGATGTGGTAGGCGTTGGACTCGCTGTCTGTGGCGACCTCGGAGTTCTTCCGCGGGTTCGGCGTGCCGACGTCCTCTCCCATCGTACGCTCCTCCCAGGTCAGCCCGTTGTCCTTGGAGAAAACTATCGTCGGCGTCGCTACTCGCGGCGTCACGTAGACGGTTCCGTCGGGCGCTGTTGTGACGGCGCCGTGCAGCCCTCCGTTAGTGGTCACTAGACCGAAGACCAAGCCGCCAACCTCGAAGCTAGCTCCACCATCGAAGCTGGTGTAGCAGAATATGCCGACTCCCTTGTTGTAGCAGAAGTAGACGGCGGTTTCGTAGATATCCTGAGAAAATTCTCCGATCAAGCCGTAACCATCGTCCGTCCAGGGTCCCGAGCCGAGCTTGATGTGGTCGTTGAGGGGAATCGGGCCGGAGTCGTGCGGGTTGCCCAGCCAGTTCACTCCGTCGTCATCGCTCCATGCGATCCAAGTGGTCATGAGGCCCACCATCTGGACGTCGAACACACGGTCCGTCATGAGATCCACCCACAGCCATGGATCGCTCGTCGATTGATGCTGGAAGATCGAGTTCATGTGCTCCCACGTCTCGCCGTGATCGCACGAGCGCATGACCTTCTCGAAGGCGGTGAAGAACATGCAGCCGCTCGAGGTGATGCCGATGCTCGGTTCGGCCCCGTCTTCGCCCACGTCGCTGAAAACGAAACTTAGGGGCAGGGGTTGGTAGAGAGCCAATGAAAGGTTCAGGCCGTCCGGTCCGGTGATGAAAATCCCGTCCGGAAGTGAGGGTTCCTCTGGGGGTGGTGGTGGCGAATCCTCCTTGAAGCAGCCAGCAAGCGATGCCGACAGCATCAGGATCCCGATTAGCAAGACCTTCGCCCGCATATCCGCATCGACAGCGCGGTAACGCAATTACCTTGTCCTTGGGCTCAAGGGAGCCCTTTCGAATACTGGCATAGCATTGGATGCCCACTGATTCGGTCAGAGGATGTTCTCGACTATCTCGTCCATGTCCTGCCCGCGCCCGCAGTAGGAGCAGCGGATTTCGAGCGGCTCCACGCTGATGATGCGCAGTTTGTGCGGCAGCGGCTCGCGGGAGTTCTGCGTTATGCAGTTCCAGAACGAGCAGCGGGCGATGTTGACTAGCTCGTCGCCCAGGTCGACCTGCATTTTCTCGGCGACGCCGTAGTTGCGGATGATGGAGATGCTGGCCGCAGGAGCGATGAGCGCGAGCCTGTCGAGCTCCTCCTGGCTGAGCTCTCGGTCCTCGATCTTCAGCACGTCCTTGCGTCCCAATTTGGCGCTGGGTACGTTCATCACCATCGAGATCGGGTTGGAGCGTCCGATGTCGAGCCTGAGCATGCGCAGGACCTGAATCGCGTTGCCTGCGGGTATGTGATCGACCACAGTGCCGTTGCAGATCGCTGTGACACGGCGCATCTCGCTCATCACTTCACCTTCTTCGGTACCTTGACTCCGAGGCACTTGCACAGTAGCGCCATCCGCGCGACCACCCCGTTGAACGCCTGCTGGAAGTACCTTGCGTGACGCGTCGCATCCACGCTCGGGTGAATCTCGTTGACCCGGGGCAGCGGATGCATGATGATCATGCCCTCCTTGGCGCCGGCGAGGTCTGAGGCCGTCAGCATGTAGATGCCAGCGACCTTGGCGTACTCATCCTCGTCGGGGAAGCGCTCCTTCTGGATACGCGTCATGTAGATCACATCGGCCTCGGCGATGGCCCCGGTCAGGTCGACAGTCTCGCTGACCTTCGCGCCCCCGCTCGGGAGATCGGAGACTATCTCGGTCGGCATGCGCAGCGAGCCCGGCGAGACCAGCGTCAGCGTCGCGCCGAAGCGGACGAGGGCGTGCGACAGGCTGTGCACCGTGCGACCGTATCTCAGGTCGCCCACGAGCACGACGTTCAGCCCCTCGAGGGTGCCGTGCGCCTCTCGGATTGTGAACAGATCCAGCAGGGTCTGAGTGGGGTGGTTGCCAGCGCCGTCGCCCGCGTTCAGCACCGGGATTGCGATGGCGTCGGCGCTGTACTGGGCCGCGCCCTGGCGCGGGTGGCGGATAGCGACCACGTCGGCGTACCCCTCGATCATCTGCATGGTGTCGTAGAGAGTCTCGCCCTTGGCCACGGACGAGCCCGCGGAGCTGAAGTTCAGCACCGAGCC
This sequence comes from Candidatus Thalassarchaeum betae, assembly GCA_003193925.1. Lineage (GTDB taxonomy): Archaea > Thermoplasmatota > Poseidoniia > Poseidoniales > Thalassarchaeaceae > Thalassarchaeum > Thalassarchaeum betae. Next base: position 3,572 of record PSPG01000020.1, read on the forward strand.
TCCGAGCCTCTTCATCGCGGTCTCGAAGGACATGCGGGTCCTAGTGGAGTTCTCGAAGAACATGTTGGCGAGGACCTTGCCCTCGAGCAGAGGCATGTGGACTTCGCCGTTTGCGACGGGGAGAAGACGCTCGGCGTTGTCGAGGAGATTGGTAATCTCCTTGTTCGTCAGATCGTCCATCGTGATGAGGTCGCCCATCGCTTTTCCTCAGCGAAGCCGGGAGCGTGCCGGTTAAGTGTGTTACTGTGGGCCCTGAGAGCCCTTTGACACGATACCGTCGGCTTGATGTGGGATAATTATCCCCCCCGACTGATGATAATCAGCCGGACCCCTCTCCGAGTCTCCTTCTGCGGTGGAGGAACGGACGTCGACTGGTTTGCCTCATCCGAGCCGAATGGGGGCATGGTGACCTCTTTGGCGCTCGACAGGCACATCCACGTCACGGTCAATCAGCGCTTCGACGACAAGGTCCGCGTGTCTTACTCCTCGATGGAGACCGTCGACGACTTCGAGGATCTGGATCACGAGCTCGTCCGCGAGGCGATGCGGCTCACTGGTGTCACCTCCGGCGTCGAGATCACGACAATCGCCGACATCCCCTCTCGAGGCACCGGCCTCGGTTCCTCCTCTGCAGTCACGGTGGGGCTGCTCAACGCCCTCCACAGATTCGCTGGGCGCGAGGTCTCGGCCGAGCAATTGGCCGAAGAGGCCTGCCGCATCGAGATCGAAGTGCTCGGACAGCCGATTGGCAGGCAGGACCAGTACGCCGCAGCTTTCGGCGGCGTCAATTCGATCAGTTTCGGTCCTGACGGGGTCGGGATTGAGCCGCTGGAGCTCTCGGCCTTCACCGTGAAGCGGCTCGGAGAGGAACTCACACTCGTTTTCACGGGGCTGTCACGCAGCGCCAGCGAGGTGCTGAGCGAGGCTCCGGACGACCCCGCGGACAAGACGGCGCGCCTGCGCGCTATACGCGCGCAGGCGGACGAGGCCAGAGGATTGCTGGAGTCGGGCGACATCTCAGGTCTCGGTGGGCTGCTCAACGACGCTTGGGAGGCCAAGCGCGGCATCTCGGCCAGCGTCAGCGGGGACGAGATTGACGCGCTGCACGCGCGCATCATGGATTTGGACGCCACCGGTGCCAAGCTGCTCGGTGCAGGCGGAGGGGGCTTCTTCCTGGTTCACGGCGATGCGGACCTACGGGTCAAGCTGGCCGAACTCGGGCCTGCTCACAGGACCATCCCACTGGAAGTCGACCACATCGGCTCGACGATTATCCACGAAGACTGAGGTGAGGTAATGGGCTCTCGCGCTTCAGCACTGACTCTGTCGCTTCTGATGCTGTTCGGCACGCTCGCCGCCCCGGCGCTCGCAGACGGTGATCAGCCGGAGACCGGCGAGCGCGACCCTCCGGCAGAGGAAGGCAATACGAGTTTTCCTGTAACGATTGATGGTCTTTTTGATGATTGGGAGTCAATCCCGGTTGTGTATGCCGACCCTGCCGGTGATGGAACCGATGAAGATTTCAGTATGCTGAAAA
>PSPG01000003.1 GCA_003193925.1 Candidatus Thalassarchaeum betae
GGGCGAGGATCGATCGTTCTGATTGGCTCGACCGCAGGTATCTACGGTGAATCCGGACATGCTGATTACGCTGCGGCGAAGGGCGCCATCACATCAGGTCTGCTGATGTCACTGAAGAACGACGTCTCGCAAATCGGCGGTGTCCGTGTCAATGCGGTCGCTCCAGGATGGACAGTCACGCCAAAGAAGATCGAACAGGGAGTCGACGAGGAGCTAGTCGAGCGTGCAACTGCGACGATGGCGCTGAAGAAGCTCGCGACCCCTGAGGATGTGGCTAGCGCTGTGGTCATGCTAGCTTCAGACGAGATATCAGGACACATCACGGGTCAGGTGATCGAGGTCGCTGGCGGAATGGAAGGACGTTTGATTCCCTGAATCAATGAGTAGCGAATGAGTCGCCCCTCAGTCAATCGGTATGAATGAGTCATGTCCGAGTCATAGGGTTCTTCAGTAGAACCCACTGAAACACTGCCTGTTGCATAGGGTTGCACTCATGCACCCTTTGAGCCGTGGACGAGTCAATGTGGTTTCAATGGGTCCAAAGAGCTCATCACTTCGGCCTGTGCTTGTAGCAGTAATCGCTTCCTTTCTGACTCTTCGATTTGTTGCACCGTTCCCCACCCGAATCTACATGCCGACTCTGTCCTGATTGCCGTCACGAAGGTTTGTAATGGCGAAGGGTGGGGGAGCGAAACATGGCAGATGAGGGTGCGGGTGTCCAAGAGGCGAAGGTGCCTGAGCGAGTGGTCGACGGGAAGCCGACTCTCTACTGTTTCGAGACCTGTCCGTTCTGCTGGAAGGTCCGTTCACTGCTCTCCTGGAAGGGCGTCGATTTCTCGAAGGTCGAGGTCGATCCGATGAAGAAGAAGGAACTCAAATGGTCAGATTGGTCGGCGGTGCCGGTCTATGTGGAGGCCGACGGCACACAGGTCAACGACTCCAACCCCATCCTCCACTGGGTCAACTCCAACCACACTGGGGGAACACCCTTCCCACGGGCGGGCGAGGATGAGAGCCAAGACAAGTGGATGGACTTCAGTGGTGATGTTCTCGGAAAGTCAATCGTTGCCGTCATCTACAGCTCATATGGTGACAGTCGCAAGGCGCTCGCCTACGTATCAGAGGTTGAGTCGTTCAGCCGTTGGCAGGCGTTTCAGGCGAAATGGCTCGGCGGGTTCATCATGCGGATGGTCGGCAAGAGCCGAGCCAAGATGTTCGAACTTCCTCCCGAAGAGAACCTCGAATTCCAACTAGATCACCTCTCAAGCGCGCTCGCAGGCGATTTCATGGGCGGCGATGTGCCCAACGGGGCGGACTTCGCCAACTACGGGATTCTGCGAGCTATGCAGGGGCTGCGCGGCTTCCCCATCGTCGAGGCTCACGGCTCGATTGGACCGTGGTTCCAACGGATGAAGTCGACTTCTGGCGTCTGATTAGTCGATGCGGGGCTTTGTCAGCGCGAGGATGCTGTAGAATCACTCACAGAACACCCTGACAGTGTCACCGTCACTGCTGACGATGTTCACGTCGAATTCCTTGACAGCTTCCAGCAACTCCTCCGTAGGGACTTCGTCTATGAATCGGTCTAGATCGAAACCCTCGTTCTCCATGGCTTTCCTAGCGCTTCTGGGGATGAAGTGGTGGAATTTCATGGACAAATTGATGAGGATTAGTGGGATGCGAATATTCACGTCATCGCCGTCGTTGCTCTGCACCATTATGTAGAGAAATCGTGGGTTCTTAGTGGTGGTTTTTAGTTTGTCTTTGGCCATGTATTCTGGTTGAAGACCGCGCCTAATAAGCCTGTCATTTCAATGGGTACCGCTACATCAGTCCCAACGACTAAGTGTAGATTATCAATGCACGAATCATGTCTTTAGACACTGGCGATACTAGCTTCATGCTCGTAGCCACCGCTTTGGTAATGATAATGACACCCGGATTGGCCTTCTTCTATGGCGGCCTGGTGAGCAGGAAGAACGTCCTCGCAATCATGATGCAGTCCTATGTATCAATGGGTGTCTCGACGATACTCTGGGTCGCAGTGGGGTATTCATTATGTTTCAGCGGTGATGTAGGGGGAATAATCGGAAATCTGGATATGGCTTTCTTGAGAGGCATCGAAGTCACTGACCTTGGGGGCCTCAACGACACCATCCCGCTATTGTTATTCGTCGTCTACCAGATGATGTTCGCCATCATTACGCCGGCCCTGATAACCGGGGCCTTTGCCAACCGAATCACCTTCAAGGCCTACCTGATCTTCCTGGTGGCTTGGCAGATTCTCGTCTACTACCCCTTCGTCCACATGATCTGGGGTGGAGGCATGTTGGCTGATTGGGGAGTGCTCGATTTCGCCGGCGGCATCGTGGTGCACGCTCTGGCGGGCATGGCGGCCTTGGCCAGCGTCATTTATGTGGGGAAAAGAGGGGTCGAGGATGCTGGCGCCCACAACGTTCCCTTTGTCGCCATAGGCGCTGCGCTCCTCTGGTTCGGCTGGTTCGGTTTCAATGCCGGCAGCGAGTTGGCTGTTGACGGAGTCACAGCGGTCGCCTTCATCAACACTCAGATAGCGGCTGCGTTCGCAGCCATAACCTGGCTGCTTCTGGCTTGGTACTATGACGGGAAACCCTCGTTTGTGGAGATGCTCATCGGCATGATTGCTGGACTGGCCACCATAACTCCCGCCGCAGGTTTTGTCAGCCCCCAGAGTGCGATGCTCATCGGAGTGGCTGCTGGAGCGGCGTGTTACTTCGCCGTGGTATTTCGGAAGAAAAAGGGATTGGACGATGCTCTCGACGTCTGGGGTGTTCACGGCGTTGGTGGTGCTCTTGGAATCATTATGTTGGGTGTTCTGGCCTCTGAGAGCATCGGTGGGCAAAACGGTCTCTATCATGGTAATCAGGACTTCTTCATGGTGCAGTTGGCCGGATTGGCTCTGGCCTGCGTCTGGGCCTTCGCGTTCACCTACGGGATGCTGATGATGATTGACAAGGTCACACCGGTGAGAGTGAGTGAGGAAGCTGAGGCTGCACTGGACGTGACTCTCCACGGTGAAAGCGCATACACCGATTAGAACCACGAGAATCCAGCCTGACTCAATGGTAGGGTCGGTTCGAGAATTTTCTGGGTTTCCTAATTTCTGCTTAGTTAAAAAGAAATATCTTCCCTGTGTCCGATGCTTGAAACGGAGTGACATTATGGATGATGAGGAACACTTCGAATTCGAAAAGATTGGGCGTTTAATTGGCCCACACCACTTCCTCTGGGTCTTCATCCTCTTCTTCCCCATCGCTCATTCCTACAGCGACCCTAACCACCTCCCCGGTTATTACCTGGGAGACCGCTGGATGCGTTGTTGGAATTTCCCCGACTTCATCTATGGGGGGGAATACTGTCACAATCCCCAAACGGATACAGCTTTTCTCTTCGCTTCATTATTCGAGTCAGTCGTGATTGTATTGACCCTTGCTGTAATATTCAGAATCCTACGAGGTTCGTCGGAGCCCGAGCCGGAACCTGAGCCAGAGGAACCTGTGTGCGAGTTGGAGGGCTTCTGTGAGTTTGACTATCCTGAAGCATCTAACAACTACGAGGCCGAAGGGCGGTGCTGGCATTGTGGGAAGATAGAGTCGCCAGAATTTGTGGGACTGATGATGGTGGGTCAAGATCGCTTTCAGATTCTCAGGGACATGGAAGACGACCTTGACGACGCAACTTACGATAGGCTCCAGCAGATGTTCCAAGCCATTCACGACAGCGAAATCGACTTCGCGAACAGTGGGGAAGGGACCCCCGAGTCCCGGCTTGAGGAGCTCAAGGCGATGGACGATTGCGAGCAGATACTCGCGGCGATGGCCCCCCATCTGGACGAGGCAACTTACGAGAAGTTCGGACGGGAGTTGGACGCGCACAGAGAACGGTTCCGGGCCTGGGAACCCAAAGCAAACTAGTCGGAAGCGAGGTCGGCGTCGATTACACCTGAGTCGGCTCGTTCCACTCGAGCGAACCTTCTGGTGCCGTATCGTTCAGCCGTACACTAGGTACACGACGAGCGCCAGGGTTGCCATACAACCGTACAGGAGTCCCCACGGAAGGCGGTCCGTGTCGCTCATGCGTCACCACTTCCGCCTGTACCCGAGTTTCCGGCGCGTCATGTGGTAGGCGCAGACGTGCTCCCCGGGCTTCGCTGGATGCTTGCACCTGCCGCCGTCGCCGGTCATCGCCTCGCATCGGGGCTCCGCCTTCTTCTTCGCCTTCTTCGGCCCCTTCACGAACGCCTGAGTGCGGTCCCTGAGGTTCGCCTGCCGCCCCGACGTCCGGGGCCTGCGTGTTCGGGAGTGGCCCGGGGCCGTTCCACGGGCGCGGGCCATGAAGGGCGGAGCACAGGGGAGGCAATTAACCCTACAAGTCGTCATTCATCGCGTGACATCATGTAACTGATGACCGATGCACTGAACCCGGAGCCAAACCCAATTCCCATGGAACCGACTAAGTCCATCGGGGGCATTCCAAACCATCCATAGTAGTACGTGAAAAAAAAGACGAAACCCACTACTGCACCTATTCCAGCATGTCGAGCATATTTTTTCATGAACTTGGCAGGGGAGGGTCCCTCTATGATGTATGCGAAATATTCGCTACCCTCTGACTCGTATCTACGAGAGAGGGTTAGCAACAAATCGTTCAAGTCCAGCGCCCCTTTCGGAACATGCCATTGGACTTGACAAGCAAGAGGTCCATCCTGATAATGCTCATTGTAGCATGGCTCGTCATCCAGTTCAGGAAGTGGATCTACACAGTATAGGGTAGGGAATCCACTACCGAGCAGTCAATCGGTAGGAATGCAACAGGATTGGTTGGTTGGGCTTACCGAGGCACCCATGAAACTAGCAATCAGTGGATAGGGTTCACTTAGGAACCCACACAACCACTGGTGGTTAGTTGGGTTCAGAATCCTCTTCTTGGTCGAATATACTCAGTTGGTTGACCCTTTCTCTGAGTTTCAATACCTCCAATGTCAACTCATCTCTTGACATTGATTGCAAGTCCTCGGTTAAGACGAGTTTTCCATTTTCCCAAAGCGTAGTGAAACCGCTTCCATCAGACCTTGTTGTGAACAAGCGACCGTGAAACATATTGTCCTTGAACTGGCCTTCGTAGCGATCACCGTCCGCGTATTCGTAGGCCCCCTGGCCGTGCTGCTTACCGTCCTTCCAGTGGCCGTCGTAGCGATTACCGGCAAGATCACCGCTCGCGTGTTCGTAGACCCCTTGGCCGTGCTTCTTACCGTCCTTCCAGTGGCCGTCGTAGCAATCGCCGTTCGGGTATTCGTAGACCCCTTGGTCGTTCCTCTTGTCGTCCTTGTACTGGCCGTCGTAGCGACCACCGGCATAATCACCGCTCGCGTATTCGTAGACCCCTTGGCCGTGCTTCTTGCCGTCCTTCCACTGGCCCTCGAAGAGATTACCGTTCACGAATTCGAGGACCCCTTGGCCGTGCTGCTTGCCGTCCTTCCACTGGCCGTCGTAGCGAGCACCGTTCACGAATTCGTAGACCCCTTGGCCGTTCCTCTTGTCGTCCTTCCAGTGGCCGTCGTAGCGATCGCCGTTCACGAATTCGTAGACCCCTTGGCCGTGACGCTCCCCCAGCTCGTTGGTATCGCCAGTGTAGGTATTAGTCACAAATTCGGATAAGGGTCATTGATTTCAATGATACTACATTCAAGTCTATAGACGAATGACCCTCGTGAGTCCGGAAGCTCAGGGGTTTAGATCCACGAGGATTAGAACTGCCTGCCCGGATTTATCCCAGGGTCTATTGCCCCTCTCGAGTCCATCGTCGCAGGCCTCGCCCGCGAGCTCCGCGAGTGCCTGGCGCGAGGCGCGTCCGAGCGCGTCGGCGTGCTGCTGACTCTGCTCGAGGCCCTGGGGGGTCCGCCATGAGGCTAGAAAATCCCCGTGTCCGCCCACCAAAGCACGTAGACTATGACCATGAGGGCAACGAACTCCTGCCAGCCGGGCTCCCAGTTACCGTCAGGGTCAAGCGGCACGATACCGACAGGAGGTGCCAGCCTTGAACGCCTCGCCCCGCATGATGGAGGAATGCCCCGACTCGTGGCGCGGCTCAACTGCCTCGCCCTGGCTCGGGTACGCCTTCGACGTGCCAGGAAGCTCAGGGATTTAGATCCACGAGCGTCCACGGCCACATCGAAATTTCGGCTATCGGTGATCAAGGAATCCAAGATAGCCTTACATGAACACAAGCACGGGCGAGAGATGGTGGATTGGATATTACTACTGCTGATGGTGACATTTGCAGCCGCTATGGTTCAATCGGCGACGGGATTTGGCTTTGGGCTAATCTCCGTACCCGCCTTCCTGATCGTGATGAATTCGGTGGTCGCGATTCAACTGGTAATCATCATCACCTTGGGGATGTCCTGTGTTCATTGGCCGACATTAAGGGGCGTGGCGCCGGGGCACCTGCTGAAGTGGCTGTCGCTAGGCTGCACCTTTGGGTTTCCACTGGGTATCGTGGTCTATGCCAAGTTCGATATCGATACCATCAAAATGACGGTAGCGTTGTTAATCATCCTGATATCCGTAATAAACGGTTGGCACCTGTTGAGCAAAGAAACAGGTCGTCGCCAGCCAGATCGACAACCCCATGGTCCCGGTACGCTGATGGGTGTCGGTGTTGCCTCCGGCCTGATGGCCAGCAGTCTGGCAATGCCTGGACCTGCGGTAATGCTCTATCTCTCTCGGACCGGACTCGATAAAAACGAGATTCGGGCCACCATTTTGACATTCTTCCTGTTCTCCTATGGCGGGGCGCTGCTGTTACAGGCGACCTTGATCGGTATCGGGACCCAAACCTGGATTAACGCCTTGGTACTCACGCCCGCAGCCCTTGGGGGGGTGGTTGTCGGTCACCTGCTATCGAAAAAGATTAATCAACAACTGTTCGAGGGGCTGGTGCTGTTGATATTGCTGCTAACTGGCTTTTTCATGCTGGTCAGCCTCTAGCCCCCCGCCAACAACCTAACGTAATACCAAAGAGAGAAAAACATGCTAACCGACCAGTATCCCCGAGTCGACCTGTCACATACACCGACGCCCCTGGACAGTCTGAACAATCTGAGCGAGGAGCTTGACGGGCCGCGCATCTGGGCGAAACGGGACGACTGTACCGGTCTTGCCATGGGCGGAAATAAGGCTCGCCAGTTGGAGTTCTACCTAGGCGATGCCGTCGCCAAAGGGGCCGACACCATCCTGACCACGGGGGCCGTGCAGTCCAATCATGTGCGTATGACCATCGCCGCGACGAGAAAGTTGGGTCTCGAAGTCGAGGTGCAACTGGAGGAGCGAGTCGCAGGCCGACGACAAGAGTACTATGACTCCGGCAATCCCTTCTTGATGAAAATGATGGATGCCAAGATCCACCGCTACCCGATAGGTGAGGATGAAGAGGGCGCAGATCGAGCCCTCTATGATAGGGCTGAAGAAATTCGAAAGGAGGGTGGCAACCCCTACGTCATCCCCCTGTCGGGTAACCACGTGCCCTACGGCGCTCTTGGTTATGTGAAATGTGCCGAAGAGTTACTGGAACAGTTCCCGCAACTTTCCTTGCGCGTCGACGCCATCGTACTGGCAACCGGTAGTGGTATGACCCAAGCCGGACTACTGGCCGGCTTGAGAGCCCTTGGCAGCGGCATCCCCGTCTACGGTTTTTGTGTTCGGCGCGACCAAACCGCTCAGGCCGGCCGTGTGTTTGACAAAGCGCAGAAAGTTGCGGAGATGATCGACTGCCAAGGCGTGGTCACTCAGGGTGACGTCTGGGTCGACGACCGCATGCTGGGTCCAGGTTATGGCCAGTTGAATGCGGAGCTGCTGGAGGCGATACGCCTGACTGCCCGATACGAAGGCATGTTGCTCGACCCCACCTACAGTGGAAAGTCGATGGCCGGACTGATTCATCTGGTGGCCAGCGGGCACTTTCGGCGCGACCAAACTGTGGTGTTCCTGCATACCGGCGGCACGCCGGCGCTTTTCGGTTACCCTGAAATCTTGGAACTACAGTAAACCCCCGAAGGTGAATATAATGGGGGCCTCCGGCCTCCGAATAGCGATGGACGAATGGGACAACGAAGGAGGCACGATTCCCACGCAGGACCGGGATCTCCCCGTCACCGGTAAACGGTGCTGCTGCTGTTGCTGCTGCTGTTGCACGGCCATCGAGGGGGATAACCCGCGTCGGCTTCGACTGGTCATCAAGGGCGGTTGGCTGGTCGTGCTCGTCCTAGCTGCCATCGTCGGGGCCTATTGGCTGGGCGGGCAGTGAACTCAGGGGGGGGACTGAGAGGTGAGATTCTTGACGCTCATGGATCCTAACCCCTGAGCTTCCGGACTCTCTGAGTCACAGAAGATTCACTCTGCATTAGACAGTCCCGCACTCGAGCACCGGTAAGACGTCGTCAGCGTAGCCATCGTTCATCCCGTAAGTCAGGTGGGCGTCGAGAGTGGGTTGGATCATTGTGAGTTCAGACGCACGGGTTGACTTCTTTAGGAATGTTTCTTAATAATTATTAAGCGAAGCGTGCAAGCCTGATGTCACCTCTTCACGGCCAGCGGTTGGCGCCAGCCCTGACCGAAGGCGCGCTCGCTGACGCGAGGTGCGGGCGGCATCTGCCAGCGCTTGTGCTCACTGGTGTTGAGCTTGTCCTCGACCCACGCCACCGTAGCCTCGTCGTAGCCCTCAGCGGCGATGCTCTCGGGCGAGGCCATGTCTTCGATGAGAGCGTGTAGAATGGCGTCGAGCGTCGCGTAGGGGGGCAGGCTGTCCTGATCGACCTGGTCTGGGGCGAGTTCGGCTGAGGGTGCCTTAGTCAGGGTAGACTCGGTGAGTGGGGGCGGGTTGCCCATGGACTCCGCGTCCGTGTTGATGGCGCGGGCCAGATCGTAGACTTGGGTCTTGTAGAGGTCGCCGAGGGGCGCGTATCCGCCGTTCATGTCGCCGTAGAGGGTACAGTAGCCGACCGCTAGCTCGGATTTGTTCCCCGTGGCCACCGCCATCGAGCCGCGCGCGTTAGCCGCGCCCATCACCAGCATGCCCCGTATGCGCGCCTGCAGATTCTCCGCCGCCACCGGGTCGCCCGAATCGAGCTCCTCTGCCAGAGCCTCCTCCGCCTCGTTGTGAAGCTCGTTGATCGGTATCGAGAGCATCTCGATGCCAAGAGCCTCCGCGGTTGCCACCGCGTCGTCGATTGAGTGCTGGCTCGAGTGCCTGCTCGGCATCGACAGGCCCAACACGTTTGCCGGCCCGACGGCGCGCGCGGCGATCACCGTACACACCGCCGAGTCTATGCCTCCGGACATCCCGAGCACGAGGCTCGTGATGCCCGATTTGCGGCAGTAGTCACCCAGTCCCGTAGTCACTGCGCTGAGTAGGTCCGTGCCGCTGTCCGGAGCGGCAGGCTCGTCGCCCGGTGCCACCATTTGGACAGCGCAGCGGCAGTCCGGGTCGCACTCGCCCTCGGGCCACGGCAGCCAACCGGCAGAACTCGGGTCCTCGAGGTCAACCAGCATCACGCCCATGCACCAGCCGGGACCCTGCACCACAGTGCCATCGGGCCAAGCGACCAGCGAGCGGCCGTCGAAAATCAGGTCGTCGTTGCCGCCGACCTGGTTGCACAGCGCGAAGGGGTGGCCGAGCGTGGCTGCGGCGGCTCTGACCAGCGCGGCTCGCTCGCCCTCCTTGGCAAGGTGGTAGGGGCTCGCAGATAGGTTGACGGTAAGCCCGAGTGGGCCGCCGCCCTGCTGCCAGTCGGCCAGTTGCTCGATTGGGTCGGTGCGGTAGTCGTTAGGCACGTCGCCCACGTGCTGCCAAGCGTCCTCGCAGATGGTCACTCCGAGGTGCATCCCGGATGCGCTTGCAAGGCCGGCATCGAGATTCGGCTCGAAGTAGCGGGCCTCGTCGAACACATCGTAGGTCGGCAGCAGCTGCTTGCGGCAGACGATTTCGCCGCTGCCGCCGGGCCCGACGCGCACCGCGCCGTTGGCCGGTTTGGTGCGCTCGCTGCCCGAGTCAATTGGCGTACCGACCAGAAGTGGGATAGGAGACTGGACTGCGCTCGCGGCAGCCTGACACCGCTCGACGAAGCCGTCCTCGAGCAGCAGGTCACGGGGCGGATACCCGCATATTGCGAGCTCGCAGGTGCACGCTATCGAAGCCCCGTTGCTGGCCGCCAGAGCGGCTGCGCGCTCTATCTCAGCGGCGTTGGATTCAATGTCCCCAATTGTGGGGTTGAGTTGCAGCAGCGCCACGATCTCGCCCATCAGTACTCAGGGGGGAAGGGGGGCATTCAAGGTTGCCGGATGGTTTCAGTGGCACGCCGCATCGTACTTCTTCAGCCGCCAGTAGTTGTAGGGCCAGGGCGTCAGGAAGCCGACGATGAGCATCGGCGGGATGACCCACCATACCAGTTGGGCCCCTCCCATCAATACAAGGTCGACGCTATTCATCGCCGCTTCCATCGAGAGCATGGAAATCAATGACATTCCGATTGCCACCCGGAATGCCTCATTCAGTGCCATCTGAGCCGATAGGATGACGGTCTCAAGGGCGATTGAGGTCATGATTCCATTGAACATCGCCAGCCACATAATCATCATCGTGCTCCATCCCGAGTCAGTGAATACAAACTGGAAAGCTGCTATGGTTCCGATATCGCCGATGGAGCAGCCGATCAGGCACCATTTGGTGTTGTTCGCAGACTTCCTCCAGACATCGCCGTCGCTCCAGTTAAAGTCGACGCCTGCGCCGTCGGCGGTGTAGCCAGCGCCGGTGATAGCAGCGACCATCGCGTCTCGGCCCACCCCTGAATGGGATACCACTGCCTGACCGATCTCGTGGGATACTTCAGCGCTGAGCACCCCGGTCAGCCCCTCAAGAGCGTTCCGGACATTGCCTGAGCATCCCGTGCAGGTCATCCCTCCGACCGGGATTGTGACCGTCTCAGACACGCCCGGCCGTCCCGACGGGCACTCTTGAATCCTACTAAACGACGAATTCGCCCTGTGGGCGAACGAGGCATCTTCAATACAGCGCCGTGGGTCGCCGGCCCGATGGGCGTACCCAAGCCAGCCGGCAGCCTCGACCCGGTCGCCCTTGAGACTGCCTTGATGGAGACATGGGGCGAAGAGGGGACCTTCGAGGCGACTATCGAGGCGCGCCGAGACGTCGCCAGTCCCTTCACCTTCCTCGAGGGACCGCCCACTGCCAACGGCCGGCCTGGCATCCACCACGTCATCTCGAGGCTGTTCAAGGACATGGTGTGCCGGTGGAAGACCATGGAGGGGCACGTCGTCGAGCGCATGGGGGGCTGGGACACCCACGGCCTTCCCGTCGAGATAGAGGTGCAGAAGAAACTCGATCTGATGTCCAACGAGGCCATCGAGGCCTATGGCATGGAGGCGTTCAACGAGAGGTGCAAGGAGAGCGTCTGGACCTACGAAAAGGCGTGGCGCGAGATGACCGAACGCATGGGCTTCTGGATAGACATGGACGAGCCCTACGTCACGCTGCACGACGAGTACATAGAATCCGCATGGTGGTCACTCAAGCGGATGTTCGACAAGGGCCTGCTGTTCCGCGGTCACAAGGTCCTGCCCTACTGCCCCCAGACGGGCACCAGCTACTCCACCCACGAGGTCTCCCTGGGCTACAAGGAGGTGTCCGAGCCGGCCGTCTACATCAAGTTCAGGCTCGTCGATGACGATGCCTCGGTGCTGGCGTGGACGACCACGCCGTGGACCCTGCCGGGCAACGTGGGGCTGGCCGTCGGCCCCGATGTCACCTACTGCCGCATCCGCATCGCCGAGCCGCCCGCCGGTGCGTGGGACGGGCGCGGTGGAGCGGAGGTCGGAGAGGAGTTAATCCTCGCCAAGGACCTGCTCACAGACGTCCTGCGCCACCAGATCGAGGTCATCGGCGAGTTTCCGGGCTCGCAACTCATCGGCAAGGCCTATCACCCCCTTTTCCCCGACGCGGTCGAGCGAGGCGACTCCGAGAGCGCCTGGACAGTCGTCGCTGCCGACTTCGTGACCACCACTGACGGGACGGGCGTGGTCCATACCGCAGTGATGTACGGCGAGGAGGACTACAACCTCGGAATGGAGGTCGGCTTCCCGGCTCAGCACACCGTCGGCATCGACGGCGCCTTCGTCGCCGGGACCCATCACCTGCTCGACGGTCGCTACGTCAAGGACTGCGATTCCGACATCATCGACCACCTCGCCGACGAGGGCCTGCTCTACCGCGAGCACACCTACACCCATGACTACCCGCACTGCTGGCGCACCGATCACCCGCTGCTGTACTACGCGATGGACAGCTGGTTCGTCCGCATGACCGCGGTCCGCGATGAGATACTCCAGTACAACTCTGAGGTCGAATGGGCCCCCGAGTGGACCGGTACCAAGCGCATGGGAGAGTGGCTCTCGAACATCAAGGACTGGGCAATCAGCCGCGAGCGCTACTGGGGCACCCCTATCCCCGTGTGGATCTGTCCGGACTGCGGCCACGAGCACTGCATCGGCAGCATCGAGGAGATGGTTTCGATGAAGACTGCGGACTCACCGGTGCCGCCCGAACTGCACCGACCTTACGTGGACGACGTCAAGCTGCACTGCCCCTCGAGCGGCTGCTCGGGCGAGATGGTGCGCGAGCCCTACGTCATGGACTGCTGGTTCGACTCTGGCTGCGCCTCGTTCGCCCAGTGGCACTACCCGTTCGAGAACGAGGACAAGTTCGACGGCTCGTTCCCGGTCGACTACATCTGCGAGGCCGTCGACCAGACGCGAGGCTGGTTCTACTCGCTGCTCGCCGTCTCGACAGCGGTGTTCGACAGCACCTGCTACCACCGCTGCCTCTCACTTGGCCACATCCTAGACAAGGAAGGAAAGAAGATGAGCAAGTCGAAGGGCAACGTCGTCGACTCGTGGGACCACTTCAACAAGGAGGGCGCTGATTCGATTCGCTGGTACATGACCACGCAGAGCGCGCCGTGGTCTCCCACCAATTTCGACCCCAATGGGGTTCGACGGTCCTACGCCTCGATGTTCCTCACGCTGTGGAACATCTACCGCTTCCACGCCGACTACGCCGCGCTCGACGGGTTCGATCCCGATGACCAGTCGGGCTACGTGGCTGTCACAGAGCGCAGCCCGCTCGACCGCTGGGTACTGTCGAGGGCGAGTGCGATGGCCGACGCGTACCACGAGCACTTCGAGTCTTGGGACTTCCACAAGGCCGGGCGCGAACTCGAGGACTTCGTCGTCAACGACCTCTCGAACTGGTATGTGCGGCGCTCGCGGCGTCGACTCTGGGACGAGGCGGACAGCAGCGACAAGCGGGCCTGCCAGCACACTCTGCACGAGGCCTTGCTGCTGGTCTGCCGGCTGATGGCGCCGATTGCGCCGTTCATGCCTGACAGGATCCATCGCGATCTCGTCGGCTCGTCTGTCCATCTGGCCGATTGGCCCGCCGGATCGTCGCTGCTCGAGCGTACCCTACCGCCGCGTGACTACGGACTGGAGCAGCAGATGGCGCTCGTTCGCACGCTCGCCGAGACCGGGCGTCGGATTCGCGTCGAGGGGGGGCGCCGGCAGAGGCTGCCGTGCCGCTACGGGTGGATCATCGGAGGGCCTGAGCTTGCCGGCTTCCACGACATCCTCGCAGAGGAGCTGAATGTGGAGAGCCTGATGACAGAGAAGGATCTGGACCGCTTCCAGAGGACTGCGCTCAAGCCGAACAGGAAGTCGCTGGGCGCCAAGTGCAGATCCGACCTGCCGGCTGTGCTGGCCAAGTTGGGCACCGCCGATCCCGACTCGCTCCTGCTCGAGATAGAGGCCGGCATCGCGGCGCTCGCAGGCTATCAGATCACGATGGACGACATCGAGGTGCGCCGAGTCGAGAAGGAGGGCTACTCAGCAGCCACTCTGTCCGACGAAGACTTCGGTGACGTATCCCTGGTGCTCGACATGAGCATCGACGATGAGCTGCAGTCGCGCGGGCTCGCGCGTGACGTCATACGCAGAATCCAGTCGAAGCGTAAGGAGCTCGACCTCGCCGTCGAGGGCACCATCCGGCTGTCTGTCTGGATAGACGGAGGCGAGTTGGCCGAAGACGACTGGGCGCACGTGCAGAGCGAGACTAGGGCCGGCACTGCGGTTCTCAACGAAGGTGATGCACCCTCCGAGGCCGACTCGTTCGAGGTCGACGGCATCGAAGTCGCGTTCACAATCGCTTCCTGATTCAGGCGACGGCGGGGCCGTACCTGACCGGAAGCAGCATCTCGACCCCGAACAGCGGGTCGGGGTCGGTCGAGTCGTGGTAGGCGATGAACGCCCCGCCGTCAGGCAGGATGCCCATGCTGGCGAAGTCGAACCTGATGTCGTTGCCAGCACCGGAGGTCGAATCGAGGTCGCCCAGCCCGAGGTGCGTCTTCATGTCGGGCACGAGGCTCTCCGAGTACTCCCTGACGTGCCAGGCGACATCGACGTCGGGGCCCTCAGCGCTCTGGTAGCGCACGTTCAGGACGAACAGGTCCTGGGCCCCGTTGGCGTGGAACTCCCACTCCTCGAGCTCGGTCGCGACCGAGGACAGGTTGTAGGTCTGGTTCGTCCAGGTCTCGCCCCCGTCCCATGAGAGCATGTGCTGGAGCACGGTGCCTGCGGCGGTGACGCAGTGGAGCGCTGTGGAGGAGTCGAAAGAGCAGTACTGCGAAGGCAGGCTGCTGCCGTTGGCATTGGTCGCAGCCCACCAGCTGAGCGAGGTGTCGAGGTATGCATCCACATCGCCGTCGAAGTAGTCGGGGAAGTACAGGCCGCCCGATGGCACCGGGAAGGAGCGCATCTCCTTGTGCGGCTTGGTGTAGTCCCACTCGACGCCGAGCTCGTCGAAGTCGAGGTCGACCTCCATGACGTCAAGGTTCGCGTCTCGGTCGGGGAAGTCGAAGTTCTGGTAGTTCAGACCGTCAGTGCTGATCTGCCCGCCGCGGTTGGCCACCTGGTGCCAGAAGTTACTGATCACGAGGCTGGCCCAAGGCCCGCTGCCGTAGATGCTGCTGATCGGTCCGGTCACCTCAACCTGCCAGGACCTGTCGTAGAAGGCCTCCGGGGGCCGGTTGTAGCACCAGCTCCAGTCCTCGTCCTCGGAGTCGTAGAAGAAGGCGTAGAACTGGTCGGCTCCGCTGGTGCTCGGATACGGGAACCAGCCCATCGCGATGAGGTCCCCGTTGGTAGCCTGCACAATGCTGCCCTCGCCCAGGCCCTCCTGGCCCGGGAGCGTGGGCTTGGGGAGATAGCAGCCGAACTGCGAGAGGATGGTCGGTCGCCATTCCTGCCACGTCATGCCCCTGTCCTCGCTCCAAGTCGGGTACTCGCCGCCGAAGTTGAGGATCCAGCCCTCCTTGGTGGCGGCTAGGTAGTGCTCGCAGCAGTTGCCGCCGTGCTCGTTGCCGTAGACGGTCCAAGTCGAATTGCCCCAGGTGTCGTTGCTGAACGGATCGCCTACGGTGAAGTTTCGGGGGTCTTCGTAGGACGATGGTACGTCGATGTAGTGGTATCCGGTATCCCACGGCGTCAGATCCTTGTCTTCGACCTCGCCTCCGCCGAAGCAGCCTGCGAGCGTCATGCTGCAGACCATCATCACCGCTAGCACTGCCCGCGACGCTCGCGTCGTTGCCATCACTGGACCCCGTGGCAGGGCCGTATTTCGCACTTCGCACGCGATGCGCCCTGCGGCGCAGGGCGGTGAGGTTCAAGGCGAGAAGCGCCGCGTGGCGGGGCCATGCGCAGAGCCGTTGTGCCCGCAATCCTGCTGATGCTGATGGCCAGTCTGTGGCCCTTGGCAGTGACTTCTGCCCAGTCTGCGCCCACTGACGCGGTCTACATCAACGAGATACTGGTGTCCCCGAACAACGAGAACTACGGCGGCACCGACTGGAACGGCGACGGCTCGATAGGAATCTACAGCGACCAGTACCTCGAACTGCACAACCCCGCCTCCGAGGCAATAGACATCGGCGGCTGGTGGCTCGACGACATCGCCGACGGCGGCTCCCCAGCCTGCAGCATCGGCTGGGACACGGTCCTCGAGCCGGGAGCCTACGTCGTCTTCTACCGATCCTGGACGGGAATCGAGTTCGACTACTGGGACGGCGACACGATTCGTCTTCTCGACGGCTCGGGGACCGAGGTCGACTCTGTGAGCTATGAAGGCGAGGACTCTGACTGGGACATCCCCTACGGATACGACTCGACTGGCAACTGGGTCAAGCTGTCCGACGGCAGTCCGACCCCGGGAGGCGCCAACGACCAGGAGTGGGGTGGCACCAACCACTTGCAGGGCAACTGCTACGCGCCACGCGACCACATCCACTCCGGCCAGTACGTGCTCAAAGGCGAGATCGTCACTATGGCCTCAGAGAACGCGGTGATTCCGAACGGGAACGTGCTCGTCATCGACGGGACTATCGAGGCGGTTTGGTCTGATGCCGACCCCGAGCCACAGGCGGCTGAGGGAGTGATGACGATTGACACCAGCGGCACCATCTACCCGGGACTGATCGATACCCACAACCACGCTCACTACAATTACATCCCGCTGTGGGACCACGGCACCAACGGCTGGCAGAACAGGTACCAGTGGCAGGCCGAGGAGGCCTACAAGGACGCGGTATCCCGAGTGAAGAGCCATGTCACGAGCGGGGGCAGCGCCGGCTGCGACCTCAACCCGGAGGGCATGAAATTCGCCGAGCTGCGCTCGCTGGCCGGTGGCACCACCGCCATCCAGGGGAGCTCCACCTCAGACACCGACACCTTCGACTCGATTCTGGCTCGCAACGTCGAGCTGTACAACTTCGGCAGGGACTACGTATGGACCAAGGTCAGCCAAATCACCTCCGACTACGAGGGCAACCACATCAAGGAGGGTAACTCCTCGGGCAGCCTCGACGGCTGGTTCCTGCACCTCGCAGAGGGCGTGGACGAGGCCTCTCGAGCCGAGTTCGACGTCCTAGTCGGCAACGACCTGCTGGTGGGCGAGCTCATCGTGATCCACGGCACCGCGCTCACCTCCGCGGAGTTCGAGCAGATGGCCGCGGTCGGCGCGAGCCTAGTGTGGTCGCCGACCTCGAACCTGCTGCTGTACGGCGACACCGCTGACATCGCAGCTGCTGACGCGGCGGGGGTGAACATCGCCCTGGCTCCCGACTGGGCGCCCTCTGGGATGAAGAACCCGCTCGGCGAACTCAAGGTAGCGGACTGGTGGGACAGCAACGTGCTCGGTGACATCTTCACCGACTACGAGATGGTTCAGATGGTCACCACCAATTCCGCTCGTGCGACCAACTGGGAGGACGAAACCGGCATCATCGCAGCCGGTATGGCCGCCGACCTGCTGGTACTCGACCGCTTCCACGACGACCCCTACAGGAACCTCATCAACGCCATCGACCCCGATGTCCGACTGGTGACTGTCGGCGGCCTGCCGGTGTTCGGGGACGTCGACATCATGCAGGCCCTCGACGACGAGATCGAGGTCATCCAGGGAGACGGCTTCCAGAAGGCGACCGACGTGACCTACGACGGGGTCGAGATGGCGAGCAAGTCCTACGCGCAGATAGTCACGGACCTCGCTGCTTGCATGGCCGAGAAGACGACAAACCCGATGGAGGAGCTTTTCACCTACGGTGATGACCGCTTCTTCGACGTGCTGAACCGCTCCGCTACCTTCCAGGACGGGCGCACCATCGACCTGTGGGGTGACTACTACGACATCGAGTTGGACGACTCCGGGCACCGGCTCGACGGCACGGTGGGCGGCAGTGGGCCCATCCAGACCAACAACTCCAGCAACGGCAGCAACGGGGAGATCGTGCCGGAGCCTGACCTGCCGGTGCTGTGGCCTACCTACGGTCCGCGAGGAGGCACGATTCCACACCTGACCACCATCGAGGAGGGCATCCACCTCGAGGAGTGCGAATCCACCGAAGCGACTCTCTCCGGGGCCAATGTGCCTACGACTCCGGCCAGCAAGGTCCTGCTGTGCGGCGCGATATTGATCGTGATGCAGCCGACCGCCGATTGCATCGAGGCAGGAGGCTCCTTCTGCGACCTCGAAGTCGCTGATGCAGTGGCTGTACCGGCCCACCTGTGCTCCGATTCGGGGACCTACCCCTACGAGGTGACCTGTCGGTATGGCTACGCTTTCATAGATGCAGAGGATGAGCCTGAGCCTGAGCCGGAACCTGAGCCGGAGGAGGAGACTTGGATGGACGGCGCGCTCTACTGGGTGGCTATCTTCGTCGCTCTGGCCGTGATTGCGGGCTCAATCGGGATAATCAACTCCAACCTGCGCGAGCGCGCGAAGTGATCATCCCAGGTGCCAGACCGGCCCGTCCGGCCCGTCCTCGACGACGACGCCCATCGCAGCGAGCTCGTCACGAATCTGGTCAGCGCGCGCCCAGTCACTGCCTTCGCGCGCGGCCTCGCGCTCGGCCAACAGCGACTCGACCTTGCCTGCGACCTCGGACTTCGCCGAGTCGGCTTCGGCTAGAGACGACATGACCTCGTCGCGAGACGGGAGCAGCCCGAGTGCATCGCCCGCGTGGCTCTCCAGCCATGCTGCGACATCTGCGCCCGCGCCCGAGGCGACGACGCCTTGGACCTCTATGATAGCCGCTCGCGTGTTGAAGTCGTCGTCCATTGCGGCGGCGAAGCACTCGCTGGCGCCTGCGAGATCGGCGCCCGACTCGCCGTCCGCGCCCAAGGAGGCGCCGTAGACGGAGACCAGCCGCTCGTAGTGGGAGTCCGCATCGGCGAGGAACTCGGGAGTCAGGTCGATCGGGTTTCGGTAGGGCACGCTCAGCAAGGCGTAGCGCAGCGCCAGCGGGTGGTGAAGCTCGAAGGCGTCGCTGACAGTCCAGAAGTTACCGAGGCTCTTGCTCATCTTCTCGCCGTCGACGTTGACGAAGCCGTTGTGCATCCAGTAGCCGACCACGGGCTCGCGGCCCGTGCAGCATTCGGACTGGAAAATCTCGGCCTCGTGGTGCGGGAAGCGCAGGTCATGGCCGCCACCGTGGACGTCGAACTGCTCGCCGAAGTGCTTGAGCGACATCGCAGAGCACTCGATGTGCCATCCTGGCCTACCCGCCCCCCAAGGACTGTCCCACGACGGCTCGGCGGGCTTGGCGAGCTTCCACAGTGCGAAGTCGCGGTGGTCGCGCTTGCCCGAGCCGGTATCCTCGACGCGCCCGCCAGCTCCGGCTCGCACCATCTCGAGCGTCTGTCCTGTCAGTTGGCCGTATTTCTCGGGAGCGGTGTCGATTTCGAAGTAGACGCCGTCGTCACCGATGTACGCGTGGCCCTTATCGATGAGCGTGGACACCATGTCGATGATCTCGGGGATGGTCTCGGTCACACGGGGATAGGAATCCGCCCTCAGGACGTTCATCGCGTCCATCGCCTCGTAGTAATCGGCGATGTTGCGGTTGGCGACTTCGGAGAAGTCGACCCCCTCTGCTTCCGAGATGTCCAGGATCTTGTCGTCAATGTCGGTGAAGTTCTGCACGTAGTCGACATCGTAGCCGCTGGCCTCCAGCCACCTGTGAACCACGTCGAAAGCGAGGTAGCAGCGAGCGTGTCCCAGATGGCTTGGCGTGTACGGCGTGATGCCGCAGACGTACATGCGTACCCTGCCATTCTCAAGAGTCGAGAAAGCCCGCTTGTCGCGCGAGCGTGTGTCATAGACCCTGAGTGTCATTCTGGCCTGACTGCGTGGCTTACCCGTCATCAACCCCGCGCCGCATCGACGAGGGCGGAGTACAGTACGTCATGCCCAATGCGCTCCGGGTGCCACTGCACGCCGATGCAAAACCTCAGGTCGGGGCGTTCGACGGCCTCGATGAGCCCATCGTGCTCGGCGAGTGCTGTGATGGTGAGTTCACCGGCGTCTGCGACACCTTGGTGATGAGTCGAGTTCGCCATGATCTGCGTGCCCATCATAGCGGCGATCATCGAGCCCTCCTTGGCAACCACTCCGTGCTCGGTCGCAACGCCGCTGTAGCCGCCGTGGCCCTCGTGCCCGGGGGTAGTGTCGAGATGCTGGTGCAGACTGCCGCCGTGGAGAACGCAGAGCAGTTGCATGCCTCGGCACACGCACAGCATCGGCATGTCGCGCTCGAGCGCGCCTTCGAGCAGGGCAATCTCCGAGGCGTCCTGCTCGGCGTAGTACTCCTTGGTCATCGGGTCCGGCTCCTGGTAGTAAGTCGCCGGGTCGAGGTCCGGGCCCCCAGCGATGACGAGGCCGTCGATCCTGTCCAGCAGCGGGCCGGGATCCTCGCTGGGAGGTATGATGACCGGCGTGCCCGCAGCACACCGGATTGCGGTAGTGTAAGTCGAGGGGAGTATTGCCGAATTCATCGACCAGCCGGCGTAGCTGGCATCGCGCACGAAGCAGGTCACTCCGATGACGGGTCTCGCTCCATCAGCCATACGCGCTCGAGACAAGACTGGAACTTCAACTTCGCGCTGCTTCAATGAGAGCGGCGAATATCTCGTGCTGCCCGGTCATCTCGGGGTGCCACTGGACCGAGATGCAGAACCTCTTGTCGGGGTCCTCGACGGCCTCTATCAGGCCGTCCTCGGTCCTGCCCACCACCTTCAGGTCCCCGGCGTCGGCGACTCCCTGATGGTGTCCCGAGTTGCCCACTATCCGAGTCCCGACTATCGAGGCGAGCCTCGAGCCCTCCTCGATACGGACCGCGTGCTCGGACCACTCGCCACCTGTGGCGCCATGCTGCTCGAAGCCCGTAGTCTCCGGCAGGTGCTGGTGCAGCCTGCCCCCGTTGTCCACGCAAAACAGCTGGTGCCCCCTGCAGACCCCGAGGAACGGCAGGTCGCGCTCCAGAGCGGCTCGCATCAACGACAGTTCCGAGGCGTCTTGCTCGGGCCGGACGTCGTTCGTGCGCTCGTGCGGTTCCTCGCCGTACAGCGCCGGGCTGATGTCGCGCCCTCCGGAGATGATGATGCCGTCGAGCGAGTCCAGTAGCGAGCCGTCCACCTCCCCCTCGGTGATGAGAAGCGGAGTGCCGCCAGCGCGGCGGATCGCCTCTGGGTAGTTGTGAGGCAGCATCACGACCTCTTGGTCGGGCGTCTCGTAATCACGCGTGTTGACCGAGGTGGTGATCCCGATCAGAGGTCGCATGCTCACTCCTCTTCTTCCTCTCGCATCTTCCTAGCGTGCCTGAACGACATGATGCCAGCGGTCATGAAGCAGGCGCCCACGACGATGAGCATGAGGTGCGAGGCCAGAGCGAGGTTCGACATCCCGTCGCCGTCGGTGAAGACGCGGGCACCACCGGCGACCATCGCCAGAGCCACCACCATAGCAACGTGCATGTAGTGGTGCAGGTTGGCCTCGTTCCTCTCGGAAAGAACGCCGAGGACCAGGAGCGGGGCACCCATGAATGAGGGGATCATGGCAGTAATCGAAGGCGGATCGGCGCTTTGCATGAAGTAGGCCGCTATGCCCCAGATTACTAAGAGGCCCCCCTCGATAATCGCCAGCCTTGGTACGCTCATCCCGAGAAATCTGAACTCGTCGCTCATGGCACCCGCCATAGGCGGGTGGTATATGACCGTCACGATTGGGCGATCTGCTCTTGGATCTCCTTGTCCTTGGCCACGATCTGCTCCCACAGCAGCTCGGCCACGTCCATGACCTCCATCTCCGCACCGACTGCGTTCAGCCCGTCGTTGACCATGATGGAGCAGAACGGGCAGCCCACTGCTACGGTGTCGCAGCCGGTCTCGGCCAGCTCGGCGGCGCGGATGACGTTGACACGCTTGTCGGGGTCCTCCTCCATCCACATCCGCGCCCCGCCGGCACCGCAGCAGAACGAGTCGCGGCCGTGGTTCTCTGTCTCGACGTCGACGCCGCCGATTACGCTCCTCGGCTCATCGATGACGCCACCGATGCGCCCGAGGTAGCACGGGTCGTGGAAGGTCACGCTGCGTCCGTTCTTCTCCTTCTCGATCTGCGGCAGCTTGCCCTCCTCCTGCAGCTTCGCGAGTATCTCGGAGTGGTGGAAGACCTCGAGATCGCCGCCACCGTAGTCGCCGTACTCCTTGCCCAAGGTGTGGAAGCAGTGCGGGCAGGAGGCGATGATTCGCTTGACTCCGAGCTCTTGGAAGGTCTTGATGTTGGTCTCGGCTAGCATCTGGAAGAGGTACTCGTTGCCCGCTCTGCGGGCCGGGTCCCCCGAGCAGCCCTCCTGCATCCCGAGGATGCCGACGTCGAGGCCGGCCTGCTTGAGCAGGGAGATGGTCGAGCGGGCCACCTTCTGGTTGCGCGCATCGAAACTCGCAGCGCAGCCTACGAAGTAGATGTACTCGGCAGGCTCGCCGACCTTCACATCGAGGTCGGCCGCCCAGTCGGCGCGCTCGTGGGCGCCGAAGCCGTACGGATTCGAGGCGGACTCCATGTTGCCCATCGCCGTGTTCAGCTCCTCAGGGTACTCCATCGTCTCCATCATCGCGTTGCGGCGCAGGTCGGTCAGTTTGGGCACGTGCTCGATGTACAGCGGGCAGACGTCGACGCAGGCGTTGCAGGTGGTGCAGGCCCAGACCGCCTCGTCGGTGATTCGCTGCATCATGGTCTCCCCGGGCTGCTCGCCCGCCAGCAGCAGCGGAGCGTGCTCGTTTGCGTAGTCGCGGACGTCGAGGATGACCTGCATGGGGTTCAGGCCCTTGCCTGAGGCGTAGGCCGGGCAGACGTCTTGACAGCGCCCGCACGAGGTGCACGACCAGCCGTCGATGAGCTGCCTCCAAGTGTACTGCGTGTAGGTGCTGACTCCGAAGGTATCGATGTCGAGATCCTTGAGCGGGACCGCCTTACCGTCGTCGCCGACAGCGAGCGGGCGCATCTTTCCCTTCGCCTCGATGTCGTGGAAGAACACGTTTGGCACAGCCATCACCAAGTGCATGTGCTTGGACAGCGGTATGAGAACCAAGAAGACGCAGATCGAGAGAATGTGAATCCAATAGGCGGCGATGACCGTGCCTTCTGTCGGGCCCATGCTGGCGACCCAGTGCCCGATAGGCTCCCACTTGCTGGATGGGTCCTGAGACGCCTCGACGATGAACGAGGTCGTCGTGATGAAGATTATCAGGAGCAGGATGACGTTGCCCTCGAGTTGCGACGCGTTCTTGAGTTTCTCAGGGGCGAACGCCACCCTGCGCACGAGGGCGGGCACGCACCCGATGAACGCCATCGTGTAGCCGAGTTCGACCATCCCGTTCCAAGGTCCGAACAGCGCATCGGGGAGGATCCTGTCGGAGAAGGCGTTCGCGGTGGCGAGGTCGAACATGTCGGAGGCCAGCATAAGGAAGCCCCAGAACATCAGGACGTGCATAGTCCCGACGACCCGTTCTCTGAGGACGTGCTTCTGCCCCAGCCAGCCGATAATGAACTCCCGCAGGCGGGCGCCCCATGAGCCGAAACGGTCGTCGGGAGCGCCAATCATCACTAGGCGCGTGGCCTTCCGAACCTGATAGAGGAAGAAGCCTATCGACAGGCCACCGATGACCAGCAGGATGTGCCAGCCGTCGAGGGGGCCGTATGACTGCAGCAACGGGTGCTCCATTGCGTCTGCCTCTTGCCAGACTCGCCTGACAGTGGTCGCAGTCGTGACATGCCCTTGAAACAACCGCCGACAGACAACCCAACCCTCATGGCTCAAGGGCCCAACCAACAGACATGGCGCGCGCCTTCGCACCGGGGAAGTGTATCCTGTTCGGTGAGCACGCCGTGGTGTACGGCCACCCCGCGGTGGCCGTGGCCATAGACGGCGGAGTCGAAGTCAGCATAGAGGAGTCCGACCGATGGACCCTAGAGGGGCTTCCCTTCGACTCATCCCGGCACCCTCACATCTCCTATATCCTCCAGGAGGTGTTCCAGTACGACGGGCCATCGCTGAGGATGCAGGTCAAGAGCAGCCTGTTCTCATCCGCCGGCCTCGGCTCCTCGGCAGCCCTGTCCAATGCTATGGGTGCCGCCCTTCACTCCCACCTGAATCCGGGCCAGCCCCTCGATCCGGTCGCGCTGGCCCGGATGGGGCACTCGGCCGAGGCGCGGGCTCAGCAGGGCCGTGCCAGCCCGACCGACACCGCTACCAGCGCGCTGGGAGGCTGCGTAGTGGTCTCTGGAGAGTGGGTCGAGGGCACTCGTCACGTTTTCGACGCCAGCCTGTCTACGCCCGAGGGTGAGAGAGAGTGGGCAATCAACGCGGTCGACCTGCCGGACAACCTCGAGGAGGCTTGGCTTGTGATCGGCTACACCGGGGACATTTCGCCTACCGGCAGGATGGTCGCCGGGGTGGCGAGCCTGCTCGAGGAGAAGCCGGAGCTCGAGGGCGAGATGGACGCCATAGCGAGGATCACCCGAGCCGGGCTGACCGCTCTGTCCGCCGGCAACCTCGAGGCGGTCGGCATGGCGATGGACGCGTGCCATGAGAGGCTGCAGCGCTTGCAGGTCAGCAGCCCCGCCCTCGAGGCACTTGTCGAGGCCGCCAGACCGCACGCTCTGGGAGCCAAGCTCACCGGCGCCGGCGGGGGCGGCTGCATGGTGGCTCTGGCGAGAGAGCCGAGGAGGGTCGCTGAGTCGATCGAGATAGCCGGTGGGAAGCCTCTGATATCGAGGGTTGGGGCACCCGGAGTGCATCTGCTCGAAAATTAAGGCTCAGATTCGGCTCAGTCAATCGAAAATTCAGGTTCGTTGATACCGACCACCCTTTATAAGTAGCATATGGTCCGGGGCCTCATGCTAAGCGACGAGGAGCGCCTTACTGTCGTCAACGTGGTCGCCTCCACAAGAGTGGCGGAGGAACTCGACCTTCCGGACATAGCCATACAGCTGAACTGCGAGTACGAGCCCGAACAGTTCCCGGGCGTCGTATACAGGGTGAAAGAGCCCAAGCTCGCCATCCTGATGTTCCGTTCTGGGAGGGCTGTCTGCACGGGCGGCAAGAACAGGGCCAACATCCATACCGGCATCGAGATGATGACCAAAGACCTGAACGCCGCGGGAATCGAGACCTGGGATCTCAAGGACGTCGAAATCGAGGTCCAGAACATGGTCGCCACCTACTCCCTGTTCTACCCCGAGGATTACGCCGGCGTCGCGAAGATGGATGACAACAACACCCGTGTCATCGACACGGCTGATGGCATCCGCGCCGCCACCGACGAGGAGGTAAAGGCCATGGGTAGCGACGACGAGGACCCTCGCATCCGAGGCATCCGCGAGGGAGAGCCTCTAGCAGCGCTGCCTCGCAAGCTGAATCTAAACATGCTCACCTTCCACCTACCCTTCGACAAGGTCGAGTACGAGCCCGAGCAGTTCCCGGGCCTGATCTACAGGCTCGACTACCCGAAAGTCGTCTGCCTGATCTTCGGCAGCGGCAAGATGGTGATCACCGGTGCTCGCCACAAGGACGAGATCCTGGAGGCGGTTCAATTCATCCAGGACGAGTTGGCGGACCTGCTGTGATAGCCTGAGGCTTCCAAGGGTGAGATTGATGCGTCCCTCGCCGTTCCGGCGAGGCATGCGCTCGCATGCGAGTCTCGCTCTTGGGCTCGCAATGCTGATGCTGATGTCGGCTCAGTCCGGCGTTTTAATGGCTCAGGATGCCAAGTCTGAGGAACTCTACGACTTCCGTGTGATGGAATCCTCCGTCAGAACCACCAATCTGGTCGATGTCCCCTCTTGGAAGATAAACGACATATGGAACTACGACGGAGCACTGGACGTCAGGGACTTCGTGGCGGCCGCGGACGTCAGCACGAACGTCCAGTTCCTCGATGGGACCATGACTCAGAGGGTCGCGAGCATCAGCATGATGGACGTCGCTGGCGTGGACACCCTAGTCTATAGGGTGGAGTCTGATGGCTACTACGAAGCCGAGGGCATCAACCTCGATGGTTACAGCGGCGACCTGGTCGTCCAGATGGATACCGAGGAGTATTTTCGTGTCTCAGACCTTGCATCAATTCAGTATGAAGCTACTTTCGACATCGACTTCCTCTACCAGATATTGTGGTGGACATACACCATTCATGTAGCCGACCTAGTCGTCGACACCAGTTACTCCCCTCCTCTCGAGGGGTATGACTTCCCAATCAGCGTCGGAGAGGAATGGGAGACTGACTACTACCAGGAGACTGACTACAGCGGCTCGAGCGATTACGTCGATATCCCATCAGACAGCGCCAGTAGCAACACGACCAGTTGGGAGACCGTCAGCCAAGGCTACCCGGGAGTCTTCTACAGCGGCTGCGCGCAGTCGTACAACATCACCAACTACGACCACATCAATTCGATCAAACACCAGACGGGCTACAAGTGGTACTGCCCCGCCATTCGAGGCGACATTCGCTCCTCTCTGACCATTTCAGGAATAGGTATCCTCGCCGAGCACGAGCTCACGTCCTATCAGCCGTCAGGGCGCTGCAAGCAGATCTCTGTCGAAGTCGCCCACCCCCTCTCACCGGTGGACTTCGAGATGTCGGCTTGGCTCAATGCAACCAACTGCGGCGGCGGCACCAACAGTCCACTAGCAGGGCAGAGCCTAGAATTTCGGTACGAGATTGGCGGAGATATCCGGAACGTGACCACAGCCGACAACGGCTCGGCCTTCATCACCTTCGACACGGGCCACAGTGCCGATGACACCGTGAGCGAGACAGATCTCGGCAGTCACGGTGTGGTGGCCTGGATACCCGGAGAGAAAATCATAGGTGCTGCCACGATTACCATCGATTCGGATGTTCACCAAGTGGACTTGGTGGCTCGCTCTGAAGGCGTCACTGTGGAGAGGACGCGGGGCAACAGGACGGTGACGCTCGATTCGAACATAGGATTCAACGCGATTTCCAGCGACGAGTTGATATTCAGTGTACCAGTCCTCAATAGAGGGATTATCGACTCCCCTGGAACCACTCTGGTAGTCGAGGCCCCTGATGGCTCGACCTCCTCGACCTCCGTGCCTAGCCTGTCGAGTCTCGAGGAGTCGAGGGTGAACGTGAGTTGGACGGTTCCCGAGAACCACCCCCACGGCGACATCAGCCTCTCCTTCGTCGTCGACCCCGAGCAGCAGATTACTACCGACGGCAACCGCTCGAACAACGAAGGTTCGTTCTCCCTGTTCATCGGGAGTTTGCCGACCGCGTCACTGTCGATTGTGACCGAGGCGCTCACACTTGCCGAGGTCACGTTCAACGGGCTTTCCTCGTACGACCCCGATGGGGGTGCCGTTACATGCGAATTCAGTGTTGAAGAATTGAATGGAGATACCTCGACCTCATCCGAGGAGGACTGCATCCACGAGTACACCTGGGACGACGACGGCACCTTCCTCGTGACTTTGACCATCACCGACAACGAGAACGACCGGGATTACGCAGAGGCGCTCATCACCATCCTGAACCGGCCACCCGAGGTCGCTATCGGCTCCAATCTCGACTCCGTCCCAGTACTGTCCCCGGTGACCTTCGACGTCACCGAGAGCGGCGACCTCGACACTCAGAATCCCGAAGCCCCCATCGACATACAGTGGCACTCGCCCTGTGAAGAGGGCCAGGTCGGCGTGCGCTGCACCATCACACCCAATGCCGAAGGGACCTACACTGTCGAGGTCACGGTGATGGACGACGACGGGGCGACGACCGATGACTCACTCATTATCAGTGTGACCAACATCGACCCGACGAACCCCCAGGCCGAGATTTGGCTCGGTCCGAACAGACTGATTCCGGACAGCGTCGGCAGGTACTTCGTCAACGAAGGCGATGCCTTGCTGTTGCGAGGCTGGGCGGAGGACTCGGAGAACGATCTTGACGGACACCAGCACCACTGGTCGCCTGATGCGGAGCTGAATCCCGAGTTGGTGATCAGCAGCGTCGGCTACTACAGCACCATCGAGCACGTCTACCACATTTCAGGCCAGCATCTGGCTACTTTGCAGATAGTCGATGACGACGGGGCCAGCACGGAGACGCTGATCGTGCCGATCATCGTCAACAACGTGGCCCCGTCGATCGGCCCGATAGCGCCACTGCTTCCCGTCGCCGAGGACCAGCCGGTCCAACTGTCAGTCGAAGTCACCGACACGATGGGCGACCTGCCGAACCTCATCCACTGCTTTGACCTCGACCCGTACACCAATTCGGACTCTGAGGGCAACGAGAGCGATGACTGCGACGTGGAGTCGCGGCACCTCGCTCATTCCTGGGCCGATGCGACCACCGCTCCCGACTACATCGTGTTCCACGTCACCGACGACGACGGTGCGCGAGACTACATCGCCATCTCGATAGACGTCAACAACCTCGACCCAGTGGCACGCGCTACCGCCAGCGATTACAAGCCGACAGAGGGCGATGTGATTATCTTCTCTGCCAACGGGACCACGGACTCCGAATACGACATGGGGAACATGGTCTACATCTGGGATCTCGATATCTACGAAGACAGCAATGGTGACGGGGACCCCGCTAACGACCTCGACAGGCAGGGCGTGTGGATAACGGTCAGTTTCGAAGGCGAGGGCACCCGGACGGTGCAGATGACCGCCTTCGACGAGGGCGAAGGAGCTTCGATCACTCTGGTCATCGAGGTCCAGAAGGCCCCCTTCAGCCTTGGCGGCTTAGTCGCCGCCTACGGACTCTACATCGTACTGTTTGGCATGATAGTGGTTCTCGGTGTGGTTCTGATGCAGAGACTACGCCCCTCTGAAGTCGTCGTCAAGGCCCCTGAGGTCAGAGGCAAGCCGCGACGCCGGGGCAAGCGCATCTCGATGGACGACGCCTTCGACGACCCGGAGTACGACCCTTTCGATTCCGAGAAGAGGAAGTCAGGGCCGAAGAAGTCCCCGGGAGAGACCGAGTGGTGGTCCGATGCGGAGACACCTACGGTGGAGGAGACCGGGCCGGTCATCCCGGAGCCCCTTGACCCGGAGGAGCCGCAGAAGATGGAGGACCTCGCCAGTGCATTCGATAAATTGACAGGCGAGGCACCGCACGAAGACGAACCGGAAGAGGAGGATCCGGAGTCAGTCGCGGCGTCAGTAGATGAGGCCCTGGACGATGATGACATCGAAGCACTCTTTGATGATTAGGTGCAGCCGGGCCCATGGTAAACCTGTTCAGGCTGCTGGGATTGCCCGATCCGTCCAAGATCCAGCAGGGCTCGGCGAAGGCCGGGGGGGTGTCCGTGGACCCCGGGCCCCAGGCCGATGACAAGTTCCACGACCTCGGGGAGGCTATGTGGTCCGAGCGGACCAGCAGGATTACTCCTCGGCCCAATCGCCAGGTCGTATACATGAGGCCTGACGACCTACACCGGCTCCCCTTGCACGGAGTCGAGCAGAACCTTGCCGAGGGCGACATGCTACTAGTCGACTTGGGCTCGCTCACTCACATGCCGAGTCAGCAGGACGTCTGCAAGAAGCGTGTCCGGGACATGGGCGAGAGAATCGGGCTCCCGGTATTCTCGCTGAACGAGTCGGACACGCTGCTCATGGTGCCCGGAGCCCGGATGAGGGTCGACACGGTCAGGCACAAACTCGGCATGGCCATCTGGAGTCAATTACCAGAGTCCGAATTCTGAGAGTTGTCCTCGTCCGGTATGGGGCCGTCTTCCAGCCATGTGTCCAGAACGCCAGAGGCAACCTCGGAGGCGGTGTGCTCGGTGAAGTCCCGGTATGCGAGCCACTCGGCGATGATCTCGTCGTCCTCGCCGCGCTTCCTCTTGCGCTCGATGGAGGCGTCGGCATACGTCACGCAGCGCCGCAGGAACAACTCGATCAGTCTGCGGCGCTCGTCTACGTCCATCCTCTCACCACACCCCCAAGTCGGACAACAGCTGCTCCACGTGGCCTTTGGGGCTGACCTTGTAGCCAACCCAACGTAGAGCCCCATCGGAGGCGACCGCGAAGGTCGAGCGCAGGGTTCCCATGTATGTATTGCCATACATGCTCTTCTCCCTCCAAGTGCCGTAGGCCTCGTGCAGCGAGGCGTCCTCGTCCACAATCAACTCGAAGGGGAGATCGTGCTTGTCGATGAACCCCTGATGACTCTTCGCGGAGTCGGTGGAGACCCCGATGACCCTCCACCCGGAGTTGCTGAACCGCCCGAAGCTGTCGCGGAAGTCGCAGGCTTGGACGGTGCAGCCGGAGGTGTTGTCGCGCGGGTAGAAGTAGAGTATCACGCCTTGGCCTGAAGCCAGCATCTCGGAGAGTCGGATCACGGTGCCGTCAGTCACCGTGGCCTCGAAGTCGGGCGCCTCATCGCCCGCCCCCAACTCCACAGGGTTCGCCATGGCTCTGCGAATCCGCTCGTGGATAAAAACCGACGGCTGAGGACTCAGACGCCCATCTCCTCGCGGATGCGCTTCTTCGTAGCCGCCCACGAGCATATCGGGCACTCGGTGAGGTCGTGGCGCAGGGCCGGGCAGTGCTCCCTGCCGAAGTAGATGATTTGCAGGTGACGGCGAACCCAAGTGTCCGCGGGGAACACCGTCTTCAGGTCGCGCTCGGTCTGGACCACGTTGCGCCCGTCGGACAGGCCCCAGCGCGTGGCCAGCCGGTGGATGTGCGTGTCGACGGGGAAGGCGGGCACCCCGAAGGCCTGAGCCATCAGCACGCCGGCGGTCTTGTGGCCGACGCCGGCTAGTGACTCGAGGAACTCCCAGTCCGGGCGCACGCCGCCGCCGTCCGCGACAATCTGCTCTGCCATCCGGCGGAGGTTCCTCGCCTTGGTAGGAGCTAGGCCGATTTCGCGGATGATACCATGGATCTCGCCGACCTCGAGTTCGGCCATCCGCTCAGGCGTGTCTGCAGCGGCGAACAGAGCCGGAGTGACCTCGTTGACCTTCTTGTCAGTGGTCCGCGCTGACAGCATCACCGCGACCAGCAGCGTATAGGGGTCGATGTGATCGAGCGGAATGGGCTGCTCGGGGTAGAGATCGTCGAGTATCTGGCCGGCCCTATGCGCCTTTTCAGCCCGGCGCATCGCTATCCCTCCTGATCCTCTCTGAGGCCCAGCGTGAAGGCGGCGGCGATGCAAAGTCCCGGGATCCCGTAGCACGGGCCGTACATCCAGGTCTCCCACTCGGAGGATTGGGAGGGGCCGCCCAAGAGCAAGTAGGCTGCGAGAGCGATCAGGATGCTGGGGATGACTGCGACCGCGGCGAAGATGGTGGCGCGCATCAGTCGCATGCACCATCCTCCCCTACTCATCTGATGAAGGTTCGTCACAGGCCGAACAGCCGTTCGATCTCGGCTCCGCTGCGGGTGTTGAGCACGTCTGCGGCCCCCAGCCAGCCCTTGCGGGCGATCTGCACGCCGAACCACACGTCCCGCAGCCCGTCGGTGTCGTGGGCGTCTGGGTTGATGCATACGGGAACCCCCTGCTCCTTAGCGTACTTGCACAACCTCCAGTCGAGGTCGAGCCGGTAGGGCGAGGCGTTGATCTCGACAGCCTTCAGCTCGCCCTCGGCGTTTAGCTCGCCCATCCTGCGGAGTACGGCGTGCATATCGACGGGGAAGCCCTCCCTGCCCTGCAGGATGCGTCCCGTCGGGTGACCGAGGATGGTGAACGTCGGGTTCTCTACAGCCTTGATTAGCGCCTCGGTGTTGGCTATCTCGTCCCGGCTGCGCCAGCTTCCCAGCGCGTGGACGCTGCCGACCACGTGGGTCAGGGACCGGCGGACCTCGTCGGTGTAGTCTAGGCTGCCATCGACGAGAATATCGCACTCGCTGCCGTGCAGCAGCCGGAAGTCGGTGCCCTCGTCGCGCCACTGCTCGTTCAGGGTGCGGATTGCATCCGACTGAGCTGCCACCTCGGCGCCGGGTACTCCTATCTGCCGGCCTCCGATGTTCAGGACCTCGGAATGGTCGGCTATTCCGAGGTACTCCCAGCCTAGGTTCATCGCGGCGGCTGCCATCTCCTCCAGTGTCGCCGTGCCGTCTGATGCCACTGTGTGATTGTGGAGTGCGCCCCTGATGTCGTCTGGCTCGATTAGCCCCGGCAGGCCAGCGCCTCCAGTGCTGGCTGCCTCTATCTCGCCCATGTCCTCACGCATCTCGGGCGGGACCCAAGCCATTCCGAGATGGCGGTAGATATCCGACTCGTCGGCACACTCGAGAGTGTGCTTGGCAGCCTCCATACCGGTGCTGTCGCCAGCGGCCTCCTCGGGGAAGAGACCGAACTCATTGAGACGCAGTCCGCGGTCGATGGCAATCTGCCTCATCCGAATGTTGTGCTCCTTCGAGCCGGTGAAGTACGCGAGGGTGAACGGGAAGGTGGCGGGGGCGACGATCCTCACCTGGGCGTCGATTGTCGCATCACTACTGCGCTCCTTCAAAGTCTCAGCCAGTTGGACATCGACGCTGCCGCCTCCAACAGCTCCCCCCAGCATGTCGGCCTCTAGGATGAGGCTGATTTTCGACTCGCCGTGGCCCTTGACCTCGGCTATGCCTGGGAAGGCCAGAATCGCCTCGATGACCGAGTCATGGTCATCCGTCTCGGCCCCGACGACGATGTCGAGGTCGCCGATGGTCTCCCTGCGTCTGCGGGTGCTGCCGGCCAACTCGGCCCTGATTACACCGGGTATGGCAGAGATGCGCTCCTCGAACGCTTGGCCGTAGAGCAGTCCCACATCCATCCTGCTGCGCCCCTGATAGCGGCGTAGTAACTCGATTCCCTCGAGATACTTCTGCTGGCTCTTCTCGCCGAACCCGGACAGCGGGGCGATGTGGCCCATCTCACAGGCCGCCTTCAGCGACTCGACTGAGTCGACACCCAGCTCCTCGTGCAGGATGCGGGCTCGCTTAGGGCCGAGCCCGGGGATTCCTATTATCTCCATGAGGCCAGGTGGGATGCGCTCGTACAGACTCGTCAAATCTCCCCATGTTCCCTCGAGCACGGCTCTCGTAATCAGTCCACCCAGGCCCTTGCCGATTCCTTTGACGTCGGTGATCCTCTCCTCCTGAACCACGGTGAGCAGGTCCTCCTCGAGCGAGGCAAGGGCGCGGCTGGCGTTCTGGTAGGCGATGACGCGGAAGCGGTTGGCCCCGTCGAGCTCCAGCAGGACGCCGACCTGCTCGAGAACGGCCACTATCTGCGACTTGGTGATGAACGGTGGGCCCTCTGACCTCGCCTTAGGCAGACTCCAGCCGGATACCTTGACCACGGCTCCAACCAGTGGTCACCCGCCTTGATTCTGTCCCTCGGGGGCCGAGGCCTCCTCCCCAACTTACTCAAGCGGGTTCGCTTACGAAGGGGCATGGACCCAGTCGGCTTAGCGGAGACGGTCTCGGTGAGTCTTTGCAGTCTGGCAGTGCTGCTCTGGATGTCGATAGGGACCTTCTCCCGGACCGAGGCTGCAGAGCTGCTTGCACAGCGGGTCATAGCCGCGCTCTGCATAATCTCCGCAATCCTACTGTTCGCCCTCCACCATATGGGAGGCGAGCTCTGGGGCTCGAGGAACGTGGCACGTCCCCTAGCGGTCGTAGCCGTCATCGTGGCCTTGGCAGGGATGCTGAACATCAAGGGAAAGGACATCCGGGGAGAGACCAATCCGCACAATATCGCGAAGATTCGCCAAGAGAAGAAGCCTAAGGACTAGTCGTTCGCGATCTTGTCATCGATGAAGGCGCGCATGTACGCGGGCAACTCGCCATTGACGAAGACGACGTCGTTGACATCGTGGAGTTTCATCAGAGAGTAGTAGATCTGCATCGCGGTCATCGGGGTGGCGCTGCACCCGGTGCAACCTCCCTCTAGAGAGATCATGATCACCCCATCAGTGGTATCCATCACGTTGACGACGCCGTCATGGGCGTCGAGGACCGCCTGAACGGGGCCCACAGAGTCGAGAATCGTCTGCTTGTCGACCATCCGGTACCCTCCTCCGGCGGTCCAGTCCATGCGGGGGGCTTTCAACCAATTGCCGCTACGGAGGCCATGGGCGCGCACACGCGGGTGGTGCTGCTTGACCTGCTGGTCGAGCTCTCCGAGTTCGGACACGGCGGCAATCAGGAGATGGTACGGCCACTCGCGGACAGCGGGAGCGTCGAGGTTCTGCTCCTCACTCCGCAGATGCAATCGCACGAAGCGGGGGAGCGGGCTCAGTCCGAAGGGGAGACGCTTCTGACCGAGGACGACGTTCCGCACTGGGACGACGATTTCGGCTTCTGGCAGGAGTGCGAGCTGCAGATGGGGGGCAATCCGGTGACGTTCCGCCGCATCGCGATGCCACTGCACGGTGACGATGAGTTGACTGCACAGTGGTTCAACGGGCTAGGCGTCGATGCGCTCTACTGCGGCGGCTCTCGCCGCAACGTCTCGATATGGGAGGACTGGATGGAGGGCTGCGCCGCCCTCATGCGAGCCTCGGTGAGCTCTGGCACGCCCACGCTAGGGATCTGCTTCGGCCACCAACTGCTGTGCAAGGCGCTCGGTGCGACCATCACCCGAGCCGACTCCCTGTCGAACGGGGTCTGGGACCTCGATTTGACAGCCGAGGGCAGAAGCGACCGTCTCTTCCAAGCCAGGCGCACTGGCGCTGACGACTCGCCCGTAGTCCTGTTCACCCACAAGGACCACGTGGTCACAGTTCCCGACTGCTGCACCCTGCTCGGTAGCACCGAGCACAATCCAGTCACCGCCGTGCGCGTTTACGACGGGGGGGGCAACGCCCTGCCGTCGTGGGGAGTGCAATTCCACCCAGAGGCTGCGAAGACTCGCGTCGAGCGCGCCTTCGAGTGGGGGCACATCACCGAAGAGGAGATGGACTCGTTCCAGCGCGAGCACGACGGAGCCGGCATCCTCGCTTCATTCGCCTCGGTCGTGCTCGAAAACTGAAAGCGGTCCGCCCCGTAGGGGCGGGGCCATTGGATTTGGATTATAAGCGGGCCTTTGGTCGACGGGGCGACAGGTGAGTAGTGTGATTGAGAACATCCAGGAGATTGGAGTGGGCACAGCATTAGTCGGACTGCTGATTGCATTCGTGCTGTACAAGAAAATCAACAAGACCGAAATCAGCAATCCGATCGTCGCAGACATCACTCAGCAGATTCAGGACGGAGCTATGACCTTCCTGAGGGCCGAATACAGGTACCTAGCCATCTTCATCGCAATTGTGGCTGCGGCGCTTTACGCCAACCCGAGCACCGAGCCGGAGACCGCTGTCGCGTTCCTCGCTGGCGCCGCGGCCAGCGTTGCCGCTGGATTCAGCGGTATGCGCGCGGCTACCAGCGCCAATGGGCGCACCGCGATGGCCGCAGCCGAAGGCGGGCAGCCTGCCGCGCTGGCCGTGGCCTACAACGGTGGGGCTGTGATGGGCCTGTCCGTCGGTGGCCTCGGACTGCTAGGAATCTCCGTGATGGCGATGTGGCTGGGCACCGGAGACGCCATCCAGAACGTCGCTGGCTTCGGGATGGGGGCTTCGTCCATCGCGCTGTTCGCGCGCGTGGGCGGGGGTATCTTCACCAAGGCGGCCGACGTCGGTGCCGACCTAGTTGGCAAGGTCGAGGTTGGAATCCCTGAGGATGATCCCCGCAACCCCGGTGTCATCGCCGACAACGTCGGTGACAACGTCGGTGACGTCGCAGGAATGGGCGCTGACATCTTCGAGTCCTTCGTCGGCTCGATCATCGCCGCTATGATCATCGCGCAGGCCTCGGGCATGCACGAGCACTACGTCCTCCTGCCGATCTTCCTCGGCTTCGTCGGGTACGCTGCGAGCATCATCGGCATCTTCAGCATGGAGCTGATGAAGGGCGGCGATGCCGCTGCGGCCCTACGAAACACCACCTTCATCGGCGCTGGACTGTTCTGGGTCGCTGGCTGGTTCGGAATCGGTGAAATCGGGCTAGAGACCGGCACTGACCCGATGATTGCCGTGATTATCGGCAGCATAGTCGGTATCCTGATTGGACTCGTGACCGAGTACTACACGGGAATCGAGGACGTCCTCGGTGTCTCGACCAGGGCAATCCCGCACATCGCCGAGATGTCCAAGACCGGTCCTGCTACCAACGCCATAGCCGGCCTCTCGGTCGGGATGCAGTCGACCTTCATCCCCATCCTCCTCATCTCCCTCGGCATCTTCGGCGCCAACCACTACATGGGTGGCGGCGATCCCGGCCTCTATGGAATCGCAATGGCCGCCATGGGCATGCTCGCGACCGTCGGCGTCACGATGACTGTAGACGCCTACGGGCCCGTGGCAGACAACGCCGGAGGGATCTCGGAGATGAGCAAGCTCGGCTCGGACGTCCGCGAAATCACCGACGGACTCGACAGCATCGGCAACACCACTGCCGCCATCGGCAAGGGATTCGCAATCGGCTCGGCCGCTCTGACCGCTCTGGCCCTGTTCGCCGCCTTCAAGACCTCGAGCGGCCTCACGGCCGCTGACCTCAGCCTGACCGAGCCGATAGTTGTAATCGGGCTACTGATCGGTGGCTCGCTGCCGTTCGTCATCGCAGCGATGACGATGACCAGCGTCGGAAAGGCAGCCGGTGAGATGGTCAACGAGATTCGTCGCCAGTTCCGCGAGATCGACGGCCTGCTGGAGGGCAGAGAGGGCGTCAAACCGGACAGCGCCCGGTGCGTCGAGATCTCGACCCAGGCCGCGCTCCGCGAGATGGTGGCCCCGGGACTGACAGCGATTGCTGCTCCTGTAATCGTCGGAACAGTACTAGGCGCAGCAGCCCTAGGCGGGCTTCTGGCTGGGGCCCTCGTGACCGGTGTACTGATGGCGCTCTTCATGGCCAACGCCGGCGGCGCTTGGGACAACGCGAAGAAGGCCATCGAACAGGGTCGCATCGAGGGTGCCGCGAAGGGCGATGCTTCTCACGATGCGGCGATCATCGGCGACACTATCGGCGACCCGTTCAAGGACACCAGCGGGCCTTCGCTGAACATCCTGATCAAGCTGATGTCGATCGTCGCGGTCGTGATAGCCCCAGGGCTGACCCTCACAGGAATGCTCTGAGAGCGCCATACCTGTCTGCGTCAGTCTCATGACTGACGGCAGGGACGGCTTACTCATGCGCGCGGCGCTGAGTATGGCCCTGTCGGTCCTGCTGATGGCCACCGCGCTATCCGGCTGCACGAGCATCAGCGGTATCGTCGGGGGCTCTGATTCCGTCGAAGTCCCAGTTTGGGAGGTCGGCGATTGGTGGCTGTACACCTTCTCGACTCCAGACTACACCGACGACACGGCCCGACTGGTCGTCGCCTCCGTCAGCGAGGAGGACAACTCCTCCTACATGCTTGCCATCTCGAGTCTGAGCGAGGCTCGCAGGCACGCGGTGCTGAATCACAACCCGTTCCTCGGCAGGATGACCCATGAGGACCTGAGCGCGTACGAGAACGGCGTTGCCCGGACTGTGATGGACTTCCCATTGGATGAGGACAAGACATGGGAATTCACGCTGTTCTCCACCGAATGGAGCTCCAGTGTCAGGGGCGTCTCCGGGAACTCGGTGACCATCGGCGCTTTCGCGGATGACGGCTCCCAACTCGAATACGTCTACGACGGGGACGTCGGCTTCTTCTCGGCCTTCTTCTGGACCGACGCCTCCGGTGTCGAGCAGATGCGGATGATGCTCGCCGACAGCGGCGAAGGGCATACTGGCGACGTCTACTTCGTCCGCGGCGGCGACCTGTACTCTGACGAGTGGGAGGACACCGGGCCGGATATCGAGATCCGTGACACCTTCTTCGTCGGTGACCATCCCTCAGACGGCGAGTGGGACGAGATGATCTACTTCCTCGACGCCGAGTGCGGCGGGGGCTCCTCCAGCATCACCCTGACACTGCGGGACCATGCCTCGCTCTCCGCCCTCGAGAGGATCTGGGGACCGGGCGCCAGCGAGAGCGGCACTCTCGGCACCATCCCCTACCCCAGTGAGGAGTACACGCTGACTCTGACTTTCACCGGAAACACGTACCTGCGGCTCATGATAGCAGGCGGGATAACCAGTTCTTGGAGCCTCTAGAGGTAATCGAGCAGGTGGTCCGAGCCACCGACGAACACGGGCTCCTCGCCCCTGAGGTCGAACAAGATCGGAACCGTGCGGTGCTTGGTCTCAGCGACTACGGCCTCCCTCAGACCCTCGTGACGATCGAGGTTGACCTCCGTGTAACTGAGGCCGTGCGCCTCCAGCGTCCTCGTAGCGAGAGTGCAGTACGGGCAGACAGTCTGACTGAAGAACAGGAAGTCCGTATCTGCGGACTCAAGGTACTCACGTACTCGTGACAACGGCCTCGTCCTCCTCGTACCATGCCTCCGGCCGCTCTCCGAAGTCGCCATCGAACTCGTCCTCGCCATCACCGAAGCGGCCCTCGAGGACCCTGTCGACCTCATCGGGATCGATGAACCATAGCAGTATCACCGTGAACAGGGTTAGCGCTGCTCCTATGTACAGCGAGGTGGTGTAGTCGAACCTCTGTATCATCTCGCCTGCGAACAGGTAGGCGAACACCGCCGAGAGGTTGAACATCGACATGTAGGCGGTGAACTGGGTCCCGCCGGCCTTGCTGAAGGTCAGCCTCATCGCGACAGCTATGATGCAGATCCAAGCGATGCCGTTGACGATGGAGCGGGCGCAAAGGTACGTGGTCATCACCGCAGTATTCGTCCAGTAGTCCGAGAGAAGCGCCATTCCGGCGTTTGCCAAGGCTAGGAATGTGAAGCCGACCATAGCGACCTCCCTGACGCCAAACTTGTCCCCGATTATGCCTCCGATGATCTGTCCGAGCATCATGAAGGCGATGACGATGCCACCCATGGTGACGTTGTACTTCGTCTGCGACCAGCTGGCCTCGTTGATGAAGATGTCAACCACTATCGGGTCGGTGAAGAGGTATAGTTCGGCCAGCAGGCACAGGAAGATGAGCAGGAAGGAAGAGCGGGTGGAGAAACCCTGGACGATGTAGTAGGCGGTACTGGAGACGTTCCTCTTCGACGATCTCGACATGAAGAAGAACGGATTGGGGACATCCGGTAGGGATACACCGAGCCACTCTGCGATGAGGAGTAGGGCGGTCAGGGCGAAACTGACCTTAGTGAACAGGAGGAACGGGCCTCCGATTGCGCCGTACGTCGCGTTGGTCGAAACTAGGTGGAGGATAGCGAACGCACCGCCGATGAGCAGGGCCACTATGCTCACCCAAAGCAGTGCCGCGGGGAGGCTGACATTGTCCCGATACAGGTTGGTGGCTACCCATCTCGCCCTGTTGAAACGGGGGTCCTCGTCCCCATCCCAAGGCAGTGCGATCTCGGCCTCTGGATCTTCCTCCGACTCCTCCTCCTGGGTCCACCAGAGGTCCTCCTGGCCTTCCTCTGGCTTGCTCCAAGGGAACAGCCTGTCCCCGGGCCTCTCGCGCAGGAACAGCGGCATCAACATGATGAGAAGCAGCACAGGCAGTTGGACCATGATCGCTGACTTGATGCCGAAGGGGACGACCAGCATCCCGAGGACCGCCCCTCCGAATATGATGCCGCCGCGCTTGGCGGCGAACATGAAGCCGTTCGCCTTGGCGACCTCGTGGGGCTCTAGCACATCGACGGCGAGAGCGTCTACGCTGACGTCCTGCAAGGACGAGAACAGGTTGTGGACGAACAGCAGTATGGTAACGAGTCCGATTGAGGCGTTGAGGTCGGGCACGAAGAGCAGGGTGGATAGGGAGACCACCATCCCGGTCTGGGCGAATAGGATCCACGGGCGCCTGATTCCGTATGCTGGGAATCGAATTAGGTCAATCATGGGGCCCCAGATGAACTTGAACGTCCAAGGCAGGGCGATAGTCGCGAACAGTATGGCGATCTGCTCGGGCGAGGCCCCGTTGTCGACGAGGTAGGCGACGAAGGCCACGTAGGTGAACCCGGACGGCAGTCCCTGGGCGACGTACAGCACGCACAGAGAGACGAAGCGCCTCATCGTGCTCTCTGTGAGCGAATTGCCTTCTTTCCATGATCGCCGGCCTGCTCTGAGAACTTCCGGGATGCGTGCCGGGCTGTAGGCCCTGATGTCGAACTCTCCGTCTTCGCCGTCTGAGGATGAGAGGGCGGAGAGGAACTTCCGGTCCCAGCGCTCATTGATCATGATGTAACCAAGCAAGGCCAAGATCATCACGAATGGAATGAAGAAGACGTAGGAGCCAATAGAAACCAAGCCGACTGCGGCGCCAACGGCCGACATCTCATCGATGAGGATGACCCTGCGGGCATCTACCGGGGAGATGCTGTCATCGGACATGACCAGCCTGGCGTAGATGGTGGTGTTGCCCGACTGCTCGTGCGGGTCGAGCTTGATGCGCCAACTTGCCCAGTCCCCGTTCTTGGACAGGTCGGCAGCCCCCTGCCACTCCCCCCCTCCAACCTTTACCTCAACGAGGCCGGTTCCGGGTGCGGCACCTGATGCAGTCCCGGCGATGTAGCTCTCGTTGCCGATCTCCTGCAGCGTGACGACGTCCATCGAGACGTTTAGCGAGCGGTCTATGCTGCCAGCCGCCTCGACGAAGGCCACCGGGTCGGCCTGACCGTAACCGAACTCGTTGTCAGGTCGAGATTCGAGCAGGCTGCAGTCGTTGAATCCGGGGTCGTCCAGCAATGCGATCTCCCGCTCTATCGAGTGGGCCCCGATGATGTCCTTGAACTCGGTCGGGGTCATGTCCGGATTGGCCTGCATCATCAGCGCGGCTATTCCTGCCATCAGCGGTGTGGCCATGCTGGTGCCGGACTTGCTGGTGTAGCCGTCCTTAGTGGCTGCATCGGGGGCCATGATGTTCGAGCCTATCGTGGCGACATCTGGCTTCACTCGCAAATCGGAGGTGTAGCCCCTGCTGCTGTAAATGGCGAGGCTGAGGTCCTTGTCCAGGCTAGCCACCGTAACGGGCAGTCGGGCGTCGCCCGGGCTGTCGATGGTGTTGCAGCCTGCGAGGGTGGCACCGCCGAACTCGTTGCCCGCGGACAGCGTGGTGATGATGCCGGCCTCGACCACCATGTCCATCTGGCGGCTCCAGGCAGAGTTGCCGTCGTTGTCGACGTGGATCTCGAACTGCTGCTCGCCGAGCGAGGAGGTGAGGATGTCGATGCCATGACCACCATCCCACTGACGATCCTTGTTGTCGATAGCCCACTGGGCACCCTGCATGATGTCCTCGATGTCGCCGTCGCAGCACGACAGGATGTTGATCAGGAATGCTCCCGGTGCTGCTCCGATGTAGCGTAGCCCGGTGCTGGGGTCGGTCTGACCTCCTCCCGTTCCAGCAGCGATGCCGGCAACATGGCTGCCATGGTCACTGGAGTCGTAGGACTCAGCCGGATCTTGCTCCGCGTCGGTTATCACGGCGTCGAAGAAGGCGATGATCTTCGGGTCACAGTCGGCTGGTATTGGGTCGGGGTTGGGGTCTAGTGGATCAGGTGGGTCATCGAGGCAGGTGAACGGGTCGTCGTCCATGTCGTTGAGGCCCTCATGGTCACCGCGAATCCCGGTGTCTAGGATCGCGATCACCGAGCCGGTGCCATCGAGGCCGAGTTCGGTCCAGACCTGGTCGACCCCTAGGGTCGGGACGGCTTCGTGCATGTTCGGCTCGGCCAGGCCGAGGTCCTCGACCATCACGACCCCGGGAAGGGCGCGGACGCCTTTGGGGTCGAGGAGCGCTGCGAAGGGGACCGTGGCAGCGAACAGGTCGAGGTACTTGGCCCGGAACGTGACCTCGGCGCCAAGCCGCTCGAGGACCCTGACGTCGGCGTCGGTAGGATGGTGGTCGTAGTCGACGAACACCCTGGCGCTCCCGGCCGGTGCTCGGCGCCACCAGTCCTGCTGGACGTCAGCCGGCTGCTCGAGCAGCCACTCGAGCCTGTCATCCAGTTGGTTGGCGTCCTTGTCGCGGCTCCAGTAGAGCCACCAGTAGGCATGGATGTCGGATTCCACCGAGGCACTCCAGTTGCCGTCTGCGTCGAATCCGCCGCGCCCGTCCTCGGCCA
The DNA here is from genome assembly GCA_003193925.1 of Candidatus Thalassarchaeum betae. Lineage (GTDB taxonomy): Archaea > Thermoplasmatota > Poseidoniia > Poseidoniales > Thalassarchaeaceae > Thalassarchaeum > Thalassarchaeum betae. The sequence goes on from PSPG01000003.1 coordinate 42,130, forward strand.
TTATGGTCGATGAGGCGAGTGGCAGCAGGAACAGCAGGACGACTGCTGAGGCCAACGCTGCACGCCGTCCTGCCATGGGCAGGACGAAAGTGGGGTGGTGTTTGAGACTTAGGTCGTCATCAGTCGTCAACTGACCTTCATTCCCTGATTGTCGTAGTCCCACTCGATGACTTCCCAGCCGGCCTCCTCGACCGCGGAAACCGCTGTACTGACGCCCGTCGGGGAGCATAGCAGGCCCACTGAGCCACCGCCGCCTGCGCCCAAAGCCTTCCAAGCCACCGCCGAGCCCGCCTCCAGAAGGGGGTCAATCACGCCTCGAAACGGGTCGTGGATCGCCGGATCCAGCATGTCGACTCCCTTGCAGACCTCATTGAGGGCATGGACCACGAGTTCGCGCCGATCGCGTTGAAGCCCCTCGGCCATGGTTCGTGCGGCCCCTCTGATGAGATGCAGGCCGCCGATCACCGACTCGTCGCCCTGATCGTAGCGCTCCCAGACCCCGGAGTGCATGTCTCCTGAGGTGTGCTCGATTCCCGTATAGGCGATGACGAAGTGCTTGCGCAGCCAGTTCCTCGCCGAGCGCATCGGCTCGAACGGCATCTCCTCGACCTCGTCGCCGAGGAAGAGCAGGTGGTTGAATCCACCATGTGCGGCGGCCCACTGGTCCTGCCTGCCGCCGCGGTTCTCGAGCAGGGCCTCGAACTGGAAGGCGAGCTCGGCGATGTCCTCAGGGCTCTTGTCGCCACCGGCGATGGTCGCAATCAGTCCGACGTTCATCGCCCCGCTCGTCCCGAGGCCCGATCCCGTCGGCATGTCGCTGCTGTACTCGACCCGTATCCGCCCGTCCGCGTCCTTCTCCATGATGCTCCGGATGTATCGATTGATGGCGAAGTTGACGACCTCGCCCCCGAAATCGCCGCTGTACGGCTGGACGTCGGTCCAGCCTCCTGCGAGGTCGACGCGTACGGGAACCACCACTTCCACGCGTTCCGCCATCGAACACAGCAAATCTCCGACCCATGAGAAGGATTCGGTCTGCGACCGAAAATAACGGGTAGGTAAGGCCCCTCCGCCCTACATGGCCTCCGGTGTGGATCGAGCCATCGCCGCATTCGTCGCCGGTGAGCCAGTCATGGTGTTCGACTCAGCCTTCAGGGAGCGGGAGACCGACCTGCTGTGGCCCGCGGACGCCGCGACGCCGGAGGTCATGCGGACTCTGCGCAAAGACTGCGGCGGCCTGCTGTTCCTCGCTATCGGAAACGAGATCGGCGAGCTCTTCGGGCTGCCATGGCTGCAGGACATCCATTCGCACCCTGCGCTGGTCAAGGAGAACCCGGTGCTCGCCGATCTCGTGACCAACGACCTGCAGTACGACACGCGCTCTGCATTCACAGTCTCACTGAACCACAGGGACACGTACACCGGAATCACCGACCGCGACCGCGCCCTGACCACCCGCAGATTCGGCGAACTGACCGGTGAACTGCTCGCCAGTGGGGCGGACGGTGAGGCTGCGCGAGCCGCACTCGGCGCCGAGTTTCGCACCCCCGGGCACATCCCAGTGTGCCGAGAGTCCCGGCAGGGGCTCAGGACGCGACAGGGGCACACCGAGCTGGCCGTCTCGATAGCGCGGCTCTCCGGGCACTCGCCGTGCACCATCGGCGCCGAAATGCTGCAGCCGGACGGCGACGGCGCTCTGGCTGTCGAGGATGCCCGCGAATACGCCCGCAAGCGTGGCATACCGATGATCACCGGGGCAGACATACTCGAGGCGCTTGGGATAGACGAATGAGGCGAAGGATTGAGGCAGGTCTGCGTTTCGGGGGTGTGAGAGCATGGTGCGCGTGATGGCCGTCGGCATTTTCGATCTCCTTCACGCCGGGCACCTGCACTACCTCGAGCAGGCCAAGTCGCTGGGCGACGAACTGGTCGTCGTGGTTGCTCACGATGACACGGTCCGCAATCAGAAGCACGAGCCCATAACGGGCCAGGAGTTGCGACGCAGGATGGTTGCCGGGCTGAAGCCGGTGGACGAGGCCATCGTGGGTAACCCCCCTTCAGTCCCGATCTTCGACATCCTCGATGTCGTCAAGCCCGACAAAATCGCTCTGGGCTACGACCAGAAGCACTCGATCGAAGCCGTCCGGGCAGGTCTGGAGAGACAGGGCCATGGCCACATCGAGGTCGTAAGGGTAGAAGGGCTCTCGGACGACTTGGACGGGACTCGCAAGATCATCTCAAAGATCCTTGACCTCTGGACCGGGACCGAAGACGGCCCCTACGAGGAGGATTGAGATGTTCACCGGTATCGTACAGGGCACCGGAGAGGTGACTTCGATCTCGGATGGCGGCACAGTGCGTCGGTTCTCCATTGAGATGAGTGGTCTGAGCGATGAGCTCGGGATGGGTGCGAGCGTATCCGTCGATGGCGTCTGCCTGACTGTATCCGGAATGGAAGGGAGCGTCGTCGACTTCGATGCGATTCCCGAGACGCTGGAGCGCTCGACTCTCGGGGGCCTGTGTGTCGGTGATGCGGTGAACCTCGAGCGCGCCCTGCGCATGGGCGATGAGCTGGGAGGGCACGTCCTGTCCGGGCATGTAATGGCCACAGCGGAGGTGCTCGGCCGTAGCGAGGTCGGCGAGGGCGTCGACATGGAGATCTCCGTCTCGTCGGACATCAGGCCGTTTGTCATGGAGAAGGGCTACATCGCCGTCGACGGTATCAGCCTCACCGTCGGCCGGGTCAGGGCCGAGTCGTTCGACGTCCACCTGATTCCCGAGACCCTCGAGAGGACGACCATCGGCAGCAAGTCTGAGAGCAGCCTTGTAAACATCGAGGTCGACCCAATGACCCAAGCTGTGGTCGAGACCATCTCACGGATGATGGAGGCACGCCAGTGAACCTCGGCATCGTCTGCGGAGCCTTCCACCGCGAGCACGTCGAGAGTATGCTGGAGTACGCCCGCGACGAGGCCGCATCGAAGAACTGGGAGGTCGCTGATGTGGTCTGGGTTCCCGGCTCGATGGAGGCTCCTCTAGCACTGGAGAGGATGCTCCAGCGAGAGGACATCGATGGCGCTGTCGCGCTCGGCATCATCGAGCGGGGCCAGACCGATCACGGTCTGGTCATGGGACAGTCCGTGACGAGGGCGATCATCGAGTTGCAGATTGCACACAATAAGCCCATCGGGCTCGGGATAATCGGTCCTGGCGCCGAGCCAGAGCACATCGTGGCGCGGTTGGAACCGCATGCCCGCGCTGCTGTCGGCGCGGTCGCGGCCATGGTAGAGTGATCACAGGCGCGTCGCCTTGAGGGTGAATGACAGAGGAATCGGCACGTGCCCTTCCTTGAGTCGCCAGTGGTTCGGGCGCGTCGGCTCGAACAGGTCAGGCCAAGGTGCGAAGAAGTGCTCGTCGCGCTCGTTGAGGAAATCTATGCGGAAGCCGTTCTCGAGAAGCGCGTTGATGATCGTATCGTACCTGTACTCCCAGCAGTGCGTGGTGCGCTCTATGTCAGCCTCCGCGGTAGCGTAGCTGCCCTCGCCGACCTCTGAAATCGGACCCTCGTTGAAGAGATCGTACTTCGGAACCAGCCGAGGGCCGTCAGGCCCCTCCTCCACATCGAGGATGTTGACCATCGGGGTGCTCTCCTCCAGATACAGAACACCACCCTGCTTGAGCAGAGCGGAGCACACTCGGGCCCACTCGCCTAGGTCCGGCAACCAGCACAAGGCTCCTCGGCCCGTGTAGAGGATGTCGAACTGCTCGCCGTTCAGCGCCTCGACAGCATCCCTGACCCTGCTGACGACGAACCTCGCGTCGTCGATTCTGAGGATCCTGGCGAACCTCTCGGCCTCGGCGATTGCGTTCGGCGAGAAGTCGAGGCCGGTCACCCTCGCGCCCTCGCGCGCCCAGGAGAGCGTGTCAGTGCCGATGTGGCACTGCATGTGGAGCAGCGACTTTCCCCCGACTCGGCCGATCTCCTCGATCTCCCAGGGCGATAGCTTGGACTCGCCGGCGAGCCACTGCTCGATGCGGTAGAACTCGGCACCGCTGCCCTGCGCGTGGAGGTGAGCCATCGCGTCCCACGACTCTAGGTTCTCCCGGATCGCCTCTTCGTCGTCGGCTGGAGGCGGTGCTGGTCTCCAGGCCATGCGAGTTCGTCGGGCGACTCCGATGAAACCCTATCGGCAACAAGGAGTGCCGTCATTCCTCGATTTCGATGCCTTGCGCCATCATCATCTCGGCCCCAGATTCGTACCATAACCACGGAGCAGGGTTGAAGGACGTCCCACCGTTGCCGATGCCCATGGGCGGTGAAGTCCGCAATGTGATAATCATCGGCTCCGGGCCTGCGGGCTACACTGCCGGCCTATACGCCGCCCGCGCTCTGCTCGAGCCTCTGATGTTCGCTGGCTACATGTCCGGCGGCCAGCTCATGCTGACCACGGACGTCGAGAACTTCCCCGGCTACCCGATGGGGGTCGGCGGCCCGGAGATGATGGTACACATGCGGGAGCAGGCCGAACACTTCGGCCTCGAGGTCCACGACAAGAACGTCGAGAGGGTAGATTTCTCCGAGCGCCCGTTCAGGGTCTGGGTCGAGGGCGAGGAGTTCCGCGCCGAGGCTGTGATCATCTGCACCGGCGCGGAGGCCATCTGGCTCGGCGTCGAGGGCGAGGAAGAGCACAGGGGACGAGGGATCTCATCATGCGCGACCTGCGATGGCGCTTTCTTCCGCGACGAGGAGGTCATCGTGGTCGGCGGCGGCGACTCGGCGATGGAGGAGGCGACTTTTCTCACCAGATTCGCGAGCAAGGTCACCATAATCCACCGACGCGAGGGTTTCCGGGCATCGAAGATCATGTACGAACGCGCTGCCATTCACCCCAAGATCGACATCAAGACGCACAGAAGGGTCAAGAGCTGGCTCTCCGATGACAACGGCCTGACCGGAGCCGTGCTGGAGGACCCCAGAGACGGCTCCGAGGAGGAGATCTCGTGCACTGGTGCCTTCGTCGCCATCGGGCACAAGCCGATGACGGGCTTCCTCGAAGGAGAGGTGGAGATGGATGGCTCCGGATACGTCCTGCATACCGAGCACACCATGACGAGCGTGCCTGGTGTGTTCGCCGCGGGCGACGTAGTCGACAAACGGTACAGACAGGCGGTCACCGCTGCTGGCATGGGCTGTCGAGCGGCCATGGATGCCGAGAAGTGGTTGGAAGGCCAGCATTAGGGGGTCTCGGATTGGAGCCCGAAGTTGACAAGGGTTGGCTCAGCAACCGGTTTGCCGACTTCTTCTATCTCCTGCACGTCTCAGTCACATTCTTCTGCGCTTTTGCGTGGCTGGGCCCCTACGAGTGGATGTGGTGGGGTGTCTTCATCCTCTACGGGGCCACCGAGGTCCTGTGGCTGTTCAGAGACGAGTATTGCATCCTCACTGACGCCGAACAGTGGTTCAGAGGCATTCCTAAAGCGGACTCCCATCTCGATCAGAGTTTCATCCGACGACTGTTCAACCTCATACTCAGACGGGATATACAGCCTGAGAACGCGAGTACGCTCACGCGCGTGTGGGGTCGTATAGGTTGGCTGGTGGCGACGGCTCGCCTGTTCGTGCCGGGTGTGCCCTGACGAGGCTTGCGACCGAAGCGCACATGTTGGATTGCCCCCCTCGGCGGAGCGTGTCCGACGAGCAGAGTGCTGGCGAGAGCGCGCGGTACGCGCGTCATCTGACGCTACCAGAGGTAGGTCCCGAGGGGCAGAAGCTGCTCAGCGAGGCCTCGGTCCTCGTGGTGGGAGCAGGCGGCCTCGGCTCGCCAGCCCTGCTGTACCTCGCAGCGGCGGGAGTTGGCAGGATAGGCGTCATAGACGACGATTCGGTCGACATCACTAACTTGCAGAGGCAGGTGATTCACGGAACTGCGGAGCTGGGAGAGCCGAAGGTGGCGTCCGCTGAGCGCAGGCTCGCCGACCTCAATCCGGAGGTCGAAGTAGAGTCGTTGGAGTTCAGGCTGGAGGTGGACAACGCCCTGGACGTCATAGGCAGCTACGACTTGGTGATAGACGGCTCTGACAACTTCTCCACCAGGTACCTCATTGGCGATGCGTGCGAAATCCTCGGCAAACCGTGGGTATTCGGCAGCATACACAGGTTCGAGGGGCAGGTGTCCACATTCAACCTCGACGGAGGGCCCAACTACCGCGACCTGTTTCCAGAAGCCCCTCCGGCCGAACTCGCTCCCAACTGCGCTGAGGCGGGAGTCCTCGGAGTCCTGCCCGGGATAGTCGGGTCAATCCAAGCCACCGAGGCAATCAAGGTGATCCTCGGAGTCGGCGAACCACTCAGCGGCAGGCTGCTGGTAATCGACGCGCTCAGCATGGGCATGCGCTCCCTCTCATTCTCCCACGACCCCAGCCGCCAGACAGTGACCGAGATTTCCAAGGAGGCCATAGAATGCTCAGCCAGACCGGGTTCGATGGAGGAGATGCAGGGGGGCATGCGGGAGATCAGCCCCTCCGAGTACGTCACCCGCGTAGACGGCGGATGGTCCCCGTTCCTACTCGACGTCAGGAGGAGGGACGAGGAGATGATCGTCTCCCTCAACGGGACGGCCCTGCGAATCCAACACCTGTCGATCCCCTCGCGTACGGACGAGGTCCCCAAGGACCGAGACGTGGTCGTCTACTGCAGGACGGGGGGCAGGTCCGCTACCGTTGCGCGCTTCCTAGTAGCCATGGCAGGCTGGTCTGAGGAGCGCGTCTACAACCTCTCCGGAGGGATTCACGAGTGGTCGGATACTGTTGACTCTTCCGTCCCAAAATACTAATTGTGGTGACTATTAGTTAAGACTAACTATTATTTGCGGTATTTTCTATCTTTTTCGATTTGAGAATACCTAGAGTATACGTATTTTCACTATTTGTGGGGATAACTGGTGCAGTGAGTCGAAGAATTGTTGTATAAGCAGACCTTCGGGATACCATGGCGATTACCCGGCAGGGAGTCTGGAGATGCCCCTCCTGTGAGCATCATCAGACATGGAGGACGAAAGAATCGATCGAGAGAATTGACAGGAGGTGCAAGCACTGCGGCAAGCGGGTCCGGGCGATCCTCGACCGTTCTTCGAGCGGACAGGGTAGGCAGCGGGCGGTGCAGATCTGGGAGCGTGATACCACCTTGGACCTGGATGAGCTCAAGGATGAGGCCCTTCGCAGAGACCAGGAGTCAGAGCGAAGGGTCGAGCGGGCGGACTCGATCCGCTCTTATGCTTCCGGGACTGCTTCCCAGAGCGACCTGCCTACGATATGGGGGGCGGGCTGGGAGCCTAGCTCCGCCCTCGACTTCCCGACCCCGCTGAGCTCCTCGTCAGCCCGGGCCGAACTGCTCAGATTCGTCGTCGAGAGACATGACGGTCACCTCGGCGCTGCAGCCTCAAGTTGGGACGAGCTAGGGGCTCCGGAGTCATTCGGAGGAGAGGCTTTCCACGAGTTCTCGAAGCGTTATGTGAGTGCCCTTGAAGAGTCCCTGCACGAGCGTCTACTGACTCCTGCGCTATCCTCGTTGGGAGATGCCGAGGTCATACCCAGAAGGTCGGGTGAACTGCATCTGGAACGGCGTGCTGCGAGGCTATTGCTCGACATCGTACTATGCTTGAGGCGAATCGCCCACTACGCTTCAATCACCCTCGAGCAACGCATGGAGTGGCAGAGGATGATGACTAGGACGAGAGCAGTAGACGAGCACCTCAAGGACCTCTTCGCGAACGGCCTGCCCACGCCCGATGGCGGAACCTTCGGAGGAAAGGGATTCCGTTCGACCTGGCAGGAGGGAGTGGTCGCGTGCGCGGGCGCGATGCGAAGGGGCATCGATATCCCAGAGGAGGAACGCGCTCGAGCCGACATCGTAGCCCCGATGATCCGGGACGTCGGACTCGCACTGGCCATGGGACAGACTGCGACCGAGGTCTTCGCCGCCCAGATAGGCAAGTCCGGCTCGTACATGGACGGCGGGCAGGAGGGCTCGGGCGGAAGGGACCTGCACATCGGCAACTGGGAGAAGGGGATCCTGCCCCCGACCGCTCCCCTGCCGATAGCGAGCGCCACCACCACCGGAGTTGCTCTCGCGGCGTCTAGGCTCGGAGTGGACCGTTTTCACCTCGCGCCAGTCGGTGAGGGCTGCAGCAGCAGCGGCGAGTTCTGGGAGGCGATGAACCTCGCAGGAGCCCGCGGACTACCGATATCTTTCATGATCCAGAACAACCAGATCGCCCTAGACACCTTCGTGACCGGCCAGTCCGGAGTCGAGACCTTCGGCGACAAGGGGCATGCCATGGGGATGCCGGCCTGGACGATGGACGGCTCGGACCCGGGGCTGTTCTACGCCTCCACCGCCGTCGCGAGGGAGTTCGCGACCGGTGGAGGGGGGCCGACCCTGATACACGTCGAGACGATGCGGGGCTGCGGGCACGCGCACCACCATGACGACCTGTACCTCGGTGCAGCCTCGGGGAACCCGCCCGGCTACGTCGACCGAGAGCTGCTCACCTACTGGGCGGAGAAGGACCCAGTCCCGAACCACCGGGAACTGATGATCCAGCTCGGTGCGGACGAGAGGGAGATCGAGTCGATGGAGGCTCTAGAGCAGGCGTTGGTGGATGCCTCCCGGGAGGAGATGGAGGAGATGCCGTGGCCCGAGGGCCACACCGTGACAAAGGGCGTGACGAGCCTACATGACGCTACCGGACACGCCGAGCAGTACGAGAGGTTCGGGCGCGAGGTGGCTGTGGTCGATTCGCCTCTGGCTCCGGGTGAGAGCTCTCTAGAGTTCTCTGACGCCTCCAACTCCTGGACCTTCAGTCGAGCCATCCAAAGAGGGATGGTCTCGATCGCCGAGAAGCACGGCGACAAGGTCGTGTTCATGGGGCAGGACATGGAAGTCGCCGGTGCCTTCGGCATGACTATTCCACTGATTGCCAAGGGGCATTCGGACAAACTCCTCGACATGCCACTGTCCGAGTCCGTCATCGTCCACTCCGCTATTGGCGCGGCCTTAGGCGGGATGCGCCCGGTAGCAGAGATCCAATTCGGCGGCTTCGCTGCTCTGGCGATGAACGCACTCGTCAACAACGCGGCCCAACTGCGCTGGCGCTGGGGTGCGAATGTTCCGGTCACCGTCCGGATACCCCTCGGTGGGAAGACGCGTAGTGGGCCGTTCCATGCAAACATGATCGAGTCTTGGTTCCTCAACGACCCGGGCTTGGTGATAGTCTTCCCGAGCACTCCGCAAGACGCCTACGACCTGCTCATCGAGTCTCACGAACTCGCTGACCCGGTCGTCTTCCTCGAGCACCTCGGGCTGTATGGATTGAAGGGGGGCTTGACCGGCTGGGGGGAGTTGATCAACCAGCTCGTGGACACCGAGTCAGTCCACCAGCGACTTGCCGCTGGAGAGAACTCATTGGGAGAGGCCCGCGTCGTCCGGGGTGGCAAGGACCTGACCATCGTCACCTGGGGTGCGATGGTCCATGTCGCGATGAAAGCGGCCTCCGAGGCGGCCAAGAAGGGGATCGAAGTCGAAGTGGTCGACCTTCGGACCATACTGCCCTTCGACGCCCGGACCTGCATCGAATCGGTGCGACGGACCGGACGCCTCGTAGTCCTGCAGGAAGCGCAGTGGACTGGGGGCTTGGGCAACACCGTGAGCAGTCGCATCCTCGAGGAGGCGTTCTGGTGCCTCGAGTCCCCTCCCGTGGTCATAGGCGCGCTCGACACCCCTGTCCCCTTCGCCCCCACTCTGGAGGACTACACCATACCCACAGCCGAACTGGTGTCCCGTCACATCGAGAGGATGTGCGCCTGAGTACCCCGGTCGCCCAACCAAATGGTCATGAGCGTAGTGCCGTCTCCCGAGAGCGAGTCGCATGGCCTTGGCAGAGACTGACGGGATGCTTGTCATTGCCGGGTTCGTCCTCCTGATGCTGGGGGGCGAGTTCGTCGTCCAAGGAGCCATCACCATAGCCAACAGGCTGAAGGTCCCGCCGCTCCTGATCGGATTCACCGTCGTCGCCATCGGGACATCGCTGCCGGAGTTGGCAGTTGTCTTGGAGGCAGTCAGCGAAGGCACCCACGAGATCGCCGTCGGAGCTGTTCTCGGCTCCAACGTGGCCAATGTGATGCTGGTTCTGGGAACCGCGGCCCTGCTTGGCGCGGCATCGGACCCCGGGCCCGGCATCCGTCGCGACGCGATAGCCGTCGCCGTCGCCACCGTGATCCTGCTGGCTGCCGTGCTGATCGGGGAGATCGCGTCGCAGTTCGGCGTCCTCATGCTGCTGGGCCTCGCCGCCTACTACACCTACTCCTACCGTGCCTCCAAGGCAGATGGGAACGATGTCGAGGACAGCAAGTCCTGGTTGCCTGACAACGTGAAACTGGCAATCCCGACCACCGTCGCGGGTGGCTACATGATCTGGACTGGCGCTCAGATGCTGGTCGAGGGGGCCACTGGACTAGCGACCGACTACGGCATCTCCGAGTCCGTCATAGGCCTCTCGATAGTGGCGCTGGGAACCTCCCTCCCCGAGTTAGCGGTGACTCTGGTCGCTGGGCTCAGGGGGCAGGGGGGCGTTGCCCTGGGCAACGTGCTTGGCTCCAACGTCATCAACATCCTCGGCATCCTGGGTGTGGCCTCTACATACGCGGGAGGGCTAATCGTAGCTCCGGAATTCGCTGTGCGGGACATCTGGGTCGTCGTCCTCACATCGGGCTTCATCGTAGCCATGCTGCTGGACGAGCGTCACATCGGCAGGCGGGTGGGAGCGACGATGGTCGCCGGTTACCTGGCGTACATGGTGTTCCTGTACCTCTAGGTCCGGTTAGCGCTATCCGGGGTGCGAACCGCTAAGACCGAGGCCTCGCCCCTAGGGCCATGGTCGACTTCAGCCTGTCAGAGGAGCAGCGTATGCTCCAGGAGGCGGCGCGCGAGTTTGCTGCTGCGGAAGTCCAGCCGCACGCTGAGAAGTGGGACCGTGAGAGCACCTTCCCGCGAGAGGCGATACGCAAGGCCAACGAACTCGGTCTGCTCACCGTCAAGATTCCCGAGGAGTACGGCGGCTACGGCATGGGCTCCTTCGAGGAGGTTCTGATATGCGAGGAAATCGGATGGGGCGACCCTGGGTTCGCCACCGCATCTGGCAGCACGATGCTGGCTTCCTACCCACTCATCACAGGCGGCACTGAGGACCAGAAGCAGCGCTACCTGTCCAAGGTCGCCGATGGCTGCATCGCAGCCTACTGTGTGACGGAACCCGGTGCCGGTAGCGATGTGCAGTCGATTCGGACGCAAGCCGTCAGGGACGGTGACGACTATGTCGTCACCGGCAGCAAGATGTGGATCACCGGAGCCGGTCACGCTGACTGGTTCTTCGTTCTGGCATACACCGACAGGGAAGCTGGGTACAGGGGAATGAGCGGTTTCATCGTCGACGCCGACAGCGCCGGCGTCGTGCTCGGCAAGAAGGAGGAGAACATGGGCCAGCGCTGCTCCGACACGCGCGCGGTCGACTTCAACGACGTTCGCGTGCCGGCGGAGAACCTCATCGGCGGCGAGGAGAACGGCGGCTGGATGAATGCGATGAGGGCGTTCGACCTCTCGAGGCCCACGATATCCGCGCACGCCGTCGGCAATGCCAGGGGCGCCATGGAAGAGGCCCTGAGGTACGCCAATGAGCGCAGCACCTTCGGAAAGCCGATCTACAGGCACCAAGCGATCTCGTTCATGATCGCTGACATGGCGACCAAGATCGAAGCTGCCAGGCTTCTGACGTGGTGCGCGGCGAAGAAGGCCGACGCCGGCGAGCGCAACACACTCGAAGCCGCCCACGCCAAGCGCTTCTCCGCCGACATGGCGATGGAGGTGACCACCGACGCGGTGCAGGTGTTCGGCGGATACGGCTACTCCGAGGAGTATCCCGTGGCCCGCCGCATGCGAGGTGCCAAGGTGGTTCAGATCTTCGAGGGTTCGAGCCAGATTCAGAGGATGATCATCGGGCGAGAGCTGCTCCGGGGCATGTGATGGTGGTGAGATGGCCGAAGACGCCGTTGCTATCGGCTGCGTCGTCCTAGCGGCGGGTGGCAGCGGGCGCCTCGGGCAGCCCAAGGCGCTGATCGAGGTGGGTCAAGGCACCCTGATCCAATGGCTGGTCGGAAGGCTCGAGAGCCACGGCCTAGCGCCAGTGGTCGTGACGCGGGGGGAGTTGCTGGAGGATGTGGCGGCATCCGTCGCTTGCCGGGTAATCGTCAACCCTCGTCCGGAGGATGGGCGGACCGGGACCCTCCAAGTGGGCATCGCCCACCTCGATAGAGAGATCGGTCCCGGGTACGGCCTGCTGGTGGTGCCCGTAGACCGCCCGGGCTTCTCGGACTCGACTCTCCGGAGTCTCATCTCCTCGGAGCGCACCGCCTGCCCGACGAAGGACGGGAGGGGAGCGCATCCGATCGTCATTTTAGCCGCCGAAGTCGGGAGGATTCGAAGCGCTGCGCCCGACGCTCCGCTACGCGAACTGATAGAACCTTTCCGACTAGAGGTCGAGGACCCCCACCTGCACCTCAACGTAGATCTGCCAGGAGATTTGATCGGTCTGGATGATTCGTTGGTGAATCTGTGATACAGAGTGCTTTGGAATAGGAAGCATATTCTTTTCAGTCAATCCACTTTCGGGAGTCCGTAACATGGGCATCGTAGCATTCATGGAAGGTTTCGACCCCATTCAACAGGCCTTGATCGCGGGCCTCTTCACATGGTTCTTGACAGCGGCGGGAGCCGCTATTGTGATATTCTTCAAGGAAATAGATAGGAAGGTACTGGATGGTATGCTGGGATTCGCAGCTGGTGTCATGATAGCAGCCAGTTTCTGGTCACTTCTCTCTCCGGCTCTAGAATTATCGGAAGGCAAGGATCTGCCAGTCTGGTTCCCTGCGCTCGTGGGATTCCTACTTGGAGGATTCTGCATGAGACTAATCGACATGTTCCTTCCGCATCTTCACCCAGGAGCGCCTCCCGAAGAGGTAGAGGGAGTCGATAGCTCCTGGCACAGAAGCATGTTGCTCGTCTCGGCGATCACCCTCCACAATATCCCAGAGGGGCTCGCAATCGGAGTGGCATTCGGGGCCGCAGCCTCAGGATTCGAGGGTGCGACCACGGGCGGAGCGATAGCACTGGCAATAGGAATCGGTATCCAGAACTTCCCCGAGGGGGCGGCGGTCTCGCTGCCCCTCAGACGTGAGGGGCTCTCGAGGAGGGGCAGCTTCCTGTGGGGGCAATTATCCGCTAGCGTCGAGCCTGTGGCAGCCGTGTTGGGGGCTGCACTGGTGATCGTTGCGACACCCATTCTTCCCTATGCCTTGGCTTTCGCGGCGGGTGCGATGATCTTCGTAGTGGTCGAGGAACTGATACCAGAGGCCCACAGGGGCGGGAACGGCGATATCGCCACCATGGGCGCGATGTTAGGATTCGCCGTCATGATGGTTCTCGACGTCGCCTTCGCATGATTCCGGTTGCGCAACCACAAAGGCACACTACCTGCTCTCAGGGACGTGACTCGCGCTGTCCTGACATGGGTGCTAGAGAGGCTCGAGGGCGGCGAGCGCGTCGCCATGGCCTCGGTAATCGAGGCCAGCGGCAGTGTGCCGGGCAAGCCTGGAGCGAGGCTCGCGATGACATCAGGGGGGGCAAAGTTCGGCACCGTCGGTGGAGCCGGGCTCGAGTTGAAGGTCGAGAACGCTCTGAAAGAGTTGCTCAACGGGAGCCGGGAGCCTGCCCGCAGCAAGGGGGGGAAGGTGGAGACCTTCCTGCTCTACAAGGATGCGAAGGGAGAAGAAGTGACGTCCCTTGACAGCCTATGCGGCGGCCGCGTTACCGTCGCCATGGAGGTCATCGAGCCCATGCCGCACATACTCATCGCAGGTGGCGGGCACGTCGGCCGCTCGGTCGCTATCGTATGCGACACGCTCGGCTGGTCGCACAGCGTTTTCGACGTTCGCCCCGAGTACGCCGACTCTGAGCGCTACCCCTTCGCAACCGAGTTGCACGCCAAGGCGGTCTCGGAGTTCCTGGACTCTGAGGACGCCGTCTCCCTGAGCAGATTCTCCGACGTTCTGCTGCTGGGCCACGACTGGGTCGTAGACCAGCAGATGCTGCTGGGGATGCTGAGCGAGTTCGACGGGGGCTCGCGGCCGAGGATTGGCGTCATCGGCTCGACCGTGAAGTGGAACGCTTTCCGTGAGGCCGCCGTCGAAGAGGGCATCTCACAGGCCGCAGTCGACTCGGTGAGATGCCCCATCGGACTCGACATCGGCGCGGACTCGCCGGAGGAGATCGCCGTAGCGGTCTGCGCCGAGATCATGGCTCTGGAGAAGCGGGATTAGAAATCACTCGACGAGTTCCGTCTCGTCCTCATCCGCTGCTCCCCTAGGTTCTATTTCGACGATATGGACATCCTGGCTCTCGGTGACATGAACTATTTCGGGTTGCCTTTCCAGACTTGGGATGAAAGTGGCTATTGACACCCATATCAACACTATAATCAGAATAACAGTTAACGAATTCTGAACAGCATTTGTCAAGTCTTCCTGTTCAAAGGATGCTATCCATGCCCATACGAAACCAGTTGCGAATGCTATTGTTAGCAATATTGAGCCTACAATCGCTAGGCCCACTCTGACAGGCATCTTCCCGAAAGCGCCGAAAACAAGATTGATGATTTTTGAAATGTTACTAGTAGTGAACCTGAAAACGCTTGAGAATAGTTTCCTGCCTATGAATCCCACTGTATCACCCTCGGATATGTTACGGTGAGTTCCTACATGAATATGCCTGCAATTGCACTACAAATCCGACGAAGGCTGAAATCTCCCCAACGCCGCGGGAGAGCGTGCGCAACCTTGCCCTGATGCTCGCGCTTCTGGTTATCACGGCTCCGCTCAGCGGCTGCCTGTTCTGGGGGGACGACGAGGAACCCGAGGTACAGCCCGAGGAGGAGGTCGGTTTCGGTGCCTTCAGCGTGGTCGCCCCCATCGACACCGGAATCAACGTCTACCATAACCACTTCCGGATGAACGAGTCCTACCCGCAGTGGCTCCTCGACGGCTTCGGTGTGACCAAGGTCTGCGATGTGACGTTGAATGGGACCTGGCAGGAGAGGTACGAGGCCGACAAGACCACCTGCTGGGACAACATAACCTCACAGGACGTCGTCTGGTTCCGCGGCACCCGCATCATCGGCACCACTCCCGACGACAACACTGACATTCCGATCCTCGACGATCCGCAGGACGGGCACGGCACCGCCGTCACCGGAGCCGTACTCAACGCCAATCCGGATGCTGTCATTTTCTTCGTCGAGGGTTTCAGTGACGCTGCCGTGCTCGCAGCGGCCAACCAGCCCCTAGTGGATCTTATCACCACGAGTTTCGGCCCAATCCTCTCTGTTCCAGTGCCTGGCATCGAGGACGCCACAAAGTTCGCTGTGGTGCAGAAGAAAAAGCTCCACACGGGGGCGGCCGACAACTCGCCCTCGCCGGCAGTCCAGGACTCGACGGCTGGCCCACCGTGGAGCATCGGCGTCTCGGGTTACGCCGAGGAGGGCGATGACCAGAAGGAGACGATGAGCGGCTCCTACCCCGACGTCGCCGCGGACTGGACGCAGGTTCTGCCCAACCATGACGACATCGACGGCTACCACGAGACCTCGGGCACCTCTTTCGCCACCCCTAGGACAGCAGGCCTGCTGTCGAAGGTCCTGATGCGGCTCCGAGCGGAGTTCGGGGACGCGTCTTCGGGAGCCGATCCTGACACACGCGACGGGCTGATGGTGAACGGGACGAACTTCACCCTGACCAACGACGACCTGCGCGACACCCTGAACCTCTCGGGATGGTATCCCTCGTTCAACACCTGGGACCCGCTCTCTGGCACCACTCCGATCTCGCCCATAGCGCCTTGCACGCAAGTAGGCTGGGGTGTGGTGAACGAGAGCAACGTCCTGCCCATAATCGGGCACTTGAACGGCACTTCGACGATGGCTAACAGGCCCAGTGACGTGGTCATGTGCATGGAGGCCAATCAGGCTATTCGTGAGGCCTACTGGGAATAACAGCGACCGCTGAATACAATATCCGACTTGGATTGACCCCACAGGGGTCAAACCGAATGCTCAAAGGATGACACTGCTGGTGTGGCCACTGCATGGTTCAGTTCCGACTCCCAATGCTCCCGGCACCGGACGAGGTTTCGTGGTCCCCCAGCGTGAACGGAGTCAAGCTCGCGCTGCACATCGAGAGCAATGCGATTCTGCTCGACGTCCTGCGTGACCAGGCAGGCAGCCTGGGTACCAAGCGGGGCTGTGACATGGGAACCTGCGGGTGCTGCAGCGTACTCGTCGACGGGACTCCCAAACTGTCTTGCCTGATGCTGGCCCAGGAAGCCGACGGCTGTGAGATCACCACCATCGAAGGGCTCGCAGACGGACATCACCTACACCCCATCCAGCAAACCTTCACTGAGTACGGCGGAAGCCAGTGTGGCTTCTGCACACCCGGTTTCCTAGTGGTCATCTCAGCTCTGCTGGACGAGAACCCAATCCCGTCAGACGACGAGATCAAGACGGCTATCGAGGGCAATCTGTGCAGATGCACCGGCTACCAGCAGATCGTCGACTCAGTGCGCGCTGCCTCTGACATCCTGGTCTCCGGCAGCGGCACGCCGAATGCGACCGATGCGAAGAGCGATCCGGATCCGAGCTACGGCGGAGAGGCGTAGGTGATTCAAGATGGTCGATGAAAAGGACAGAGTGGTCGGATACCGGCAGCAGGGTGGCAAGCTACTGTTCCCCAAGCCCGGTTCCGGAGGCAGTCGCGAGTACAGCGAACCGCGTGATGAGGACAGCATCGCCAAGAGCAGGGGAGCAGGGGGCCACAAGCACGATGAGTTGCTGACCGGTTCTGCAATCGGCAAGGCCACACCGCTGATCGACGGACGCTGGAAGGTCACAGGGCAGGCCCAGTACGGGGACGACGTTCGCCTGCCAGGCGAGCTCGTCGGCAGGATAGTCCGCTCCAAGCATCACTACGCCAGAGTCCTGTCCATCGACGCGACAGCAGCGCTGGAGCTGCCTGGCGTTCTCGCAATCGCAACAGGAGCGGATGCCAGCGGCTCCTTCGGCGTACTGCCCGTCACCAAGGACGAGCACGCCATGGCGCGGGACAAGGTACGCCACATCGGTGACCTGGTTGCCTGTGTAGCTGCTGTCGACGAGGCGACCGCGAGGGAGGCGGTCCGTCTGATTGAGGTCGAGTACGAGGAGTTGGACGCGGTCCACGACATGCGAAAGGGGCTGGACGACGCAGACGAGCCTATTCATGACAGAGGCAAGTACCACATCGGTTCGTCGAACATCCAGAAGAGGGTGTTTCAGGAGTTCGGCGACATCGCCGGTATGACGGAGAACGCCGTCGCCAGCCACAAGTCGGACTGGCTGTTCGCCGGCGCCAACCATGGATTCACCGAGCCGCACGCGGTCGTCGCCCACTGGGAGCCGTCGGGCCGACTGACCATGTACACCCCCCAGCAGGTCCCGCACTACGTCCACCGGGCGCTGGCCGAGGTGCTTGAGATTCCCATGCACCAGATTAACGTCTACCGCACCTTCGTCGGCGGAGGGTTCGGCGGCAAGTCCGACCCGTTCCCGCACGAGATGTGCGCCGCAATCCTGGCGCGCAAGACCGGGCGGCCGGTGCGAATAAACTTCGACCGCGAGGAGGTCTTCTTGGTCAATCGCGGTCGGCACCCCTCTAGGATAGAGATGAACCTGCACGCCGACTCCGAGGGCAGGCTGTGCGGCATCGAGACTGACGCCCTGATCGACGGTGGCGCCTTCGCATCGTTCGGCCACGTCACCACTTACTACAACGGCGTCCTGCACACCGCCCCCTACGAAATCGGCGCCTTCCACTACACCGGCGCGAGGGTATGGACGAACAAGCCAGCGAGCGGGGCCATGCGTGGCCACGGGGCGGTAAACTCGCGCTGCGCCGTGGAGGTGGGCCTGGACGATCTGGCCGGGCAGCTCGGAGTCGACCCGATCACATTCAGGCTCGCTAACCTACTGCCTCCGCACTCGGCCACGATCACCGGATTCAGGGTCACCAGCATCGGCATGCGAGAGTGCCTCGAGAGGGTCAGGGAGGCTTCGGGCTGGGACGAGAAGTTCCGCAAGTTGCCGGATGGCCACGGAATAGGCGTCGGCTGCGGCTTCTTCATCTCCGGTAGCGGTCTTCCGATCCACTGGGATCCCAACAAATTCCCCCACGCCACCGTCCACCTCAAGGTCGACATGGACGGTGGCGTGACCGTCCACACCGGCGCGGCCGAGATAGGGCAGGGCTCCGACACCGTCATCGCCCAGTCGGTCGCAGAGGTCCTCGGCCTGCCGTTGGAGATGATCAGGATCAGGAGCATCGAGACTGACACCGCTCCGGTGGACCTAGGCTCTTACTCGTCGCGTGTCACTTTCATGAACGCGAACGCCGCCATCACTGCAGCAATGGACATTCGGCAGAAACTGCTGGACGCGGCTGCCGAGGTCACCGGCGCGCCGGTCGAGAAACTGGTCATCGGTGACCGGCGCATATTCCGCAAGGACAACCCCGCTGTCGGGGTCTCCTACCTCGAGGCGCTGCACAAGGCGCTGGAGGACACCGGGGCTCTGGTTTCATCCGGGGCATACCGCACCCCGCCGATGGGGCGCGTTCACAAGGGGGCGGGTGCGGGAATCGCCCCGGCCTACTCATTCTCGGCCTACATCGCCGAGGTCAAGGTCGACATCGAGACCGGACAGACCGAGGTGCTCAAGGTATGGGCTGCCCATGACTGCGGCAAAGCCCTCAATCCACTGGCGGTGAAAGGGCAGATGATCGGTTCGTGCCACATGGGGCTGGGGCAGGTGCTCAGCGAGGAGATGCGCTACAGCAGGAACGGGCATCTGCTGAACCCGGACCTGCTCGATTACAAGATCCCAACAGTCCACGAGATGCCGGAGATCGTGCCCATCATCGTCGAGTCGAACGACTCTGAAGGCCCCTTTGGGGCCAAGGAGGCTGGAGAGGGGCCGTTGCTGCCAATCCTCCCTGCGGTCTGCAACGCGGTCTACGACGCAGTCGGCATCCGCACAAGTGAGTTGCCGATAACCCCCGACCGGATGCACAGGATGATCGAGGCGAGATGCAAAGACGAGGGTGCCTCCAGCCCCCTAGATCTGGCTTCACCCAGGCTGCAGCACTCGGACCTCGAAGGCGTGCTGGAGGCTCGTGCTGCCGAGCACGCCGAGCGAGACCGCTCCCGTAACACCGACCCCGACCCACCCGATTACAACAACGGGGCCCTGTTCGGGTTCGACCCGGAAATCCCACCCGACGAGCAGGACGAGCGCTGGGTCGTCAGCGTGACGCCTGGCGACGAGTACGTCGACAGCCCACGTCTGGCCGGCAGCGCGTGGAAGCACACCGAGCGACGACACGGGGGTGGTGCCTGATGCGCATGCCGCCGTTCACGCTGCACACTCCCGACTCTCTCGACGAGGCGCTGTCCATCGCAGGCGGGCTCGCCGACTCCGCCGAGGAGTTCGACTGGGTCGCAGGCGGCACCGACCTGCTGCCCAACTACAAGTGGCACCTGAACGTCAAGCCGCACGTCATCTCCCTAGCCAGAGTCTCGGAGCTCTCGGAACTCTCGTACACTCACATCGGAGCCATGGTCCGACTGCAGGACCTCGCCGAGTCCGACGCCGTCCACCCGCTGATCGCCAGGGTGTCGAGCATGATTGCGAGCGTGATGATACGGCGCTCCGGAACCGTCGGAGGCAACATCTGCCTGGATACGCGGTGCTTCTGGTTCAACCAGTCGGAGGAATGGCGCGAGTCCATCGAGTGGTGCTACAAGTGCGACTGCGGGAGCGGTGCCGACTGCAGGGTCATACCGAACCAGAACACGCTCTGCGTCGCCACCTACCAAGCAGACCTCGCACCGGTGCTGATGTGCCTGGGCGCGACCATCCACCTAGCCACCCCCTCGGGCAAGCGGTCGGTGCCGCTGACCGAGTTCTTTGAACTCGACGGGATCACGCGCAACGTCCTAGAGCCCGGCGAGCTGGTGACCCACCTCACCCTGCCCGAGGACATCTCGGAATGGCAGGGGGACTACCAGAGACTTCGACAGAGGCAGTCGTGGGACTTCCCGGAGGCTGGCGTCGCGGTGCTTTGGAAATCTGGCTCCAACGGAGCCCCCTCTGACCTCCGGGTCGCTACCACCGGCCTCGAGGCGATTCCGGGTTACCACTCGGAGGAGGCCGCCGCCGCCCTCGAGGGCTGGAGCGGCGTGGACAGCATCGACGAGCTGGCCGAGGCGGTCAGGAAAGCGGTCAGGCCGGTGCTAAACACCTGGTACCCTCCGTCGTACAGACGCAAGATGGTCAGAATTTTAACGAAGCGAGCGAGCAGCGGTCTCTTGGAAGTCTAGCATGAAATCGAGACTGTGCATCGGCCTCGCCCTCCTGCTCCTGGCCTCCGCGACGCCAGTGCAGGGCCAGTTGGGAGCCTGGGACCTCGGGATCGAGTACCCCGGCGACAACGAGGACATGCCCTTCAACGTCGACAAGGACGGAAGGTCCACGATCCAGTTCTTCGTGAACAACGATGAGTTTCAGGACATCGAGGTCGAGTTCGAATACGACATTCCGTTCGCCGGCGAGGCGGATGGCCCCGAGTCAGAGACCATCAGCGGTGGCTCGAACGAGACCTTCACCCTCTCGGTCTCGGGAATAGACGTCTGGAACTACGCGGCAGACTCCAAGGGGGAGTTCACGATCACCGCTAACCTGGTCTCCAGAGCCGGTCTGCCCATCGGCCTGCCTGGAGAGAGCGAGGAAGCCAGCGGTTGGCTGAAGATCCCGAGAATCTACTCGATGGAGCTCGATGTCGCCGACCCTGTCGGCCCTATGAACGCGGGCTCGGACGTCATCCTCCGAGTTACTGTGACCAACACGGGCAACGTGCAGGACAAGGTCGGTGAGGTGGAGGTCGCAGACAACTGTCCCCTGCTGACCACCGACAACGGGCTCGACGTCCTGATGACCAGGGACATCAACGCGGGTCAGACGACCGAGGCTGATCTCAGAGCCACCGCATCAGAGAGCCATCCCCGGAGGAACTGCAAGATCGAGGTCACCGTCTCATCCAACGGAGCGATGAACTCGGGCGGCTCGGTGCTCGCCGGCGCGGAGACCACGGTCACCGTCGAGCCACCTCTCGAAGAACCCGATGATAGCGGAGATTCCGATGATCCGGACGACCCTGTCGAGGTGATCAGCTCGAGTCTTCCGGCACCGGGTGTAGCATCGGTATTCTGTGCTCTGGCAATGGCATTAATCGCAAGCAATCGGAGGCGTTGAAAATCAACGTCTGCGACGCTGATAAGGCGGTGCTGAGAAGGTGCATAAAGAACACCGAACATGCTGAAATCGGCTCGTGCGCGCGAACTACGCTCAGCAACATATAACTGTCAAATGACGGTCGCGCGAGCACCGTAGGTGCTACCATGGTATTCAATTAGGTAAAAGGTAGGAATTATAATGGCTGACGAGGGTAAGGAAGAAGTCCAGTTCACCACCTACGTGGTGGGCTCCATCGCAATTACAATCGTACTCCTCCTGCTGCTCCCGATGCTGTTCGTGATGGGCAAGTCCACCGCCTATTCGGCATACGAGGACCAAGAACTCTTCCAGCTCTCTGATATGCGCGACTCGCTCGCAGATCCTGAAGGCGATGGGGACGACTCTGACGACGGTTACTTCATTGCCAACACGATGTCGACCCCCATGTTGGTCAACGACTGGAAGGACCCTCATCGCACCATGCTCCTGATCATCGCTCCGGAGAAGCCGATCGACGAAACCGAGGCAAATGCAATCTACGACTTCGTCACCGAGAAGGGCGGCAAGGTGATAGTCGCAGCCGACGGGACAAACGCGAACCGGCTGGCCACCAAGTTCGGGGTCACATACTTCGGATACCCATTGAACGACGAGAACCAGCACTGGCTGGAATACGATGACGATGGCCCGCTCTACCCCTCGTGGCTGAATGTCTGGAGCGTCGCCGCAGTGCATGAAGACGTCAATGAGATGGGAGCCGGGGCTGCTAGGAAGGGCTGCTCCGAGTTCCAGATCGTGAACCAGAATCCTAGCTCGTGCAGAATCCCAGTCATGTTCCGCTCGCCCACGGGCATGAAGTTCGAGCCCTCATTGAGGGACACCACCCATCCCGATGAAAGGGATGTCAAGATACTCGCCAGGGCTTCGTCGTCCGCGTTCATCGACCTCATGGGGGACGGTGACGCCAGCAACCCGCTGAACCCCGCCCCGGGCGACCTGTCCCTGATGATCCGCTTCGACTACCCCCACATCAGCGCTTACGACCGGGTTCGCTCCGGACAGGGCGGCTTGGTCGGAGGCGACATCGGTGAGATGAGCGTAACCGGCAGCATCGTCTTCGTCTCCGACGAGGAGGCCTTCTCCAACCGATTGTGGACCCTGCCCCAAGCAGTCGCAACCGGCTTGAGCTCCTCCTGCGAGGGCGTGGTGGGAAGCTGCTGGATGCAGGAGATAAGCGACAACAACGAGTGGCAGGGCAACGAGGTCTACTACAAGCTTCTGATCCACTCGATGATGGAGTTCGACAATCTCGAACTGTCCGGCGAGATCAGGAACGATGTGTCGCAGTTCCAAGTCGTCTTCGACGAGAGCCGCCACATCACCGGAGTGATCTCCGCGCCGTTCGTCGAGACCATGGGCACCGTAGTCCTGCTGACTTCGAACACGTTCCTCAAGTGGCTGGTCGTGCTGAACGTCGGCCTCCTCCTCCTGGTAGCCATGATGGTGGTTCCCGAGAAGGAGAACTGGCGTCACGTGTTCGATTTGACCAGATTCAACCAGCGTCCGAACAAGCTCGACCCGAGTACCTACCGCCTGCGCGTCCAGCAGTCCCTGTTCACCAAGATCAGGGTGTACCATGAACTGACCCGTGACCAGATGGCGGCGATGCCGCCAGCAGAAATCCAATCGATGATTGGTGACCCCCGGCTCGTAGAGCTGGCATACAGCCAGAGCCGATCCTACTCCCCCAAAGAGCTGCGCCAACTAATGCAGGCAATCAGGCGATGGGGGAGAAGTAGTTGAAAAACAATGGAGAGATGTAAATGAATGCAACACCACCAGCAAAGAAAACGGAAAAACGCCCGCCAGATGATGTCGAGAAGGGTTACGCGAAGAAGGCCGAGGCCGCGCGTGGAAAGAAGAAGATGAGCGAGAGGCTGACCGCTGTCGGCGCAATCTCTGGTGCCATCGCCACCGAAGTGCAGAAGGTCATCATCGGAAAGGCACACGTGATCGACAACGTCCTAGTGGACATCCTAGCGAACGGGAACCTGCTGTTCGAGGACTACCCCGGACTGGCCAAGACCCTGATGACGAACACGTTCGCCGATGCGCTCGGTTGCGACTTCAAGCGTGTATCATTCACGCCTGACCTGCTGCCAGCAGACATCACCGGCACGAACATCTACGACGCCAAGAAGGGAGAGTTCACCTTCAAGCCGGGGCCTATCTTCTGCAACCTGCTGCTATCTGACGAGATCAACAGAGCGCCACCGAAGACCCAAGCAGCTCTGCTTGAGGCGATGCAGGAGCATCAAGTAACCATCGGTATCGTGACTCACAAGCTACCGGCGCCCTTCCTGACGATGGCAACGCAGAACCCGGTCGAGCAGGAGGGCACCTACCCGCTGCCTGAGGCTCAGCTCGACCGATTCATGTTCAAGATGAGCGTCGGATACCCCGACCGCGCTGACGAGGTCGAGATTCTCAACCGGCGCATCGCCCGAAAGAAGGACGCGGTCGATGTCGAGGTAATCACCGACCCGGCCCGAGTCGTCGCTATGCAGCAGGCTATCGAGGACGTCTACGTCGACCCCGCTGTCAGACTGTACATGGTCGAGATAGTCTCCAGGACCCGTGAGGACCCACGAGTGCTCGTCGGTTCCTCGCCGAGAGGTTCGCAGGCTCTCCTCAAGACCGGTCGTGCCGCTGCAGCGATGCGCGGTCGCGACTTCGTGACACCTGACGATGTCAAGTCGATTGCAGAGCTAGCATTGGCACACCGCCTGATCCTGAAGCCAGAGCACCAGATTAAGGGACTCGAGCCCGGGGAAGTCATCCAAGACGTCCTCCGCCAAGTCCCCGTGCCGACCGTCTGAGGGCGATGCATAGGGGTTCGAGCCAGGAGGTGAAGGGGCGTGGCATGGAGTCGGAAGTCGGCGATGTTCGCAGCGCTGGCTGTCGCTCTCTACCTGCTCGGCCTCGTCCTGCGCAACCCCCAGTTGGTGACAGTAGCCGTGGTGCTGCTGTCCTTCCTCACCTGGGCGGCGTTCCGAACCTCGCACGCGGATGTCGCGGCATCCGGAAGGAGGATGGAGGACGGCGAATCGGACGAGGGAGTCCAATTGCACTCGGTTTCGGCCCTTCGTCGGATCTCCTCTGCCAGGATATTCGAGGATGGCGAGATTGACATCACGCTGCGAATCCAGAACCGCTCAAATCTCTCCAAGGTTCTGGAGGTTCGTGATAGAGTACCGGAGGTAATGCGCATCAAGAAGGGTGCGAACTACGTACTGATGGAACTCGGCCCCCAGCGAGAGACGGAAATCTCGTACACCATCGAGACACCCCTGAGGGGTTTCTACACCATCGGCCCGGTGTGCATTAGAATCCAGGACGCCTTCGGGCTGTTCCACAACGAACGTGAGATACACCTCTACGACGACTTCCTCGTCTTCCCCAAGATGGAGGACATCAAGGACGCCATGATCAAGAGCAGGGTGCCGAAGATCTTCACCGGAGCCGTAAACATCCGGAATCCCGGAGAGGGCTCTAACTTCTACAATCTGCGAGACTACATCCCGGGTGACCCGATGAAGAAGGTCAACTGGCACGCCACCGCCCGCAGCGGTGGCAAGATGATGGTGAACGAGTACGAGCGCGACGCCGTCAGCGACATCATCCTGATAGTCGACAGCAGGTCGGTCGCCGAGACCGGCCCTGTGAGCCGGAACTCCCTGGTGTTCAGCACCAGAGCCGCAGCGAGCCTGTCGCAGTACTTCCTGGCTCGCCGGGACTCTGTCGGCCTGGTCACTTACGGTGACGAGATTGTCTCCGTTGATCGCGACACCGGGAAAAAGCAGCTTTACGTCCTCCTGACCAAGCTTGCCGGTGCGATGGCCAAGGGTAACACGCCGCTGAGGGTGGTGACCAACCGGATCATGCCTCACATCAACCGAGGCAGCCCGATCATCATCATGAGTCCGCTGGAGGACGACCCCACGGTGATAGACGCCGTGCGCGACCTGAGGGCGAGGAACTTCGACGTGACCATCCTCTCATCGAGCAGCCTCGAGTTCGAATTCGACGCGAGGCGCCTTGACCGAACCGGTTACGAGGTCCTCAAGACCGAGCGGGACATTCTGCTCAGTGAGTTGCGTGGCCTAGGTGCGAACGTGATGGACTGGGAGCCTGACATGCTGCTCAACACCGCCTTGGCAGGGGCGAGGGGATTCTAGAGGTGACAGGATGGCAGATGACGATGTGCCTGATGAGGGAGACTATGTCACCGTTGAGGGGGCTAGCGACACCGCGCACCTATACGAGGGCAAGAGGGTCAGTTCGGCCCCCCCGAGCCGCAGGAAGGCAGCAGGGCGCCTGAGGGGGAGCACTGAGATCCCGAAGGACGCGATTCCGGAGGTGCACGTCCCGACCATCATCGAGTCGTTCTTCGGAGGGCCCATTGTCAGCTCGATGAAGTTCCTGCCGCCGGACCGGATGGTGTCCTCGCTGCAGATTGGTTCAGCCGGGGTGCTGTTTTTGCTCTGCTTCCTGACCTTCACGGTGACTCCCGTATCAGGGACCGTCTGGTTCACACTCACCAACATGCTGGGCTACCCGGCTTTCGGCGGCATTCTCCATATGGTAATCATACTGGCAGGCCTAATCGGCGGCGTCTACGGTATCTTCCAGAGGGACCAGAGGGCATTGCTGGCCTCCTACGTCCTGCTCATAGTGGTGACTCTGCGATTCGCCGGCAGCAAAGTCGAGTTCGGACTCAATCTCCTCCCCGAAGAGGAGTTCTGGCAGAAAATCCTGCTGATCTTCTACGCGGTATTCCTCGTGATGTACATAGAACTGACGAGCGGCATCATCCGATTCTCGATGCTGGACACTTCAATCCGAACCGGTGAGGTGTATGTGATGCAGATCACCAAGATCACGTCGCGCTACCACAAGGCGCTGGTCATCACACCCCTCGTCGCTGGCACGGTGGCTCTCCTGACGCTGATGATCAACCTGATCATTCCTGCATTCGTCGGACTCTTCGATGAGGTGGCCGCGCATCGCCTCCGAGAGAGCGTTGAACTGACCAGCGTCTACGGAGTCGCTCTCGGTACCATCATGGTGTTCACGGTGATAGCGGCGATGTTCGCGGTCAACCTGCCTCTGCGCATCGAGCAGATGCGCGAGAGGCGCAGCTAATCACTCGGCCTCACCGATGAAGCCGCCGAGCATCCCGAGGTCTGCGATGACCAGCATCGCGACTGCCTCTACGATGGGAGCAGCTCTCGGTCCGATGACCGGGTCATGCCTGCCTCCGACCTTGAGTGGGCGCACCTCGTCGCTGGGCAGATGCAAGGTGAACTGCTCACGCGGCAGGCTGCTGGGTGGCTTGAAGTGGACCTTAACCCTGAGGGGGGCGCTTGTGGAGCGTCCTCCCAACGCACCGTCGGCCTGACCGGTGTGGGCGCCTTCGGGAGTCGGTTCGAAGTCGCCTGACAGCCAAGCGTCGTTGTGCTGTGAGCCGCGCATCGATGACGAGTCGACACCGTGGGCGAACTCGACGGCGCGGGCTCCGGGTATCGCCATCAGCCCGCGCGCGAGGGCGGGCTCGATACCGTCGAACCACGGTTCGCCCACGCCAATGGGAAGGCCTTCAATGAGGAGCTCGACGGTCGAACCGACGGTGTCGAGGTCCTTCCTGACTGACTCGAGGTGCTCCGACATCCTAGCCGCCGCTTCCGGGTCCCTGCAGTTCAGACGGCCCATGTCGCTGGCTGGGTCCAGAGCCGCGGCCCTCTCCAACTCGAAAAGCGGTCTGGCACTGACTTCACCTATGCTGTGGAGATGAGCGGTGCAGGACCAGCCGACGTCATCAAGCAGGGCTCTGACCTGACTGCCGGCTGAGACCAGTCCGAAAGTCAGGCGAGCGGACTGCGAGCCTCCGCCGCGAGGGTCGTTGGCGCCATCCAAGCGAATGCCCTCGACCATGTCTGCGTGACCTGGACGGGGATGATCGGGGAGGAAGGAGTAGTCGGATGAACGCACATCTGAGTTGCGGGTGAGCAAGAGTATCGGCCAACCGGTGGCCCTGCCCTCGTAAACACCGGAGAGGATCTCACACTCGTCGCGCTCAGAGCGAGAGGAGAGCCCCTTGCGCCCGGGACGCCGCCTAGCGATGTCCTCGGCCAGGGCGGCTGGGTCAATCGGGGTGCCGGCTGGCATCCCCTCGATGAGAGCGCCGACGCAAGAGCCGTGACTCTCGCCGAAGAGGGTGACTCGGAGTCTGTCGCCGAACCTCATTCCCATCGGGACGCCTCCTCTCTCTGCATCTGGGATTGGGTGAATGCCGCCTCTAGGACTTCCATTCTGGATTCGCGCGCGAACTCGGCGAGCAAATCCGCGTGCTGCTCGTAGCAGATGATTGCGATAGCTGGCCCAGAGCCGGTAACCCCAGCAGAAATCGCGCCTCTGGCAATAGCCGAGTTGCAAATGCGAAGGGCCTCGTCATCCCCGATCGCCGCGGCCACCGCCATCCCGTTAGCGGACATTGCTGCGAAGAGAGAGCCGCTGGAAAGCGAAGCTAGGGCCCTCTCGAACAATTTCGACTGTTTTTCGAAGGCTTCAGGCTCGACGCGAGAGTTTCTAGCGCCTCTGAGCGCTACGAGCACAGACAGGCCGGTCTCGATGTCGCCCTCAAGCAGAACTGAGTCATGCGATGTCTGCTCAGGGTCTACGAGCTTCCATCCGGGCGAGATAGCAGCCCATGCATCGTCCATGCTGCCCGTGAGCGTGCAGCCTGATCTTCTCTGTGCAGCGACTGCGATGTCGACTATCTGGGGGTCGGAAAGCCCCGTCCACGATGCCTCATCGAGCGCGCGAGCGGCCGCGCAAGCCAGAGCGGCGCTCGATTTCAGACCCTGTCCCACAGGAACCTCGCTCTCGACCCTCCAGCCGGTATCGTCAGGCGTCGGGTAGCCGGACTCGCCCCATACGGCGAGCACTGAGTCGAGCACCCCGTGCTCGTCCTGCGGTACGAAAGCCGGCCCTTCGACCAGACTGACCTCGGTTTCCAGTTGGAGACCGACGGAGCAGCCCTTGCCTAGTCCTGCGGCGTGGAGGATCGATATCCCGCCGTTGGCTCGACCAGTTCCGAGGACCGTCATCTCTCACTCATCTCCCCAGGCAGAGCCTGCCCGATGTGCCTCATGCTGCTGTCGAGGCGGACCAGCATCTCGTCGCCGGACTCCAGCTCGGTCACTGACACCGCCTCGCCAGCAGGAGAGACCAGGCGGACGGTCTCCGCCTGCTGGGCCATGAGTTGGCCCTCGGCGGAGCCGCACTCGAATCGTACTAGGAGGAAGGGGCGGCGCTCGATCTTGAGGCGTCCGATGCTAGCCGAGCGCCGAGCGCCGTCCGCAGCTAGCACGGCCACCATGTCACCGGCACGAAGTTCGCTGAGGTACTTGGTCGAGCCATCTGCCATGAGGGCGTATGCATGCACCGCCCCGGCATTGATGCGGAAGGGTCGCGACGGCACATACTCTGAGGGCAGGGTCTCGCCGTGGACTAGGCAGAGGGCCCCTGAGACGGAGCCGATTGCCATTCCCTCCCCCGGAGCCAGCCTCTCGATCAGGTCGACGCAGAGTCTCTCACCGACGCCACCGGACTCTACTGAGAGCACGGTGGCCGTCGATAGCTCGCTGGAGAGCGGCTCGCCCTCGTCGTCCCCGGTACCCGCCGAGGCCCACTCCCTAGCTGCCGACCAGAGGGCCTCCGAATCGACCTCGGGCGGTAGCAGGACGGCGTCAACGCCGTGCTCGAGGGCGAAGGCCGCGCCCGGTAGGTCAACCTCGTTCGAGATGGCCGCGGCCACACGCGTCCCGCTGCCAACGGCAGCGGCGACGATGTTCTCCAGCGGTATCATCGTCCAGTCGGAGCATCGGACGAGAATCCAAGGCACCATCCCGACGAGGGAGCGGGCCTCGTCCTGTCCGCGGTAGTCGTCCAGTGCGACCTCAGCGACGTCGGGCGCGCTGCCGTCCCACACGCGACTAGCGCCCTCTGGGAGAGAGTTTGGGCCGGAGCCGGAAGCATCGAGCCAGAGTTCCATGAAATCACTCCCCGAGGAGCTCGGTGGCCTCAGCGGCGCTCGCCCCGTCGTGGACTATCGCTCGCAGAGCCCTGACGTGCGCGGTGGGATCTTCGGCGCCGAAAACCTGCCTGCCCATGCAGACGCCCCCGCCGCCCGCACCCATGGCCGCCTCTACGATGTCGAGGAGTTCGCGAAACGAGGTGTCTCGTGGACCCCCCGCGATGAGCACTGGAATCGGAACCGCGTCAGTGACTCGGTGGAATGAATCGGCGGAGCCGTTCCAGGGCACCTTGACGACGTTGCAACCGAGTTCCCAGGCAATCCTGGCTGCGTGGGCCACTCCACCTGTGTCATCGTCATCTGCGACTTTGAGATTTGGTCCGCGGGGGTAGACCATGCCCAGCACGGGCACGCCGAGTGGGAATGCCTCTGAGGTCAGGTTGCCTAGTTGTGAAATCATCTCCGGCTCGGCTTCGTCGCCGAGGTTGACTTGCCCGGAGACGCCCACGGCGCCACGCTGCCAGCACTCCTCGGCGCTTGCGACGCTGACCTTGTACTTCGAGCGAGGGCCCCCATGCACGGTCGAGGCGGAAACGTGGCAGACGAAACTGCCCCAGCCGGTCCTACCGAGCTGGTGGCTAAGGGCCCCCTTGTGCAAAACGATAGCGTCGGCCCCTCCCTCAATGGCCGAATCGACCACCGAATCCATTCTCTCGAGACCAGACTCGGGATACCCCGAGACCCCGTGGTCCATCGGAATCCACACACCCCTTCCCCCGGGGAGGATACGCTCCAGTCGGTCGCCGAGGGTATCTGCCATGCATCCTCGCCAGTGCCTCATCACTTGAAAGGTGGCCCATCCCCCCATTTGCAGGGAAACCCGCTCCCGCAGGGAGCGGATCACATGTCTAGGTCGACTATCAGAGGCGCGTGGTCAGAGACGGTCAGACCCCCCTCACGAAGCACCTCGCCCGATCTGAACAGGGGTCTTGCTGCAGCATTTGCGAGCACGTAGTCAATCCTCCAGCCGCGGTCCAACTCCCTGGCACGACCGCGGTTCGACCACCATGTGTACGGCCCCTTGCCCGGACCGATGTAGATGCGCAGGAGGTCGTGCCAGCCACTGTCGAGCAGGCGGGCGAACCACTCACGCTCGTGGTCGAGGAAGCCGGAGGTCCGGCGGTTGCCTGAGGGATTCCAGATGTCGTCCTCGGTGTGGGCGATGTTGAGGTCGCCGCATAGGAGCACGGGCTCGTCCGAGTCAACGAATGCCTTTCCCCACGCCAGCATGTCCTCAATCCACCGGTCTTTGTACAGCTGGCGTTCGAGGCTTGACGAACCGTTCGGCAGGTACATGTTGACGCAGTGGAGTCTGCCGTGCTTGGTGTGCAGGACGCGGCCATCAGGGTCGCGAACCTCATCCAACTCCGTGTCGATTCCGCGACCAACCTCGACAAGGCCCACTCTAGAGCAGGTCATCACGCCCGAATAGCCCTTCTTCTGAGCCGGGTGCCAAATCACTTCGTGCCCAGCGGGTGCCGCCCAGTCGTCCGGCATCTGCTCGGGCAGCGCTCGCGTCTCCTGGAACAGCCAGATATCCGCGTCGATGCGTCTGACGAAGTCATCCAGCCCCTTGCGGTGGGCCGCACGGATGCCATTGAGGTTCCAAGTCGCTACGCGCACGACCACGCCTCACTGCGAGAGGTCCTTGACCCTCTCGACGAGGTCCATCCTGCTGACGCGCCACATCCCGAACGGTGTTAGCGCCACTGAGATGAACACTATGACGCCGATAAGGGTGACAGCAGCTGCTGGGTCCGCCTGCACAGAGAAGTAGAACGACCACTGAACCATGGCTGAGATTAGGTGTCGTGTCGCTACTATGGTGAAGATGCAGGCCAGAATGCCGCCAATCAGCCCGATGGCGAAGTGCTCGCCGAGCATCATCGTCCCGATCCGACGTATAGGCGCCCCCAGGACCCGCAGGGTCGCAAGCTCGGAGTCGCGCTCTGCGAGGTTCATCAGCAGGGTGTTGAACAGCACGGCGATGGCTATGATGACGCCGAGTCCGAGGATGGCGCCGAAGATCTGCTCCTGCTGATCCATCAGCGTGTTGTATGACTCCACCATGTCCTGCTTCTGGGTGATTCCGATGGACAGTTCGCCTATCTCATCGTCCAGCTCGACTCCTTCTGGAAGTTGTATCAGCACTGTGGTGACCTCGAGTCCCACTGCCGCGGAAAGGTCAGCGCGGTGGAAGTACAGCGTGCGAGCGATTTCGCCCTGGGTAACGCCGGTAATCTCGACATCGAGGGAGTTCGACAGCCCGAACATGACCGTCTGGATCTGCCCGACCTCCCAATCCAGGAACAGCATGGTGCCCTCGTCGACCAGTACTTGAGTCGTCTCGGCTCCGGCGGCTGGGAGGGAGCCTTCTTTCAAGTCTAACACTAACATCGAATCGCTCTCGGTGGAGATGCGATCCAGCCCGTATGCGAGGAACTGCCTCGAGTCGCCCTCGGCTTTGCCGGGGAACACCAGCATGGACTCGTGGGCGGCCTCCCTATCCTCGGCCCATCCTATGATGGCGTCCTCGCCGCCGAACGGGACATTGACCATCGCGTCCCAGTTCTGGTCCTTGATGCCCCCCGTGAAGAGTTCCTCCATCGAGCCCATCATCAGCACCATGGAGCCGAACAACAGCATCGAGAGGCCCACGGCCACGAAAGTGAGGATGAGGCGAATCGGCTTGCGGATGCTCGAGCGAATGGTCAGTCCGACTGTTGCAGGCAGGCGAGAAGTGAGCCTCTGAATACCTCGAGATGACAGTCTGACCTCGTGTTGGCCGCTCAGTACCTCGAGAGGCTGCATCTTGGATGCCTGCCATGCCGGGCGGATACCGGAGAGCAGTGCTATGGCCATAGCGATGGCGCAGGTCTGGATGACCAAGGAGGCCTCAACATGGTAGCCTATGGCAGGAATGCCGATGATTGCCTCGTACATACCCACCATAGCAGGTGCGCCCAAAGTGATTCCCAGCACGGTGCCAATCACGCAACCGACCAGTCCGATCGCAATCGGGGCGATGATGTAGCCGGGCATTATGGAGGAACTGGGAATGCCCAGTGTTCGCAGGACGGCAATCTCCCTCGCCTGCGACTGGATGAGCCTCTGCAGGCTCAGGAAGATGGTGATGCCTGCCACTATCGCGATCATCCCTGTGATGAGCGGGAACGATAGTTGCGCGCCCTCGGCGTCGGCGCGCAGGAACTCGACGGACTGTACACCTGAGCGGTCGTACACCAGCGAAGATTCGTGTTTGCCGACAAGGGAAAACCAGTCATCCACGATGCCGGAGATATCCCCTATCAACACACCGAGCTGTTCGCCCTCGACCTCGTCGGTCGACTGCAGGTCGTAATCCGGGGTGTCCTCGATGTCGAGCAGCAGCAGGTTGGCGGAGCCAGCGGTCAGATTGGCAAGTCGCTCTAGGCCGGCGTCCGACAAGTATCCTGTGGCGAAGGTCCCTGCCTCAGCGGGTAGCAGGACGCCTTCCTGCGCGAAGTATAGGTGATTGGAGTGGTAGCCGATGCCGACCACGGTGTAGTCCGTGATACCGTGTCCCGCGCCGAGCGAGATGCTGTCTCCCAGTTCGATTCCCATTCCCGAGGCGGCGTGCTCGTCGAGCACTATCTCATCGTCCGCAACTGCCATGGTGCCTGAGCAGCAGTCGTGGTCGGGGAACCAGACCCGATCGACCTCCCCCTCGTCGATGCCGTGCCACACTGCGACGACGAGCCTCTCCTCGCCTGCATCGTCTGTATGGAACATGAGGCCGTCCATGACCAATCTGGGCTCGCAGACATCGAGCGCGAGCGATGGCTCGGGCCATTGGTCCAAAATGGCCTGACAGAGCGAATCAGCGGTAGCCCCGTCCCACGTGCCGCTAGGGTTCTCGATCCACACATCCGGGAGGTTGACGCCTTCGTCATCATCGGCGTAGATGTCGTCGTACAGTCCTGCCGCGGAGTCGGCGTAGGAACCGAATGAGATGCCGGAGAAGACGCCGATGGCGATCATCAGGACGACCGCTACCAGCCTGAGCTTGGTGCGCCACAGGCTCCGGGCGAGCCGCTTGGTGAGCAGCATGGACACCTGACCACCTCACTCGACCGGAACATCGGACATTATCTGGCCGCTGTCCAACCTGACGACTCTGGTCGCGTATTGCATCAGAGACTCGTCGTGGGTAACGAAGACGCAGGTGATTCCCTCGGCCTCGCAAGCCCTCACGAGCACCTCCATCACCATCGCCGAAGTCTTGGAATCTAGGTTGCCGGTCAACTCGTCGCCCAGCAGCAGCCTCGGGCTCTTGGCGAGGCTGCGCGCGATTGCGACCCGCTGCTGCTGGCCGCCGCTGATCTCCGCGGGGAAGCGGTCGATCTCGACCTCTAGTTCAACGAGTTCGAGCAGCTGACGGGCGCGAGCCTCGTCACGCCTGCCTGCCAGTTCCTGTATCAGCAGGATGTTCTCGAACACGGTGAGGTCCTGCAGGAGGTTGAAGAACTGGAAGACATAGCCGATGTTGTCCCTGCGGAAGGTGGTCATATCCTCCGAGTTGTGTCGTGGGACTGGAATGCCTTCGAAGGCGTAGGAACCCGCAGTGGGGCTGTCCAGCGCCGAGATGCAGTTCAGCAGAGTCGTCTTGCCCGAGCCGGACGGGCCGAGCAGGATGATGCGTTCCCCTTGGTAGATGTCGAGATCTATCCCGTCGAGCGCCCTGACGGTCTCCGAGGACATCACGTAGTGCCTCTCCATCCCCCTGATTCTCACCATAGGCTCCGCCATCTGAACTACTCCGTAGTTCACCGAGAGTCGCGGACTAATCAACTTCACCGCGAGCAAGGTCAGGACTTCGAGGCCCCGGCGAAGAAGGCCATCGAGTCGCGGAACAGCTCTTCTCTGCGACGAATCTTGTTGTCCCTTACCTTGAGCCAGGTCAATGCGACTGCGATGGCCAGCAAGATCGGGACGAAGACCTCAGCCTGGTACCTCTCCATGAATTCGATTATCCCCCTAGCGGTGTAGGCCCAAGTCAGCGAAGCCGCAGTCCCCCCTATCATGCAGGCTGCGAGAACGCGCTCGAAGGGCATCCTAGCCACCAGTCCGAGCATCGCTCCGACGAGCACCCCGCTGGCCATGAAGGGGATCCAGACGAAGACGATGAGCCCCCAGTAACCGTAGCGGTCAATCCTACCCTGGTTCTTGTGGGCCACGTACTCCACCGACGACAGGATATCCCCCATGAACGGGTTCTGCAGGAGGGCGCCTGCGATTCCGCCCATCTTGGCCACCATCGCCTCGCCGGTGTACTCTTTCACACCCTGCTCGACCCTGCCTGCGATGGCTCGGTCGGCCAAAGTCGATTTCTCGTTGCGGGCGCTGACCACCAATGACCGCCCGCGCAAGTGCGGCGCTAGGTCGGAGGAGAGCTGCTTCTCGAGGTCGTCTTGCAGGTCCTTGTAGGACGGTTTGAACAGGAAGTAGGCGAAGCGCTGCACGGGTCGGTAGATCACCCGTACGAAGACCGCTTCCTCATCGGCCATGATGGCGGTCCCGAAGCCGACGAGGTCGTGCTTCCTGAACCAGCGCGCCAGGCTCTCCTGACCCGCCACTTCGAGTTTGCCGAAGGCGCTCATCTCCGAGAAAAAGCCGCTGTAGTCCTCTGCGAGAGGTATTCTGCTGCTTCCCCAAGCCATGAAGTTCGAGTCCAAGGAGGTGAGGTCGTCGCCTGAGGTCACCGAATCGGTGCACACCACCTTCAACTGGAGTGGTCGCATCTCACCGAAGACCGCGTACTCCTCGAGCAGGTACTTGGTTATCTCAGTGCGAACGTCGATCGGGGTGGCAATGGTCTTGCCAGTGGTGCTGTAAGGCAGGTAGACATCGATGGATATCGGTCTGTCCTGCAGTTTCATCTCGTCGAAGTCGACATCGAAGCGGAGGTCCTTGGAGACCCTCCTGATGGTCCTCTCGATGAGTCTCCTCATCTGGGGAGTGGTCAGAAGGTCGGCGTCGTCCCTGTGGTAGAGTCTGTGCATCAGCGGGTACTGCACGCAAAGGAAGAAAATCGACATGCCCAGAGAGACGAATGCTAGCCACCAAGCAGGTATGCCCGCGCTGCCCCCCCAGAGCATGGCGGTCTCCCTGCCGCCACCCCACTCGGCGCCCATCAGCCTCCATCCCCACTTTCCCAATCCCTCGGTGGTCCAGCACGAGCGTGACTCGGTGTCGATGATCTCGGCCTCCTTCTCCTTCACCTGACTGAAGGGTCCGCCAGTCGTTTCGGTATGCACTTCGACTGAGACCACCTTGACCTTGACTGGGAACAGCGAGGCTTCCTCTTCGTCGAAATCTTCCTGACTGGCTACGGGTGACAGGTCGACAGCGGAGTCCGAGGCGAACAGTGTGACGTTGACTGTGTAGGTGCCATCGGCCAGTTCGTCATCCAACAGCAGCTGCGACCTGATATCACCCAAGCCTCCCTTGAATATGGAGGTCATTGGGTTCTCACCGCTGACGACCAGTGAGATGACGAGAACGGTGCCCCTCTCTGGTGCATTGTGGGTCTGGACGAAGATCTCGTCGTTAGAAGCCCAGATGTTGAACCAGAACTCCTCAGTGCGGTCGACGCACTGCTCGCCCGTGTCGAGGGGGGTCTTGGAGAGGGCCCCATCCACCACGACCGAATCGGCGGCGATGTAGCCGGATGACATCAGCATGACGCCGCCGAAGAACACCACCCCGGCGATGAGGCCGAAGAGCAGGGTCCAGTCGTCGAAAGTCCCTCTGAAGAACTGCCTGCGACCCTCTCTGCGCTGCCGTATCCGATCCAGCTCCCTGTCGATGGGGGAGGGGGCCGTTGGGTCCTGCGGAACTTCTTGCGCTGCCGTCACGGTGGCGGCAGGAGAGGAGGGTCTCATAGCCCTGTCCCCAGGGGGGGACAGGGACTACCTAGTTCGCAAGCAGATTCAGTCGCGACGGGTCGCGAAAGCTGCTCCCAGAAGCACAACCACTGCCATCAGCGCGCCGAAGCCCGGTAGCATCTCAGCAGTGGCGAACGAATCGGATGTGTACTGGTCTGCCCAGGTGTCGTACAGCTCGACCTGGACGCCCGGCATGAGATTGTCAATGACCAAAGTGTCCATGTCTGAAATCAATCCATCACCGTCGTAGTCTAGGTACTCGTAGGTGAATTCGTACTCGGCGATCGCGGGATCGACCGTAGCTGAGCCCTCGGTAAGTCCGTTCGAAGCGGCGATTGTGCAGTTCGAGATAGGGGGCTCGTTGCCCTCCTCGTCGGGCTCACCGCAATCGACAAGGAACCTGACCTCGAAGTCCGAGATAGGAGCGTTCAGGGTCTGGCCCATGACCATCATGGTGACTCGGGAGGGCTCGTCGTCGCCTCCTTCACCATCGTCATCGTCACCATCGTCATCATCGGCACAGCAGAAGGCCCAGAAAATCTCGAACTCGTACAAATCCAGTCCGCCGCTGTCATCGTCGTCGAACATGTCAATGATGTCAGAGAGGCCATCAAAGTCTTCTTCTGACATCTCCTCGCCGTCCGTCTGATTATCGAAGTCAGCCCACTCCGAGGCAGTGAGTTGTCCGTCATCGTCAGCGTCCATCCAGTCGAAAATCTGCTCTGGATTCGCCTCCCCGGGATCGAACATGACTCCTATGCCATCGATGACGCACTGTACCTCGTTGATGTCGATCATGTCGTTGCCATCATAGTCGCAATCATCCCACAGAGCTGCAATCGAGTCCGAGTCGAGTTCGGGGTTCGATGGGTCGGACTCCCAGAAATCCTCGAACTCCTGGAAGGACACGTAGCCGTCTTCATTCGCATCTGCCGCCTCCATGGCCTCCTCGGGAGTCGGTGCGCCATCATCGTCATCGTCTGATCCCGGCCACTCATCTCCTCCAGAGGTCCACTCGTAGTCCTCGCTCTGTCCGAAGTCGTCAGTGCAGTGCCAGCCGTCATCCTCGTGGTCCTCGCAGTAATACCACCAAGTGTTCCATTCTGTTTCTTCAGAATACTTGCAATACCAAGCGTTCTCTTCTCCATCTGCGTCTCCTTCCCACTCGCAGTGGCCGCCCTCGTAAGATTGCCAGTAGACGTCGTTTCCATCGTCGCCGCCATCGTCATCGCCAGAGGATTCCAACAATTGCGTAAATTCGTCGAGGTTCAGCAGGTCGTCCCCATCGATATCACCGCTGTAGAACCAGTTAGCCGTTCCCTCCTCGTCCTCGCTGGACATAGGAGGTTCCCCGTCCTGCTCGTTTTCGTTGTTGATGTAATCGATGAGTTCCTGCAGGCTCAGATAGCCGTCGTCGTCCGTGTCCATGTAGTCCATCATCTGCTCTGGATCCTCATCGCCACCATCGTCACCAAAGCCGCCCAACATGGCCCCGATGCCGTCGATGAAGCACTGCATCTCGTCGATGTCAATCAGGTCGTTGCCGTCATAGTCGCAATCATCGAACAGAGTTGCAACCTCTTCCGAATCGAGTTCGGGGTTTTCTGGATCGGATTCCCAGGCGTCCTGGAACTCCTGGTGGCTCATGTAGCCGTCACCGTCGGTGTCTACGTCCTCCATAGCCTCCTCGGGAGTCGGGATGTCGCCGCCTTCGCCGTCATCGTCAGACTCGTCGGAGCCGTCGCCACAGTCGTCCCAGCCGTCGTCGACCCAGTCCATCGGAATCTCGTTTCCGTTATCGCAGTAGAACGTGTCATCGCCGCCATCGTCCTCAGGCATTCCCTCAATGTGGAAATTAATCGGTATCGAGGTCCTCGGCAGGGTGTCGTCGACCTCGATGACCACGGCGTCTCCCCACATCACTGTGTAACTGATTGAAGAGCTGGCAGACCCAGGCGCGTTCCTCGACCCGTAGTCGGTTGATATCTCGTAGGACATGAGGTCCTCGTTCTCATCGATCAGGATGACGATGGAGATGTCGTGCCCGGTGTCGTTGGTGTACTCGAGGGTCATGGTGTGGACCCCGGTCTCATCCTCGAAGGTGATTACGGGCTCCGTATCGGCAGGCATCTCGCTGGACAGGTCGCTAAGATCTCCCGTAGGCAGATCGAGGCCTATCTCTTCTCCGGTGTCGCCTGCATCAGACACACTCACCAGCGAGGATATGACATCCATGACGTCGGGGTCCGCATCCCTGGTCTGGTACGAGCCCATTCCGGCATTCTCAGCGGCCAACATCCCACCCATGGTGTAGTGGATGTTGACGAGTTCGCCGACCTGGACCTGGATGTACTCGTAGGTCATGAAAGGCACCATCGACATGCCCATCTTCACGTAGACCGAATCGGTATCTAAATCGGCCATCACCATCTCTTCGATGACTGTGTCCGTCTGCATGTTCATGTCGGTATTCCACTCACTCATCGTGATTGACATTGAATATCCCGCGCGCGGAATAATTTCGAGCATCTCGTCTATTTCCATCTGCTCGGTAGCGGCGGTCATGAACGCCTCCATCGAGGCTAGGTAGAAGCAGTCTCCCAACAGCTCCGCGGTGGCGTTATCGTCGTAGTTCTCGGCGTTCTCGTCCATGCAACCTAGGATATCGTCGACGATTTCCTCGATTTCAGGGCTGGAGGTGCATCCGGCCAAGGGGGTAGCGATCAACAACAGGCTAGCAAGTAGAGCATACGCT
Source organism: Candidatus Thalassarchaeum betae (assembly GCA_003193925.1). Taxonomy (GTDB): domain Archaea; phylum Thermoplasmatota; class Poseidoniia; order Poseidoniales; family Thalassarchaeaceae; genus Thalassarchaeum; species Thalassarchaeum betae. The sequence goes on from PSPG01000003.1 coordinate 81,454, forward strand.
CGGGTCATTGTTCGTGGGCCGCTCTGAACCGCTTATGAAGAATGGGGCGGCGTAGGTCACTCCCAATTTCCGGTGATGTCGCTCCACATCAACAGTGCTAGGGCATCGAGCCCGGTTTGCATTCCTGCCTCAAGGCCTCCGCGCCCGCCCGCTAGGGTGTACAGGACATCGACCCTGTCGGTGGGAGCGTGCTTGGGAGACTGCTCACAGGTGTCGTCCTCCTCCTGCAGGAACTCGTGCATGCCGCGGAACCAGGTCGCCGGCCAGCCTCGCGAGATGAAGTTGTAGTGATCCGAGTTGCCTTTGGTGTCGTCTAGGACGACTACCCATTCGGTCGGGTACTCGAGATGCTCGTACAGCACGACCCCCAGCCTGTCCTGCAGCGCTACTGCCTGCTCCCTCATCTCATCGGTCACGTTCACCCCTCGGTCCTCGTAGTACGACCAGTCCTCGACCGGCGAGGTGAACAGGTAGAGGTGGAAGTAGTCCTCGTCGCAGCCGCTGAGCTGGCTGACCAACTGGGTCTCGACAGGCCAGTTCAGGCCGTACATGTCGAGATTGATGTATGTCGCTATCTCGACGCCTTCGGGTAGTGTGGTGACAAAGGTCTCGCTGCCATAGCCCGCACCCTCGGGGGAGCCGCTGCCCTGCCATTCCTCGTAGTCCCAAACTGCGAACTTCCAGGTGTGCTTCGGCTTGATATCCATTCCCGGTAGGGCCTCGGAGAGGTTCGACTGCCATTCCATCATCAGGCGTGCGAGCTCTAGCACAGAGGCAGTTCCAGTGGCATCGTCGTAGGCGCCTTGGGAGGTGCACCCGGGGTACTCTATCCCTATGACGATCTGCTGGCTGTAGCAGATGGCGTCGTAGTGGCCTCCGACGACGATCCACGAGTCCGGGTCCTCGCCCTCCATCGTGGCGACGTAGTTGCGGCAGTCTTCGCATATCTGGGTGGTGAAGTTCTGGACCTCGACCTCGTAGCCCAGATCCTCGAACCTCAGTTGTACGAAGTCGCCCGCATTGGCGTGGGCGACGGTGTCGATCTTGCGGTAGCCGAAGTCTGCTAGCGCCTCGATGTCGTCGGCTACGGCCGAAGCAGAGGGTAGTGAAGGCGGAGGGCTGTTCTCGAACTCCTCCTGCAATTCGTCCTCGAGGTCCTCGACGAACCCCTTGAGGCCGAAGTAGATTAGCGCTCCGGCGAGCCCGGCTAGGATGATGCATGCACCGACGATTATCGACGTGATCTTGAGCGCTGGCATGCCGTCAACTGGCTGGGTGTCCTGCTCCTCCACGGCCGACGGAAGGAGCGCCTTCGGGAAAGTGTTCTGCCACTGGCGGGAGAAGATGGTGCAGGGGACAGGATTCGAACCTGCGAAGCACTACGCACAGCGACCTGAACGCTGCCCCTTTGACCACTCGGGAACCCCTGCTCCGCCTTCCGGCGGGCGCCGCTCGTCTTCAATGCAGCGTAATCGGATATTGGCTCAGCACAACTGCCTTCGATTGTGGTGCAGGGGACAGGATTTGAACCTGCGAAGCACTACGCACTGGGACCTAAACCCAGCCCCTTTGACCACTCGGGAACCCCTGCTCGTAACCGTGCGAGCGATTTTCCGTCAATAAGGCAACGCCCCCGTTATCCGCTCCCCCATAGGGTCATAACGGGCAGGTTGGGCCCGAAGTCCGGTTAATATGGCACGGATAGGCGTACTCGGCTTGGGCAATTGGGGCACTGCTCTCGCACATGTCTGGTGCGAGGACGGGCACAACGTCCTCGGATGGACCATCGAGCACGAAGTCTACGAGTCGATGATGACCGAGAGTATCAACAAGAAGTACCTACCAGGCTACGAGATTCCTCGGCTTCAGGTGACGATGGAGATGTCAGACGTCACCGAGGAGTGCGAGATCCTAGTGCTCGCCCTGCCCAGCGGGGTCATACTCTCCGTGGTGGACGACCTGATTCCCCACCTGCGTCCCTCTCACGTCCTGCTCGATCTCGCTAAGGGGCTCGCACCCTCCGAAGAGGGCGGCTCGGGGATGATCTCCGATGCCATCGGGAGGCGCCTCGAGGCAGCAGGCAAGTCCAACCCGGTCATCGTGATGACTGGCCCCACCATCGCACCCGAGGTAGCTCGCGGCGTGATGACTACCGCTTTGGTGGCCTGTCACGACCGCAGCGTGGCAGAGCGCATCGCAGAGCGCCTGTCGACCAGCAACCTGGTCCTCAAGGCCGCCGAGGACCCCATGGGCGCGGAGCTCTGGGGCGCCTACAAGAACACGGTCGCGATCGCGTGCGGCCTCGTCGACGGGCTGCACGGCAGCATCGGCGGTGACAATCTCAAAGCCGCGCTGGTGCTAGCCGGATTCAGCGAGGGCATCAGACTGCTTGACGCCATGGGAGCAGAGCCCAGCACTGCCTTCGGGCCTGCGGGTATAGGCGACCTGTACGTGACGGCCACGAGCCCGCGCAGCAGGAACCGCACGCTAGGCGAGAAGTTGGGCTCGGGACTGTCGCTGGAGGACTCCCTCGAAGAGATGCACATGGTCGCTGAGGGTGTCCGAGCATCTCGGATGTTCATCGACCGGGCTCCCGGACTCGGGGTCGAGATCCCGTTCCTGACAGCTCTGGGTGGGCTGCTGGACGGTGAGTTGGAAGTCGAGGATGCCGTGCGTCGCATGGTAGACTCGTACGAAGGCTGATTTCGGCAAGGTTTGATTGGGTCGTTGCATCCTCAGGGGTCGAAGCCGATGTCGTTCGAGGACCTCACGGAGTTCGAGTTGCGACTGCTCAAGTGGATCTCGGCTTCGGACTTCGTCGAGGTGCCGTGGTCGACCAAGCGCGCCGCAGACGCGTTCAAGGTCACCGAGAAGGAGGTCTACGAGGCACTGGCGGCGCTGACCTCCAAGGTACGCGACAACATCCACATCTCGTACGATGAAGGTGCCATCAGAATAGTCGCTGACGACACAGCCTAGGCCGGAGAGGCGCTCCTCGGAGATCCCTCGGAGCCCTTCGTGGCCGCGTAGCCGATCAGAACCAGATACGCGATGAACAGGACGGCTCTAGTGACCTCGGTCATCGCGGTCTCCTCTAGCCCGAGGAAACCAGACTCGACGAGCTCCCAGAAGCCGGTTGACATCAGATAGGCCCCGAAGAGCAGGAGGTAGACATTGGTGATTCTGAACACCCATCGGATGTCGACCCTCATCATACCGGAGAAGAGGGCCCATCCGATGACGGCTGCAGCGGTTATTCCGACGAAGACGCCGATCGAGCCGGAAGCAACATCGCCGAGTGCTAGGGTGAAGAGCACCGTCTCAGCGCCCTCGCGCCAGACACACAGCGCTGTGATCGCGGCAATTCCCAGAGTGTCGTAGCGTCCGTAGCTGTCATGGGCCCAGGATTGCAGGTCTTCCTTGCCCTGATGCCTGATGAGGTGCATTAGTACCCCTGCCAGTATGACTGCGGCGAACACCATCGTGACTCCCTCGAAAAGGTCGAGATTGACGCTGAGGGCGTCAAAGACCGAGAAAATCACGGCGGCAGTGACGACGCTGAGCGAAATGCCTCCAGCCACCCCCCACCAAACCCACTTCACGCCCTCGCGGCGGTCGGTCTTGGACAGGTATGATATGAGTAGGCCGGTGACGATTACTGCCTCCATGCACTCCCTCAGTCCTATGGAGGCGCCGGCGAGAAAAGAGCCACTCATGAGTGTGTCCAAGACTGCCATGGGACTGTGAAATAACTAGCACTTATGAGGTTTAGGGTTCCCTAAATTCAATATGCACGCTGGCGATAGAATCATGTTGCTCGCTTCTGGTAGATGCCCGATGGCCCGGGACACCAGTGCCTCTGCTCTCGCCCTTCTGCTGGTACTCTCGATGGTGGCATCGACGATGCCGCTCGGGTCCGGACCTGAGCATCTGGACGAGGGAGGCCTGCGTATGGAGCAAATCGGAGGAGGAGGTTCGCTCGAGGAGCAATGTGGCTCAATAACCTTCGAGGACATGTTCGCCTACACCAAAGCAGACTTCGTGATTCACATCAATGACGACTGGCAGAGCGCGGAGGTACAGGCGGTCGCCTGGGTGAACTGGACGCTCGCCGATGACCTCAGAGAGACGATGGACGAGTTCATGGCTGAACTCGACCCCAACAACGGCGGTGACGGCTGGCTCTCCACCGACGAGCGGGAGTTCTTTCGGGCGCTCGCGAGCGAGTGCATCGAGCACACGCTGACCAGAATAGGGTTCAGGGATGGCTCGTACCACAGAGGTGGCGAGGGAGTCAGTTGGAAGAACACCAGCTGGGAGGAGGACGGAGTCGAGATTGAGGAGTTCAATCTGGTTCCCCTAAGGCACTCACAGATCCGCGACTGCACCTCCGCCTTTGGCAACGACTGCGAGGAGGTGCCTGTCGCACCCGATGAGAACCGCGACTGCGACACCGACATCCCGCCCTCGGATGGCGTCGACGAATGCAGGGCCATACTGTGGATGAACTCCACGTTGACTATCCCCGGAGTCTCTGACGGCAACCAGTTCACTCTTGCAATCAACGCTTCCAACATGAGCAACGCCGCTCTGGAGTTCACCTTCCCAATCACTCCAGACCTCCGCCTAGACATGTGGGAGGAGTGCGAGGGGCGCGACGTGAGTTACGAGGAGGAAGCGGTGATCCCAGCCCCCATCCGTGGGACCTGTCTGGGTGATGGTTCCTCCACGTACACGCTCGTGGAGAACGACAACGGTGGTCTGACGATGACCATCCTGCCTGATGCAGATACTCTTGATTGGCCCTCGGGAGAGGACCTGTTCGCAGACTTCACCACCGCCCCCATACCCGTCGACAATCCGCCTGAGTGGACTGACGCTGCGCCTCCTGAGGGCGCCTGGTTCCCCTCTCCCAGCGGCGGGCAGCACGTCTGGGCGACCTGGCATGATGTCTCCACGTGGTTCACCGATGAGGGCAGCGTCACCCAGTTGGACATTCAGTGCACCGGCGCGTCCTCGCTCCAACTCAGCGAGGGCGCGGACCGCTCATGGTGGGCAGAGATCCCGCGTGGAAGCACCGGAGAGGTGACCTGCCAAGCCGAGGACTCTGCCGGACAGAGCACTGGAAACAGAACCTGGAACCTCGGTGTCCCGTTCTCACTCTCGACATCCAGCCAGACGCTAGTCGACCCTCATCCGATTACCCTCAGCCCGACATCCGACTGGCCCGATCTAACCGTCGAGGTCGGACTGGTGCAGGATGGCCAGTCCTTGCCGACCTCCTCAGTCACTTTCACCGGGGAGGTCACATTGGACCTCGTGTCTTTTAACACGGTACCAGGGCCGGTGCAAGTCTGGGTCAGCGTCCAAGGTACCGACGTCTACTCGATGGAGCATGTGTATGAGCTCGGTCTGACTAAGGAGAGTTCTCCCCCGTTGCTCACGATCACATCGACGGAATGGGACGGGTCAGAGTGGTCGATGCAGGGGCAGTATAGCGACCCTGACGGCGAAGCCGTCACCTTCACGATGGCAATAGACGGCTCCGCTACAGGCTCGGTTAGCTCGAGCGGCAACACTTGGTCGACCCCTAGAATAAACTTCGAGCTCTGGGATGAGGGAGAGCACGTGGTCACCATCGAGGGCTGTGATGCTTCGAGCAAATGCTCCAGTGTTTCGCAGACTGTGAACAACTCTCACCTCTTCGATGAGCCAGAACCAAACCCTCTCCCTACCACTGTTGATGATGGAGGCAGTGGCTTGCTACCTGCTGCTGGCCTACCTGCACTCATCATTGCTGTAGTCGGTGCCCTCATGTATGGTAGGCGGCGCGGCTGAGCCATGAGTTTCTCCGGGACCGTGTCAAAGGCTTCGCATGAAGGAGGTCTTCTCATTGCCTTCGAGGGACGAGCCCCCAGACTCGGCGCCGCCATTCGGGTGGTCGGCGGCAAGACGCTGGGGCAGGTCGAAACGGTGATTGGCTCCGCCGGCGACCCGCTGATTCACATTCACCCTCTGTCAGAGGACGTGGATGCAAGGAGCGCCATCGGCTCGCCGGTCGAAATCGCCCCCCGTGGGAGAGCGAACCGAGGCCACCGGGACAAGCGACCCGGACCGGACCGCTTCAGGAGGGAGCGAGGGGGCAAGTCCGATGGCGACAGGGACTCGCACATGAGGCCGGGCGACTGGCGCTGCCCGAAATGCAAAAACCACAATTACGCAAACAAGAAGGTCTGCAATCGAACTGGTTGTGAAGAGCCGAAACCGAGAGGCGGTGGCGGAAGAGACAGGGATTCTCGTAGCTATCGATCTAGTAACTCGGGTGGTTTCAGAGACTCAAATATGAAGCCGGGCGACTGGCGCTGCCCGAAATGCAAAAACCGCAATTTCGCAAACAAGAAGGTCTGCAATCGAACTGGTTGTGAAGAGCCGAAACCGAGAGGCGGTGGCGGAAGAGGCGGGGATTCTCGTGGCCATCGATCTAGTAACTCGAGTGGTTTCAGAGACTCAAATATGAAGCCAGGGGACTGGAATTGCCCGAAGTGCAACAACCACAATTACGCGAGACGGGACGTTTGCAACCGCTGCGACACGAGAAAACCTGTGCCTGGGAGAGGATCCAAGACGACACCTCGGAGAGCGCGCAGACCCCACACTCGTATGAATTGGAAAGGGAAGGGGCCTTCCAAAGGTAGGAGGAACACACCTGCCAGAGGCGGAAGAGGTCGCTGATTCGGAATTTCAGGTACCCCAGCCTTCATGCATTATCAGCGCCAGCGGGTGCTATGGCCAAAAGCGCCGAGTTGACTTGGCTCGATGCGTTGGAGGCCGAGGAGTCGGGCGACAGGGAAGCCGCCCTCGAAGCCGCCAAGGAGACGGTGAGAATCGACCCGGGACACTCCGACGGGTGGATGGGGGTGGCCCGCTGGACCCTCCCTCTCGAGGTCAAGGGCCGGCAGGAGATGCCGAACCTGCAGCAGTCTGCCAAGGCCATGGCCGCCCTTCGTAAGGTCGTGGAGATCGACCCTGAGAATTCCGATGCTTGGAGGCTTGGAGGGGTGCTGTTGGTCGACCACCTTGGGATGCTTGAAGATGGCATCAGGTGGTGGGAGGCGCGGCGCGTGGTCGCGCCGTACGAGGTAGTACCCCTCATCGAGCAGATTGGGATACTCGTCAGGCTCGGTTACTACGAGGAGTGCGCCTTTCTCCTCGAGGAGCTGTTCAGCGAGGGTATGGATGCGACCGACCGCAAGCAACTGGCCCAGATGGAGGCAGCCAGGCGCATGGTCTCCAGAGCTGCGAAGATGGAGAAGGACGAGATATTCAAGCCCCAGAACCCCAAGCACCCCCGTTGGGCCATTATCGGGAGGATGAAGAAAAAGAAGCCCATGTCTGACACCTTCTTCCTGTTCACCTTCATCGCTCCGTTGGTATTCATCCTCGGTACTCTAGCCATGTACGCAATAGGCGACTCGACCTCGGGCAGCATACTCGTCTTCCTGTTCATACTGCTCTCGTTCATGGCGATCTCACGCCTCACATCGGGTTTTCTGCACAAGCTGAATCGGCATGCTCTCGACCTTGACCGGGCGATAGACGTTGAGACCAGCGCCGGCAAGGTCTGCATTCCCACCTCGATAAGGGCGAGCAAGCTGTACCTGGCGATGACGAAGAAGCGGATGCCAGGACTCAATGAGAGGCTCGAACTGATCGTCGAGTCGGGGGACAAGCTGTCAATCAGGTGGAAGCCAGAGATGCCGGACTTTGCCCCCGAGGAAGGCCACGAGAATCCCTGGTGGGCCGAAGGGGATGAGTCGGGGGCAGAGCAGGGGGACCTAGAGCCGCTCGAGGACTAGGTCCCAAAACTGAAGTCACTGCCGTACGCTATCTGTTCGGGGGTGAGCTCATCGATGGTGACGCCTGTGGTCTCCAGCTTCAGAGCAGCCAGTTCACTGTCCTGCTCCACGCTGATGTCGTAGACCCTGTTCTCGTAGTTCCCGCCTTCCGAGGCGAGGCGGCAGAGAGCGAGGAACTGGTTCGCGAATGACATGTCCATGACCTCGCTGGGGTGGCCCTCGGCTGCTGCGAGGTTCACCAGACGCCCGCGCGCGAGCAGGTAGATGGTGCGGCCGTCGGGCATCAGGAAGGCCTCGTTGTTCTCCCTCACAGCGTGGAACCCGTCGGCCTTCGACTCGATGTCGGGGATGTTTATCTCACAGTCGTAGTGGCCCGTGTTGCAGACGATGGCTCCGTCCTTCATCAAGTCGAAGTGGCGGCCCACGATGACATCCTTCATCCCAGTGGCGGTGCAGAAGATGTCGCCGATGACTGCCGCCTCGTCCATCCTCATGACCCTGAATCCATCCATCAGCGCCCGCAGTGCGGGCAGTGGGTCCACCTCGGTCACGATGACGTTCGCTCCCATTCCGCGGGCCCGAACTGCGAGACCCATGCCGCAGTGGCCGTAGCCCGCGATGACGAAGTTCTTGCCCGCCAGCAGCACGCTGGTCGCCCTGATTATACCGTCGAGAGTGGACTGGCCAGTGCCGTGCACGTTGTCAAAGTCCCACTTGGTGGCCGCGTCGTTCACCGCTATGACCGGGTAGAGCAGCTCGCCTGCGACGGCCATAGCGCGCAGCCTGTGCACCCCGGTCGTGGTCTCCTCGGTGCCGCCGATGATTCTCTCGGCGAGCTCGGGGAAGCGGCTGTGGACCCTGTAAATCAGATCCGCACCGTCATCCAGAGTGAGCGTGGGGCGGAGTTCGAGGGTTCGGTCGATGCACTGGTAGAACTCCTCTGTGTCCTGTCCGTGCCATGCGTGGACTCCATATCCCTCTCGCGCCAGCCACGCCGCCACGTCGTCCTGCGTGGACAGGGGGTTGCACCCTGACCACGAAATCTCGGCACCGGCTGCAGCCAGTGTCTCGACGAGGACAGCCGTCTCCTTGGTCACGTGCAGGCAACCGGCCACGCGCTGGCCGGCTAGCGGCTTCTCAGCCTCCGCATTCGCGCGCAGTTCCGCCAGTGCAGGCATCCTGCTGCGCGCCCAAGCCACGCGCCTCCCACCGGACTCGGCCAAGGAGATATCGGCTACGGTGTGTGGTCCGGAGGTGTCCACAATCTGTGCTGACATCACCCGGTCTTCAAGGTGCGTCATAGGGAAGCCGCCCGGCGGCCCGCGTCAACCGCCGTCTCTGCGTTGCTGTTCGTAGTACTGGGCGTAGTACTGCTGAGCGTACTGTCTGGCCGTCTGCTCGTCGTAACCGGAGGCGACCATCTGCTGGACGTAGGCCTCGACCGGGTCCATCTCTTCGACGCCACCGAACTGCTCGACTGTGTCCTCGCCCGAGTCCTCTTTGCCTCGGCCGCGCATTACCACGGTTACAACGACAACCAGCAGGAGGATGACCACACCTATTCCTCCTATCAAGAGCATGCTCATGCCCTCGCCCTGGTCCTTCGATAGCACAGGAAGGTCTGGCAGGAGGTTGATGGCCAGCGTGTCTGAGATGACGTACCGGCTGCCGTCACCCTCGGTGATGCGCACGTAGATGGTGGCAGCGACGCCGGTTTCCTGGTACAGGTCGGAGATGTCCAGAGTCAGGGTGAACTGCTGCCCGTCAGCGAGGAGTCCTGTCTTGTTGTACTTGCCAATCGACTTCTGGGTGATCTTCTGGGTCGTCGTGTAGTCGAGGACGGCCTCGGTGAGGGCGACTTCGATGACGACATCGCTGTTCTCAGCGCCCGAGACGAGGCTTCCCGTGATCGTCACGAGGTCCTCGCTCTGGGAGTCTTGGGGCCTTGGCTTGGTGAAGTCCACGACAGGCTCGTCGTCGCCGAAGTCCTCTCCGACGACAACGAAGTACATCCTGGCCTTCTGGCTCTGCTTGCCGGCCTTGTCGTAGACAATCAGCTCGACGCGGATCTGGTTCTCGAGATTGCCGTCAGGGCTGCTGGTCAGGTTCCTGAACACATACGTCCAGTCGTCGCCGGCTGCTGCGGGAATCTGGAACTCGTGACCCTGCAGAGTCGGGTTCTGGCTGTCCCAGGGGTAGTCGAAGAAGACCTTCCACTCGTATAGCACAACGCCCTTCTCACCCTCAGGGGCATCGGGGTCGTAGCTGTCCTGCGCAGTGAAAGAGATGCTCAGGTCGCCCGTGTCTGACAGTCTGGTCCTGTAGACTGGCCAATCGACTCCGGCTACGGTCTTGGTGCCGTCCAGAGTGACGTACTCGTCGGTGACCTCGTTCTCGATCATGGAGGCGCTGGCGATGGGCCTGAATTCGTCGGCGAGGGTGTCATCGGTCACTAGGCGGATGTAGGTGATCCTAGTGTGGCCCTCCCCATCGTGCAGGTACAGGGTCAGCATCCACTCGGCGCCAATCCTGCAGCCTGTGTCCGAGGTGGTGTCTCCGACGCAGAACGAGCCCAGAGTCGGTATGGATGGGTTGAGCTGCTGGGTGTGGCTAAACTCCCCAGCGTCGATAATCGAGCCGTCCCAACCAGTGACCGAGTCGTTGTTACCGGACTCAAGGGTCCAGTCTGCGACGACGCCCTCGGCGGTGGTGACATAGCTGAAGTCGAGGTCGGAATTGCTCTTGATGTACATCGTAGCGTAGGCCCCGGTCACCGTGTCAATCGAAGGCGCCTCACCGTTGATGGACAGATCGAAGCTCTCGCCCGCTATACCGAAGTCGAGCGGGTACGGAGTCAAGTGGTAGGCGAGCATGTTCGACAGCAGGGGCATCGACGAGCCGCCGTACTCCTCCGAGACACTCGGGTTCTCCACGTCGATCGTGGTGACGATCAACCCGCCGGCACCGCGATTGCACACGGACAGCAGGGACTGGGTCTCGTAGTTAGTGTCACGGATCAGCGTGTGGAATGTGCCAACGGGGTCGCTGATGCGACCGCCGCAAACCTGCGGTATCTGGGTCCCCTGGACCTGTGCAGTGTCGAGGCCAGCAAGAGCGACGTAGGAGCCGCCGTGGACCCCGCTGAAAGCCACCGGGTCGACGTTGCTCAGAATCGGGTGGAACTGGTCGATGATGGTCAGGTTGCTGTAGTGGATCCTGTTGTCGACGGTGAAGTTAGCCTGGTTCCTCATGGCGATGTCCATGCCGAAGGGCAGCCTGTTGGGCTGGTACTCGTTCCTGTACGGCCCGAGGTGAATCTGCACCGTGCCGCCGCCGGTCATGTAATCCTCTAGGGTCTCAGTGACGGTGAGGCCATCGCTCTCGCGAGTCTCGTCGAGCTTCTCGTAGTAGTCACCGTAGTAGACGTTGTAGTCGGTCTGCCATGGCAGCAGTACCTTGTCGTAGTGCTCGACCCAATCGGGCGTGGCGTAGGTGTCCCAGTTCTCCATTTGCAGCTGGGTGTAGGTCTTGCCCATCGCCTCGAGGTCCCTCTTCACACTCTGCAGGCGGTTCTGATCAGTCGGGTTGGACAGGACAGCCACGTCGATCTGTTCGAAGAACTGGATCTCGAAGTAGCGGTCGTTGCCCGAGCGCTCGTTGTCCTCGGTCAGCGTCCCGTAGAAGCTGATGTTGTAGGTGTGGCCGTCGTACCACGAGTTGTATGGATTGGTCCAGTTGGCCTGGTCCCTCGCGTGAGGCTCGAGGTCGAACGGCCCGTTGTCGCAGTCCTCCTCGTAGACTGTCTGGCCTGTGTCAAGGTCGACTATCTTCATCGTGATCTGGTACTCGCCTGCGATGACGCCGTTAAGCAGTGGCACAGCGAAGCTGTGGGCCGAGGCGTCATCGATCGGGTAGACGCACTCGTAGGTGATGTCGGCGACGCACTCGAGCACGTCGGGCTGCATCAGGGTGATGTCCGCGCTCGCGATGCTGAAGATGATGGAGGAGTGGTTGTTCGCGATGTTGACCTCGGACTCGTTGTACCATGAGGTAAGCGGGTCCGTGTTGTCGAAGATGGTGGTCACGTCGATCTTGTAGATGCCGCTCTGGAAGTCGTGCGTGGCGAGGTTGACCTGCTGGCGCTGTGCGGCGTCGAGGCCGGTGACGTCGACTGTGTAGGTGCCATCGTCCTCGAAGGTGAACTCCTCGACGCGGATGTTGTCGATGCCGAAACCGGCCAGGCCGGCGTTGCCGTTGACGCCGTCGTCGTTGGACTGGAATCTCCAAGTCAGAGACACCTCGGAGCCAGCGAGGGTCGTGCACTCGTCCCTCCACTCGGAGGTGTCCTCGTTAGTGCGGTTGAGTATGACGATGTGAGTCAGGTCGACGGTCACCGACTTGAGGATGTTCTCGGAGTCGAACCAGACCACTGAGTTGATTCTGTCAGAGTGGTCGCCGAAGTACTCGACCTCGTCGTACCCGTTCAGGTCGAAGTCCTCACAGCGATGGAAGTTCGGGTCGTCCGGGTTGGTGTTCTGAATGCCGTTCTCGTTGAGGTCGGTCCAAGTTCCGTACACCACGCCCTCGAACACCTCACCCTGCTTGGTCCAGGTAATCTCGAGGTTTGCTGCGTCCCGGATGGCCAGTATGTTGCCGTTGCTGTCCTTGAGATAGTCCCCTTCAGCGTAGTAGTCGTAGGTCAGGTAGGTGAAGTCGGCTCCTGTCGATGCGACCGGGATTGGATCCAGTGTCAGCGTCTCGTTCCAATTGTCGCCGTAGCCGTCACTCGGGTGGCCCAGCCAGTAGGCGTGGCTGTTGAACACGCCGCGGTTCTGTGGCAGCATGTCGTTCGAGCCGGTGGAGTCGTCCAGCCTGCTGCCGTTCTCGTTGCCGTCGTCGGTCCACATCGGCTCGATGCCCGAGAAGTCCTCGATAGCGACGAGATCGGGTTCGGCGTTCTGGATGAAGGCCTCGACCTGGAAGTCTGTCACCGTGTTGCCGCAGTTCTGCACGCGCACCTCCACGTCCCTCTCGCCCGAGGCGTACCTGACGCCGTTCTCGAGGTCAACCCAGTGCTCCTCTGCGAGGCACGGGTCGAACAGGTTGTTCACTGTCAGCTGGAATCTGATATCGTCGTTGAGGCCGTCCATGTCGATGAATCCGGACGGGTTGGTCAGCTCGGTCTTGACGTAGTAGGTCCTGTTGTCTATGAAGTCCGCAGTCAGGCTTACCTCCTCGGAGGCGCCGGCCGCGAAGTCGTTGAAGATGAGTTGCTGCGAGACTGTCTCGGTCGACCCGAAGGTGACGTCCCTCTTCCTGATGGTTATGTTGTCGAAGGCGAAGCCGTCCAGACCGGTGTCCTGAGATGACCCAACGGGTCCAACGGAGCCCATCAGGCCGCTGCGGAAGCGGAAGCGGATGTCGATGACCTGCCCTGCGTAGCGCGTGAGGTCGATTGACTCCAACTCATTGGGGTCTTCCGAAGTGCCTCCGCCCTCAGTGTAGTTGATCCATCCTGTAGCAGTGTTGGCGAAGTTGTTGCCATTGTAGGTGTTGTACTCCGGGTCGACACCCTGCCAGTAAATGCGGAAGAAGCGCTCGTTGTCCCAGCCGCCGTTGAAGAAGACGGACTCCCAACCGTTGCCCTCGGACCAGACCTCGATGCCGCAAGAGTCCTCGTACAGCCAGCGCTCCACCACCGAGTACTGCTCGGCGAGATAGAGTTCGAAGTAGGCGGTGGTGCACATGACCGAGAGGTCCATGTACGCCGCATCGGCCCCGGTCAGGTCGACGTTTTCGAGAATCAGTGCCTCGTCCATATTGTTGTAGTATCCAGAATCGCTCTCGTTGTCTCCGTTGTAGTCGATGCCGGCCCAGTAGTAGTCGGTGGGGTTGCTGTCGGCCTCGTACCAAGAGACATTCTCGGTAGCCGCAGTCGAGTTGCTCTCGATGTGCCACGAGGATGCCCCGGTTTCGTACATTCCGGTGTAGGAGTTCTTGACGAAGGCGCAGTTGGCGCAGTTAGTCGTGTCCTCGTTGCCCTCGAAGTCGTTGGAGTAGACCACGGTGTCGGTTCCGCCGACGACCTCCTTGACCTCGAGATCGACGTTGATGGAGCCTGTCAGCGGGTTAAGTCCCGTGTTCTTCACGGTCACGTTGACCCATCTCGTTCCCTCGCCGATCTCGGCCTGTCCAGTGGCGGGATTGTAGGACGCAGGCGCGATGGTGACCTCGGTGATGCCGACATCCTCGTTGTCGAGCGTGAGTACTGAGAGGAAGTCTCCAGCGCCGGCCCACCCTTGGGTGTCCAGCCACATCGCGTTGTCGGCGAATCTGTAGCCGTAGTCGCGCTGTCCGATGACGATCTCGTAGGCGCTCTCGTCACCGCCTTGCAATTGGGCGGGGATTGCCATGGTAGGCCGGCGGCCTACGTTGAACGAGAGTGACGAGAGGTAACCGGGCCCGCTGGGGTCGGCGAGGATGATCTCTACCGAGTTGATCTCGCGCAGGTTGTCGAGCAGCAGGTAGGTCTGGTTCTGTGCGGTCGAGTCCTGCAGACGGGTCAGGGTGACCTCGGTCGGCACGAAGAAGTCGACCTCGCCGTCTCGGTTGATGTCGACGATGGTAAGCGAGGCGCCGAGGTAGTCGCCGAGATAGACGTAGTTCTGGGTGCTCCAGCTGCTGCCGCTCTTGGTGGCGTAGGAGATGTTGCCTGTGATGCCGTCGATAGCGGCGATGAGGTCGATCTCACCGTCATCGTCGGTATCGGCGATGTCGATGCCGTAGAGCGGATAGTTGTGATCGGCATCGAGCTTGAACTCGTGGACCCCCTGTGCGGTCGCGTCCATGGGATTGGGATACTGATTGGTCAGACAGTCATACTCGAGCACGGTCATGTTGTCGAAGTGACCGACCGAGTAGCCCACACCAATGTTGTACGGGGGGGTCCGGAGAAGCCAGATGTCGAGATCCTCGCAGTCTCCGATGCCACCGGGTATGCCACCTCCTTGGACGGTCTCGCCCCAGTGGCCGAGCATCACTTCAACGTACAAGCCATTGGTCAGAGGCACCGGGATGGACTGTTGGTTGGTCAGCAGAGATGGGTCGGGCCCACGGTAAATCTGGATGTACTGGTTGGCCGCCGTCGCGTCTTGGGTCACGAGCACGATGTCGGCGGCGCCGTCATCGTCGATGTCCGCGACGTCCATACCAAGGTGATACGGGTTTGAGACCGTGATTTCAGTGAGGTCCCACTCGTTGACCCTCTCATTGCAATCGCCCCACATCGTAGTGAGGTTGCCGGGCCTGACGAAACTCTCCCCGACGAAGCGGATGTTCTCTTGGTAGTAGATGATGTCATTCACTCCATCGTCGTCGACATCGGCTATCTCGACATCGACGGAGTTTGCTGTATCGACGAAGCCTGCGCGCTGGGAGACGTTGTTGGAGATGAACACGTCCTGCCTGTCTTGGAAGCCGCCCGAGCCGTCATTGTACAGGACCGTGATGAAGTGCCCCATCATACTGACCGCGACGATGTCGTTGTGTCCGTCGCAGTCCAAATCACCCACTGAAAGATGGGACGGGTCACGTTGGACCGCGTACTGGGTGATGTGCGATGCGCTGACTGCTGGCACTAGGGCGACAATCAGCGAGCCCAGCATCAACAGCACGAGGAAGACGGCCTTCCGGCCCTCCTTTGTTCGATTTCTAGTAGCCCCAGACGTATGCAGCATGCTCAGCCGGACTTTCACTCATCTCTTATGCCTTCGCACCAAATGAGTTGGCCAACTCCATAGGAGTTGTTGGGTTAGGGGGTATGATTACTGTGCTTCCAGCCAACTGGGATTCGGGGCGTACTGAGTTTCCACGCCGCCGTGTATCCGCTCAAGGCGCCCCATCGTCCACAGGCGGTCGAGGAAGATGTCCAGATCGATCCCGTGAAGGTTGATGCGTTCGCCGACCGCCTCGTCGATTTGACTCACTGGCAGTGAGGTGTGACCATGCTCCCTGACCACCAAAGTGAGCAGTAGTTGAATCCAGGCCTCGGCCAACGGGTTTCCGGACAAGTTGTCCTTCAGAGGCTCTATCTCGTCTTGGACCGCGTCGAGTACCTCGATGATTACTGAGATGTCGGGATCGCTACGCTCCCGGCCACCGAGCTCTGCGATGCCCGAATCGACGTCGAGGCTGCCGATGACCCTCAGCACTGGAGGTATCCGGGACGGATCTGGGGGAGGCCCTGGGAGGACCGCTTCCTCGGGCAGTGGGAGTTCCTCGAAGAATTCCTCATCCCCACCAGTAGCCGATTCGGGCTCGGGCTCGTCTGAGTCGACCATGCGAGCGGCCAGCGGCTGGACGATGCCGACCTCGCCTGCCAAACCGAGCTCCTCGCGCAGCGAGGCCACCCACTTCGAGTCGCCCTCCAGCAGCACATCGACATCGTGCTCGGGAGAACGGAAGCGGAATCTGACGGTTCCTCGCAACTCCATCGTCTCACCTCTGGAACATCCGGGTCTTAACTGCGTGGGCTCGACATGCAGTTTTCATGCTTCGGCCAGATTCCGCAGCACGGCCTGCAGTATGCCGCCGTTCCTGTAATAATCGACCTCGACGGGCGTGTCGAGGCGAACGACGGCATCGAACTCGGTCACGCTCCCGTCAGCCTTGGTAGCGGTCACTCGGATCGATGAGAACGGTTCGAGATCGGCGCTGGCCGGTATGTCGAAGGCCTCGGTGCCGTCGAGGCCGAGACTGTCAGCGTCCTCTCCCTCGGGGAAGGTCAGCGGCAGCACGCCCATCCCGACTAGGTTAGAGCGGTGGATCCGCTCGAACGAGGTGGCGAAGACGGCTCTGATTCCGAGCATCAGGGTGCCCTTGGCGGCCCAGTCCCTGCTGCTGCCAGTGCCGTACTGAGAGCCAGCGAGGACGACGAGTGGCGTCCCGTCATTCTGATACCTGTTGCTGGCCTCGTAAATCGAGGTTACCTCACCCGAGGGGAAGTGCGTGGTGAAGCCGCCTTCGGTGCCGGGCGCGATCTGATTGCGCAACCGGACGTTGGCGAAGGTGCCGCGGACCATAACCTCGTGGTTCCCCCTGCGGCTTCCGAACGAGTTGAAGTCGCGCGGCTGGACGCCTCTCTCCATCAGGTACTGCCCCGCTGGTCCGTGATGGGGGAATGCTCCAGCGGGGCTGATGTGGTCAGTGGTGACCGAGTCGCCGACCTTGACGAGCACGCGGGCGCCTCGAATCGGCTCGATGGACGCGGGCTCGGACTCAATTCCCTGCAAGAAGGAGGGCGGGCGGATGTAGGTGGAGGAATCGTCCCAGTCGTAGAGGGGGCTCGACTCGCTGGGAATGGCATCCCAGCGCGGCTCGCGCAGTATGTCCGAGTAGCGCGCCTTGAACATCTCCGGGCTGATCACGCTCTCGATGGTCGAGCGGACCTCGTCGTCACTGGGCCAGATGTCAGCGAGCATGACTGGCTCGCCGGACTCGGTGTGTCCCAGAGGCTCGCTCGAGAAGTCGATGTCGAGGGTTCCCGCCAGAGCATAGGCCACGACCAGCGGCGGGCTCGCTAGGTAGTTCGCCTTCACCATCTGGTGGATCCTGCCCTCGAAGTTGCGGTTCCCGGAGAGGACGCTGCCGACCACCAGCTCGGCCTCCTCAATCGCAGCCGCGACCTCCTCGTCGAGGGGGCCTGAGTTGCCAATGCACGTGGTGCATCCATAGCCGACCACACTGAAGCCGAGGGCCGAGAGGTCCTCGGTGAGGCCGGCCGCGTCGAAATAATCGGTTACTACGCGGCTGCCAGGGGCCAGGCTCGGCTTGACCCAAGGCTTGATCGAGAGTCCCCTGGAGCGAGCGTTTCGGGCGACCATGCCCGCCGCGATCATGACGCTCGGGTTGCTGGTGTTGGTGCAGCTGGTGATGGCGGCGATGACGACGTCACCGTGCCCCAAGTCAGCGTCGCGCCCCGCGATGGGGGCGCTGACGTCATTGCGAGACGGGTCAACACCGTGGCCCTGGTGCCCGAACGGCGCGTTCAGGCTGGATCTCCAGTGGGACTTCATGTCGGCCAGCGCGACCCTGTCCTGCGGCCTCTTGGGACCGGCGACCGAGGGCTCGACGGTGCCGAGGTCGAGGGACAGGCTGGAAGTGAACTCAGGAGCGGGGGTGGAGTCGGAGTTGAACAGTCCCTGAGCGGTCAGGTAGCGCTTGACGTCCTCGACGTGCGATGGGTCGCGGCCGGAGAGCAGCATGTAATCCAGAGTGGTTTGGTCGACGGGGAAGAAGCCGCAGGTCGCGCCGTACTCCGGCGACATGTTGGCTATGGTCGTGCGGTCAGGCAGGCTCAGGCTCGCTAGGCCCGTGCCGTGGAACTCGACGAACCTGCCCACACAGCCGTGCTGTCTGAGCATCTGGACGACTCGCAGGGTCATGTCGGTGGCTGTGACACCGGGTTGCAGGGTGCCTGTGAGTTCGAACCCAACGACCTCGGGCAGCAGCATGTAGATCGGCTGTCCGAGCATCACCGCCTCGGCTTCGATCCCGCCGACTCCCCAACCGAGGACGCCGAGGCCGTTGATCATCGGAGTATGGGAGTCGGTGCCGACCAGTGTGTCCGGGATCCACACTCCCTCTTCCTCGCGAGCCACGCTCGCGATCCACTCGAGGTTCACCTGGTGGACGATGCCTCGCCCGGGGGGGACGGCACGGAAGTTGTCGAGGCTCTGCTGGCCCCACTTGAGGAACTTGTAGCGCTCGAGGTTGCGCTCGTACTCGATCTCGAGGTTGCGCTCGCGCGCGTTCGGGAAGCGACCTGAGACATCGACCTGAACCGAATGGTCGATCACGAGGTCGACGGGGACCTGTGGGTTCACCCTCTCAGGGTCGCCGCCCAGCGCCACCATCGCATCTCTAAGGGCGGCGATGTCGACTACTGCGGGAACTCCCGTGAAATCCTGCAGAAGCACCCTGCTGGGGCTGAACGGGATCTCCTCGGGAGTCATCGTCGGCGACCATGCGGCGATGCTCCTGACGTCATCCTCCGTGACGAGGAAGCCGTCGCACTTCCGCAGAGCCGCCTCGAGCAGGATCCGTATCGATACCGGGAGATCGTCGAGGTTGCAGGACCCGTCTCTCTGCAGGGCGCCGATGTCCATGAACGAGGCGGACGAGCCGTCACTGGTCACGAATGCGGACATAGCATCGAAGGGGTCACCAGCGTCCATGCCATCACCTACGGTGATACCGGCTATGATGGGCTCCATGAAGTTGACTCATCGAAAGCCAGAGCAACCGGGCGGGTTCACTCGTTCACAGTCACGTGGATCAACTGGACTTCAGTCACAGGTTTGTCTCCTGATTCGGTCTGGACCTCGCTTATCGCCGTGACGTGCTCCAAACCGCTGACCACCCGTCCGTAGACGGTGTGGCAGGACTCCTGGCTGCAGTCCTTGCCGGGCTCCCAATCGAGATGGGAGGGGGTGCTGTCCCCTGGTACGATGTAGAACTGGCTCGAGTCGGTGTTGAGCCCTGCGTGGGCGGCAGCGAGTGCGCCGGGGACGTGCTTCAGGCCGTTAGTGTGCTCGCCGGGCAGAGACCAATCTGACAGGTCGCATGTCTCGGGGCCGTACCGGTTGCCCGAATTGTCGAATTCCTGCCCGTCGCAGTAGCCGTACCACTTCCCCGTGTATCCGCCCGTTCCGTCCCGATTTTCCATATCCCCTCCTTGGATCATGAAACCGTCGATCACCCTATGGAAGGTGGTGAAGTCGTAACGGAAGTCTTCGACGAGCAACAGGAAGTTCTCGACGTGCAGAGGGGCTTCCTCCTGGTAGAGCTCGATCTCGATGAATACAGTCGTCCTCTCGCTGGCTCCGTCGGGCATGTATGAGATCTCCAGCCTGACCACAGGGTTGTCGGCTGACTCGCCGAACCAGTCAGTCACCACCTTGAAGGCGACGAGGACGAGCATTCCCGCAATCAGGATGGTCAGCAGCCCGAATGGGGTCGGGTTGCCCTCGTCGAACATCTGTAAACCGACCCCGAGAGAGATCGATTTCTCGTCCATCATGGACGCGAGCTTGTTCATGCTGCGTCGCGTCCCCTTGTCCTTGGGGTCGAGGTTCAGCGCTTTGCCGTAGTTCTTGTGCGCGCGCCGCCAGTGGCGCTTCTGGTTAGCAGCGTCAGCCTCGCCAAGCACTGTCCCCGCATCGCCCGCGAAACACAGGGTCCTGGCTTTCTGTGCGCCGTTCTCGCAGGCGTCCCAAGCCTCTGAGCGGAGGATTACTAGCGCCCCTTTGGGGTCTCCTGACTCGGTCAGGAGGTTCGCTTCGTCCCAAGCCTTCTGCAGCGCCTCCGGGATTGGCATAACGGGCCCGAAAGCGCATCCCCTGAAAATGGCAGCGGATGCAATTTCAGTCGATGCTCAGTGAAATATGGACGGGAACGGCTAAGACTGAATTATCACCGGGCCATCATGCGCGAGAGCCTAGGTAGAGCCGAGCCGAGCCATGGGAGAAGCAGAAAACGATGGAGCGCATCTACAACGACTTCACAATCAACATAGCAACAGCGAACGGGACTGGTTCCCAGTCCTCGAACCTGATTCTGCTCAATTCCATGTTCCAGATGGGCGTTCCAGTGAGCGGGAAGAACCTCTTCCCCAGTAACATCGCGGGCCTGCCCACCTGGTTCATCATCCGGGCCAGCGATGACGGCTATCAGGCTCCTGGGGACAAGGCGCATATCCAGGTTCTAATGAACAAAGACAGCTGGCACAGTGACCTCGAGAAGCTCGAGCCGGGGGCAGTCATAGTCTACAACGAAGACGTCAAGCTACCCGTCGACAGGGACGACTGCCCCGCCTTCGGGATGCCGATGACGAAGATGGCCAGGGGAATCAACCCCAGGCTGGCCCGCCTGATGTGCAACATGTACTACGTCGGAGGGCTAGCCCACTTGCTGGGAATAGACGAGGATGTGATCAACGACGCCGTGTCGAATCAGTTCGAGGGCAAGGAGAAGGCGATAGAGTTCAACCTGCGCGCGATAGGGGAAGGCCGAGCCTACGCGGCCGAGAACTGGGCTGATGAGGTTCCCTATCGCGTCGAGTGCCGGGACAAGGACCCTGGCACCTTCCTCGTAGAGGGCAACGAGGCTGTGGCCCTCGGCGCCATATACGGAGGCGTCAACCTGCTGTCCTGGTATCCCATAACCCCCGCGTCCTCGCTGGCCGAGAGCATGATCGAATGGTTGCCCGAGCTCAGAGAGGCTGACGATGGCGGCACTACCTGCGCTGTTGTGCAGGCCGAGGACGAGCTGGCCGCTGCCGGAATGGTGGTCGGGGCCGGCTGGGCTGGCGGCCGAGGCATGACCTGCACCAGCGGCCCGGGAATCTCACTGATGTCAGAGTTCATCGGGCTCGCCTACTTCGCCGAGGTCCCGGGCGTGATCTGGGACATCAACAGGGTTG
The DNA here is from genome assembly GCA_003193925.1 of Candidatus Thalassarchaeum betae. GTDB lineage: Archaea > Thermoplasmatota > Poseidoniia > Poseidoniales > Thalassarchaeaceae > Thalassarchaeum > Thalassarchaeum betae. The sequence goes on from PSPG01000003.1 coordinate 102,790, forward strand.
GACCCTCCACCGGGCTGCCGACCCGCACCCAGCAGGGCGACCTCTCGATGCTCTACGAGGCAAGCCACGGCGACACCCAACACGTGGTGCTGATACCCGGCACCGTCGACGAGTGCTTCGAGTACGGCTGGAAGGCCTTCGACTACGCGGAGAGGCTCCAGACCATGGTCTTCGGCTTCAGCGATCTCGATCTCGGGATGAACCGATGGTCAACAGCCGGCTTCCAGTACCCCGATGCGCCCATGGATCGCGGCAAGGTCGTACGCACGCAGGAGGAGATGGATGCGATAGCTAACTACGGGCGCTACAGGGACGTCGACGGGGACGGCATCCCGTATCGGACTCTACCCGGCAGCGGCTTGGACCCTATCCTCTACCGTGGGACGGGGCACGACGAGGACGGCATCTACTCCGAGAACCCCGACGTGTACTACGCCACGGTCTCACGCCTGCGCAGGAAGATTGACGGCGCTCGCGACCTGCTTCCCGCCCCCGTCATCAGGGAGGAGGAGGAACAGCAGATCGGCGTGATCTACTACGGCTCGATGGAGAACTCCATCACCGAGATCGAAGATATGCTGGAGTCGACCGGCCTCTCGGTCAGCACCTGCCGCCTCCGAGCGCTGCCGTACCACTCCGAGGTCGAGGGCTTCATCGAGCGCCACGAGAAGGTGATCGTGCTGGAGATCAATCGCGACGGACAGTTGTACGGCATCCTGCGCAAGGAACTGCCCTCCAACCTGCTGACGCGTCTGCACAGCGTCGCCTACACCGACGGCATACCCCCGCGTGCGCGGGTCTACGCCGACAAGATACTGGATGTCCTGGAGGTGGTGGCGTGAGCATGATCAAGCTCAATGTGATCGACTTGGAGAAGTCCGAGTACACCGGTGGCAAGTCCACACTGTGCCCCGGCTGCGGTCACGACCAGGTATCGAACGTCATCATCCAAGCCGCTTGGGAGAATGGCATCCCGCCGGAGGGCATCGCCAAGATGAGCGGCATCGGATGCTCCTCGAAGACACCGGCCTACTTCTTCGGCAAGAGCCACGGGTTCAACACCGTCCACGGCAGGATGCCCTCGGTCACCACCGGGGCCAACATGGTCAACAAGACCCTGTCATTCATCGCAGTGACCGGTGACGGAGACACCGCCAGCATCGGCATCGGGCAGTTCGTCCACGCCATCCGCAGGAACCTCGACATGGTCTACATCATCGAGAACAACGGAGTCTACGGGCTGACCAAGGGGCAGTACAGCGCTACGGTGGAGAAGGGCTCTAGGAAGAAGAAGGGAGAGGCCAACGCGCAGCCACCGATAGACCTCTGCGCCATGGCGATAAACCTAGGCTGCAGCTTCGTCGCTCGATCGTTCTCCGGCAGTAAGAAGCAGCTTACCGCACTGGTCCGAGCAGCCATGGGCCACCATGGCATGGCGGTCATCGACGTCATCTCGCCATGTGTCACCTTCTCCAACAACGACGAGTCCTACAAGTCGTACAACTACGTCAAGGCGAACGACGAGGTGCTGCACCTGCTCGACTACATCCCGCACTTCACGCCAATGGAGGAGGTCGACATCCCAGAAGGCGAGTACGAGGACATCCAGATGTTCGACGGCTCGACCCTTAGGCTCGAGACAATCGGCAGTGACCACGACCCGTCCGACGCTATGTCCGCGCTCATGGCGATACACCAGGCAGAGCGTGAGAACAGGCACGTGACCGGTCTGCTGTACTACGAAGCGGGCCTGCAGACCGCGGACGAGGTGCTCGGCTTGACCGAGGCGCCTCTGTCCGGCCTCAGCGAGGCCGAGATGAGGCCCAGCAGGCAGAGCCTAGACGATGTCAACGCCGCCTTCCGCGTGGCCTGAGTGGCCTCTTTCGACAGTCGGATTCGTTGAAATAGCGAATCCGACTCCGTCGTTCGCTAGTCCCTTAGTGTAGTGGTCCATCATACGAGACTCTGGATCTCGTGACCCTGGTTCGAATCCGGGAGGGACTACCA
>PSPG01000004.1 GCA_003193925.1 Candidatus Thalassarchaeum betae
CCGACCCGGACGACGACAACGACGGCTACGACGACGACGTCGACGCCTTCCCGTTCGACCCGAGCGAGGTCAATGACAACGACGGCGACGGCATCGGCGACAACGCTGACACCGACGACGACAACGACGGAGTCAGCGACGGCCTCGACGCCTTCCCGAACGATGCCACCGAGACAATCGACACCGACGGCGACGGCATCGGCAACAATGCCGATACCGACGATGACAACGACGGAGTGGATGACGCGGACGACGCCTTCCCGCTCAACCCGAGCGAGTGGGACGACACCGACAGCGACGGACTGGGCAACAACGTTGACCCGGACGACGACGGCGACGGCGTCGCGGACGTTGCAGATCCGTTCCCACTGGATTCGTCCGAGTGGGCTGATGACGATGGCGACGGAATCGGTAACAACGCTGACAGTGACGATGACGGCGACGGAGTCGACGACGACGATGACGCCTTCCCGGAGGACCCGAGTGAGTGGAACGACATGGACGGCGATGGCCAGGGCGACAACTCTGACGCCGACGACGATGGCGACGGAGTGAACGACGGTATCGACGTCTTCCCAGCGGATCCATCCGAGTGGGTCGACAGCGATGGTGACGGAATCGGAGACAATAGCGACACCGACGACGACGGCGACGGCACTCCCGATGTTGACGACGCCTTCCCGCTGAACCCGTCCGAGGACCACGATCTCGACGGCGACGGAATTGGTGACAACGCCGACTCCGACGACGACGGCGACGGCGACTCTGACGATACCGATGCGTTCCCGACCGACGCGAGCGAGTGGGACGACACCGACGGCGATGGCATCGGCGACAACGCCGACACCGACGATGACGGCGACGGCGTGTCCGACGCTCGTGAGGACGAGTGCGGCTCTGACAGCCTGGACGCCAGTTCAGTGCCTTCCGACTTCGACGGCGACGGAATCTGTGATTCCATCGACACCGACAACACTGACGGTCCTGACTACGTGCCAGAAGAGGATACCAGCCTCGGATGGACCAATGTCGTGCCTGGATTCCCGTCTCTGTTCGCTGCAATCGCACTGATCGGCGCGGCCTTCCTAGGTCGCCGCAAGGACGACTGAGCAAGCTCAGTCGGACGTAACCCCGGGTCGGGGGCTTCAGCCCCCGGTCCGGGACCCCGTCTCAGGCTGGCTACGCCTTGTCTCGGGAATACTGATAAGGCGGTGCGAGAGACTTGTGCGCGAGACTAGTGCCCGGAACGACAAGAGTGGAGATTCGCACCCTGAAGGTGGGTCGCTACGTAGCGCTCGAGAACAGTGCGTACAAGATTCTCAGCATGTCCAAGTCCAAGCCCGGTAAGCATGGCTCGGCCAAGGCTCGCCTAGAGCTGGAGGACATCTTCACCGGTCAGAAGAGGAGCCACGTCGGCACTGTGACGGACTCGATCAACATCCCGATGATCGAGAAGGGCTCGGCCATCATCACCCACATGCAGGGCGGCGAGGTCCATGCCATGGACAACAAGACCTATGCGACTCTGATTCTGCCCCCCTCCTCAGAGTTCTCCTTGGAGCCAGGTGGCGAGATCCAGTGGATGGAAGCCATGGGCCGCTACAAGATAACGCGCAACCACTGAGCCTCGTGCTATGGGCTCCTGAGGTTCATCGAGGCGCGAGAAGTATAAGCGATTCGTTACGGCCCTCGTATCGGAGAGCGTAGCATGTCCGACGTCCAGCGTTCCGCCTATCGACAGCCAGTCACTCCCTCTGGCCTCGAGTCGATAGAGAAGGGTACGCTGACTTGGCTCGACGAGGACATGTACAATAATCTCAACACGGGAGTGCTCGAGCAGTACCTGGAAGAGAAGAACCTGCAGGACTCCTTCGAGATAAGCCACTGGGATACCAAGAAAGTGCTCATCGGCATCGCCATAGGCGCTGTCTTCAGCGGTGTTACCGCCTACACCGGCCTCAAGATCGGCCTCGCCGTCTCCGCCGCATGGTACGTCGCTTACCTGCTGGGAATGGCTCTGCAATGGTCCCCCTCGGAGGTGAATATCTCAACCAGTGCCACAACCGGAGCCTCGAACGCGTCGATCGGCTTCATCTTCACCTTCCCGGCCATCTTCCTGTTGGCCTACTCCGACAAATACATGGTAGGCGATGGCCATCTGATAACTTCCGTCGACACCCTCCAGCTCGCATTCATCGGCATCATCGCGTCGATGTTCGCCGGCTTCCTCGGAGTGATGTACTTCATCATCTTCAGACGCGTCTGGCTGGTCGAGGACCCACTCCCCATGCCGGGGTTCGAAGCCACTCTCAAGATGCTCGACATAGCCTCGGACGTCAGTACCGGTGCCGTGCAGGCAGCCCGTGATTCACTGAAGACCGTCGGTCTGTGGACCGTGCTGACGATGGGCTTCATGTTCCTCATCGACTATCCTCTCATGTGGGGCAAGAAGATAGCTGGGATTCCCGGCAGCCTTGCCGACTGGCTCGCAATGGCGCTTTCCGGCGAGGAGTGGGGCGTCGCCTCTATCTTCACTGAGCGGTGGCTGCACCAGCCCTCCAAGCTCGTCGACGGGCACGCCCAATTCAACGGCATCACTCCCTATGAGTCGGGCAACATCTTCTCCTACACGTTCCTAGGCGTCGAACTGAGCCCGACCCTGCTCGCAATAGGCTGGTTCATGAAGTTCAGAGTGGCCTTCCTCGTCAACCTCGGCTCTCTGGTCGCCTGGTTCTACCTCGTCCCACTGGTCATCCTGATGGACACTCCCGTCTACGACCCGGCCCTGGGGCACTACGTGGCTATCACAGAGTACGGCGACCTGACATCGCTCCCAGTCTATCCGATCGTGCAATGGAAGGCGTTCAGCTCCATCGTCAAGACCATCGCCATCGGCGCCATCCTCGGTGGGGGCATCTACGGGCTGCTCAAGATGGCGCCGACCTTCGTCAACATCTTCGGCGACATCAGTAGCGCCTTCAGCGGCGAGAAGGGCGATGAGTACATCGAGGACCGCGGCTGGTACGAGTGGCCCCTCGACCACATCCCGATCTTCATGGGAATCGCGTTCCTCGCGATGATCCTCATCTTCTGGCTCGGCGGATTCCCCGTACTGCCGGCCATTGTCTTCGCAATCGTCCTCCTTGCTACCACGTTCCTGCTTGGCGCGATCGCCGTCCGCGTGATGGGCGAGACTGGCATCGAGCCGGTCTCGGGAACCTCGTTCATCGTCCTGTTGATCCTGCTCCTCGTCTTCCTCAACCTGCCTATGGGCCTGACCAAAGAGGAGTCGGTGTTGATGGCCCTAGTGGGGACCACTGTGTTCGGTTCCGCCATCTCGATGTCGGGCACCGTGGTTGGTGACTACAAGAACAGCCTTTACATCGGCAACCGCCCGTATCACATTTCCAAGGGCAACATCATGGGGGTCGTGCCCGGGGCCGTACTCGGCGCCGGCGTCGCTATCTTCCTCTCCATGCTTCTGGCCAGCGGCAAGATTGACCTGCTCGCACCACAAGCCAATGCGTTCGCCGCCTTCACCATCATCCTCGCTGAGGGGCAGGGTGACTGGTATGCACTCGGCCTCGGCTTCCTGTTGGGGGCATTCGCCGAGTGGGCTACTGGTATGGGCACCTCCTTCGGACTCGGCATGTACCTGCCGACTCCCATCACCTTCCCGATGCTGATCGGTGGGGCGGCCCGCGACTGGTGGGAGAAGCGCAGGCTTCTGCCGAAGGTAGAGGAGATTCGCCTCTCCGAGGGCTCGGCCGCCTCTGAGAAGAGCCGAGCCCTGATGTTGCTGTTCTCCTTCATGGTGGCCGCTGGAATGCTGACCGGAGAGGCCTTTTTCGGAGTCGAGGCGGCCATACTGGCAGTGTCTGACGAGTTGGAGATCGAGCAGGAGTACCTGCCCGACTCGTGGACCGAGGACACCTATCTGGATGAGATGCTCGGGGCTGAAGATGATGACTTCACTCATGTTTTGGGTTACGCTATATCGCGGATCGCTTCAGACATAGACGACGGAAAAGAACCATCCTGTGAGATATTTCCAGATTCTGTGATATGTACTGAGACTATGAGCATCAAATCGTGGTGGCCACAAGCCAGATTTACTGGATTCTTGCTCGTCAACCTGGCCTTGGGAGCCCTAATCTACGTTTTGTTCAAGGCTGCTGGCATAATAGGCATCCAAGAGGAGTCAGAAGACGAATCTGAGGTCATGGACGCTGAGCTGGCGGATTGAGCATGGCCGAATCGGGTGACTCAGCCACACCCTTCGGCGCTTGGGTACTGCTCGGAGTGGCTCTGTTAGCGGTTTCCAGCGCCGGAGCGGTACTCCAGGCGATGGGCGAGGTTCCGCCGGTCCTACGTGCTTCGTGGAGGATGCAGGGCACCGCGCTGGTGCTTCTGCCTGGTTTCATCTACCAGTTCAGCAAGATGGACCGGAGCGCCCTACGCTCTCGTGATTGGCTGCTTATGCTGGCATCGAGCATCTTCCTAGCAATTCACTTCGGCTCGTGGGTCTGGTCCCTTGACCACACCAGCCTGATTCACAGCCTGCTGTTCGTTTCCAGTCACCCTCTCGTCCTCGTCCTCATCATGCCATTGATCGGTGCTGCTGTGCGTAGGGGGCATGTCGTCGGAGCCCTGGTCGGCTTTACTGGAGCGATGCTTTCGCTCGGAGATGCCAAACCCGGCGGCGAAGTCACTTTGATGGGAGATGTCGCAGCCTTCTTGGGCGCTCTCACTGTGGTCGGTTACCTGTTAGCGGGCCGACATCTGCGCTCGGAGCGACAGGTCCCGATTTTCGTCTATGCCTTCCCTGTGACCTTCGCTGCCGCTATCTGGCTCGCTCTGGCGGCCATCAGTCAGGAGGGTGCGAGCATGGGCGAAATCGTTCCCGAGTTGTCCGTCCTCGGCTGGACCGACGCTCTGTGGCTGCCTTGGATAGCTTACCTTTCATTCGGTCCAGGACTGTGTGGTCACACTGGAATAAACACTGTACTGCGTTGGATCACACCAATCACGGTATCGATTATACTGTTGCTCGAACCGGTCATCGGTGGGCTGATTGGCTGGCTCTGGACCGGTGAGGCCACATTGGGTATGTGGACGGTCCTCGGTGGGCCGCTGATGTTAGCCGGAGCGATTATGGTGACTCTCGAAGAAGGCAGGGACGAGCCGACGCAAGACACGGTTTCATGAACTACCTGTAGTTGGGGCATCCGTGAGCCGTGCTGCATTATTCCTGACCAATGACGACGGCATTGACTCCGCCGGGTTGCACTTGCTGATAGAGGCCCTACATGCTCGTGGGCACCCGTTGGTAGTGCTGGCTCCGGCCAGCGAGCAGTCCTGCTCGGGAATGCGCCTGACTTTGAGGCACGACCTGGAGTTCGAGGAGAGGGAGGACATCGCTAACTCCCTCCGAACCGAGGGCGGCCCCCCTCTCAGGATATTCTCGCTGGACGGGTCTCCTTGTGACTGCGCAATAGTCGCTTTGGATGGGGGACTGCAAGTCTGGGCTCCTGAGATTAAACCAGCGATGTGTGTCTCCGGCATCAATCAAGGCCCGAACCTTTCTGTGGACGTCCTACACTCCGGGACCGTATCCGCAGCCCGTGAGACCTCGCTCTATGGATTGCCGTCAATCGCAATCAGTCTCGCCACCTACGAGCACTCGGAGTTCTCTCAGACCGTCGAGGCCTCTCTCGGCATCATCGAAGCCTGCTTGACCGTTCTGCCCGAGGAGCCAGTGAACCTGAGGCGACCCGAGGGCAGCCGCAGGAAACCGCTCTCAGAAGGGCCGATGGGAGCGAGGGCCCGCTCTGCCTTCGCCCATGGCGATATGTTCCTGAACATCAACGGCCCCGAGTCTTGGAACGGTGAGTTGCAAACCGTCTCTCTCGGCTCTAGATGGTACCACAATGCCATCGACATGAAGGACACCAAAAACATCGGCGTCGCATTCGAAGTAGGGGCTGCGACGATCGAGGACGAGGACATTCCTGGTACTGACTGCAACGCCGTCAACTCCGGCGCCGTCGCAATCACGCCACTATCCTCCTGGCCTGTGAACCATCCCCTGGGACTCAGCGGCGAGCTGCTGTCCGCAGCCACTGAGCAGGGTGTTTTCGGACTGCCGTCCTGGCTCGAATGATCACCCATCCAGAAGATGGTGCACTATTGCGATGCAGGCATGTCCTTGAAGCCACTCCGTGCCGATAGATAATCTCTGACAGGCGCACAGTGCATTGTTTTCCTTATCGCTGAAAGGCAGGTGATCGGAGAGTATGAATCCAACCGGGGCGTCTTGCAAGGCCTCATCGAAACTACTTCCAAGTGAGTCGAGGACGTACGTGTTGACGCCTTCTCTGCTCCATTCCCCCAGCGTGTCAGAAAGGCCCCCTCCGGAGTGGGATATCCCACTCGAGACTTCCTCCCAAGTGCCAATCGGAGGAATCTGGCGCTTCATGATCGAGCGTATGTGACCGGCTATCGATCGTTCATCGGGGCGGACCCCCCTGAGTGTGCTCCCATCGAACCAGACTCTTCTGAGGGGGCCTTGGCCACCTGTCAGGTGCAAGGTGATGTGTGAGTCCCTCCGTATTCCATGAGACAAGAACAGCGCGGTGTTGACAGCCCTGACCAGAACATCCATCCTTCCCGAACCTCCGGCTAGGTCATTGAGCCTCAAATCGCCCGAGCTTAGTGCATCGTGACCAATGATGGCGAAGCGCCGTTGCACGACTTCACCCCATTCCGAGGTCCATGTCGTCTACGTCCATCATAGACTTCATCTTCCGCCTGAAACTCCTGTCACTCTTCATGCCCCGCATCATCTTGCGACTCCTGTTCCACTGGTTGAGGAGCTCTTTGACGTCTTTCTCATAGACTCCTGAGCCCCTCGCTATCCGACGGATCCTGCTGGACTTCAGCAAGTGGGGCTGGTCCTTCTCCTCCTGTGTCATAGAGTCCATTATCACTCGGAACTTCTCCAGGTTGCCCTGCATCTGCTGCTTCTGAGCCCTACTCATGTTCCCCATTCCCCCGAACATCGCGTCCGGGAGGTGGGAGAGCAGTTTGTCCACAGTACCAATCTTGCTCATCATCTCCATCTGGCTGTACATGTCCGTGAGGGTGAATCGGCCCGACATCAGCCTCTGCGCGAGGCGGGCAGCCTCCTCTTGGTCCAGGTCGCCGGGCGCGAGGTCGATGAGTCCCTTGATGTCTCCTAATCCGAGGAGTCTGGAGATGAACCGGTCCGACTCGAACAATTCAAGGTCCTGAATCCGCTCGCCCTCACCAACGAAGACGATAGGAGCTCCCGTTGTTGCCACAGCGCTCAGCGCCCCCCCGCCTCTGGCTGTTCCATCCAGCTTGGTGACTATGGTGCCGGTGACTCCGACCAGTTCGTGGAAGGATTGGGCCACGGGTCCGGCTGCCTGACCGACCTGTGCGTCGATGACGAGGAAGCACTCGGTTGCGTTGGCAACCTCGGCGATTCTGACAAGCTCGGAACGCAGCTCGTCGTCGAGCCCGTCGCGACCTGCTGTGTCGATGATCAGCACATCGGCCGTGCCGACATTCCTGATGCCGTTGCGCACAATCTTCGTGGCATCGCTCTCACCTGGCTCCCCGTAGACGTCCACGTTTGTCCCCTCTAGAAGCTGCTGGAGCTGTTCGTAGGCCCCCGGACGGTGCGCGTCGGCCTCGATGACCGCCACCTTCAGTCCGTGACGACGCCTCCACCAGTCTGCTAGCTTTGCCGTGGTCGTTGTCTTGCCCTGGCCGTAGAGGCCGACCATGAGGATGGTCTGGTTGTGTGGCATGATCTCTCTGGCGGGGCCAAGGAGCCGGACCAGCTCCGCGTAGATGAGGTTCATCGCGTGGGTATCGAGTTTGATTCCGGGTCGAGGCTCCTCCTCTAGCATGCGCCTCTCGATTCGCTCGGTGAGTTCCTTGGAATGCCTGACGTTGAAATCAGCCTCCAGCAAGGCCTTGCGTAGCGAGCGACCGAGTTCCTTCACGCTCTCCTCGTCGATCTTGCGCTTCCCTCTCAGCGCGCCGACCGAACCCATGATCCTGTGCTTGAGCCCGTCGAGTGCCATGTTCCCGGGTCCTGATTGTGTGGTTTGAACGTTATCGGGGGGCGAGGGGCTCAAAGGCGATGCGCTATGGCGCCTCGTGGCCGTCGAGTTGTGGCAAACACAGGTGGCCTTCGCGATTGGGCTTCTGGGGGTGTACATCGGCTGGAGGGGCGTCATTTCCAAGATGACGGGCTTTTATGACGTCGCTGGCGCTGTCAAGTACCTTCTCTATGGCTTGGTTTCGGGCATGCTCCTAGCAATGGCTGTCGACCGGATTATACTCCCTGCAGTCATACTGTCTTCCCTGAACATCATCAGCGTGAGCCTCGTGGCTCTGTTGATAGGAGCTGCTGAGACCGCATTCGTGATGTTTCTCATGGCTAGGCCGAGAGTGGTCGCTCTGAGGGGCTCCCCTCCATATGGTTGGGCTCTGGGCCTCGGAATCGGCTCCATGCAGGCGTGCGTGCTCATAGTGAGGCTGTTTGACACGGAGTTGGCATACTCGGAATACTCTGGCCTGAATCCATTCAGTTTGCTCCTGGCCTTCGCCATATCGATCACATCCAGCCTAGGCCATGCGCTCCCGGCCTCTTGGCAGGGTGCGAAGGTGCTGGAAGGTAGCAGAATGCGCCCCTTCTTTCTGTCCTCGATGGCTAGAGGGGCATTGACGGTGTGCTTGGTCCTCTCCTTATTCGAGCCATTGGTGCTGCTAGCAGCCGTACCCGCTATCGCATTGGCGTGGGGTCCTGCACAGAGGTCATGGCTCCCCTCCGGCATGACTCCAGCAGCCAAGCAGGCCTTTCGACGCACTACGCGGCAGTCCGACAAGCACAGGAAGGCCTCGGAAGCGAGAGTCAAGGGCACCCGGATCGACAACGAGGAGTGAGATCATACTATTGAATCAGCCTCCTGCTCTGCGTTTCGCAGGTTATCGGACATGCTGATGGCGCAGTATTATAGCCACCCCGCTGAGGCAGTTGGTACGTATGCGCGTGATAATCGCAGGCGCTGGTGAGATCGGTCGTGGCGTGGCCGAAGCTTTGAGGCAGGAGCGCAGAAGCGTCGCCTTGATTGACCCTGACCCTACGGCCATCAACCAGTCCCAGATGCTCGATTGCTTGCTGGTCACCGGTAGCGTTCTCTCCCGTGATTCTCTTCTCAGGGCCGGGATTAGCGACGCGGAGATTGTCGTGTTGGCCACCAACGACGACGAGACTAATCTGCTAGGATGTGCATTCGCGAAGCGCGTCTACAGCGAGCAGATCGGCGAGAGGACTGCTTCGGGCCTGACCACCATAGCCAAAATACGGAATCCGGCGATTTTGGATCCCTCTCGAGGTGCCGGACCCTTGGAGAGTTGGTCGAGAGCCGATCACATAGTCTGTGCCTCCGACGAGATCGTGGAACAGCTGGCCGCTGGACTGCTCGCACCTTCGATAGACGAGATCCTTCCCCTCGGAGACACCTCTTGGATAGCCGTGGCTGAGGTCATGCCCGGCTCCCCACTCATCGGGACGAAGACCGGTTACGTCGGCGATATATTCGTCGGCATCCCGTCCATCTATGCCCTCAGGGTCGAAGGCGAGAAGGGACGCATCGCAACTGGCTCGGAAATCATCCAAGAGGGGCAGATTCTGGTCTTCGTCTCTAAGTCGACAGATCAGTTCCCGCAGATAACCAGGGCTGTCGGCAAGAAGGACGACGACTTCCCCGAGAATGCCCAAGTGGCGATCTTCGGGGCCAGCCAGTTCGGCTCCAGACTCGCTAGCCACTATCTCTCCAAGGGCTCTAACGTCATCGTCATCGAACCCGATTTAGACGCAGCAAACGAATTGGTGGGTTCGTCGGTTGGCAATAGCAAGAGGCTGGATGTCATTCACGGGGACCCGCAGGACGAGGAGTTGTTGCGAGAACTCGGAATCGACCAGCACGACATCGCCGTGGCAGCGCTGGATGACGATAACCTGAACATCGCCATCTCGATGCGTGCCAAGGACAAGGGAGTGCCCCGAACCGGCCTACTGCTCAAGGACAGAGCGTTGGTCGAAGCCGTTCACAGGATCGGCATGACAAGGCCAGTCAGCCGCAGGCTCGTCACCGTGACATCGATACTGAAGTCAATCCACATGAATGTACCCGGGACCTATCAGGTCATCCCCCCCATCCCCGCTATCATCTCAATCTCCGCCGAAGTAAATTCAGAGCACCCCTTCTCCGGGAAGTCTGTCAAGGACGTTGAGAGAAAACTCGGTGCCAGGGTCGTGATGGTGGAGAGGTTCGACGAGTCTGGCTCTGTTATAGTACTCAACCCCAATACAGTCGACAGAATCGAAGCGAGTGACAGAATCTACCTCTTCCTTGCCAAAGACGACCTGAAGAAGGTAGAGAGGGCACTGGAGAACTGAAGATGCGCTGGGACGTTGTCGGTCTCGTACTGGGATGGACGATTCGACTGATTGCCCTACCTCTTCTCGTCGTTGCCACCTACAGTAGCTATCTTGAGGCCGAGGGCGTCGAATACGCCGCCAAGACCTACCTCCCCTCTTTTGCCCTAGCTCTTATCATAGGCCAGTCACTGGTATCCTTAGCCCGGAATAGGGACGCGGCCAACAGAGTCAGGGACCGCGAGGCCTTCGCCTCTGTCGCTCTGGGCTGGATCCCGGTTGTCGCCGTCGGCGCTCTGCCCTACTGGCTGGGCGGCATGTTCTACGGCCCCTTGGAGCTTATGGCGGGTGAAGCGACCTTCCTGGAGATCCTCCGCGGCTTGCTGCACTCGTGGTTCGAGTCCATGTCTGGCTTCACCACCACGGGAGCCAGTGTGATCGACCCACTGACCAGTCCAGTCTGCACCGAGTTAGTGGACGATTGCATCGGGAGCCAGAATCGTAGCCTGATCCTATGGCGTTCCATGACCCAATGGCTCGGCGGAATGGGAGTGATAATGCTTGGACTGCTCATTCTGTCTCGTGTCCTCGGCGGGGGGATGTCCCTTGCCAGGGCTGAGCTGACAGGCCCTTCCCTGTCCCGTCTGGGCCCGACCCTGCAGTGGACTGCTCGGCGTCTGTGGATGATCTACGTGGTGCTCACCGTCTTGGAGATGGGACTTCTCCACTTCCTAGGCGGCATGGGCGTCTTCGATGCGGTCAATTACTCACTGACCACAATGCCCTCGGGAGGATTCGGCACCTCAGATGGCGGAATCATGGGATTCGAATCCGCTAGGATCGAAGTCATACTGATGGTCTTCATGTTGTTGACCTGCATCAATTTCAGCCTCCTTCACCTCGTTCTGGCTGGACGGTCCAAGGATGCCTTGAAGGATGAGGAGCTTCGCACCTACCTGCTGATTCTGTTCGTTGCATGGCTCGCTATGGCATTCAACCTGTATAGGGCGGGCACGAACGGGGGTACTGAGGAAATGGCTCCCCTCGTGGCTATCAGGCAGGCTTTATTCCAAGCCATATCGATTTCAAGCACCGGCTACTCCAGCGCTGACTTCACCACTTGGCCGGTATTCAGCCAGTTCGTCCTCCTGCTGCTGATGATAATCGGTGCCTCCGCTGGTTCTACAGGTGGGGGTCTCAAGGTGCTTCGAATCAGGATAGCCTTCGAGTTGGCTAAGAGGGAGGTGCTGAAGATCATCCAACCTCGCCAAGTCATTGCGATTCGCTTCAACCAGCAGGTCATAGAGGAGAGGAAGATCTGGATAGTCCTCGGAATGCTCAGTTCGTGGATGGTTCTGGTGACGGCCTCGATGCTGGCCATCTCATTCCTCGAGCCCTCTCTCGAGATGACCGACGTTTTGTCCATCTCCATATCCCTGCTGGGTAACACCGGTCCAGCCCTAGGGGCCTTCGGCCCCACGGGCACATGGGCCACTCTGAGCGAGCCCAGTATGATAATCGCCACGATGCTGATGTGGCTAGGCCGTCTCGAGCTGCTGACAGTATTGGTCCTGCTCCACCCTAGGACATGGTCCGGTTCTAAGTGATCAGAAGGAGTCCAGGGAGGACTGCGCGCCGCTCAGTCCTTCCCCACCTGAGTTCGCGTCCGGCTCCTGCGTGTCTGACAGCTCATCAATCTGCAACCCTTGCCCTTCATTCTCCTCGAATGCCGCGAGGATTTTCTTGGCTTCCCTCCTGCTTCTTGGGATGCCATGCATGGCGAGGTGGTCCTCTCCTCTCAGTCCCAGGTGTTTGGCGACTGCGAACTCGTCAGGGTCCCCGCCCAGGGTCGAGTCGTGTACGGCCAGTAGGTTGGGCCAGAGGTCCTCCCTGATGGATGCCTTGCTAGTCCCGAGGTCGTCGGATAGATGCTCGACCACAGTACTCGTCCGCCATGCCTCTGCACCTATGCGAAGGAAGTCAGGGTAAGCTAGGAAAGGATCTGTCCCGGTGTCGATGGGAGCATGGGCGACGGCTGCTTGAGCAGACAGTGCCGAGCCCCAGTACCAGGATCTGAAGGCTCTGTTGGTGAATTTGGTGGCTAGTGATCTGTCGGCCTTGCACATGGCCGGGCTGATGGCTGCGAGTACGTCCGAATCGAACAGGGTCTGGTTGTTCCACGCGAACCAGGCAATCATCTCGTCAGGATTCTTGTCCGATGCCATCAGGATACGCCCCGCTTGCTTACCGGACCGGCTATTGTAGACGTCACGTAGGGCCCTGAACACATCGATCTGCGAATCTCTTCTAGCCACTGCAGCCAGATCCTCAACAGCCGATATTCCGATGTGTCCCTCACTGAGTACGCATACTGCCTGCAGGTCCCTCACCAAGGCCCGCAAATCCCCCGGATTGCCGTCTATTAGGGCTTCTAGGGCCTCTGGGTCCATGTTCCTGCCCTCGGCATCGAGGACCCGGTGCGCGACGCGCCTGAGGTGCAGTTTCCCAACCCTACTGAAGTTGACTAACTCAGCCAGCCTTAGGAGCCTGTCCCTGTTCCTCCTCCAGCTCCTGCCTCGGCCCCACAGCCTCATCGGGTCATTGCAGGTCATGATGACGGGCTGCTGGGTAAGATTAAGCAGATTCAGCAGTTCTGCTTTCCCGCCCGAATCCCCCTTGAGCACAAGGGCGTCTTCCTCGAGATTCATCACGTTGTCCACTCTTTCGTCGGAGATCTTGGCGAAGCCACCGCTCAGATGGTCGACTTCATCGAGCAAGATCAGAGTCCTGCCACTGGGAATCCCGTCCCCGGAGAACTGGTCGAGCGAGATGTGCTGGGAGCCCTGTGTTGCAGATCTCCTGATAGCAGCCGCGTTCCTCTCCCCGGAAGCGTTCAGCTCTATCATCGTCCAGCCTCTCTCGAGGGCTGCTGCTCGAGCCAGTGTTGTCTTGCCGACTCCGGATGGGCCGGAGAGCAGTAATCCGCGCTTCTCAGGAGGTTTGCCGCCCTCCCATTGATCGAGCCAGTGCCTGATCTTCCTGAGCTTTGATTCGTTGCCCTCCATCAGGCCCAGGGTCTCTGGACGGTGCCTCTCGGTCCAATCTTCTGGCTCTCGCTGTCCTACCACGGTAGAGGGTCGTAACGAGGCCCCATGAAGATTGGCTGTCAGAACAGCGAGGAGACCTCACCCGAAGCGAGTCTGGACAGCACTTCATCTACCGACGCCCTGATCTGTTCCTGGTCATCCCTGCGCCTCACAGTCACGGTTCCGTCCTCTAAGGTCGTGTGATCCACCGTGATTGCCCAGGGGACCCCAATCTCGTCCACCCTAGCGTAGCGTCTGCCTATCGACTTGCTAGAGTCAATCTCGCCCCTCACTCCGGGCATCGAGTTCACACTGGCCCACATCTGCCTCGCGATATCCCCCATACCGTCCTTGTCGAACAACGGGAGTATCGCTATGTCGAACGGCGCTACTGTCTGGTCGAGGCTCATTATGCTGTACTCCCCTCCCTCCTTCTCCGTCTCGGTGAATCCGTGGTCGAGGATGTGCCAGATGATTCGGTCGATTCCGAATGCCGGTTCGATGACGTGAGGGGTGAACCACTCTCCGTGCACGGTTACTTCCTCGGCTCTCCTAGTGACCATCTCGTTGGTGATCTCGACGCTCGATGCGTCAGCGAGCGAGAGTGTGAAGGGGGTTGAATCGGGAATCTCGCTCAGTTCCTTCAGAGCGTCCATCACAGCACCAGCCTCATCCTTGAAGACGGGTCCAATCACCGCGCCGATCGGGGCGAGCACGTCTTTGATTTCGGTGCGTGGTTCGGGATATTGACGCCACCCTCGAAGCAGCTTGGATCCGGAGTGCTGCTCGTGTGAGAGCAGGTCGTGGCAGGTCCGATTCGCTATTCCCACACATTCCACCCAGCCGTACTCGCCATGCAGCTCGCAATCCCAGCAGTCATCCGCATAATGCGCCATTTCGGTGCCTGCGTGCTGGCGAAACCTGATACGAGTGGAGTCGATACCCACTCCAATTAGGAAGTCCCAGGTCCTAGCAAGGAACCAAGCGACGGTGGGGTGTCGGACTATGCCGGAACTGAGGGCCTCGGAGAAGGTCATTGCGTGCATTCCGGGATGTGATCCGTCTGGATCCGGAACAAAAGAGACACTTTCCCCCCACGCGCTCAAGTCCGGGCATGGCGGCTCCTCGGGGTCGATGAAGTACTCGAGCTCAGCCATGTTGAACTCACGGAGCCGAATCATGCCTTGTCGGGGGCTGATTTCGTTTCGGTATCCCTTGCCGGTCTGGATAGCTCCGAAAGGCAGTCTCTGCCTGAAGTGCCTGAACAGGACGGGGTAGAGCATGAACATGCCCTGCGCAGTCTCAGGCCTCATGTAAGCGACCCTGGCCCCCTTCATGGCCCCTATCCTCGTACTGAACATGAGGTTCATCATTCTGACATCGGACCATTTGCTCTCCGAACAGGTAGGGCACTTCACACCCGCGTCGAGGATGGCATTGATTGCATCCGCATCCAAGGAGTCCGGGTCCTCGTGCCGGCCATCGGCTAGGTGGTCAGCCCTGAACGCGCTGCCGCAGCCACCGCACTCGGCCATTAGGTCGTTAAATTCGCTGACGTGGCCGCTGGCCACTAGGATAGGTTCGGGGGTGATGGTCGGAGAGTCAATCTCGACTATGTCTCCGTGACTGGTCCAGTGGTCAATCCATTTGTCCATAACTCGGCGTAGGATATGGGCTCCAACTGGACCGTAGTCAATCAGCCCGGAAACGCCGCCGTATATCTCAAAGGACGGGAGCACTATGCCTCGACGCCTGAGTATTGACGTCAGCCTGTCAACTCTCCTACCGCTCATGTAACGGCACTTCGACCCTGCATACCGCCTTTCAAGCCATCCTCACAAAGCGATTACAGAGAGCGATTCAATTGATGCCCGAATATCGTCGAAGCACCGATTATCGATAATTGGCAGGCCCTACGGGCCTGTTTACCCACTGGATGGAGAAGCATTCATTTACGGCATGGAGTCCCTTTCTTCCGTAGGATATGCGAAAAAATGCCTGAAATAGAATACATAGAGGATAGGATGGAGACACAAGAGCTCCTCGACATCCTGTCTCCTCCTGTTCGAAATTGGTTCGTCGACAAGTTCCCCGACTTCACCGAGCCGCAGAAGATCGCCATCCCACGGATTCTGAACGGCGAGCACCTTCTACTATGCTCTCCCACTGGCTCGGGAAAGACCCTCACTGCCTTCCTGACTATAATCGACGACCTCGTTCGACGCTCGCTGGACGACACTCTGCCCGATACCGTGCAATGCGTCTACATATCTCCGATCAAGGCCCTGGCGAATGACATACAGAAGAACCTGATTGGCCCTCTGACTGAGATCAAGGAACGGTTCCTCCCCAGTCGTGCCAAGGACATAAAAATCGGCTTGAGGACCGGGGACACCCCCCAGAACGAGAGGGAGAAGATGCTCAGGCGCCCCCCTCACATACTGATCACGACACCCGAATCCCTCGGTTTGATTCTGGCGTCTAAGCGATGGAGGCCCCATCTCAAGGACCTCAAGTGGATGATTATCGACGAGATGCACTCGCTCGTCCCAACCAAGAGGGGCACTCTTCTCTCCCTCAGTCTCGCTCTGATGGACACGGTGGTCTCTTCGGAAGTCCAGAGAATCGGGATCAGCGCCACTATGGAACCTCTCGATGACGTGGCGGAGTTCTTGGTCGCCAGTGACCCAAGAGAGAGCGACAAGGAGCCCCAGAGGATCTCCATAGCCAATGTCTCGGGGAGTAGAGAGATCGACCTCGACATCATCTTGCCAACCGCTAGGTTTTCCTCCATTCCAATCAAGGAAATCCTCGATCATAACATTGACCGGATCAAGGAACTCGTCGAGGCTCACACCACCACCCTCGTTTTCGTCAACACAAGGAACATGACTGAGACCGTGGTGCAGAGGCTGAAGATCGCAGGGTTGGAGGGAGTCGAGGGGCACCATGGCTCGATGGACAAGACCATTCGCCTCGATGTCGAGAGTCGTTTGAAGAACGGCTTACTACGAGCCGTAGTCTCGTCTACCAGCCTCGAGTTGGGGATAGACATCGGCTCGGTCGACTTGGTAATCCAAGTCGGTTCGCCAGGTTCAATATCAACCGCCTTGCAGAGGCTTGGCCGAGCAAGTCACCAAGTGGGCGGGATCCCACGGGCTCGCTTCCTGCCGACCTCGCCTCATGACTTGCTGGAGTTGGTCGCCGTCCAGACTGGCATCCTTCGTGGTTCGATGGATCTGCTGAAGTTCCCGGAGAACTGCCTCGACGTGCTCGCTCAGTTCATGATCGGCCTCTCGATAATCAGGGAGTGGGACATCGACGAGGGGTACGAGCTTGTAACTTCCTCGTGGCCTTATCGCTCCCTGCCCTATGAAGACTACATTGAAGTCCTCGACCTGCTAGATGAGGAACGACGAATCTGGGTTGACTGGGAGGAAAACAGATTCGGAAAGCGCGGCTTCGCGCAGATGATCTACTACACGAACATCGGCACCATAGCACCTGACAACAACTACCTGGTCTTCACCTCCGATGGCACTCTCGTCGGTCAACTGTCATCCTCTTTCGTCTCGAGTTTACGCTACGGGGACGTCTTCTTGCTCGGTGGCTCCACTTACCGGGTCTCCAGCGTGAGAGGCACTAGAGTCAACGTCACCTCTGCCACCGGGTACCGTCCCACTATTCCCTCATGGACCGGAGAGGCGATGAGCAGGACCCATGAGTTGAGTCAGGAGATTCTGGAGCTGCTGGGACACGTGGCCCTTCGTCAGCGCTTGGGGGATGACGTAAAGCCTCTACTAACAGATGTGCTGGGCCTCAGTCGACCAGTTGCCAGCGCACTCTCGGAATTCTTCGAGGAGCACTGCGCTACTACCTTCCAGGTGCCGTCCAGAGACAGGATTCTCGTCGAACAGGTGGAAGCCCCCTTGCCCACCTACATCGTCACCACTTGCAGAGGGAGGGCGTTCAACATGGCACTGGGCTACCTTTTCGCGGGAATTGCATCCGCAGATGACGTCATCGTGCACGAACTGTCTTTTGATGAGAATGGGTTCATGGCGAAGCTCAGCCACGAGGTCGAAGTATCGAGGATTCCTGAGATATTCAGGAATGGGAAGAGTGGAGATACCCTCCAGAGGTTCTTGATGGACTCTCAATTGTTCACGAAGAGGTTCCGCGAAGTCGCTTCGAGGAGTATGCTCAATCCTCGTAGGATTGGTGGTGACGAAGTCAGTCCGAAGCAGTTTCAGCAGAAAGCCGAACAAATCATGCAGAAGCATCGTAAGATGGACGACTCCATCATAGTCCGCGAGGTGATGAACGAGATTCTGCACACCGACTTGGACATGGAACAACTGGACGATTTCATCTCGAGGATGGATAGCGAGGACGTCCGGATAGTGCATCGGAAGGTGAAGATGCCATCCCCCCTCGGCATGACTCTATTCATGTCGTCCTTCGAGGACCTGCTCTCTCTGCGAACACGAGCCTTTCTCATCAAGGACGTTGATCCGGAAATCCTTCGTAGGCTGCTAGGAGCTCGTTCGCTGGCGACCGACCTCGACGAGGGAAAACTCAACGATTACTACCAGTCCAAGGTCTCCGTCCCCCTTAACGCGAACGCGCTTCTGAAACTCATGGACATGGGCGGTGGCTTGGAGCCGACGTTGACTAATCCATTGTACAGTGATAAACTCAGTAACATCGATTTCGATGTAATGCAAGGCTGGGTCTATGAACTGGCCGAACGAGGGCTGGTAACCAAGATTCGGAATACCGGGCACAAGCAGATTGATGACAAGTGGTTCTCCATGCGCATGGCCGGCGTCCACGGTACCTTGGGATGCCTAGCTGTGGCCGGTGCAGCAGAGATGGACGATCTCAGGGAACTCTACACCGGGGGTCTGACCTTTGAGATGGGTATGGACTTCGAGGGTGGCACACCGGGCAGATGGAAGAAGACAGGGCTTTCGGATCCACTGGATTGCCTTCGTCTGAAACTGCTGGACATGCTGGGTTCAGAGGGTCCGCAGACAGCCGTGACGCTCTGCGAGAGACTGCCTTTCCCCCCTGCCCAAGTCGACTCCGTGCTGCAAGAGCTCGAGATGAGGAACCTCGTCTCAATCGGCTTCTTCAAGCAGACTGACGATGGTGAGTACATCCTCCGGATGGATGAGTACAGAATCACTGGCGGAGAGGTGGATGTAGTCGATTACAGGACCCTGCAGTCGCTTCTCCTCCAGAAGTCGTTCACGAGGTATGACGAGCCTGCTGAGGCGATGAGGGCCCTTATCCTCATCCAGCGGCGTGATGAGCTGCTGCACAGGGTCCGCAACTACAGGTTCAGGGACTGGAAGGACATCAAGCACGACCCGGACGTGTTCAATGGCAGGCTCTTGCACAATCGGGTCGGTTACACGCTCAAGGATCAGATACCCATCTTGCTAGGCCTACGCAACGAGCCATGGCTCGGCTCTCTTGAGGAGGAGCTGCTTGAGAAGATCCCAGAGAGTGGACTCACAAGGGCCGAACTTTTCTCCGATTACCCCAAAGGGAAGGAGAACGCTCACATCCAGAGAAGCCTCAAGAGCGCTCTCAATAATCTGGAGAGGCAGCTCGTCGTCGCCAAGCAATACATCGAGGTACCCAACAAGAAACGCTCCCTCGCCGTATTCCATAGGATCCACGGCATCATAGAGCCGCTGTCGTTCGACGACGCCCTCGTGGCCCTTATCAACAGGATAGGGCCAATCCGTCTCCACACTCTGAGGTTCTTCGTAAGTAAGCCCGTGGAGGACCTAGCTGACGCTCTGAGAAGCTTGGAGGATGCGGGCAGGATCATCCGCGTCGTTGCATTACAGCCCGATCCCACGGACTATTACTCTTCCAAGGAAGATTCCGAGCAGCTACTTTCCATGATGCCCGAAGACAGGAAGATGAGGATACTGTCCCAATCCGACCCCTTCTGCAGCCGCTTCATACACGAGGTACGGCTGATACTCAAACAGGGTTGGTATCACCCCGTCTTCAAGGGTGTTGATCCAATAGGGCGGATCTTGATGTTCGTGGTCAACGACTACCTCGAGATCAAGGACATCAACATCCCCCACTCTTACCTAGACGAGTTCAAGGCTACCTTCTCTACGCTCTTGGACAACTACAGGGACAGGCTCGTTGACGTCTCAGTCTTGCATGCCTTCAACGGTGTTCCAGTCCATGATTGCGACGACAGCATACAGCAGATTCTATCTGACTTGGGCTTCTCCTCGATGGGCGACGAAGAGAGGTACATCCGAGGTGGGGTGGTCGAGCCCCGCTCGAGGAGGGAGGTCAACCGTCTGTTGTTCTACCATCACAAGATGCATCAGGACAGCAGACTGGAGAACGAGATCATGGCACTCCAGGAGATGAGTGAGTTGCGTGATGACTTTGCCCTGAGGGGCAGGTGTGAGATGTTTCGGGTCAACCTACATTCGATGGCTGCTGCGCATCAGCTGCATCAAGGCACTAATCTGAGGGGGCATCAGGTATGGGCCAAACTGCAGCATTTCCAGCGGCTTCTCACTATCAGGAACGTCCATCCCGCTGAGGAGGACGTTGACATTCTCCAGTTCTTCAAGGAGCATCACGATCCGGCTATCTTCATGGAGAGGCACGCCATGAGGCGGGCTGAGTTCCGTAAGTTGATCTCGCCACTCGTTCGTAGCGGCCATCTGGTTCAGGACTACAGAGGTGGATTCAAGACGGTGGCGCCGATGCAGAGCACTGATCTCTGGCAGGTCAAGAGGGATTACCTTAGGGAGCTTGTGAAGGACTACCCGGTGATCTCTCTCAGCCAGGTCGAAAGGCTGGCCGGCTCTCCGTTCTCTGCTGAGGAGATCAGCGACGTCATGCACGAGTTCGAGGAGGACGAGACCCTGATCAAGGGCTTCCTAGTCGACGACCTCCAAGACATCTGCTGGGGTCGCCGGGACCTTCTCGAGGGGCTGAAGGGAATCCGTAAGACTCGTGATCTCGTCGTGCCTCCGTCCGACCTCCTGATCCACTACTTCGGAGGCCTCCTCAGGGAGAGATTCGCCTTCGGCTCGGCATACATGGTGTTCCACAATGAGGAAGCGATTGCTGCCTTCAAGGCCAATATGAGGGGCGGCACTATCGAGGTGACGGACTTCGTAGGCGACTCGGAGCTCGAGAAGGAGGCTCTGAGGGTGATGAAGGAGTTCGCATGGGAGCACGACATGCCGCTCACGGGCAAACTGTACGAGAAGCTACGCTCACGCTGACTCGGGCTTGGGCTTGTCCATGCCAAGCCCCTTCATCATTGGCTGCAGCAGCCGCATGATGTGCCGATGCAGTTCAGGCAGGAGGTCGAACAGTGCGAGTGCCATTAGGAACATGGCGAACAGACTGCCGAATTTAGCAGCGTAACTGTGGGTGAAGTCGAACATCCCAAGACCCATGAATGACCAACCGACGTAGTTGTCAGTGAGCCAGACTATCCCCGCGTTCCTGAATACGTTCAGGACGTGAATGGTGGGCAATGCGATGAACAGAGCCCGCATCCTTCTGTTCCACGGGACCGAACTCAGTGCCACGATGGCCCCCACGAAGACAATCATCGATTGCAGGGCCGAGCAGGCGAGAATGAAACTGACACTGACCACAGCCCCATCAGCATGTTCGAGCGGGACGAAGAAGCCGTTCTCTCCCAACGGCTCGGACATGATCCATCGGTTCCCATCCCACTCGGAAAGCGGAATCTCGCCAGTCCCGTAGAGGTCCACCATCATCGGGGCCATCTGGTAGCTCCCAAGTCCGGCGAATTCAAGCAGCATCTCGGTGTTCCAGGCAGTGGCGTAGACGAATCCCATGTTCAGCATGGGGATGCTGTAGACGAGGTAGTACGGGACCACAGCCCACACCACGCAGCCCCTGAACCACACCAAGGCCTCAGGAGCCTCGTTCCAGTTGCGTATCTCCCAGACTCCCATGGCGATTCCGATGGGCAGGGCTCCGGCGGTCATCACAACCAAGACGGGGTCGGAGATCTCGACGTAATGCGCAGATTGGAGGTAGAGAAATAATCCCATGATAGTCCATCCGAATGCCGATGAGTAAGGCGCATACCATTCGCTTCTGAGGTGGAAGCCGACCCCGAGCGTAATCGCTCCCAATGCGCATATCATCAGCTGCACACTCACATCAGCGATGCCAAGAGAGTCGGCTATCATCCCCACGAGCAGCGCCAGAGGCTCTTGCATTGATGTGTTTCCGCCCATCAACCCGTAAATAGGATGCCCTCGCCGGCGGGTACGGAGATACCGATGGGTTTCCAGTTCGACGAGTTCGCAGATTCCTATCTCACGAATCTCCGTCAGGCGCTGGATGAGTTGCCCAAGGAGGCACTGAGGGCGTTCTGGGAGCAAGTAGAGGCGACCCGCAGTGAAGGTGGCAGCGTCCATTTCATCGGCAATGGAGGAAGCGCCGCCACCCCATCCCACAGTGCTGGGGACTGGTCGAAGGAGCTGTCACTCAGGACCATCGCCCACACCGACAATGCATCTTCGTTGACCGCTTGGGCGAATGATACCGATTATTCCAACATCTTCGTCGGACAATTGTCGACTTTTGTCAGGGAAGGAGATCTGGTCGTGGCCTACAGCGGATCGGGCAATTCCGAAAACGTCGTTAATGGAATCCGCTTCGCCCGTGAAACTGGCTGCAGGACAGCGGTAATCACCGGTGATCTCGATGGGATGGGCGGCGGCAAACTCGCTCAGATGGCCGATGTCGCTGTGGTGGCGCCGACCGGTTCCATGGAGATGATTGAGGACATACAGTTGGTCGTCAACCACATCATCAAGGAGGCCGTGAAGGCTCACAACGGGCTGTGAATACCTTGCTCGCCGCTCACAGAGACGACGTGGAACTGGTATCACCTCTCAAACTGCTCGATTTGCCGAATGACGCTGCATGGGACGGTAGGATTGCTTTCCTTGACAGGGACGGTGTCCTCATCATCGGTTCCGAGGACTACGTCAATACAGTCGATGACGTGATTCTACTTCCTGATTCGGCTAAGTCGGTAGGCAGTCTCAGGCGCGCAGGATACCGAGTCTGCATTGTCACGAACCAATCACCTATCGGCAGGCATCACTGGGACCGGAGTAACCTCTCGAGGATTCACCAGCAGATGATCCGCCTCATGCTCGAACAAGACGAGGACGCGCTGCTTGACCTGATACTGCATAGTCCCTATGCGCCTTGGGAAGGCGCTTGGGCACGCAAACCGCATCCAGGCATGTTAGAGGCAGGTAGGCAGATCTTGGACGCCGCTTCCAGAGACTCCTCCTTGGAGGGGGTCGAACTCAAGTTCGGGGACGACTGGACTGAACGCCCCGACGAGTCCGGCTCGGTTATGGTCGGTGATCGAGGGGTGGACATGTCCGCAGCGGCCAGATACGGTGTCAGAGGGTTGCTCTGTGATTCCGATACTGGGCTCGCTGATGTGATCGATTCCATACTGGGGGTCTCGGCTTGATTGCCGAAGCGAGTGCCCGGATCATCCGAATCGGGTTGGATGACACGGATCACCCGGAGTCAGGTTGCACTACGGCCTCTTTCGACGACCTGCTTCGTTCCATTGAGAACCAAGTCGTCGGGTTCAGACTGATTGAGAGGCGATTGGTCCGCCTTTGGCCATTCGCAGTTCGCCGGACCAGGGGGAACGGTGCGTTGTCCGCAATCATCCAGATTCCCGAGAATCAGCACAACTCGTTCAATTCCGTGTGCGATGAGTGGTTCGAGGGACTCCTGAGAGAAACTGCGAGATTCCCACCTTCCCCGGTTCGTGCCGCGCCTGTGTTGCTGACCTCCGAAGACCAACTGCCTGAAGAGTGGTACTGGGATACGGTGCGCGGACACGTTGAGTTGGAACCACGCCTTCAGGAGATTCGCTCTCTTTCATGTATAATTCGTTCAGGTGACGAATGCTGGGGTGCTGTCGGTGCCAGTGCTGCCATAGCATGGCAGCCCATCGAGGATTCCACCTGGGAGTTGATTTCGTGGAGGAATGATTCGATGATAGGTAAGCAGAGAATTGTCTCTTCAGAGGTAGTTAGTCTGATGGAGAGGGAGCATTCTGAGACTTTCATGAATCGCGACCCCACTGCTGACAGGGGGCTAATCGCACCTAGGACTCCCTGCCCGGTTCTGTACGGGATCAGGGGCGCCACCGAGGCTAGCGTTGAGGCCGCACATCTCTGGCTCCAGTCTCGCAGCGACGTAGAGCACTCACCGCGTTGGGCCGCGCACAGGACCAACCAATTGTCCGACGATCACGTCAGGGGCGTCTCGTTAGGCACAGTGATTACTCTCCCCCATGAGACCAAGGGAGCTCATTCGCACATCGCAGCGTACTGTGGCGGTCTCAGGGCTGATTTGGTTGCATTCTCGGAAGCCGGGCCCGTGAACAGACTGCTTCGCAGACTGCTTCCTGGTGACAGGATTGCCTGGGTGGGATTGACTGCACCGGACGACTCAGTGCATCTCGAGCGCTTGGCGCTCGTCGATTGCGTACCCAGAGTTGTTGCCAGACCTACCTGTTGCGGCAGGACGATGCGGAGCGCAGGTGCCGGGCAGACCCTGAGGTGCCAGTTCTGCCGGAGCGAGGCCGAGAGGACATGGGTATCGCGGGGCATCGACTTGAGAGCCCTCGACCTGATAGGCAACTGGTCCGAGCCATACCCCTCCAACCGCAGGCACCTCGCGAAACCCCTGGAAATGAATGCCCCGAATCTGTGATGAATAAGGTGAAATGCACAACTCCTGAGGGTTGCGCAGATGGATACTGAAGTCATGGCCAACATCATTCTGTCATTAACTGCCCTACTGATGATATGGGCCTTGCTGAGGCACAGGCAGAAGACCAGGCTGTCACAAATCAATGATAGCGATGAACACAGAGGCATGGCCAGGAATCCCGAGGCCCTGATGACCACCGAGGATGGTGCGATGCGGGAGATTGACAAGCTCTTGAGTCTCCAGAACGCTGACACAGAGGACTGATTATCTCGGAAGAACCCGGCTTCATCAGAACCTCCTCAATGGCAGGAATCAATCGAGAATGCTATACAATGCCGGTCTATCCCAACATCCGTGTCGGAGTCACGAGAGAGGATTCCCCGACGCCCCCTTCCTGACTTTGAGGAGTCAGAGGAGGGTATGAAGAAGGCGATAGCCGAAGCCGGATTCCTCAACGTCGCGTTGAACGACGTCAATCAGTACGGCCCTCACGCGATGGTGATGCTCCTAGGCATCTTCGCATCCCTGACGGGGTTGATACTGCTATTGCTGATGCTGCTCTAATGCAGCATCTCCCGTGCTTTGCTGACTGCCATGTCAACTATGCGCCCACTGTGTCCTAGGTGCCCCTCCGGTTCGAATAGGCGACTCAACTCAGCCGAGTTGAATGCATCCGAAATCCGCGGAATCTTCGAGCAGACCTCCTCAAGATTGACCCCCCTGGACAGGGCCTCGGTCGAAGCTCTGCGCAGTATCTCGTGAGCATCTTCCCTGGGTACTCCCTTGTCGACCAGTGCCAGCATGACACACTCTGCCATGATCAAACCTTGCTGAGCATCTATGTTGGCCCGCATCCTCTGCGAGTCCACGACTAGATTGGACAAGACCCAATCGCTCTTAGCGAGGATGTCGTCGAGCAGTATCATCGAGTGTGACAGGGTGAACCTCTCCGAGGAGGAATTAGTGAGGTCCCTCTCATGCCAGAGCAGGGCATTCTCGTAGGATGGCACGATCATCGCGCGCACGATCCTTGCTAGTCCGCAGGCGTTCTCGGAGGTAATCGGGTTCCTCTTATGGGCCATCGTGGATGATCCGACTTGCTTCTCAGCATCGAAGGCCTCTGCAACCTCTGCGATCTCGCTCCTCTGGAGATTCCTGACTTCTTGGAGCACCTTCTCGACGCTGGTAGCGACATTGGCCATCCAGCCGACCCATTCGATGTAGCGATCTCGGCCTACGACTTGAGTCGTGGCTACGGGGATTCCCAGTCCCAATTCGGTCATTATGAGGTCCTGCAGTTCGAAGGCATCCTCCCCTTGGGCAGCCCCGGTTCCGACAGCTCCGAGAAACTTGCCGGTAGTGGCACGTGTAGCCAGTTCATCGAGCCTCTCGAGGTGCCTTGCGAATTCATCGACCCATACAGCGACCTTGAGCCCAAATGTGATCGGCACGGCTGCTTGTCCATGTGTGCGTCCGAGCATGACGGTGTCACGTTCCCTCTCAGCGATGTCGCACATCGTTGTCATCAGTCGCTTGAGCATGTCCCTCTGCATAGCGATGCTGTCCTTGATTTGCAGAGCGACTGCGGAGTCGACGATATCGTTGCTGGTAGCCCCGAGATGGATGCACCAGCCGGCTTTGCCCGCTGCCTCGGCCATGGCCTTCGTGAGCGCCATGATGTCGTGCCGAGTCTCCTGCTCGATCTCGTCAACTCGATCCGCTGTGACAATCCCCGGATCTGCGATATCGGCTATCTTATCATAGTCTTCAGCACTGACTCGCCCGAGTTGGCAGTGTGCCCAGACGAGGGCCCTTTCGACCTCGAGATGCCGCGCGTGCCGACCTTCTCTGGACCAGATGTGCTTGGCCTCGTCACGACCGTATCGATAGTCCAGAGGCGATACTGACACGGCCTTCCCCGTGAACAGCCGACCCCAGCCCCCTGTTTGAGTCTAGCGCATGGCAGATAATGAGGCTGAGAGCACGTTCCAGACTCCCCGGCGACCATCCCACAGAGACTCAGCAGTGCATTCTATCGTTCTGCGCATGTGCGGTCCGCCAAGCACGATGGTCTCAAATTCGCCACCTTCGCCATCTAGGTTGAATCGATGCCTGCGGGACAGTAACTTGAGTTCGTCCAGAGTGGCATCATCCAGTTTCCTGCCCAGCCATTCGCCCCCAATACCCTCTGCAGACACCGATGCTATCCTGACATCGAAGCCATGATCCACCAAGGACTTCATGTGCTCTTCGGCCGAGTGATGCCACAGGGGGCAGAACGAAATCATCCCAAGGCGATCGCACATCCTGTCTATCCTTGTCTTCTGGTAGTCGGAACGCAGAGCGCCAGCAACCAGGGCATCCACTGCCAGAGTACCTTCGTGGACCACGAGCTCCTTCGGCTCTTCCCAGTCTTCGGGCCACGATTCAGAGAAGGCGATGTAACTGCTCCCTTCCCCTCCCATGGCAGCCTCGAGGTCGGATACCTCCGATTCGGGTTCACCAGCGGTCATGACAGGAAGCCATGGGACGCCCATGGAAGCGGCTTGCAAGGCAGCAATCGCAGTACCGTTCAATTGGAACATCATCGAGTCATTACCCGTAACGTGAACCGTAACGAGGCACTTGACGTCCCAACCCTGCATCATAGCCCACCAAGCGACATAAGAGGAGTCTTTGCCGCCCGATGCCAGTACCGCGACTCTCATCGTCCCTGCGCAGCGCTACATGGCCATGAATGCCGCGATTCTCGAGGGCTCTGCCGACCAAGATTGATAAGACCCCGACTTGGCTTGGACACGTTGACCATGCAGCCCAGCGGACGCGGATACGACAGTGGCGTCTCCACCTTCTCGCCGGATGGCAGACTGTACCAGGTGGAATATGCCCGGGAATCGGTTAAGAGAGGCACAACCACGGTCGGTCTGAAATATCGAGACGGAGTGGTTCTCATTGTTGACAAGAGGATATCGAGCAAACTCGTTATCGCTGATTCGATCGAGAAGATGTACCAGATTGACGACCATATCGGAATCACCACTTCCGGACTTGTTGCCGACGCCCGCCAGTTGGTTGAGAGGGCCCGAATCCAGTGTCAGGTCAATCGGATGACCTACGGCGACTCGATCGCAGTCACTGCACTCGTCAAGAAGATGTGCGATCACAAACAGTCATTCACGCAGTATGGCGGGGTACGCCCCTTCGGCACCGCACTGTTGATTGCTGGCATCGACAACGATGGCATTCATCTCTACGAAACCGATCCCTCTGGAGCCTACCAGTCGTACCAAGCAGGAGCCATCGGTAGGGGTCGGTCCTCGGTGATAGACCACTTTGAGAGCAAATGGAAGAACAACATGACTCAGAACGCCGCCATCAAACTGGGTCTGGAGGCTCTCAGTGAGTCTTTGGAGGATGATATCAACTCTGACACCGTCGAGATCGCGGTTGTCAACGCCGACGGCTACCAGAAACTGGACCATGAGACCGCCTTGAAGCACCTCGCGAAGCTCTCTTGAGGCCCATGCCTCTAAGGTCGCATCCCCCTAGCAATGGCATGGTCAGTCTCGATGATGCTGTACTCGCTCGCCTCGAGAGGGGTGGCTCGAGATACGAGATTTTCGTCGACCCCGAACTCGTGGACAACTGGAAGGAAGACCACTCTTCCGTCGAGCTCAACGACCTGTTGGCTGTCGATCAGGTCTGGTCCGATGCCCGAACTGGAGACAGACCCACCTCGGAAGCACTCGAGAGGGTTTTCGGGAGCACCGATCTTGGAACCTGCGTCGAGCGTATTCTCAATGAGGGCAGCATACAACTTACCACATCCCAGAGGCGACAGATGGTCGATGAGATGAAGAAGAAGATCGTAAATGAAATCGCCACTACGGCGACGGATCCGAGGACAAAGCTCCCACACCCCCGTGTCAGGATAGAGAATGCCCTCGACGAGGTTCGTTTCAATGCAGATCCGTTCCTATCCGTTGAGAAACAAGTGCAGGACGCCGTCGATCTCCTGAAGCCGATCATCCCACTGCAGTTCATCACCATCAAATTGGCTTTCAAGGTCCCCGGTAAGGATTACGGTGGGGTCAGCCAACTACTGCGTGACTCCATGCAGAAGGAGCAGTGGCTGAGTGATGGCTCATGGGCGTGCATCGTAGAGGTCCCAGGGGGTATGAAGAACGAGATAATCAGTCGTGTCGCCAAGCGATCCTCTGAGATAGAAGTCAGGGAACTTGACTGACCAGGCACCGGTGGTGCCCGCATCAACGGTTATGAAGGGCGGGCGGGTCGCGCGGCCCGAACATGAGTGATAACAACGACGCGGGCGGACCGCGAAGTCAAGGACGAGCATCCCGTCTCGTCGCTCCAGGGGAAGACCTTGGAGAGTCAGAGGGCCACGCAGCCGGCCATGGTGTCCTAGTGATGGACGGGCGGCTTCGTGCGACCAAGCAAGGAAGAGTGATGACGAACGGAAACACAGTGTCGATAGAACCACTGCGAACTGCCTATACCCCCCGGCCAAGCGATCTAGTGATTGGCTTCGTCGAGGGGTGTACCAACAACATCTGGTTCGTAGACATCGGTGCACCGTTCAATGCGATTCTCCCCATGAGCCTAGGTCCGGGGAAGGCGGCCTTCGGAGGCACTCGCAGCTTGATGGACATCGGCGAGGCCGTGATATGCAGGGTTCAGGAGGTCGAAGAGACTCATTCCAGCGTACTCACGATGAAGGGCATGGGCCTGCGCAAGATTCGTTCCGGAAGCATAGAGGAGATTGACCCGCATCTCCTCGGTCGACTCAAAGGCAAAGCGGGCAGATCCCTCAGGCAGCTCAAGGAGGACACTGACTGCAGGATAATCGTGGCGGACAATGGTAGACTCTGGATTGATGGTGAGATTGACGGTATAGTCGATGTCCGGAATAGGCTGCAGACGATGTCTGACAAAGCCAAATCAATCGGGGGTGTTGCTTGATGGGGGGCTATGGCGACGTCCAATTGATTGATGAGAACGGCCTGCGTATGGATGGCCGCAAACCCGCTGACCTGCGTCCTATCTCCATAGAGGTCGGCGTGGTCCCGGTAGCAGCAGGCTCTGCATGCGTTCGGTGGGGTACGAATCACGTTATTGCCGCGGTGTACGGTCCGATGGAGGCACACCCCCGGAAGATCTCGCGCCAAGACCGCGCAGTCCTCGACGTGCGCTACAACATGGCTCCCTTCTCGACAACTGACCGAATCCGGCCCGGCTTCAACCGACGCAGCAGGGAGATCAGCAAAGTCACTTCAGATGCGCTTGAGAGCGTAGTTCTGCTGGAGTTGTACCCGCGTTCGAAGATTCGAGTCGAGATAGAGATCCTATGTGCCGAGGCCGGTACCCGCTGTGTAGGACTGACGGCCGCATCGGTCGCTCTGGCCCACGCGGGTATCCCAATGACGGACATGGTCGTCTCGGTCGCCTCTGGTAAAATCAACGACGTCGTCGTCTGCGACTTGAACAAGGAGGAGGACAACTACGGTGAAGCCGACCTGCCGATGGGGATACTGCCCAATTCAGGCGAACTGGTGTTCCTGCAGATGGACGGTGATCTCTCTCCCGACGAGTTCCAGCAGGCTTGGGACTACAACATGGAAGCTGGTTTGGCGGTACACAAAATCATGGTTCAGGCTCTTAAGGGAGGCGACTCCTGATGGCTATTCCGCTCGTGCCAAAGCTCCTTCGTGCCCATCTGGCCGAACTTGCTGAGAACGATGAGAGGCATAACGGCCGTGGCCGATGGGAGGCTCGGGACACCGAGCTTGAAATCGGGGTACTGCCTCGTGCTGAAGGCTCAGCCAGAGTGAGGATGGGCGATACCATCGTCTACGCGGGTGTCAAGCTTCAGATCATGGTCCCCTATCCCGATCGCCCTAACCAAGGGGGTCTGATGTGCAGTGCAGAGGTAAGACCCGTCGCCGGGCCCAACTGGGAACCGGGTCCTCCCAGCCCCGAGTCTATCGAACTGGGGCGGGTCGTGGACAGGGGCATCCGCGAGTCCGGGTGCATCGACGTCGATAATCTGTGCCTAATCCCGGGCGAGAAGGCATGGCAGGTCATTCTCGATCTGTTCGCGATCTCTGATGACGGTAACCTGTTCGATGCGTTCGCACTGGCTGGCATTGCTGCAATGAGGACCGCGATGATACCTGAAGAGCGTTTCGAGATCAGTGGCGAAGACAGGCCTTTGAACATCTCCAAAACACCGATCATGTGCTCATATCACAAGGTCGGTGGCAGGTTCGTCTATGATGCCGATGGTAGAGAGGAGCTCGGAGGCGATGAACGCATCCACATCACGCTTGGTGACGATGGGCACGTACATTCCTTGCAGAAGGGTCTAAGGGGCATCTTCACGGCAGGTGAATTCACTGAAATCATGGAGCACGCGCAATCAAGATGCAATGAGCTCCGTGAAATGGTGAGCAAAGTCGAGGAGGCTGGCTGATATGGCAAAGAGGACCCAGAAGGCAGGTGCGACGGCGCGTTTCGGCTCCCGTTATGGTGTGAGTGTTCGACGCAGGGCCGGCATTATACTCAAGAAGAAGTCCCGCCACTATACCTGCCCTTCCTGCCAGTACCAGAAAGTTCGTCGCAAGGCGGCTGGAATCTGGGGGTGTAGGAAGTGCGGCCACACATTCACTGGAGGAGTCTGGGAGCCCTTTACTCGGGCCACCGATGCCAACAATCGGATTATCCGGCGTTCCCTGGAGGGCGCTACCGCTACTGACATGACGGTTATCGCTCAGCAGGCGGCATTGAACTACGAGCGAAAACTCGCTGAGGCTGAATTGGATGACTCCGAGGAAGAGTGAGTCAACTAGACTCGTGCTCAGACTGACGCACGACGATGCGGATGCTCTCTCAGCCTCGTTGGTCACCGAAGCCGAATTCACGCATGTCGGCGACTCAATAGAAGTGGTGGAATTCGCAGATAGCATTGTAAATCTAAGAGCAAGATGGAACACCTTGATGCGTGGGTTAATTGCATCAGAGCAGGTCCTCATGTCCGGAAACACGGAGCGATAGGATGTCGGACGATCCCATCACCCCCCAAGAGCTGCAAGCCACCACTCAGGAGCTCCAGCTGACCCGCTCCCAAGTACAGGCAGTCGCTAGCCAAGTCAACGAGATCTCACTGACATTGGATGCCCTGTCAACCCAGGACGAGTCCCGTCCCGTCTTCAGGGCGGTTGGCAACCTTCTTCTGGAAGTCGGCGACCGAGTAACTCTAGCCAAGGACTTAGAGGAGTCCAAGGTCGTATTTGAATCTCATCTCGAGAGGCTGGTGAAGAGAGAGAGTGCGCTGACCACCCAGTATGAGGAGATGGTCAAGTCCTTCGAGGGCCAGTGAGGTCAGCAGATGAGCGACGACTCCTCCGATGTCGAATTAACTCTCCTCGAGTGCGATATGGCGATCCTTCAGCAGATGCTCTTCGATGGAAACACTTCCGCGGCTATAGAGTTCTCCGAGGGGCTATTGGAGCGTTCGAGATCCAAGGAAGAGAGGGATGCCAAATCAGAAGTTAGGATAAGGATGGAGAGGGCCCTCATCGGGGCTGTTGACTTGTCCCTGGTGGGTGCTGAGTTACGTTGGTGCACTGACCGGCTCAAAGCCTTGCGTCAAGGCTCTTTCTTACATGGGATAGCCCTGCTTAACCTCGCTGCATGGCACCGCAATCTAGGCGAGACGATGATGGCGCTGGCGACCCATGCTGAGATTTCGCCTTCCAGTGGCCATCCGACTGAGATTCGTGGTCTATCCAGACTGGAAGCAGGCAGGATCATGATCGGGTTGAATGACCTAGACCCTGCCATGCGGCACCTTTGGACGGCTAGGGAGTGTCTTTCTCAGTGCGGTCTCACGACAGAGGCCCTAGCATCTTCGCTGGAATGGCTGGATCTTGCTTTGGAGGAGATAGTGGAGGAATCTCCACGAATGAGTGAGAGGCTCGCTCAAGCTGCTCCCCGAGAGGGGGCCGGCTCGACTTGGGTACCCGCAAATCCCGAAGACGTCAGAGAGGTCGTCGAGGCGTTGATTCCTGTGCTATTGGCCGATGTCTCAGGTAATGAACGCAGTGATATCGGACTTATTCTAGATGCTTCCGATGTCCTGGGCGAGGATTCGTGGCATCAACTGGTCTCGGAAAGGATATCTGAGATTCAGGATCCGAAGGTCTGCGAAGCTCTCCAATCGTGATTGAGTATCCTTTGAATCTCATCACTGCCCCAGCCAGTTTCTCTCGGAATCTCGATGCACCAACCGACCTCATCGATTTGTCTGTCAAAGGATGGCCATGAAATCTGGCTCGGAGCCTCTTCTACCTCTACCCAGACGACATGACCACCCTCTACCAGAGTCGAATCGAGTGCCTTCGCTGTCCCGAGCAGACCTGTCTCCTCGTACAACTCCCTCAAGGCAGCCTCGTCAAGCATCTCTCCTTCCATGACTTTTCCACCCGGGAGTTCCCATCCTCTATCACTGTTCAGGACCATAATCCAGCTGAGCTCGTCGCTTTGGGTTGCTGAGGTAGTCCAAACCAGCACGTATTCATTAGGCATCGTTGATTTCATCCCTGATTTCATTGACTAGTTTCAGTGCCCCTTCGATCCCTTCGGCAGCCATTCTCCTAGCTAGAAAAAACGCCTCTGAAGCACGACCGCATGAGCGGAGACGGGAAACCTCCTCAAAGACGTCCGATGCTGCAGCGTCGACTTTTATATCGACTTCTGCCACTTCCTCGAATGAGGGCGCGGCAAGTTGCTGCATCCTCTCTAGGAATTGGACTCTCTGGGTAACTTCGGGAGCCTTCCAAGGGCCGGGCGAGCGACCATCCATCTTAGCCTCCATCCTTTTTCTGAACTGATCCCTAACGGGAATTTCAGGCAAGTTGATCTGAGCTTGGTCGTAGCACAGCCAAGCCTGGTCATGCTCTCCGCGCCTCTCGTGCATTCTACCGAGTTCAGCCCAAGACTCATGATTGGAGGGACTCTGAGCCAACAGCACTCTAGCGAGCCCGAGATACTCATCTTCCCTGCCTGAGTCCCTCAGCCTTTCCAAGCGACGTGAGAACAAGGTGTTAGCCCTGTAGTCACTCAAATCGAGCATCTTGATTCTCTCCATGAAGGTGATGAGAGAATCTTCATTGGCCGATATAACGCCCCACCACTGGTCAGGATCCAGTGGATCGGCGGCTAAAGCAGCCTCTAAAATTCCACTACCGGACTCCGACATGTCGATGTCATTCAACTGAGAAAGTTGTTCCGGGTCGCGCCCCAATATGATGAATAATTCGTTCAGCACCGCTCGGATCCCTGTATCATCACCGATCTCCAACTTGACCCTCACTAGGACTCTCCAGTTATTCGGGTTGGTGAAGTCATGCAGCACAGCTTGCCTCGCACTCTGCTCGGCCCACTTCAGATTATGTGAGTCAGCGGCGGAGAGTTTGAGAAATTTCTCAGCTTGGCTTCTATGACGATTTCCGAGACTACGCCTAGGGTGTTGAAGTTTTGCGGCGATGTCTTTGAAAGACTCGGCCATAGGAACCCTCACAGAACCGACTCATAAGGACCCCTGACGACTCCTAATGACAGAGTCGCGTCCATCCCGATCTTGCTGGTGGTGCCGTCTTCACTCCTGCTGGGGTCGAGACTCGAGCCCTTCTGACCCGAGAGGATGACAGTGTCGGTATCCGGCTGCCATCTGGTCATTAGTGCCCATTCGACCCTCGTGGGATCGGTTATGTCAATATCGTCATCTACAACGATCACCTGCTTCATTGAACGATGACCGTTAAATGCTGCATGGATGGCACGGATCCCATCTCCATCATTCTGGGGTTTAATCTGCACTACTGACGATAGCCATCCGCAACCCCCCTCGGTCAGATACACGTCGGTGCACGGGACAACTTCGGAGACGGCTGCCTTGATGGTGGGCGCCCGAGGCGTGCCCATGAGCGTCCGATGCTCCACTCCCGCTGAGATGAGCGCATGGAACACTGGGTCGTTGCGGTGGAAAATCGAATCGTATTCGATGACGGGCTCGTTTCTCACTTCATCTACTGTGCCTGTAATGTCCACATATGGCCCTTCCTCATCGACATCCAAGGTAATTCGCGCCTCCATGGCATACTCGGCATCGGCAGGTACGGCTACTCCATTGGTCAGCCGCACTAATCGCAGAGGCTCCCCGTGAAGTCTCTCATGCAGTGCGGCTGCAACTGAGAGCTCGTCGAGGTTCTCGTCGAATGACATGGCAGCAGCCAGTAGGACAGTCGCATCCGCACCGTTGACCACAGCGATGTTGATTTCATCACCATTGGCCTTAGCAGTCTCGTACATCATACGAAGGTGGCGGGGTACGAAACGCGCGACAGTGTGGTTCGCATCACGGAGTAATTGTCGATGATAAGACATGTTCCTGATGCCGTCATACTCGGCGATGATCACAGAAGCTGACTGGTATCTCCCTCGGTCTTCTGCGTAATGCCAGGGGATCGGTAAGGCATGCAGGTTGACTGGTTTCTGTTGATTCTCGAGTACTTCGGCTTCGGAAGCATGGACCATGAGGGGTTCGGTAGGATTAGCCATGCCCCACGCGAGAATGTCGATCAACTCACCCGGAGATACATCGAAGACTTCACAGAGCCTGTCTCTAATGAGGACATTCAGCGCGGCGCTGTGCCCCGGAGCCTCAGCGATATCATCGAAGACCACGGGATTCCCACCAAGGGTGTTCGTCCTGTCGCGCATTTCCAGTATGAGGCTGACTGGCTTGTTGTCTCGGGGTACTCCCGACAGCAAATCACGAAATCCCATGATGTCTCCTCGTGGCCTAATCTGTTTCAATGTTAGCAACACCGGAGCACCCTAGGCCATTACTCACCTACGGTGAGCCCGTCACGCTCTTATACCATAGGTTGGTCGGCGGGGCATCATTCTGTGGTGAACGCTTGGGTCGTGGATTATTCTCTGGACCTAAGATGAAGAAAGACCGTAAGAAGTACCGATGGAAGGAGCGCAAGTTTCGGGATAGAGAATTCAAGCGTCGCCATGGTGGCGTTCTCAAGCACGACCCGTTGCGCGGCAGCACCCAGGCCAAGGGAATCGTCATCGAGAAGGTCGGCTTCGAGGCGAAGCAACCAAACTCAGGGATCCGCAAAGCCGTGAAAATTAGTCTGATACGCACCGGCAATAAACTCACGGCCTTCGCTCCCGGAGACGGTGCAATTTCATTCATCGACGAGCACGATGAGGTCCTCGTTGAGGGAATCGGTGGCAGCATGGGCCGTTCTTATGGCGATCTCCCCGGAGTTCGCTTCAAGGTAATCAAGGTCAATGGGGTCTCCCTTGACGAGATGGTGCGTGGCCGGAAGGAGAAACCAATTCGATGAGGGTCTGTGATGTCTGAGGAAGCGCAGGTCGAACAGGAGTCCTCCGAGGCCCCAATAGCGGGCATAGGGACCATGGTCTTCGGCAAGTGGGATGCGTCCGAAGTCACATGCGAAGATCCCGGCTTAGCCCCTTACATCAATCTCACAACAATTGGCACCCCCCATACTGGCGGCAGACACGCCAACCAATGGTTCGGAAAGGCAAAGCTCTCAGTGATCGAGAGATTCATCAACAACCTCATGCGGACCGGCAAGTTTTCTGGTAAGAAGCAGCATTGTACCAAGGCTTGCGAAAGTGCATTCGACACCATTGCAACCCGTTTCGGAGAGAACCCTCTGCAGAAGTTCATCGATGCTATCGTTGAGGCTGCTCCCTGCGAGGAGACCACTAGGATCAAACTCGGTGCAGTGAGCCAGCCAAAGGCCGTGGACTCATCGCCCAGCCGCCGTCTTGACGTCGCACTCCGCAATATCGCAATCGGTTCCACCTCCTCCACGGCCAAGAGTCGCCGAACCCTCTCTGACGGAATAGTCATTGAATTGTCGAAGGCCTCTGAGGGTGACGTGAATTCATACTCAGTCGGGAAGAGGGAAGAGATTGAGAGGATTGCCGCGTCTGCTCGATGATAGGTTCTTCGATAATCTTCGAAATCAGACTACTGAGGATTGAATGACTGAGACTCTCAATCGGCTTTATGAACCGTTGTTAGGTCACCGCATTATCCAGAGGTCTCGTCATGGGTCGCAAGGAAGACAACATCAAGCGCGCGACTGTGGTTATGCATGACAGAGAGCGAATTCGCAACCTCGCTATCGCTGCTCATATAGACCACGGTAAGACTACCCTTTCAGACAATTTGATCGCCGGTGCGGGAATGATGTCAGAGGATCTCGCTGGCAAGTCTAGGGTGCTTGACTTCGATCAGCAGGAGAGCGCGCGTGGGATCACCATCAACGCCGCGAGCGCCTCAATGGTACATACCGTAAATGGCTCTGACTACCTAATCAACCTCATCGACACCCCCGGCCACGTCGACTTCGGCGGTGACGTCACGAGGGCTATGCGAGCCGTGGATGGCTGTATCATACTGACCTGCGCTGTGGAAGGGGCTATGCCCCAGACAGAGACGGTTGTCAGGCAGGCCCTTAAGGAGAAAGTCAAGCCAGTCCTCTTCATCAACAAGGTAGACCGCCTGATCAATGAGCTCCAAATCACTCCAGAGGACATGATGAAGAGGTTTGAAGAACAGATCAAGAAGGTTAACACCCTAATCAGGCTATTCGCTCCCGCGGAGCACCGAAATGACTGGCAAGTCAGCGTAACCGATGGTACAGTGGCTTTTGGCTCCGCGTATCACAATTGGGGGATAACCGTCCCCTACATGAAAAAGTCGGGAGTCAATTTCTCTCAAATCTTTGAGTACTGCCACAACGAGGAGCAGCGCGAACTCGCCAAGAAGGCACCCGTGCACGAGGTCCTCCTCGATATGTCCGTTGAGAAGCTGCCCTCGCCACTCGACGCCCAGAAATACAGAATCCCCAATATCTGGCAGGGGGAGTTGGAGTCCACAGTTGGTAAGGCAATGCTGGATTGCGACCCCACTGGCCCCCTATCACTGATGATCACCAAGATCTGGATGGATCAACATGCGGGTGAGGTGGCCGTGGGGCGGTTATATTCCGGCACCATTCATCAGGGCGATTCGGTGTGGGCGATAGGCGCCGCAAAGGCTGAGCGGGTGCAACAAGTCAGCATGATGGTAGGCAGCGACAGAATCTCTGTTCCCGAAGTCTCATCCGGCAACATAGTAGCTCTGACAGGCGTCCGAAGTGCTGCTGCTGGCGTTACTATCGCCAGAGAGCAGGATGCTACCCCTTTCGAGCCCATCAGACATTATTCGGAACCCGTTGTCACAGTGGCACTCGAGCCGAAAGCCATGAAGGATCTGCCCAAATTCATCGATGCCCTACGAGGTCTGGCCAAAGCAGACGCCTCTCTTGAGGTGTCCACCAACCAGGAAACCGGCGAGGCACTGCTATCTGGTATGGGTGAACTCCACCTAGAGATAACAGTCTACAGATTGCAAGTGGAACAGGGGATAAAGGTGACAGTCAGTGAGCCAATCGTGGTTTATCGCGAATCCATTTCTGGGGACAACAAGGGAAGGGCGTTCGAAGGCAAGTCCCCTAACCGCCACAATCGATTTTACATCGAGGCGGAGCCGTTGCCCGACGATGTAACCCAAGCGCTTCGAGAGGGTCAGTTTGGTGATGGGGCTGTGAGGAATCAGGATGCCAAGGGTGTTGGAGACAAGTTCTCCGAGTTCGGTATGAACAAGGATCTGATGAGAAAGATATACGCGATTTACGGCACCAACGTCTTCGTGAACGACACAAAGGGAATCCAGAATCTACACGAGACCCGTGAGCTAATCATCGAGGGCTTCAACGATGTCTGCAAGAAGGGCCCAGTGGCCGATGAGCCATTGATGGGGGTAATGATTCGGCTCGTCGACGCCAAACTTCACGAGGACGCCATACATCGAGGTCCGGCTCAGACCATCCCTGCAGTAAGGAACGCCATCAAGGGAGCACTTCTCCGTGCTAAGCCAGTCATCTTCGAGCCAATACAGAAGATTCGCATAGATGCCCCCAAAGATGTCATCGGAAGCGCGGCTCGTGAAGTGGACAAGCGTAGGGGCACGATTGAGGACATGCCTATCGATGGGAATACAGCCAGTGTGGTAGGCAGGATGCCAGTGGCAGAAAGCTTCGGTTTCTCCAACGATATCCGCGCTGCCACGCAAGGCCGCGCCATTTGGAACACGGAGAATGCCGGATACGTCCACCTCCCCCCGAGCCTCTTCGACAAAGTCACTTCAGAGATTAGGGAAAGGAAGGGATTGAAGGCCGAGATACCGGGTGAAGATCATTATACCGATTAATCAGTTGATGCGAATCAATTGGAAATCAGTGAGTTCCTTCAGGACCTGAACGGCAGGATTGTCATCAAGCAGTTCGAGGCTTCGATGAGCGAGCGAATGGTGATGCATGGCCCTGTTTCTGGCATAGGCGGTGGAACCGCTTTCTTGCAATTCTCTGATAGCGGCGGCCAAATCATCATCGCTGCAATCACCAGCGCCGTAGACTTTCCTGAAATTAGGCAGATCAAGGCCGCTGGCGAGTGCATGAATGGCAATCAGGGTCCTCTTACCATGGACTACATCAGAGCCCGCAGGCTTGCCGAGGGTCTCAGTATCGCCAGTGATGTCGATTAGGTCGTCCATCAACTGAAAGCACAGACCGAGATTCAGTCCCCAAATGGCCATGTTATCAACTATCTCATCTGATGCCCCTGCGAGGATGGCTCCGGTCCTGGCGCAGGTCTCGAACATGGCACTGGTCTTGCCGGTGATCATAGCGATGTAATCCTCCTCTGTCACTGTATTCCTCTGCTCGAATTCGATGTCATCTTGTTGTCCTTCTGCCACCTTCCTGACCATCTCACCAATGGCACTGACTAGGAAGGCTAGTTTATCAGCGTCAATCTCAGGAGATTCGGCTAGTATCTCGAAGCCTACTGCGAGCATGGCATCGCCAGCGTTGATGGCTGTCGCATCATCGTATGCGACGTGAACAGCATCCAGGCCTCTACGAATAGGATCTTGGTCGATGATGTCATCGTGCACCAAGGTGAAGTTGTGAATTATCTCGATGGATGCACCTAGGGTATAATGCCCATCATGAGCTTCTCCGACAGCTTCTCCAACTAATCGAGGGATAATGGCTCTGAGTCTCTTCCCCCCTCCTGCGAAGAGGTGAGTCATGGCTCCATGTAGCCGCTCTTGCTGCATTTTGCCAAGGCTGTCCATGATTACTCCTTCGACCCGGTTCCGATGAGAGCCCAGTGCATCCAAGAAGGACTGGCCCGGAATCGCTGAAGGGCTGTCGATGGTCAATTCACCACATCTCACGATCTCTTCGCGCGCCGACTTGGCAATTGAATCGATATCAGGGTATTGAGGAGAGAGAAAGTGCTCCCAGATCATCTTGAACCACGGAGCGATGACCGTGCCACCCCAATGTCCAGCACCGTTCATCATCTCGCCTATATCCTCGGGATCGAGCCACCTAGTCTCGGATATCTCGTTGGGATTAGGGTGAATCTCCGCTTCAGCCTGAACTATCAGAACGTGGTCAATCTCGTGTTCGACCCAACTCTGATTCCATCTGCATCGATACTCGAAGGACCCAATGTGATTGAAATTCCACCGTGAGGTGACGCTCTTTGGTATACCCAGTTCCTGCTCGAGTTTTCTGCAGGCTGCTGCAATGACCCCCCCTGGTGAATCGGCATTCTCACCGGGGATGTCCAGCGGGTGGCTGCAGCAGGTATTGGCCCACACTCCTGGAAAGGTAATCTTCTCCGAAGCCCTCCTCTGGATGAGCAGTCGCCCCCGCGAGTCGAAGAGAACGACACTGAATGCACGATGCCGATGTCCCTGACCGAGGTGGCATTCGATCTTGCTCAGTGAGCCCGTGCTTTGATCTTCGGAATCGACTAGTATGCACCTCTCCTCCATCATCCCGGCCTGGTCGTCGTCATGCCCTTGGAGCACTTCGGTCAGGTCAGCGCCATCCATGCTACCGGACAGGCGAGAAACCGCTCGCATATAATCGAAATGCTAACTTCAGCAGCACACTGTACATCAGACAAGGGCGTCAATTGAGTATCTTGGTGCCGACCGTTTCGCCCTCAAGGACCACCTCTAACATTCGTTTTGGTTTATGGCCATTCAGCAGCCATACCTGTTCGACAGAGGATGCGATCATAGAAGCGCACTCGGCTTTCAGTAGAATCCCTCCTGTAACATCAGTATCTGAGTCGTGTGACGCACGGATGGCATCCGCCGCAATCCATTGTTCGATGAGTGTAGCGCCAGGTTCCCATGGGGGGCCGTCCATGAGTCCGTCGGCGTCTCCCAGGAGGAATAGACAGGCGATTACATCAGGCAATTCGATACCCATCCTCACCATGATGTGGTCCCCGGACAGGATA
The DNA here is from genome assembly GCA_003193925.1 of Candidatus Thalassarchaeum betae. GTDB lineage: Archaea > Thermoplasmatota > Poseidoniia > Poseidoniales > Thalassarchaeaceae > Thalassarchaeum > Thalassarchaeum betae. The sequence continues at coordinate 40,870 of PSPG01000004.1, forward strand.
CCGAATTTTTGTTCTCCTGGGATGTCAACAACATCCCCAAATGTGATGGGTATGGCATCTGAAGGACTCCTGATGAAGGCAGCTAGATCCCCCCCGAACGAAATACCCACACCTTTTGCCCAGTTCCTAGGCGGCAGTGACTCGGTATCAATACCCTGGGCTTCGAAGACAGAAATTACATGGTGATTCAACTCGAGCATGTCAGAGCGAACTTTGGTTACGGCTTCGTCCTGCTCTGCCTCGATATCGGGGTTGCATCCATCGGCGAGACCCCACTTCCTCGATTCGATGTGTCCGAATGAGCCTGCACCGTGTATTACTATGACTGAATGACCGGAATCAATGATATCCTTGATGATTGGAACTACAGCTTCAATGCACTCAGCTTTCAGATGCTTGTACTGGGACTTGTCTGTAATCAGACCGCCTCCTAATTTGATGATCACACGGGGCATGGGATCTCTCATTTGCCGCCAAGAGGTGCGAGTCTTAGCCTCTACCGTACTTTCATGACCTGCAGGCCTCTGTGCGCTTCATGTCTGATTCTGACGTCATTGAGCAGTTCCAACGGTGGCTGCAGGCAAGATTGGCCATTTCTGAGGAGATCGTGGATCCATCTGAGAGGCAGAGGGCTGCTCTTCAAGTCGAATCGGCCATCCAACTCGCTATTCAATACCGCGATGTGGTGGACATGACGCCCGAGAACATAGCTCCTCCGTTCGTGGAGAGGGAGGATTCAGTGAGGATTATCTCAGATGACGAATCCATAAGATCCTCAGGGAGACAAGACGCCATAATCTGTCAGAAATGCGATGCTGAAATGACCGATGACTTGGAATTCTGCCCTGCTTGTGGAGAGTACCCCTGATTACTCTTCTTCGGCCCAATGGACTCTCGCCAATTCATACTCCGGATGGTCGTTAGGCACGGTACTGAGATACTTCCCCGGCACGAATTCGGCGAGATAGACGGTTATACCTGCGTGCCAGACGGTCTCACCAGCAGCTACCAGTCTAGCAGTATCAACTTCGAGCAGGGTGGGAATTGCGTGGTGGATATGACCCGCTTCTGCGGCTGAGCGTATGTTCGCCGAGAGATGCACATGGGCTCGGCCACTGGGGCTAATCCCGACCTCAATCAAATTTTCATACTCATCCGGTGAGCAGGGATAGTAAAGCGCGTCGGGGATGTTGTCGGTTGGCAGGTCCAGTTCAATTTCTACTGTATGGGCGTAGGTAGCGCGAATCACGTTCCCTCGGACTTCATACCTTCCCTTGGGATCTGTCTCGGAAATAGCATGGATGTGGTGAGGTCTGAGCCAGTGGTAACGTCTCTCGTTGGAGCCCTTGAACTGCCTAACGATGTCCTTGACGTCAATCCACCCGTTGATGTCCATCTCGAGATCAAACTTCTCCGGAGCGTGTCTGAGGACGAGGGCTAGACGCCTAGCCATGCTGTCCCTCTCACCCGTTCGCATGATGAATCTCCCCTCGGAGTTACACGCTGGGCACAAGTTGTCATCGGCGTAGTAACCATGATTCGAACATTCCCTAATCATTGTATCGCACCAACGAGTGGAATACCTCTCATGAACCCCACGGTCATGACCCCTGAGACCGGTACGCAGCGTGAATCTAGTGAATGGTTATTCGTGTGTTCTCTGCCGTTGGTGTATGAAGACGGTCATCATTGATTGGGCCCGCTCACCGTTCGACAGGGCCCACAAGGGAGGCTTGGCCGGTGTTCGTCCCGATGACATGGCCGGCCAGGTCACCAAAGCCCTGATTGACAGGAGCGGGATAGATCCCGGTGCGTTCGACGACCTGCTGATGGGTTGTGGTTATCCTGAAGCCGAGCAGGGTTACAACATCGCAAGGCTGGTGACCTTCCTAGCAGGTATGCCAGACACAGTTCCAGGTGTCACCATCAACAGGCTGTGTGGCTCTTCTATGCAAGCAGTCCTGTCAGCTGCAGCTCAGATCGAAGCCGGTTGGGGAGGTTGCTTCCTGTGTGCAGGCACCGAATCGATGAGCAGGGTTAAACGCCGCGGCTTCAACTGGAGTCCTCATCCCGGATTGGAAGAGGGTTGGCCTGACGCATACGTCACTATGGGCCAGACAGCAGAGAATGTCGCCGCACGTTGGTCCATTACCCGTGATCAGCAGGAGCGCTTTGCGCTCGCTTCCCATCAGAAGGCCGCGTCTGCGCGGGAATCCGGGTCATTCGATGACGAAATAATCCCTATTTCGAATGGTGACAACACCGTCTCTGAGGATGGTTGTATCCGACCCGGTACCACCTTAGAGGCAATGTCTGAACTTGTCCCTGTATTCTCCGATGACGGAACCGTGACGGCTGCCACCTCTTCCCCTCTCACCGATGGAGCAGTCGCTATGATCGTATGTAGCGAGGAATTCGCGTCTGACCACGGCTTGGAGCCAATGGCCAGAATAATCTCCGGTGCAGTAACAGGGTGTCCCCCAGAAATCATGGGTATAGGCCCAGTTGAGGCCACCAGAAAGGTATTAGAGCGAACTGGTTGGGATATTGATTCCATCGATATCTTCGAGCTTAACGAGGCATTCTCTTCTCAGAGCTTGGCAGTCATCGATGAACTTGGACTGGACCCAACTAAGGTCAACCTCGAGGGGGGCGCTCTCGCTATCGGCCATCCCTTAGGTGCTTCTGGTGCGAGAATTACCGGTAAGGCAGCGAGTCTGCTCGCAAGAGCTGGCTCAGGCCGAGCGATCGCCACCATGTGTATCGGCGGGGGCATGGGCATAGCGATAGCTTTGGAAAACTCGTGATTACTCTTCTTCATAGAATACGAGTTTCGAGTTGCAGCTTGGGCATCGGTCCCCCGGTGTCATTCTACTTGGATAGATGGCGAGGATGCTCGAACATCCCGGACATGTAGCCAACATCTCACCACTTCCATTGGTTAATCCTCCAGAATCGCCGAGAGCATCGCTTCCATACCATTGTGTGTATACGGGATTCCTCATTGTGGGAACTCTTCTAAGGGTCACGGCCCCCAGCAGTAATAGTAAGAGTCCTTGGAGGAATCCTGAGTCTCCCTGCGTCATCGAGCCCCATACCCAGATGAGGCCAATCAACAAGAATGCTGATCCGATCAACGATAGCGAGCTGATTCCAAGGATAATACCATAGTGGGTACGTTTGAACATGGACACAACAGTGGCTATTCCAAGAGGAAACAGAATCACACTGAGAATCAGAGCGAATATCTTCTGTGACGCACTCCACGAGGACAGTAGTGATACGACTATCACTGCAATTATAATCAAATCTAAGGCGATGAAACGAATCAGATGGCGGTGCAACTGCTCCATCCGTCCGCGTGGCATGATACCCGATTCGGTGCTCCAAAGAAGACTTTTCTGCCTGCGACGGACTCATGAAGCCCCTCGTGTTCCGAGAGACGTGACCAAGGATACTGGGGTCATCCCCAAAGGCACCACCCTGCAAGGTCGTAATATCCTATTCGCTGTGACTGGAGGTATAGCCGCGGTGGAATCCATTCGCCTTGCAAGGGAACTCCGTCGTCACGGCGCGGACTTGACTATCATGATGTCCAAGGAGGCGGAGAAGATCATCACACCCCTGGCTTTGTCATGGGCCTCAGGCACCGAAGTCCTGACCGACTGGGATCATACAATGGTCCAATTGGACGATTATGACTCCGTATTGATTGCTCCAGCTACCCGTAACACCATCTCCAAACATGTTCATGGAATCATGGATTCTCCGATATTGATGGCTCTGACAGCGGCCCGTGGCAACGGAACCCCGATTCTTTTTGTGCCATCCATGCATTCCGATCTATTCGATGATCGAGTTACCGCTGATTTGTTGGAGGCTTTAGACACCGAAGGCAGTTCAGTGATGGCGGATGAGGTAGTTGAGGGCCGCAGGAAACAGCCAGATCCGGTGTCGATTGTAGCTAATCTCTGCAATCTTGTGAATGCTCAATTGCCAAACCGGAAAGTGGTAGCCATCACTTTGGGCGCTAACAGAGCGCCGATCGATGCCGTCAGGGCCATACAGAATGCATCCTCCGGCTCGACAGGATGGTCCATTGCGGAGCATCTACACAGAATGGGACACCATGTTATCTGCATAGCAGGCAAGACATCAGCTGACCCCGGTTTCTCTCTGCCTGACGTTAGGCGTGGCGGTTCTCCTGACGAAATGCTTTCTGTGTCCAAGACAGTCGCTCTAGGTCAACCTAAGCCCGATGTTTGGATTCATTCTGCTGCTGTGCTTGATTACTACACCGAGCCGCTTACTGAGAAGAAGGCCAGTGGGGCTGATTTCTGGAAACTCACATTGAGCCCCGGCCCCAAGCACATCTCTGAACTCAAGCCACTGGTAGATGGTGCTATCCGAATCGGATTCAAACTAGAGTCAGGGGTTAGTGAGGATGTTCTGATTCAGAGGGCCAAGGACCAGATTGAGACGTACGAAGTCGATGCTGTTGTCGCTAACCTCAAGGAAGAGGTCCACGATCCGAAATCGTTGAGGAGTAGGATTGTCTATCCCGATGGGACGGTGGAGGACATCCATGACGATGCTGGACTATGTCAAGCGATAGAGTCCCTATTACACACCTCCTGACTTCGTATCTGCGTCACATTCAAGCGAGGAACATGGACGAACATACAACATGGCGGGTTCAGGCAAGGCCAAGAGGGGTATCCCTCCTAAGTCAGACCTCAATGCCTGGTACCCTGCCATAGTCGAAATTGCCGACCTCGTGGACAAAAGGTATCCAATCAAGGGGATGGATGTCTGGAAGCCTTACGGCTGGAAGGCCATGACACTAATAGATGGGCTGACTCGGTCACAAATGAGGCGCACTGGTCACGAGGAATACAATTTTCCTCTGCTTGTACCCGAGGACTTGCTCGATAAAGAGAATCAGTTGGTTTCCCACCTCAAGGCCTCTAGGGACACTGGGATCGATGCTTCTGAATTGAGGGTGGATGAAGAAGAAGCCGGATTCAAGAAAGAAGTGTACTGGGTGAAGCACGGAGGCGATACCGAACTTGAGGTTCCCATGTTCTTGAGACCTACTTCCGAGACTCCGATGTACACCATGTTCTCGCTGTGGGTCAGAAGCCACGCTGACTTGCCGTTGAAAACCTTCCAGATAGTGAATACCTTTCGATACGAAACCAAGCAAACCCGGTCGTTCATTAGGGTGAGGGAGATTCACTTCTTCGAGGCACACACGGTTCATGCGGACCAAGATGGAGCTACCGCACAGATTGCCGAAGACGCTGAAATCGTCCAGCGCCTGCTACATGAGTTGTGCTTTCCGGCGATTGTCTCCAAACGGCCCTCTTGGGACACCTTCCCTGGAGCATGGCACTCTACCGCCGTAGACGCCGTGATGCCTAACGGCCGAACATTGCAAGTCGCTACGTACCACCATTATCGCGATCAATGGGCTCGGGCATTCAACCTCACTTACGAGGATAGAAACGGTGAAACCCAATTCTGCCATCAGACCACATTCGGCATGTCCGAGCGTCTTCTGGGTGCCATCGTTGGTATGCATGGTGATGACAGCGGTCTGATCATGCCCCCCTCCATCGCACCGATTCAAGTCATCCTGATGCCTGTCGCAGCTCATTCCGACGAGAATGTGATACCCCGAGTGGAAGCTCTCGCCTCGCAGCTACAAGATTCCGGATTCAGAGTCCAAGTCGATGCCCGTGACTTACGTCCCGGAACTAAGCACTACGATTGGGAGATTAAGGGAGTTCCAATACGTCTAGAGATTGGCCCTCGAGATCTCGCTTCAAGCCAATGCACTATTACTCTGAGAACCGGAGGCAAGATTGAATCTCCCCTAGAAGGAATCTCGTCCACAATCCGCCAGTACCTAGATTCGGTCTCCGATGAACTCCGCTCCAGAGCCCACGCCCATGCCTCGGAGTTGATTCGCACCTTCCCCGGCCTTTCCCAGACCGCGGACATATGGAAACTCGACGCGGCATTGGAGGAGGGTTTCGTCTACGAACTCGCCTTCGATGGCAATGACGCCGACGCCGAAGTCCTCGAAAAGGCCACTGGATTGACCTTGCTCGGGGATTGCGTCCAACCCTATCCCGAGCCGATTCCATGCGCAGTAACGGGAAAACTCACGACACGTAGGCACCATCTCGCGCGAATGTACTGACTATTCTTTCTTACTGAACAGTCCGAGCAGGGTCATCAGGCCGAATAGCATGAGGAAGGCCCCGTCGATCAATTCCCCAGTGCCAGAAGAGGTCCAGGACTCTATGGATCCGTAGTCGGAAGCCTTCTCCCACAGCAATCTGGTGTGGTCCTCGCACATTGGCTGGCTTGGGGAAACGGATGCCAAAGTCGAAACTGTTGAGGAGTCGCCTATGCACCCATTTGCCTCGGAAACTTTCACACTCTCTTCGTAAAGTGAAGATATGAAACACCAAGGGGCTGTAGTGACACTTCGATGTTCAGTATGGGCGTATGAATCCAGAGAGGATGTCCAATTGTGGAAACCAGCGTCAACCACTTCGCTTGACCCATTCTGGGAAATGGACCACTGGATACTGTAGCTGGTCGATAGATTTAGGTTGGCAACGGTCCATGTGACATACAGTGTGCTGTCCTGCTCATTCGCGGTGACGGTGAAGCTCAGTGGGTCGGGTTCCAAGTCATCCACGCAAAGGGGCAGGAATTGGCCGATTCCTACGGCGACATTGACTCCGACCAATGAAGCCCCGATCAATCCAATCAAGAGTACGAACCATCTCCGGCGCGGGCTGTCAGAGGCACCCTCTCCATCCAAGTCTTCGGGATCTCCTTCGAATCCCGGGAGTTCTACCCCAAGATTGTCACCCTCCGCATATACAGGTGGATGGACCTCAGGAGGCCGTTCGGGCGCTGCAACACCCATCTCCTCGAGTGCCTCACGGCCATAGATGCGCTCTGCGAGTGCGTAGAGCTCAGTGTCACCCTCCAACTCGGTTGGATCCATGGTCCCGTCAAGCAGCCCCTTGACACGCTCGGAATCGCTCATATTGAGCCCTCAAGAATCAATCATTCATGAATCAAACGCTGCTTCGTAACTAAAAAAAGCGGTTATTTGCGTTCCATCGCTCTGCGGGCGGCATTCTGAATGTCGGTTGAAGTCAAACCAAATTCACTCATCAGCTCACTCGGGGAGCCGCTTTCACCGAATCTGTCCCTCACTCCGACCATTTCCAAAGGAACTGCCTGACCAACGGAGAGGTGTTCGGCAACGGCTCCGCCGAGACCGCCAATAACAGAATGATCCTCTGCAGTGACAATGCACCCACACTCAGAAGCCAGTCGATCCACGAGAGCACAGTCGAGAGGTTTCAGTGTATGCATGTCGACGACAGACACCGATATTCCGCTTTCCGCCAACTCATCGGCAGCTGAGAGACTCTCAGAAACCATAACTCCACAAGCCAATATACACACATCAGTACCTTCCCGGATGACACTTCCCTTCCCGATGGCGAGATTGGAAACGTTAACTTCATTGTAGATCCTAGGGGTCTTGTTTCGGGCTGTTCGCATGTACGAAGGACCCGAATGATTGACGAGTTGGACTGTTAACTCCTCAGCAGACAGATCATCACAGGGATGCAAGACAGTCATCCCGGGTAGAGTCCTATAAATCGCAATATCCTCGATTGACTGCGCGCTGCTACCGTCCGTTCCTGTGTGAATCCCACCGTGACTTCCACATATGTGAACGGTCAACTCGGGTCTGGCAATGCCATTCCTGATCTGCTCAAAGGCACGCTCAGTGAAGATAGCGAAAGTGCTCGCAAAAGGGATCTTGCCAGAGGAGGCCATACCTGCGGCAACTAGCATCATGTTCTGTTCGGCAACCCCTATCGAGATGGTTCGGGTGGGATTCTGAGTGCGGAAGTGACACGACTTGGTGGATTTACCAAGGTCCGCATCTAGAACAACCACTCTGGGATCATCGGCTAGCCTGAGCAGCCCTTTGCCGTAACCATCCCTGGATGCACCACCGAATGACGGCGCGCTCATGACAACTCCTCCAAAGCGATTCGAAATTCGTCATCGGTGGGGGCCTTACCGTGGAAGGACGGGTTGCCTTCCATGAAAGAAACGCCCTTCCCCTTGACCGTATGGGCTACTATTGCACAAGGCCCATCAGTGATTCCTGCTGCCCAATCCAAGGCACTGATAATCTCGGGCATTGAATGACCGTCAATTTCCTTCACGGACCACCCGAACGCAGAGAATTTTGCGGTTATGTCACCTATCTCCATCTGAACTCTGAGAAAGTCGTCGTTCTGTATGCCGTTTCTGTCGACGATGACCTTGAGATTGGATGCAGAGTGGAAATATGCAGCCATCACCGCCTCCCATACCTGACCTTCTTGCATCTCTCCATCACCCAACATCACCCAGATTTCCCTCTGGCTATTATCCATGCGGGCTGCCAATGCGCACCCCAGTCCGAAAGACAGCCCCATGCCCAGGCTTCCGGCAGAAAAGTCGACTCCGTCGGTCCACCTCATGTCCACATGGCCTTGACATACTGAACCAAGCGTCCTGAATCCCATCAGATCCTCATAATCGAGGTATCCAACGCCGTGTAAGATGGAATAGACCGCGGGACTAGCGTGGCCTTTGCTCATGATGAAGCGATCACGATCAGTCCAGTCGGGGTCTGTTGGGTCAAACCTCAGCCGTGTCCCGTACAGTCCAACAATAAGATCGATTGCGGAGAGCGACCCCCCGGGGTGGCCAGCACCTGCCTTATGCACCATTTTCACGATACTGAGTCGGCACTTGGAAGAGAGTTCTTCAAGCTCCGCGATCCCGAGGCCCATGCCATGGCTGCCTTTGTTCACATGCATACTCACCGAGTTTGGCTATTGATGCTTTCCGGCTCTCCCGTTTCCGTTGCTGGGTGACACTCAGACGGGTTCAAATCTCTCACCCGACTACAGGAGCTTGCAGACAAAGCGGATTGGTGATACTGTGGGAGATGAAGCGCTAGGTGGTCATTCGAATTGGCGTGAGCGGCTTCGTCACATGTCCGTTCCGTTGAGTGTATCCAGGGACCCCCTACTATCATCCTGCTTAGAGGCGCTGAGCTCGGGCGGGCGGATATCGGTAGACGACGGGGTCCGCCTGTTCGAGCACGAATCTCTTTCTTCGATATGCGCATTGGCTGACATGGTCAAATCCGCTAGATTTGGTAACCGAGTCTACTTCAATGAGAATCTCCATGTGAACACGACCAATATATGTGTACTTGCTTGTAGATTCTGCGCCTTTCGTAAAGGCCCACGGCACTCAGACGCCTATGCCCTGTCGGTGGACGAGTTCATACATCGCATCGAGCCGTTGTCCGATAGGATTGACGAAGTTCACTCGGTAGGGGGATTGCATCCCGAGTGGACCGTCGAGCACTATTCTGAGCTGTACAGAGGAATCAGAGAGAGGTTTCCCCATATCCATTTGAAATCCCTCACCTCTGTAGAAATTAAACACATCTCCAACCGTTCTGGGATCAGTGTGAAACAGACCTTGAAGAAATTGATCGAATCCGGGCTGGGCTCTTTACCGGGCGGTGGTGCGGAGATTCTAGTCGACTCGGTCAGAAACCGCATCTGCAGAGGCAAAGAGTCTTCTGATGAGTATCTGGAAATCCATGACATCGCGCATTCATTGGGCATTCCTACTAATTGCACTATGCTATTCGGAACCGTGGAGACCGTCACTCAGAGGGTCATTCACATTGATAGGCTGAGAACTCAACAGGATCGGAGCGGTGGATTTCAGTGTTTCGTCCCCTATCCGTTCCTGCCTGACAAGACCAGACTACCCGAAGCCCAGTTGGCATCGTCTTCGGAGGTGATTCGCGTCATAGCTATCTCTAGGTTGATGTTGGACAACATACCGCATATCAAGGCTTACAGGATGAACATCGGGGATCATCTGGCAACATTGTCACTGAAAGCCGGAGCAGATGACATAGACGGCACCGTGGGTCATGAGGAGATCATGCACGATGCTGGCAGTACCACTAGGTTGGATACAACAGCAGACGAATTGGCTCGGTTGATTGAAGATGCAGATTCGGTTCCTGTCAAACGGGATTCTGTCTACTCCTCATTCTCCGTCTACAACGGTCATTCCGATGTTGTTGAGATGTACCTCCCTATAGCCGACCAGACATAGGTGCTATCATGTCATGGCAGGAAGTACTGGGCAGGGTCGCTTTCACAAACTGTGATCCAATATTCCATGGTCTCAAGGATAAGTGGAAGATACTTCCCGCTCCGCCTGCTTGGCTGACGGGACACGTTCTCAGGCGAGACTGTCTCACCGCTCCGATTCCTGCGGCCGACTATGCCAAGCATTCAGTCAAACTCGACCTAATTCCCAATCTAGGGATAGTCAGCACAGGAAACGTTGGCTCTGCGCTCTTATTCGGCTCTCGCTCACCCGAATCCATGAGGGACATAGCATTGCCGTCAGACTCGTCTACTTCAAAGGCCCTCCTTCGTTGGGCCCTCATCCGTCGAGGGTTAGATCCCAAGTGCATCGAGATGGGGCCTGATATCGATGCTATGCTATCCATCTGCGATGGCGCTTTGCTGATAGGTGACAGAGCGCTTGCAGCAGCCGCAAATAATCCTGAATTGGTCAAACTAGACCTAGGTGCTGAATGGACGAATCAGACCGGCCTGCCTATGGTGTTCGGGGTCTTTGCAGTCCGTAAGGACGCACCTGTCGATAAGGTTAGACAGGCTCATTCGGATATGTTAGAGCAGTACAACAAGTTTCTCGGCGATCAAACCTGGAAGCTCGAAGTCATCAGGTTCTCCGCTGATAAGATGGGTTTCACGGAGAACAGGATCTCTGATTACTTCGATAACGAAGTGAGAAATTCATTAGACGGAGACGCAGTCATGGGACTGGAGTTGTTTCTCTCTGAAGTATGCGGTATGGAAAAAAAGCCATCTTGGGTCGAGCTCTGATTACCCCTTTGAACCTATGAATCTCAGAGTTTCGACATCCATATCTCCTCGCACTAATCCTATCCTCTGGCCCTCCGACAGGAACAGGCGTATCCCCTCCCGCCCGTCCGCACCGTAATCGATAGTCCTCTGATTGACGTACATGCCGACGAATTCCCTGTTGGTATCGTCGTCTATTCCGCGACCCCATGCCTTAGAGAATTCTAGTGCAGCGTCTGGATCTTCCAGTGAATGCATGATGCTCTCTCTGACATCAGAGGTCAGTTGAACGCACAATTCTTCCCCCAGATCCTTCCGGACCACATTCCCCCCCAGGGGCAGAGGAAGGCCCGTAGTCTCGTTCCACCAAACTCCTAGATCCAGCACCAGATGGACACCGTCTTTAGCCCAAGTCAGTTGCCTCTCGTGAATGATCAATCCGACCTCATACTCGCCTTTCAACACCCGGGGTAGTATCTCATCAAAGGGGACGACCTTGACTCTAACATCGCCCCAGGCCAACCTCAAAGCTAGGTATGCACTGGTACCCAATCCGGGAATTGCGATTTTCTTCCGCTTTGCCTCGTCCTCATTAAGCACGGTCTTTGAGATCAGAATAGGACCATATCCCTCTCCCATCGAAGCACCACAGTTCATGAGGTGATATCGATCTGAAATTCTGGGGAATGAATGTATGCTGACCGCGGAAATTTCGTACCTGCCCTCAAGTGCATGTCGATTCAGTGTCTCGATATCCAGAAGCACGTGCTCGTAACTCCTTCCGGGTGTCTCGAGCGAGCCTGAGGTCAAAGCGTGGAACATGAATGCATCATCGGGATCAGGAGAGTGCCCAACGCGAATTCTCCTGCTCTCGTCCTGCACGCGTCAGCGAACGGAGATCAGTTGAAAACGGCTCCGAGAGGGAATCCACAGTTAGGCAACAGTCAATAGATACCAGTTCTCGCATTCGTCCATGCCAGATGCCTCAAAACTATCTACAGCTACAGGTCAATTGGGGCCGGTTTGCGCATTTACTGGAAAAGCACTCACATTCGCGGAGGCTATAGTGCTCGATAACCAATTCGTATGCTGGGAGGCCTATATCGAACTGACTGGAGCGAAACCGGCCACAGAAGGCAGGGAAATCGTGCAACTCGACCTCGATTGACTCCACATGTTCATTTGCCGTGCCATAATCGGGTATGTATGGTCGAGGGTTGGAGCCGTTTCGCACTCCGTTTCGCTGAATATTACCAATCCCTTGCGGTTGAAGACCTGTGGGGGCCTCCCCGGTTCCGTTCTCGTGAATGGATGTTCATCCCATGGGGCAGCAGGCCACCGGACAGACATCGCGGATTTTCCGACAAGAGGGAGTTGTTGCGCTACCTTCATCAGAAAGCCCCCCATTCTTGCTTCCACAGTACAGCATATTACAACGACCCCTCTGATAGGAATATGGCTGACAAGGGTTGGCTGGGAGCCGACCTGATATTCGATTTGGATGGAGATCACCTTCCGGGCGTATCTGACAGCGACTTTCCACAAATGATCGACTTGGTGCAAGAGCAGGCTTGGCGGTTGTGGTCGGAATTCTTAGAACCTGAATTTGGATTCAGCGAGGATCACGCGCAGTTCACATTCTCCGGCCACAGAGGGTTCCACATTCATGTGCGCGAGCCGAAATATCTTCAATTGGACTCCAATGCCAGGAGGCAGTTGGTCAACTACATCAGAGGGCAAGGAGTTAACGTCCAAGATGTGATGTCCGGTAGCGAATCGGGGTGGAAGTCTAGAGTGGAGTCAGGAATCGAAGGCGTGCTTCTCAAACTTCGAGCTATATCAGATGACTCTCCCGAGAAGTCCAAGCTGCTTACCGAGCAACATGAGATAATGTCCCAGAGGATACGCCACCCCGATTGCTCGGTGAAATCATGCAGTAAGACCAAGCTCCGAGAGTTGGCTGAACAGGCTCAGGATGAGGACAGGATACAGCGTCTGAGGAATGATTTCAGCCTCAGGGTCTTCCCAGGCAACAACACGGCGATTTTTTGGGAATTAGTCAAAGGCGACTCTTCTGTCGTACTAGGGAATGCTGGTGAGACCGATGAGAATGTCACAGTTGATATCAAGAGAGTCATCAGATGGATGGGAAGCCTTCATGGCAAGAGTGGTCTGCGCGTCACTGAAATACCGTTAAACAGACTCGATCCAGATGCCTCAGATGCCTTTGATCCACTCCGTGAGGCTGTGGTTTTCCGCGGCAACGGTTCCATGAAGGTAGAATTAACGATGGATGATGTCACCGCACGTATCTCGGATACAGAGGTAGAAGGCGGCACCGGGGATATTTTCGTTGTACCAGAGTCCATGGCCACGTTCCTCTCGTTAAAGGGCTGGGGCAGAGTGCTAAGCACCTGACTCCGATATCTTAGGCTCCCTCAATCACAGAATATTGAATAGTGTAGAGGTTCGGAATCGTATTGTGGGGATTATGCCAGACGAAGAGGACAACGATCAGGACGTCGGTAATCTCCCCCTTCCTCCCCTCCCGCCTGGCATCACACTGCCCCCTCCTCCGCCGCCTCCGAGGATGGGACTTGGTGATGATTCGATAATTGATGAAGCCATGGACGAACTGCCATCAATACCGCTCCCAGACGATGAAGAAAGTACCCCCCCATCGGACTTCCAGACTCAATGGGAGAAGCGTAGAGCCGCCGACCCCTCCCTCGCTCTCGAGAACAACGATAGCATGTACGGCCACATCGATAGGATAGCTAAAGGAGAAATTGGAACGCTTCTCGACCGTTTCTCTGACCGTTTTGGCTCAGAATTGGACAGGGAGATTATCGTTCTGAGAAAGAAGCAGCAGCAGGATGTTCGCTCAGTGAAACCCCATGTTGAACTGATTCACCCTCCTGCTGGATCCGAAGATTTGATTTCGCAGGATGACACAGAGTCTGAAACAGACGAATTCTCAGAATTCTTCGATGTCGTGAATAACCTGCTGGGCGATATGCCGGAGGACTTCATAGATTCCTTCGTCCAGTCCGATTCATTCGCTCTCTTCCAGTCTGTCGGTGCCGACCCTTCCGCTACCGACGAAGATGCTCGCAGGGAGTTCTTTCTCATGATAAACGCCGAACTTGGCGATTTGCCAGAGGATAAGATAAACGAGTTCGTGGAGTCCCCCGGCTTCAAATTATTCACCAGAATGGGTGAAATGTACGGAGAGTGAATGCGTGGGACTACTCGAGAAGGCAGGCAAGATTCAGAGTGAGGATGAGGCAGTTCCTGCTGCCGAGGACGACGCTCCAGCCACTGTGGTCCTACCGGATCCCAAACCCGTCAAAGAGAAGTCTGCTAAGAAGTCCAGGTTGCGCAGGGAGAAGAAGCCGAAGAAAGCGACGAAGGAGAAGAAGGTCCGAACGCCTAGAGTCATGCCCGATGGTTTCGATGCGGCCACTAGAGGTCAAGCAGTTCTCCGTCGATTCGTCGATTTCCTAGTCAGCTATGGATGGTCAGTCCCCTTGATTGCGATAACGGCATGGGGATCATATTTCAATCCGACACCGATCGTCATTCTTGGTCTCGCACTAATGTTCCTCAATCTAGTGGTTGTGCCCAGAAACAGCGGTAGGACCATTGGGAATTGGGTCAGCCGAACCAGTTACGTCAATACTCGCGGAAACTCTCCTTTCTATGCCTATCCCGCGCTGAAGGGCCTGACTTTCATCTTCGTGATGCTAGGCCTTTTCACCGTTTTCTCTTTCACTTCGCAAGGTATGCCGGAGTCGGATCTCGGGAAGGTCGGTACCATCGGTGGAATGCTGGTTCTCTTACCACCACTAGTCGATTGGCTGATGAATAGATTTGGCTCTTCGGATCAAGGTCTGTGGGAAACCCTGTTTGGAGGGGTCTGGCTCGTTCGAACTACCAAATCTGACGATGCCAAAGGTTTCTGGAAGCGCCTCGAATCCATCGCCGACTACACTGAATCGAAGGGTTTACTCGAGGACGAATCGGGCACTGAATGATTACTCTGACTCAGAATCCTCATACCGCTGCTTGGCTAACGCCCTCATGTCCTCGTGGTGGAACCCGTTATCAATCGCCTCTTGATCAGATTCGTCTACAATCTCCACTCCCAGCAGCGTTTCTATAACGTCCTCCATAGTAATCAATCCAACGGTTCCTCCAAAGTCGTCGTTGACGATGAGTAACTGTACCTTATTCTCTAACAGCACATCCAGGGCCTTATCCACCGAGTCATCGTGCCTGCAATGAAAGACCTGACGAGAAATGCTCTCCATAGAACTGGAGTGGTCATCGACGGCAGCTCTACGAAGAATCTCGTTTCGGAGAACCATTCCTCGCACGTCATCGATGCTTTCCCCGATTAGGGGCATGCGTCCATAGATCATTATTGGCATCCTCTCTAACACATCAGAGACGCTCTCCTGCTGGGAGACGGTCGTCATGACGACCCTAGGGGTCATTACGTCACTGACCATAATCTCACGAAGACGCAGCAAGTTCTGTATGACGGTCTCTTCATCTTCGTCTATCACGTGAGTCTCCTCAGCTATATCAGCAAGAACAGCCAATTCGGTTCTGGTCATGGTCTCGCTCTGGGCGGCGGGCAACAATGAGCGGAGAATTTCGATCGGCCGGACAATGGGCCAAAGTGCGATTATCAATATTCGGAGCACCGTAGCCGATGGCACCGTGAGTCTCCTCCAATACAACGCGCCGATGGTTTTAGGCAGGATCTCACTTAACAGTAGAATCGCGATAGTCAGTATCGCTGAGGCTACAGCCACACTGTATTCTGGGTACACTTTCTGAACTTCGTATCCGACACCGAGTGCTCCGACGGTATGGGCCGTGGTGTTCAGAGTAAGTATGGCCGTGAGAGGGCGCTCGGGATCATCCTTGTAGCTAATCCATAATTCGCTGATTTTCGTATGGGTATCTTCCAGAGCCAAAATGTGGCTCCGCGTAGTAGACAAAAGGACTGCTTCCAATATACTACAGAGGAACGAGGCTCCCAATGCAAGCACTACATAGGAGATTATCAGCGTAAAGTCACCCAATTCTATTGCCTCTTAGAGTCCATCGAGTAGATTTGGACGATAACCACCGGCATACACATTGTGCGGCTCCGATGGCGGGGCGGGGCGATGATGACATAAATATGTGGCTCTGCGACATCCAACTAGACCCAGTGGGTGTCAACCGTGGACTATGTAGCGATATTTATGGCATGGCCATATGCTAACGGCCCCCTTCATCTGGGTCATGTTGCTGGAAACTGCCTCCCAGCAGACATCCAATTCAGGTACGAACGAGCCAGAGGGCGGCGGGTACTAATGTGCAGTGGCTCGGATGAGCATGGCACCCCTATCACCCTGACAGCCGAGGAGGAGGGCACGGAACCTCAGGACATAGTCGATCATTTCCACCAAATCAACAAGAAGGCCCTCATTGACATGGGTTGCTCGTGGGTCATGGATGTAGATCCCCGTGGTCCTGAGTACGGAGGGGCCCTGTACAACAGGACCTCGGATCCTCGACACAAGGAGCTGGTTAGAGATCTATTCACCTTAATGTTGGAAGCGAAGATGCTTGAGAGGAAAACGATGCAACAGTATTGCTCGGTCTCCAAGGACGGCTCAATTCGCTTCCTACCAGACAGGTACGTCGAGGGAGATTGTCCTGTCTGCTCCTTCTCCGGTGCGAGAGGCGACCAATGCGATGACTGTGGAGCGACATACGAAACTCACGAACTCATGAATCCCATCTCCAAACTCGATGCAGATGCTAATATTGAAGTTCGTAATACAGACCACCTTTTCTTCAGACTCGATTTGTTCCAGGATTCACTGAATTCGCATTACTTGGAACGAAAGGAGGTCTGGAAGCCCAATGTCCGCTCTATGACCAAGAACTGGCTAGACATGGGTCTCAGGCCCCGTGCGGTAACCCGAGACATCGATTGGGGGATTGAACTTCCTCTGTCAGGATCTGAATGGGATTCCAAAAGGGTCTACGTCTGGTTCGAAGCCGTTCAGGGGTATTACACATGCGCGCGCATCTGGGCAGAAAGGTTCGCTGATGAGGCAGGCCATCCAGATGGAGTAGACGCATGGAGGAATTGGTGGACCGTCTCCGAGGATGGTTACGTACCCAAGCACCTGTACTTCATGGGAAAGGACAACATCCCGTTCCACACTATCATATGGCCTGCCATACTGATGGGGATTAACTCTGCCCAGTCCGGCAACCCAGTCTCCCACACCCCTTTGCCCAATGATTTGGTCTTGGAAGCCAATGTCCCGGCCAATGAGTATCTGATGTTGCAAGGCGGCCAATTCAGCAAGAGCAGGAAGCATGCTGTCTGGTTGCCGTCTTTCCTAGAGAGGTTCGACCCCGACACTTTGCGATATTACCTATCGATCAACATGCCCGAGGGACATGACACTGATTTCAGATGGGACGAATTCGTGGATCGTGTCAACAATGAACTCATTGGTACCTACGCCAACTTCGTACATCGGGTGATGACTCTATCCCACAGGCTATCCAATGATGGTTCGAACCCACTCTCTGACTTCGATTCACCCGACGAACATACAGAAGCACAGTCAATCATCTCCAGACACCTCGAGGATGCCATCCAATCGATGGAACGCCAGAGGTTCAAAGAAGCACTACGCAGCATCATGAACATCGCTCAATTAGGCAATTCAATACTACAAGAAGCCGCTCCTTGGAAGCACTTGGATGGTGATGATACCCCGGAGACGCGGAAATCGCTTTCCTCTCTGGCATTCACTTGGAGAATGTGTCGTGGTCTCGCAGTCACACTGCGCCCCTTCATTCCCTACCAATCAGATAGACTGTGGGCGATGCTAAATGAACCATCAGACATCGATAGCATCCTATGGGATGATGCCTTTTCCTATGATTCTCGCCTCGAGTGGAATGTTGATGAACCCGCACCCCTCTTCGAGAAGTTAGATCTCGAGGAGATCATTTCCACTGAACAATCATTGGCAGAAATGGAGTCGGACAGCAAGGTCAATGACGTAAGCCGCCCCCACAATCAACCAGAGAGTGATTACATCGAGTTCGAAGACTTCCTCAAGGTCGAGATGAAGACAGGTAAGATTGTCTCAGTTGAAGACCACCCTGATGCCGATACTCTCTATGTGATTATTATCGAAGACGGACCTGATTCGACTAGGACGCTATGTGCCGGATTGAAGGGGATCTACGAGCCCTCGGAACTTGAGGGATTGAATGTCGTGTACGTAGCTAATCTGAAGCCCCGAAAACTCAGGGGGGTGCTCTCTGAGGGAATGCTTCTGGCCGCAGATGATGGTAAAGGCGGGGTTTCCGTCCTGACATTGGACGGTGACATGCCACCCGGATCAGTCGTCCGTTGAATCGGGCATGTCGAAGAATTCCCATTGTATCTGGGACAATTCTGAATTTGTCTGTGCTAGGCTGTATGCTTTGAGTGGTTCGTGATTCAGACTGAGAAACTGATTTCCAAAACCGAATGGTCGAATTATGGATCTAGCTTGCTCCCATCGACCAAGTAGAATTAGCGATACGCATAGCGCTTCTGCTGTGGATAGCCTACCCGGCTTGCCCCATGACACTGGATTAGCAGCGAGCACTATCGGCAGAGTCCGATGGTTCAGGCTGGTAATCCAGGAAATCTCGCTAAGTGATTCATTGAGTTGCTTCCAAGAGCAGTCAAGTGCCACTATTGCCGCACCGCGCTCCATTAGCGCTCTATCATCAGGACCTAGTAGGACCCCCGAATTGGGATTCAATAGAACCCCCCGCTTGGGGGAGTATTTGGCATCGTAGTGTAAAATGGCGTGCCCTCTACGTTCCAGTGCCCTTGCCGTACACTTCCTAGCATCGTCCTGATTGAGATGTATGACATGCAAGGGAACGTCAATCATCGGAGCCCTCCCCAGATAGAAATTCATCTAGGGCATCAGCGATTGTGACATTTCTACTCGGTCCACGGCTTACAGCAGTATCGTACTTACCCCTTGGTTTACCGAATAATTCTATGTCCAGCATCTTCTCTATCTTGGTGAGTAGAGCATCGGTTGGCCTAGAGCCGTTCTCGACTTTCTGCACAGCATTGAGTCTCTCGTTCATGTGCATTGCGAATTGCTTCTGATCCCAACCTCTTGAATCTCGAGCTTCGCGGATTCGGACATGGAAATCCGGCATCAGTTCCTTCGACTCACTACGCATTATGTCACCTCGTGTCGGAGGCCTCCTAGGGGTACTGGTCCACCCCCCTCCTGTAGGAGTGACTCGACTCTTTTTGTAAGGGGATTCATACAAGGAGAGATCCATACGCTCTATGCATCTGTTGCATGCATCAACATTGACCTTGGAGACTATGGCTTGACGCGTCGAAACGTTGTCGGTACCGCATAACTCGCAGGTGCCCATGGCAACCGATTCCACTCATACGAATTGATTCTTCCGTGGGAACCGTCAAAAGCAGGCATCGACAGTTAATGTCGTGGCGAGCGAAGTGGATGCTCCTCCATTGGACAAGGAAAATACGAAAATCCCCTCATACCAGAGCCCGAAAAGATCCATCGACAAACTTCAAGTTGAGATGAAAGAGCTTTCCGAGAAGGCTCAGCAATTGCTCACGGAGAAGCTCTTCCTTGAGAATGAATGCGCCCAGTTGAAAAAACGTGCCAATAGGCTTGATGAAGAACTCAGGAACCTCAGAACTCCCCCTTACGTAATCGGGTTCATCCAAGACAGAGTTGGGGACAATGCAGTTGTTAGAAACTCAAATGGAACTGTCTTCCTAGTAAGTGTGAATCGGCGCTTGGACGAGTCTTTGCTGATTCCCGGTGCCAGAGTCGCATTGAATCAGGACTCTCTGTCGATAATCGAAGTGCTGGATAATTCCTGGGATCCGTTAGTATCCGGAACTGAAATCATAGAAAAACCTTTGACGACGTTTTCTGATATAGGAGGATTAGACGAACAGATCAAGCAAATCAGGCAGGCCATCGAGTTACCCTTTGAGAGACCCGAAGCCTTCAGGGAATTCGGCATAGAACCCCCTAAGGGTGTTCTCATTACCGGACCGCCAGGGACCGGGAAGACCATGCTAGCCAAGGCTGTTGCAAATTCTACTGAAGCCACCTTCTTGGGATTGGTAGGTTCCGAATTGGCCCAGAAGTACATCGGCGAGGGTGGACGCATGGTCAGGGAACTGTTTGACCTTGCACGCAAGCGTGCTCCTGCCATCATTTTCATAGACGAAATTGATGCTATAGGCTCCAAGAGGCTCGATATGGCTACTTCTGGTGACCGCGAGGTACAGAGGACTCTCATGCAATTACTGGCTGAGTTGGACGGTTTCGAAACTTTGGATGATGTGAAGGTTATTGCGGCGACGAATAGGCCCGAACTGCTCGATGTAGCCCTACTCAGACCCGGAAGATTCGATCGGATCATCGATATCGAACTACCGAACTCCGAGGGCAGACAGCATATATTCGAGGTACATTGCAACAACGTGCCCCTAGACAAACAAGTGAACATCAGGAAGATGGCAATCGCTACTGAGGGCTACAGTGGTGCAGAGATCAAATCTATTATAATTGAAGCAGGCATGAGTGCGATCGCCGATTACAGAAATCGGTGCTCGGCCAAGGATTTCTCTTCAGCACTGACAATCATGGACCGAAAGCGCAAGGACAGCCTGCACAATGGTCCTGATTCCCTATACAGCTGATTAGCAATCCTCATCACTCCATGCCGCGACCCCGTATCGTGTCAGACCGTTGGATCGAGTGCGTCCCGAACATCAGCGAAGGCAGGGACGAAGAAGTCATCGAGGAGATTGTGGACTCTGCAAGGGGGTTCCACGGATCGGCTGTACTCAGTGCTGAACCCGATGCGGACTACAATAGAACGGTCATCACAATCGCAGGTCAGGCCGAACCAGTTACGCAGGCGGTGATATCACTGATTAGGAAATCTGCTGAACTAATAGACATGAGGCTGCACTCTGGTTCCCATCCTCGAATGGGGGCTGTAGATGTATGCCCATTCGTGCCCCTCGCCGAAGGTACACATGGCGATTGCATGGCTTCAGCAACGTCAGTTATGGAAGCTGTTGGAGATGATATCCCTGTGTACTTGTACGGAGACGCAGCGACATCTCAACCGCGGGCGCAATTGGCTAAACTCCGAAGAGGTCAGTATGAAGCCCTTGAGGCGAGGCTATCAGGAGGTGTATGGGATGATGAAGATACCAGATTTCCGGATCGCTGGTCTGGCTCGTGGGGTGAGTCCGAGAAGAGGTTCGGGGCAATGGCGGTTGGGGTCAGACCGGTATTGGTCGCATTCAACGTGAATGTTGACGAATCAGAGCCCCTCGTGTCGAAAGCTGCGGCACAGCTGATTAGGACCTCGGGTAGGCTAATCAAAGGCACTGATGGGAAAAAGATGAGAATTCCCGGGATGCTCCAGAACGTACAGGGAATGGGAGTCGGCCTGCCCACGAAAGGGATTTGCCAGGTTTCTATGAACCTACAGGATGTGTCCATCACACCCTTGCACATGGCATTCGAGGCAGTCAATTCAATCGCCGCAGATCATGGTGTATCCACATGTGGGAGCGAATTGATCGGACTAGTGCCGTTGTCAGCAGTACTCGAAAGCGGCAGATGGTATCATGAAGATCCTGGCTCAGCGAATGCAGAGGAGTTAGTTGATGCTGCCGTTATGGGGCTGGGATTGGACCAACTCGAGCCATTCGATGCCCACAACAGCATCATAGAGTGGTCTTTAGCAAGGAATCTCGGTGATTAGCATGAATGGCGGGTACGAAGATGTTCTCCATCATATAGCATCTGATTCACCCACCCCTGGCGGTGGTTCGGTAGCCGCACTCTCCCTCGCTCATGCCCACGCTCTTGCCTCTATGGTGGCAAGACTGACTCTAGGCAAGGAAATATGGCAATCAGGGCACGAATCCGCTAATCACGTGCTTTCCGAGTCATCCGTTGGTCAGCAGACAGCGCTAACCCTTGCACATCGCGATGCTGAATCTTTCCAAGCTGTCATGCAGGCTTACCGATTACCCAACTCCGGCGACCATGAAGTATCTACTCGCAAGGCCGCGATTATGGATGCTTACATAATAGCTACATCAGTTCCCTTAGAGACCGCTCAGAATGGACTGGGACTTCTCCTATTACTGGATGAGATGGCCATGTCATGCAATGCTAATGCTATTACAGATCTGGCGGCTTCCGCAGAGATGGCCAACACCGCCATCATTATTGCAGGATTGAACGTGAGAATTAATCTGCAGTCACTACCCGATGTTAATGCTGATGCGTTCTCCAATGAATTGGCTGATGTCAAGGAACAAGCCTCGTCGCTAATTGGAAAAATCAGAACCACCGTGGAAGACAGGATGAAATGATATGGAATTCCAAAACGATGTGGTGCATGGGATTCCACAATACATGCCCGAAATTAGGGGGTTGGATGACACGGTTGATCACGCTCCTCGCCGGCCCAGCGTCCTGAATGCTTCTGAGAGTCGGGAAGCCCTGAGCAACGCCCTGAGGTACTTCCCCAAGGATTGGCATGGAGAGCTATCAGCAGAATTTGCTGACGAGTTAAACGCATACGGTCACATCTACATGCATAGGTTCCGACCCTCATATCCAATGCACGCACGTCCGATTTCCGAGTATCCAGCAAAGATCGGGCAGGCCTCCGCAATAATGATGATGATTCAGAACAACCTAGACCCTGTATTAGCGCAATACCCGCATGAGTTAGTCACCTATGGAGGCAACGGCACTGTATTTCAGAACTGGATCCAGTATCGACTGACGATGGCGTATCTGGCCAAGATGAATCAGGACCAAACTCTGGTCATGTACTCCGGGCACCCCCTCGGGCTGTTTCCATCCAGCTCAGGAGCACCCCGAGTAATTATCACTAATGGCATGGTGGTCCCTAACTACTCCTCCCAAGCCGAATACGAGCGCATGAGCGCCATGGGAGTCTCACAATACGGACAGATGACTGCTGGCTCTTACATGTACATAGGCCCTCAGGGAATAGTCCACGGGACTACAATAACCATCCTGAATGCTGCTAGGATGTACCTTGGCCTGACTACCGATGATGGACTTGGGGGCGTTATGTTCGTCACGTCGGGTTTGGGAGGCATGTCGGGAGCGCAGGCGAAAGCTGCTGTGATTACTGGGGCTGTAGCTGTTATTGCAGACTGCAATGAGTTCGCGGCCAAGAAGTGTTTCGAACAGGGCTGGCTATCCGAATTACACTACGACCTCGATGGAATCATTGACAGAGCCCTCGATGCCAAGCGGAACTGCGAGGCTGTGTCATTAGGTTACGTAGGCAATGTCGTAGACCTGTGGGAGGCTTTGTATGAACGGGGGGTTTGTCCTGAACTGGGGAGCGATCAAACCAGTCTGCATAATCCATGGTTAGGAGGGTATATGCCTGCGGGCCTCAGTTACGACGAAGGACTGGAACTGCTGGAGGCCGATCCCCCGAAATTTAGGGAAGCCGTCGAGGCATCGCTTGTCCGCCATGCTGATGCTGTGAACAAACTGACTAAATCTGGTATGCACTTCTGGGATTATGGGAATGCATTCCTGCTCGAGGCTGGTAAAGCTGGTGCTGATGTGATGGCTCCTGATGGTGTTTCATTCCGCTATCCCTCTTATGTCGAGGACATTATGGGTCCGATGTGTTTTGATTTCGGATTCGGCCCTTTCCGATGGGTCTGCACATCCTGTTCTGATGAAGACTTGGCTGCAACTGACCGAATCGCAGCCGACATACTGCGCCGTCTCGCACATATTGCGCCGGCGGAGACCAGGCTCCAGTATCTGGATAACCTGAGATGGATAGAGCAGGCCAGAGAGCACGGGCTTGTAGTTGGCAGTAAAGCTAGGATCCTCTACGCCGACGAAATAGGTAGAAAGGCTATCGCCTCAGCTTTCAATCGAGCCATCTCAGAGGGAGTTGTTTCAGCGCCTATAGTCCTTGGAAGGGACCATCATGACGTGGGGGGGACGGATAGCCCTTATCGCGAGACTGCGAATATCAGGGATGGTTCGATGTTCACCGCCGATATGTCGATACAGAATTTCGTCGGTGATGCCTTTAGAGGTGCTACGTGGGTCAGCCTCCACAATGGTGGTGGTGTTGGCTGGGGCGAAGCCATCAATGGTGGCTTCGGACTAATCATCGACGGTTCAGAGGATTCTGAGATGCGGATTCAGTCAGTGCTAGCGTGGGACGTCAATAACGGCATAGCAAGACGTGCATGGGCCCGCAATCCCGGTTCAATAGCAACGATCGAACAGGCAATGGGCAGAGAGCCTCTACTCGATGTTACCATGCCAAATTCAGTAGATTCAGAGATACTCAACTCACATTTCAATTAGCGCGATGTTCTAATTGGCGCATGCCCTGCGACGTTTGATGCCTTTGCGCGTGATAGAGCTGGATGGCTCCTCCCTAGTAGTTGAAGATGTCATAGACGCAGGACGTGGTCTGGCTACAGTTTGTATCAGCGACTCGTCTAAAATCACGATGCAAGCTTCCAGAGAAGCCGTATTGAGGATACTCGATAGCGATAGGGTAGTCTATGGCATTAACACTGGCTTCGGGGCGTTGTCATCTGTTACGATCGACCCGACTCAACTGGAAGAGCTGCAACGCAATCTAATCCGAAGTCATGCTTGTGGGGTCGGCGAACGCATGCACCCGGAACACGTGTTGATGATGATGGTCATTCGAGCCAATGCCATAGCCAAGGGCAACTCTGGCGCCAGAGTCGAACTGACAGAGTTACTGGCGTCGATGGTCAATCACAGAATCGCCCCCGTGATCCCCCGTATAGGCTCCCTGGGTGCTTCGGGAGATCTCGCTCCTCTGTCCCATCTGACACTCGGGTTAATCGGCGAGGGAGAATGTAACATCATAGGGGACAACGGCTCCTGGGAAGTTGTCCAATCCGACTCCGCACTTCGCAGCGTCAGACTGGAGCCTTTAGTGCTCCAAGCCAAGGAAGGGCTGACTCTGATTAACGGGACTAGCCAGATGTGCACATATCTAGCGTTATGCGTGTCTAATCTTGACCATCTTCTTCTTGCAGCAGATGCTGCAATCTCTTGCTCGCTGGAGGCGATACGGGGTTCACACTCTCCCTTCGATCATCGAATCCACGAAGCACGCCCCCAAGTCGGTCAATCGATATCGGCAGCCCGAATCAGCGCTCTCCTCGCTGATTCCAGAATCAATGATTCACATGCTGATTGCGATCGCGTCCAAGACGCATATTCGTTTAGGTGCTCACCACAGGTACACGGCCCGGTGATAGAACTGTTGCGGGAAACTCGCAGGATGCTCGAAATTGAACTGAATAGCGCTACAGACAACCCGCTCGTCTTCACCGATGGTAAGATGGATGATGTCATCAGCGGTGGCAACTTCCATGGTCAAAACCTTGCTCTTGCAAGCGATTATCTGGCCATCGCATGTCATGAATTGGCTAGCATCTCCGAGCGGAGGATCAATCAGGTTCTAGACCCTCAGTGGAGCGGTCACAACGCTTTCTTGGCAAACCATGAAGGTTTGGAAAGTGGCTTGATGATCATCCAGTATGTGGCTGCTGCACTAGTCGCTGAACTTCATTTGATGGCTCAGCCAGCTACTACGAGCAACGTACCTGTCAGTTTAGGAAAGGAAGACCACGCATCGATGGGCGCCACGGGTACATACAGAACATTCAGAGCCACAGAGTTCCTCTCCCAGGTAATCGCAAATGAGATGATTTGCTCCGCAGAAGCACTCGACAGAATAGTTGAGAGACCCGGCAAAGGGGTTGCTTGCGTGGCCGATTGGATTAGGTCACATGTCCCTCCTCTCGAAGCAGACAGGGGGATGACTGCGGACTGCGAGCGTCTTTCATCAGCCCTGTTGAAGGGAGAGTTGTCCTCCGCTTTGGGGGATTAGATGCAAGAAAGGCTGCACATGTCCCATCATCCCGGGACCGATCCACCCCCCTTCGAGGCCTCGGTAATCGACGTAACAGACGATTCGCTGATTCTGTCTCAATCGTACTGTTACCCCCGTGGAGGCGGTCAACCCGGTGATACAGGGTTATTCATTCATGACGGGATTGGAAGGGGGTTCTCCGAGACCCTCGGTGGAGAGTTTATCCGCCACCCAGTCGATGAGATTACTGATTTCTCAGTGGGGGACGAAGTCAGGTGCGTGATTGACGGTGAGCGGCGGAACAGACATGCCAAGATGCACACCGCCCAGCACATCATCTCAGCTTTGGCTGATGACTTATGGGGTGCGGAGACGGTTGGTAATCAAATCAGCACAGAATACACCAGAATCGACTTCCTGTTCCCGAACAGGGACGAATACGACTCCGAAACCCTGGCTGATGCTGTGAATTCGGTCATAGGCTCCGGAACCCTCGTTAGCGTACATGAATGGCCTAGAGATGCCGTGAGGGAGCACGAGCATATGCGGCACACGAATTTCATGGAGAGGATTCCCTCCTTCATCACGGAACTGAGAGTCGTTGAGATAGAGGGGATCGACCTTTGTCCGTGCGCAGGTACCCATGTTGGCTCAACTAATGATATAGAGCCCATCGTCATAACCAATGTCAAATCTAAGGGCGCTGGAAAATTCAGGATCACCTATCAGTTTGAAAATGAAACATTATAGGTACCTAACTATTAGTGGGCTCGGCAGGAATTGAACCTGCGATCTTCGCCATGTCAAGGCGACGTCATAACCCCTAGACCACGAGCCCTAGAGAATTCGACCTAGGAGGGAGTTGCAAATGAAGCATTCTCTAGATGCAATTAACCGACAATCTTCGAAATTCTCCCATCACATCCGTAATTGGAACAGCTACCAGACAAACGAGTTCGGCCATTGCTCATGACTATCTTCTTCGCATTCAATATACGGCAGTAGGTCTTGCACTTGAGGCAGAAACCCATTTCCTGGCCGTCCACGAACGTGGATCTGTGATTTCGTATTCAATGCATCTCCGAGGGGGGATTCAAAGTATAATATTCAATGATATACTCAAATCGATGTACTACGACTCTGTTATCAACATTTTTCAGGATAAGTTTTCCGATAAGTGCTCTTATCGGTCACATGACACACGGTAAGATACACTGTCACGAGATAAACAGACTGGATTCGCTACGCAGATGTTGAAAAATTATCTTCATAGTACTTATTAACTGTAAAAATGAGAATAGGTTTGTAGTCATTAGGGAGAATTTACAATAAAGCCGTCGATAATGGAATGCGATATCGGATTCTCCCCCGGAGTCTGA
Source organism: Candidatus Thalassarchaeum betae (assembly GCA_003193925.1). GTDB lineage: Archaea > Thermoplasmatota > Poseidoniia > Poseidoniales > Thalassarchaeaceae > Thalassarchaeum > Thalassarchaeum betae. The sequence continues at coordinate 68,351 of PSPG01000004.1, forward strand.
CACCAACCATCGACCGATTCGGACCACAGAATGTTCAGATCAGCCCGTGAGCCCACAGCGAGGGTGCCACTGACATCGGAACCTCGCAGTGTGGTGGCTGGGTTCCTAGTCACACTGACCAGTGCTGCGAGTGGATCGATCCCCATGCGATTGGAAGCTAGGTTGCCGATGAATGGGATGGAGAGGATACGACAATTGGGATTGAAGTCTGTTGCGAGGGAGAATGCCCACCCTTCCTCCATGCAAGTCTGAACAGGCAGGTCCAGAGACGCTCCCATGACGTAGGGAGTTCCCGGAAGGAAGGTCTGCATAGTGCCACTGTCCGAAGCGGCCTTACGTGCATCGAGCCCGGATTTTGCGACGTGGTCTGCACTGACTGCTCCAATGTCAGCAGCAAGTGCCAGTCCACCTGAGTCCTCAAACTCGTCCACGTGTAGCCTGGCGGGTAATCCAAGTTCCTTGGAAGCCAGGACGATCGCCTCTGTCTCATCCGTGCTGAACCATCCGGGCTCACAGAACACATCGGCCCAAAGTGCGATACCTTGATCCATGACGCTTGGCAGTTGCTCAGATATCAATTGATCGAGATACTCTGACCTGGTGCAATCAGAGGGGAAATCGTGACCACCTAGCCAAGTGGGGAACAGATTCACCCTAGTGTGTCTGCTTAACTCATCTACAGCCTCCAGAAGCCTCAGTTCAGATTCCACACTGAGTCCATATCCGCTCTTGACCTCCATCGAGGTGGTTCCCAGTGAAGATGCATAATCCAACCTGCTCATGCCCACTGAAAGCAAATCCTCGATTGACATGGATCGCGTGCTTGCCACGGTCTTCGCTATACCGCCACCGAGTTCTGCTATCTGACGATAAGTCAGTCCGGACTGTCTGAGTCTCATTTCCGAGGAACGATCCCCGCCCCATAGCAAGTGAGTATGCGAGTCGACGAAACCGGGAACGATTGCACGACCACCAGCATCAACCACGGACAGTTCGGCAGAAATGTCTCTTTGCCCGTCCCAGCCCGGTGCGTATTCCGCGATCAGAGATTGAGAGTCTGTAATCTGGACGATAATGCCTCTTTCGATCAAAATACCCTGTCCGGGAGGATATATGTTGTTACTGCGGTCTGACATGTCATCCCCGGTAAGCGGTTCACGGACGTCTCCCAGGCAGAGATGGGCTAGCTCACCGGAGTTCACAATAAGCGTCCGCATGAGCCGCGACAGCCATGATGCTTGAAAGGACTGTCTGCCTCGAAGGCACATGAGCGCGGTGATACTGGGCATCGAGAGCACGGCCCATACCCTTTCCTTTGGATTTGTTGACGTGGAAGGTGTTGCCTATCCCTCCGAATCTGCCGTATTCAAGCCTGAAGAGGGCGGTATCCACCCCAGAGAGGCTGCTGATCATCATTCCAAAGTCGCTGGTGAATTACTGAAGAGGTTCATGGAGACCCACGAATTGTCACGGAGGGATATCGATGCAGTCGCTTTTAGCCAAGGCCCGGGATTGGGCCCGTGCCTGAGAGTAGGGGCTTCCATCGCAAGATCCCTCTCTCATTCTTGGAATATCCCCCTAGTAGGCGTGAACCACTGTGTCGCCCATATTGAGATCGGCAGGAGTCAGACTGGCTGTGATGACCCTGTATTGCTGTATGTGAGCGGTGGTAACACCCAAGTGATCGCGCGTGCTAACGAAAGGTACCGCGTACTCGGCGAAACCCTCGACATCGGTATTGGCAACATGCTGGACAAGTTCGCCCGCGCTCAAGGAATCCCGTTTCCGGGCGGACCAGAAATTGAGCGACTCGCAGCTGCTTGGACCGCTGACACGCCCGGTGCTGAATTAAGCGGCGTATCCCTCCCATACGGAGTCCAGGGGATGGATCTCACATTCTCGGGAATTCTGACTGCAGCACAGCAGAAGACATTGGACGGTAATCCACTGAGAGAGGTGTGCTGGTCCTTGCAAGAGCATTCCTTCGCCGCTTGTGTAGAAGTTGCAGAAAGGGCCATGGCCCACACCGGTAAGGAGGAGTTGTTACTGGGTGGGGGGGTTGCATGCAACGAGAGATTGAGGGAGATGTCGCAAATTATGTGCGGAGAGAGAGGAGGAGAATCGTTCTGGCCTGCAAGGCCCTTCTGTGTTGACAACGGAACCATGATTGCCGAGCTCGGTCGGCGTATGATTGACTCCGGAACGATAACTTCACTCACGAACAGCGCGGTGTCACCCGGACTGCGCACGGATCACACCATCGTCACATGGGATTGATACCGGCCAACCGAGAACACTTATGAGAGTCTGTTGCTCGCCATGGGACGGAGTCTGATTATCTAGTGCAGAGGCGACGTCGACCTAAGGCCGCTGGTTCACAGACCAAGCCGGCAAAGAAAGAGGAACCCAAGCCGCGGAAGACGCAATCCAGTGCCCCGGGGCCCGTGCCCGGACCGCCTCCCGCTATTGGTATCAAACCAGAACCCGGCTCTATTCCTGACGAGGCAGGACAAGCACCTCAGGAAGTATCGCCCGAACCTATACCCACTGAAGACGAAGAGTCTGTGGTTCAGAGTCAGATTCTTGGCGGTCCGAAGAGGAAATCCATCGGATTGCAGCCGATCACGGATGCAAGGCCCACCGAAACCCAAGTTCAATCCATCAGCCCCAAAGCACAGGAGCTGATTGAGGAGAGCAGGCATAAAGCAAGCCAATCTGAGGAAGAGTCTGACGGAGAGTCCGATGAGACTGAAGAAGAGAATGAAAAGCCTGTTGTCGTTATACCGAGGCCCGTAACCCCGGTGGTAGTAGTCACTAGGAAGTTCAGACGTCGCAGACGCATCTTCCAGGCTGCAAATCGTGCCAAGCGCCTCGATAGGAGCAGACACATGGAGTACAAATACGAAGTTCGTGGACTGATGGATGAGATTGGGATCCTCGACGAACACCGTTCCAACATACTCGGCTCAATCTGGGCCAAGGGTGAGAGGCAGACCGTTTCGGATGCCAAGGAATACCTCGAGGGAAAGTTATCGGAGGGGATAATCACCGAAGACCAACTGTCGAGACTTTGCGCGGTCATCGATGACTACACCATCAGGAGGTGATAGAGTGGCAATAGTTGAGCGGGATGTCGTAGTTACCGTGCATTACACAGGAACCTTCGCTGACTCTAACGAGGTGTTTGATACCAGTGATGGCAGACAGCCTCTCGGCTTCCTAGTCGGTCACGGTAACATGATTGAAGGATTCGAACGGGAGCTCATCGGGGCTGCCGTCGGGGAGACTAGGGAGTTTACACTGACACCAGACAAAGCGTATGGGGAGCGTGACGAGGACGCAATCCAGTCGGTTCCACGCGGACAGTTTCCCCCGGACCTACCTTTGAAGGTCGGTGAGGTTGTGGGGGCGCAGAGTGATCACGGGCCCGTCCAGTTCACTGTGACGGCCATTGACGACGACAACGTAACTATTGATTTGAATCATCAAATGGCTGGGATGACCCTCAGATTCAGCGTCGAAGTCATTTCAATCCGACCAGCCCATCCAGAGGAGCTCGCTCACGGCCACGCACATGGACCCGGGCAGCACCATCACTAGCACATTGTTCATGGGCGAATCCCACCTCCCAAGAGCGAACGATGCGCGAGAGTAGATCGAAAACTATGAGTGGGCTGCCAAGATCCGACGTGCCGACGTCTGATGGAGCCTTATCAGCGGGACATCCTGAGGAAGGGCACCCTCTGCCGGGTCAACCACCTTACACGCGGGGCATTCACGCTGAGATGTACAAGAGGAAACTCTGGACCATGCGCCAATACGCTGGCTACTCCACTGCTCAGGAGACGAACGAGAGATTCAGAATGCTCCTCGATGAGGGACAGACCGGGCTCTCGGTGGCATTTGACTTACCGACTCAATTGGGACTGGACTCCGACCACCTCAATTCACTAGGTGAAGTCGGAAAGGTCGGTGTTGCAATAGACACCATTGAAGACATGCGGGCGTTGTTCGATTCGATTGACCTAAGCGCGGTGTCCACCTCCATGACAATCAATGCACCTGCAACCACTCTTCTCGCGATGTACGTGGCAGTTGCCGATGATCAGGGGGTGGAAAGGTCCGCGATCAGAGGCACCGTTCAGAATGACATCCTAAAGGAGTACATCGCACGAGGGCTGTACATTTATCCCCCGAGTCACTCAATGAGGCTGACAACCGATCTTATGGAATGGTGCAAGGACAATGCACCCAATTGGAACACTATCTCAGTTAGTGGTTATCATATGAGGGAAGCTGGATGCACTGCTGTTGAAGAAGTGGGGCTCACACTGTCAAATGCCCTGCAATATGCCCGAACGGCGATAGATGCAGGTCTATTCATCGATGACTTCGCCCCCAGGATGTCCTTCTTCTTCAGTTCACATAACGACCTACTCGAGGAGGTGGCCAAGTTTCGAGCTGCTAGAGGTTTGTGGCACGAACTGGTTAATCGGGAGTTCAATCCCGAACACTCGAGATCCAGCCAATTAAGATTCCACACACAGACGGCTGGAGTCACCCTCACAGCCCAGCAACCCCTCAACAATGCTGTGAGAGTAGCATATCAGGCACTCGCAGCGGTGCTTGGTGGAACCCAGTCCCTGCACACCAACAGTTTCGACGAAGCTATCGGCCTGCCTACAGCAGAATCTGTTAAGATAGCTCTCCGCACACAACAGATCATCGCTGATGAGACCGGAGTCGCCGATTCTGTCGACCCCTTGGCGGGTTCGTATCTCGTTGAAGAGATGACCTCTAAGATTTTCTCCGAGGCAAGAATCCTGGTTGACGAAATCGACTCTCGCGGAGGTGCGTTGGAATGTGTGAAATCTGGGTATCAGCAGAAGATAATCCATGAGAGCGCGTGGACCCACTTGCAGGAGCTGGAGAGTGGGGGGCTCTCTGTGATAGGTATCAATGCCCATGTTGAGGAAGATAATGTTTCAAGCACTCATGGGCAGAAACTCGACACTGATGCTGTCAGAGAGCAACTGGAGTCATTGCAATCACTGAAGGACTCTAGGGATACCGAAAGCGTTCTCAAAGCTCTAGAACGCCTTAGGGAGGCATGCGAGGGAATGCAGAATGTCATGGACCCCCTGATTCATGCTGTGAAGGAAGGAGCGACTGTCGGCGAGGTCAATGGGGTGATGAGAGAGGTTTTCGGGACATGGATGGCACCTAGTGGGGTGTGATGATGAACGATATCACCATCGATCACGTCGGTATTGCCACCAGCTCTCTGAGCAAGGCCTCTGGATTCTGGGAGATGCTGGGGTTCATCCGTAGCGGAGACCAACTAAATGAAAATCAAGGCGTTAGGATTCGGATGTTCGACTCGCCGCGAATTGACGCGAATAATACCAGCATAGAGCTGCTCGAGCCCATTGGTCCGGACTCGCCGATAGGGAGGTTCATCGCAAACAGGGGAGAGGGTATTCAGCAACTAGCGGTGCGAGTTCCTGACATCCGTGCGATGATTTCCAAACTCTCCGACTCGGGTGTGAGAATGATTAACGAGGAGCCTGTTCCAGGTGCTTCTGGATCAATAATCGCCTTCGTGCACCCATCTTCCACCGGGGGTGTACTCGTAGAACTCGTCGAACGCCCTGATTGACAAGCATCAAAAAGGGGACTGATTTCGGCGTGTCATGCAAAGTTCACTCGAACGCCTCAATCAGGATGGGATTCTGACTTCCAAAGCGGTTTCACAAGAGGTCCGGTTCCTGTCTGAGACACTGGAGACTCTACTGGACTCGGGTGAGATTTCCACTGATGCCTATCTCGACGCGGGTACCATTCAGGGGGGGCTGTCAGTCTTGGCAAACTTGATTGCTCAGGGCGTATCCGCTGAAGAAGCTCGTATCCAACTCCAACAACTGAGAGTCAGGGCCGAGAACATCAACTCGAATTACCCTGAACTCGATGGCAAGATCGAGGGAATTCGTCATTAGTATTACCCCAGTAATACTTAGCGAATACTTATCAATAACGTCACCGGCCGCATATGCGTGCCTAAGGTCAGTTTTGACATACCCAACGAATTGCTCGAAGACCTGCGCCTCCACGTCGGCGATGACAAGAAGTTCGTGTCGCTGGCCGACGCAGTTAGAACCGCTTGCAGGAAGCTCCTCGATCAACTGGATGCGATCGATGAGATGCATGGCAGAATTCGGAGGAAATCTGATGAGTGATGCTCCAAGCAGGGAACAGGCCGTTTCGGCCGTTGACACCCTGGTCAGGTACATCGAGTCTGCAAACGGTGAACTGAGGGAAGGGCTTGCTAGTACCCCGGAGAGAGTCATCGAGTCGTTCGATGAAATCTACTCGGGTTATTCTGGCGATGCCAAATCGATACTCGATGCCACATTCAACTCCGAGGGCTATGATGGAATCGTCCTACTGAGGGACATCGAGTTCCATTCGGTTTGCGAACACCACCTGCTACCATTCACAGGCAAGGCCCACATAGCCTACATCCCAACAGACAGGATTGTCGGAATCAGTAAACTTGCACGGCTGCTCGACTTGCATTCCAGCAAGTTGCAGAATCAGGAAAGGCTGACCAAGGGCATCGCGGATGACATCGAGTCGATACTGGCCCCCCTTGGATGCGCGGTGATACTCGAGGCTACCCATAATTGCATGCAATGCAGGGGAGTCTCTAAGCAGAATGCTGTGATGATTACCAGCGCGATCCGCGGTGCATTCTTTGACAAGCAAGAGGCTCGAGGTGAACTGCTGCAACTCATCAACATCCAGTCGGACAAGTGATTCGATGGTACTACTGCCCACCGGTTCTGACCTCGAACAGGTCTTCCCGATAGTGGAGATCTTTCACAGCATACAGGGAGAGGGTCACAACACCGGGATGTCCTCGGTGTTCATCCGATTCGGTAGGTGCAACCTCAGGTGCCCTTGGTGCGATACCGAGTTCGACGAGTGGGAGGACATGACGCTGGGCCAGATCATCAACGAGATCAGCAAGTTCGATTGCGACAGGATCATCCTGACCGGAGGCGAGCCGGCTCTGCAGGATCTACCAACCCTGTGCGGAGCCCTGGGGGGCATTGGCTACTACATCAGCATCGAGACAAACGGGACTGTCGCGCTGCCCAGCGGCATCATCGACTGGATATGCGTCAGCCCGAAGGACCAGGAATACCCGGATGTGGCCATCAGGCAGAGGACCGGGAACGAGTTGAAGGTCGTTAACCTCGGTCAAGACCTGTCTATGTACGACGACCTCAAAGGAGGCTTCGACCACCTATATCTGCAGCCCTGCTATGACGAGGGGCAAAGTGTGGAGTGGAACGGGCTCAACTTCCACGATACTTTCGAGCAGGTACGATCGAGGCCCGAGTGGAGGCTCTCGCTCCAGTCTCACAAATGGATGTGCGTGGAATGAGCAGGGTGGTAATGGCGTTCAGCGGAGGCATGGACTCGACAGCTCTTCTACTGAGGATGCTGGCAAGAAGGAGTGAAGTCACCTGCATCTCGTACGACTACGGGCAGAAGCACATATTGGAGTTGCAGAGGGCGGCTGCGAACATCGAATACCTACAATCCAAGGGTTACGAGGTCGAGCACCACGTTGCTGACCTATCCAGCGCCATGGCGCTGTTCGACTCGGCCCTCACTGACTCTCAAATCTCCGTGCCTGAAGGCCATTACGAGGAAGAGCAGATGAAGCAGACCGTGGTGCCCAACAGAAATGCCATCTTCTCCTCGATCCTCTACGGCTACGCGCTCTCTGTCTCATCGAAGGAGGACGTGGATGTCTCCGTGGCTCTAGGGGTGCACTCCGGGGACCACGCAATCTACCCTGACTGCAGGCCGGAGTTCTACGATGCCCTGATGCAGGCTTTCAAGGCTGGAAACTGGGACTCTCATAGAGTGACGATGGATCTGCCATATGTGGATGGGGACAAGGAGAGTATCCTCAGAGATGCGATGGTTTCGTGCGATAGTCTCGGAGTTGACTTCGACACCGTCTTCCGGAACACCAACACCTCTTACAGCCCGGATCAATTGGGGCGCAGCTCGGGCAGAACTGGGGCCGATGTGGAGAGGATACTGGCATTCCATGCCATAGGCCGCAAAGACCCCGTCGAATATGTAGTGGACTGGAGTACGGTGCTTGAGCGCGCGCTAGCCATAGAGAAGGAATACGAGGCGGCAATATGACGGGCTCCCGACCGAGATTCAACCACGACAGAGATCCTGTCTGGAGGTCTGACCTCACACAACTCCAGTACCACGTTACCAGGGAGGCAGGCACTGAGATGCCGAACTCGGGCATTTACAACATGGAGGAGAGGGACGGTTCCTACTACTGCATCTGCTGCGGACACATACTCTTCACTGCGGAGATGAAATACCACTCGGGGTGCGGCTGGCCCGCCTTCCACACCGAGCACGCTGACGCTGGCATACGCAGGATCGAGGACAATAGCCAGGGTAGGAAGCGGACAGAGGTCAGGTGCAGTTCATGCGACGCCCACCTCGGTCACGTGTTTAATGACGGGCCCAATCAGTTCGGCGGCGAGAGGTACTGCATCAACTCGGCCAGTATGGACTTCGTAGCGGAGGGAGGCGCATGAGTACATCAATCCGGAGGTGGGTAGAGACAGACACCGGCCACAGGGTTCCCAACCACAGGAGCAAGTGCCGGAACCTGCACGGCCACAGGTACAGATGGGAGGCAGAGCTCGAAGGGGAAGTGGTGACCCGGGAAGGCGTTTCCGAAGAGGGAATGCTGATCGACTTCGGAGACGTCTCGGAGATACTGGAGGAGCAGATCCACGATGTCGTCGATCACGCATTCATCGTCTATGAGGGTGATGCCGAGGCCATGCAGGCGTTGTCAGTCATGGGCGATGACCACAAGACTCTGGTAGTGCCGTTCGTCCCTACGGCCGAGAACCTCGCCAAGTGGGCATTCTCAGTAGTCGAGTCGCACATCACAACTGCCTATGGCAATGATTTGAGGCTGGTAGCCTTCCACGTCAGGGAGACTCCCAAGTCCTGTGCCAGTTGGCGTCTCTAATTCGCCAAACTCAGTCCTTAGGGACTGTTCTGCTCGAAGGCAACGGTAGCAGCCGAGATGACCCCGAGGATCCTGTGGGCCTCGTCATCTGAAGGCAGGCCACGTAACATCACCCTAGACAGTGTCTCCTCGATGCCCTGGCGCCTGTGATCCCGGGTCGGCATGGTTCTGGCCAACTTGGAAATCTCCTCCTTCAGCCGCATACGCAGTTCGGGGCTCAGCAACGTGTGATCGGCTGGCTCTGAATCTGGGGCCTTGTACCACTCATAGCAGAGAATTGCTACTGCATGGCTGAGATTGAGTATCGGGTACCCCTCCCACGTAGGCACTGACACCAGTAGATCGCAGATGTTCAGCTCCTCGTTCAACAGGCCCTTGCCCTCGGGGCCGAACACCAGGGCAATCCTAGAATCCGTATCCTTCACTCTGGAAGCAAGGTCTTCAGGATTCAAGAAGTGCCGGAAGGCCGTCTTGTCTCCGGATTCTCTCTTACCAGATGTCCCGACTACCAGTGAGCAGTCACTGGAGGCGTCCCCTATGGCATCGAACGAGGTTGCACCATCGAGGACCCATTGTGCGTGCTTCGCACGATTCCGGGTTTCCTCGGACCACTCAATGCCTCCGCCCACAACCCTGAGATCTGAGATTCCGAAGTTCGCCATAACTCTCGCTACCGCGCCGATGTTGCCGTCGTTCTCCGGCCTCACCAATACTACGCAGACGCGTTGGGATATACTTGGCAGGGGGGCTTCCTGATGATCTCCCACGACTGTCGCAGGCAGTCATCTCACAAGAGCATGGCAGTCAGTCTGTCCGACGCTGCGTGTAGGTGGTGATGTAGCCTGCAATCCAGTTCCTCATCCTCTTGTTCTTCAGATTTCCTTCCTCGTCAGCGAGGTCAGTGAATTGTTCGACCAACTTCTTGTTCGTATCGAAGTCATCAGTGAACATATCTGGATAGATTTCTACGAGCCGTAGGGCCCTAATTTTGATGAAGGAAGGACGTATGTTACCCATTTCAGGCCTCCAGTAACTTTACTTCAATCGGGAATCCCTCTTCACGCGTGCAGACTACCTTGATTTTACGCGGCGGATGTTGCATGCCACGGGCCCAGATAGCGTGATTGATCGCCTCGTCGATCCACAGGTCCTCGTCATCACTCATCTTCATATGCCGGGCTACGTGCTTGCGTATCTCGGCCATGGCTCTGTTAGCCCTCCGAGTGCGAGGGACGGTCCATGCAGCACGCAATGGGATGGTCATCTCCTTCACCTCAGCCATGCAATCACCTCTGCAGTTTGGAACGGCGCCACATGTGACGCTTGGGGTGAGTATTCACTCTGCGGTTGGTGCGTAGCATCACCCAGACCGGGACACGGCGGTTCTGCTTAGTGACCTTGAGAAGTCTCTGCTTCTTTGCGAACGGTTTGTTACTAGACATGCAATCACCTCAATATCCCGAGAGACCGGGATACCTCTCCTCGGCAGCATCACGGACTGAGTGAGCCATCTCGTCAAGCAGTGCCTGTCCAGATGGAGTCAGTACGCGTCCCAAGTTCACCGTACCTGCCAGATTGTACTTGCTTGAAATCAAGCCGCATTGGGAAAGCTGCCGTAGAATGGTCCTAGCGATGTTTCGAGAACCGGAGACAGCACGATTCTGCTTGACACCCCGATCCTTCGACCCGCCGAACTGCTGTGCCATGTGATTGGCACCGATAGGCCCCATCAAAGCGACCTTTCTCAGGACCGCAGCGGAACGAACGTACCACCAGTCCTGCTGAACAGGGGGCCTCTCACGATGCGCTCCGGTCTTGGCGTAATCCGCCCAATCCGGTGGCGAGATGGTGTCCAGTGACTGCAGCCGGCCGGCAAGTCCGTGAATGAGCAAATCGGCAGGAACGTCGTGCAACGTGGTCATGCGGTCACCAATACGGGCCGGTCGTCCTAGAGACCATATTTAATCGTGGTGACAGCATTATTGCCACTATGTGGCAGGATCGAGTACAAGGGGGTTGCTACAAGAATTGAAAACTCCGTGGCCACTCGAGCGGTCATGAGAAAGTCCTTGTCCCGGAATCCCAACATGATGAGGACCATGATTGGAATCGGTCTGGTGCTGATACTCGTATTGTCGTATGCCGTCTACTCCAACACCCTGGACTCGGAATACTACGGGTACACCACTACTAATGAGGAGGTTGAGTTGGACATGCAGGAGACCGAGGAAGGGAGTGCTGAGTGGTACTCAACAACCATATCCGCAATCACTTGGATCAATGTCTCAGTATCTGGGGCTCCTGAGGGCTCGTCCATCCAAGTTGAGGCATTTGGAACGGAATGGTACTATTCACCACTATTGGGCTCTCCCGGGGCTGAGAACTTTAACTGCAGGCATTCATTATCCGCAGACAGCGGACAAGTGTCAGAGTCATGCGAACTCGCGGTACTTCACGAGAAGATCTCGGAAGGTGGCGAGGACAGGATGTTGGGACTAGTACTGAACGAACTACCCATAGGCGGCCTTGGATACCTGCATAGCGACGATTCCACCTCGGCAGAGGTGCAGGCCCGGGAGTTGATAGAGAGGAGCGAGGTCATCGTCACGTGGAGAGTGAAGGTGCTTGAGGATGGAGAGCCTGTCGCTTCGGAAGGAGTCGAATTGAGTGTCAGCGTCGTGACTCACGAATTGGTTTCAGTCCACGAGTTCAAGCTAGACCCTGTTCAAGAATCGGTGTACAGTCTCGCTACATTGGTGGGTTGTTTCTCCCTGCTCCTCATCATCCCACTCACGGTTTACTTCTCAGTAGTATACAAGACCAAGAAAGACGAGCGCGTAAGGCTGGAGACGCCCGAAGTCAAAGGCTGATCACTCTTCTTCGGGATCCAACTCTAGTTTCTCATTCGGTGGCTCCAGAACTCCTGTCGGATCGAATCTAGCGGAGACGTTCCACTCATTGGATAGGGGGGACTGTCTGATGACAGCCAGTCCCAAGGAGTAGAATTTGGCTATCGAAGCACGGACCCTCTCCTCGACGGGTGCTATCCTCTCATGGAAAGTCGAATCCATCAGACTGCAGATCGTGGAGAAATCGTTGCTCCCATCCATCAACTCCCAAAGCATTGAGTTCATGTCATCCAACGGCCTCCTGAGCTCCTTCGGCCCCCTGAGAATACTGGCCAAAATAGCTTCGAGGCCACTGAGTGTCTTGGGATGTCTGATAACGATCTGCTTACCGGTCACCCCCTTCACATCAGGGTGTGGACCGACTACCCCACGCCGTCCCCACCACACCGGGACTCGTGTGGGAAAAACGTCGCCGGAGAAACGCATTAGAAGAACACCCAGAATACTAGTGTCACCATAGAGCATACGCCGACGAACGCGGCCAACTTGGTCAAATCGGCCCTATCAGTGAAATTGCTCAGGTACCAGGTGGACAATCCCGCTATGGCACAGACCAGCAGCAATAGCTCACTGCCTGCTGGCAATGTCTCCAACTGGATCCCTCAACGATTGCCTCGAAGGTACTCAGCAGTCTTGACGACGGAGGCAACGAGGTCGCGGACCCTCTGATCCAACTTCTCGTCCATCAGATTTCCGTCATCGTCGAAGGCACTCTTCACGTTTCCCACCGCCACCTGCTCTGGAACAGCCCAGCCATGAATCCACCTGACTGCAATGCGCATATGATTCAGGGTGTTGGAGTTAGACTGTCCGCCCAGCGTGCTCATCAGTCCGAAAGCCTTGTCTGTGGTCTGATCGAAAGAGAGGAAGTCCAAATGGTTCTTCATCACCCCACTCATGGTACCGTGATACTCCGGACTGGAGAGGATGAAAGCGTCCGAGGAGGATGCTAGTCCCGTATATTCCTCGACAACAGGATGCGACCAGCAGCCATCCTCGCCGAGGAAGGGGAGCGTGTTCAAGGAATTGTCCCATAGTACGGTCTCAGCGCCTAGCTCCTCACAGTACCCCAACGCGATCTCCAACATGCGGCCATTGGCCGTATCGGGGCTATAGGTCCCGCATATCCCCATCACTCGTACAGGCTCCGCCATGCTTACACGAAGGCGTGATTCGCCTTCAATACAGAGGTATAGCATCGGTCAAGTTCGGCGAATGCTTAACTTATGTGCACTAAGGCGATGGCGTGGTCGAAACACCGATATCAAAGGTGCTGGAAGAAGCCTCTTACAAGGCTAGAGCAGATGATATCCTCGGTGCTGTTGAATTATACCGCAAAGCCACCGAATTGGATGGCTCTAGCGCCTCCGCCTGGTATGGCCTAGCGGTGATGCAATCCAAGCGTGGAAACACTGCTGATGCAGTCTCCGCGTTCGAGCGGGCACACGATCTAAAACCCGACCATGCACCAACCTCCGCTAATCTGGCCGTCTTACTGGAATCGAGGAATCCGGTCAGAGCCGCCAGCTTAGCGAAGTTGGCCCTGAAGACGTTGTCGGATGTCGAGGAACTGACTAGGATCGCAGAGAGGCACCCTCCTGAGGAACCGCTGATCTTGCCGGCACGGATTGTAGAAAAGCAGGTGCAAGAAGTGATTCCACATCCACCTATGCTCGACTCAAAGCCAGTCGATGAAGAGCCTCTCATGCTGGAAGCGACTCCGGTACTGGCTGACATTGCCGACGTCGCCGAACATGCCGCTGAACTAGCACGTGAAGGCGAGTTTCAAGAGTCTCTGAATCTAATTCAACCGAGACTGGAAAGTGATGCCTCCGGCAATTCCTCCCTGTGGGCCCTGTGCGGCGTCTGCCTGTCCCAGTTGGATCATGTCGAAGATGCCATCCAGGCTATCGAATACGCCATTTCCATTGGTGAGGATTCGGCAAAGGCTCACTTCAATCTGGCTCAGTTACTGAGAAAGTTAGGCCGAAACGATGCCGCAATGCAATCACTCGCTAATGCGCTGTTATCCGACCCTTCGCACATCAACAGTCTAGTTGCGAGAGGGGAGATTTTCCTAGAGAGGGGAGAAGATGATTTGGCTGTTCAAAATTGGGAGAGGGTCGTTGCAATGGAACCAGAGCATCCGATATCCATTGAGATTGAGAATCTCAAACTGTCTGATGATGCAACCGATGACGATAGTGAAGAGGTGGTCAAGGACGAAGTTGAGAAACAATCTGCTGAGTCTGATGAGGATGCACCTATTCCCTTCGTTGAGACTCGTTCCTTCAAGATTGACAAGGCAAGGGAACTCACAGACTCTGGGGATCACGTCGGTGCTGTGAACGCTTGGAAAGACCTCCTGCTTGATGACAACAGCTCACCCGAGGTATGGCACGGGCTAGCCGACGCGCTTTCTGTCGCTGGCCACATCGACAGAGCGCACCAGTGCAGACAGAGGGCAAATGCAATCGAAGAGGAAACTCAGAACGAAGAGAAGAGAAAGGAGGCCGTATCCGAAGCGGATCTGGTAGAAGCCGCCATTATGGCCGAGGGAAAGGCCAGCCATCTCCCCCCAAGTGAGGAGGAGAGCGTCAATGTGGCGATCGAATGGTACAACAATGGCCTCAACCTGTTGACCGAGGAGAACAGTCTTGAGGCACTGAACTGCTTTGAGAAGGCGATTGGCGGAGCTCCAAGGGAGGAAAGGGAACTGCGTGTTCGCGCCCAGAATGGAAGGGGGCACGCGCTGTACCAATTACGCCGGTACCCTGAGAGCATACAGGCTTACCATGCTGCGATAACGATGGATCCCGCAGGTGTCACTGGCAGGGCACTGTACAATATGGGATCGTCGTACGCTGCAGTCGAGTTATACGCCGATGCCATCAAGTGCTTCGAGCAGGCACTAGGAAGGGGTTTGGATACCGAGGATGTAACTATCTGCAAGACTCAAATCAACCGTTGCAGATTGTTGCACAAGGAGCAGGAGAAACGGCGTAGGGCCACGGCCTAGTCGGAACCTCGTATTGACACAACGACCGATTTGCTGGTCGGTGTATTGCTGCCTTCGGCCACGCTGTCTAGTGGGACCAGCACATTGGCCTCGGGAAAATAAGTGGCGATGTTGCCCTTTGGAATATCATATGGGACGAGGTACCAATTCGGTGCATGCCGTTCACTTCCTTCGAAATGAGATGTCAGGTCAACCAAGTCACCTTCGGACCAGCCGTTTTCATCAATGTCAGACTGATTCATCAGAACGACTCTCCGGCCCTTGTTGATACCCCTATACCTATCATCCAGACCATACACCGTAGTATTATACTGGTCGTGTGAGCGTATTGTCATCATCAGGAACTGGCCTGTATCGGCTGTAGCGCCAGAAATGTCGTGAACCCGGAAGTTCGCGTACCCCGTATCGGTGTTGAACGTCCTGCTGTCCCTGGGTGCGTTGGGTAGATAGAAGCCACCGTCGGACCTAACTCTCTCGTTGTATCCCTCGAATCCCGGGATGCTGGCTTCAATCAGGCCCCTGACCATATCATAGTCCTTTGAGAGGTCCTGCCAGGCGATCCCACTTCTCCCGATTCTTGTATCCAAAGTACTCGCGATGCCGCAAATGATCGATGGCTCTGACCTCAGGAAAGGAGAGGCTGGCGTGGAAGAGCCCTTGGACGAGTGAACGATCCCCATGGAGTTCTCGACAGAGACGAACTGCTCGCCACGGTCAGTCAAGTCGGTTTCAGAGCGACCCAGACAAGGCAGTATCAATGCGGTCCGGCCGGTGATCAAATGTGATCGATTGGGTTTGGTTGAGACCTGAACCGTGAGAGAGCAGTTGCTGAGAGCCGAAGCGGTGGCTTTCGTATCCGACATCGCAGAGACGAAGTTACCGCCCATCGATAGGAACACCTTGGCAACGCCATCGCGCATCGACTTCACCGCGCGAACTGAATCCACCCCAGGCTTCGAGGGAGGGATGATGCCGGTGGAGTCGTGCAGGTCCGAGAGGAACTTGTCTGAAGGATTGTGATTGATGCCAACGGTACGATCACCTTGGACATTCGAATGTCCGCGGACGGGACAGACACCCGCTCCAGGCCGACCGATGTGCCCCCCCAGCAATAGCAGGTTGGTTATCTCCTGAATAATGGCGACCGAATTACGATGCTGAGTCAGGCCCATTGCCCAGCAGACAATTGTGGATTTAGACTTGGAGACGATTGCACCGAGATTGGAGATCACTTCTAGATTGACTCCAGAGCCCGATATGATAGACCCCCATGAAGTGGACTCCACGGTTCTCCGGTAATCAGCGAATCCACGGGTGTGAGTGGCGATGAATTCCTTGTCCAATGCCTCCCTCTGCAATACGGTTTTCGCAAGACCCCTGAACAAGGAAAAGTCGCCGTTGACCCTGACGGATATATGCTCGTCTGCAATCGAAGTACCGCTACCCAGCAGTTCCAGAGGAGCCTGTGGGTGCTTGAAGCGCTTCATGCCGGTTTCAAACAACGGGTTAATGCTGATTACCGAAGCGCCGGCACGCTTGGCGTCCCTCAGTGCTGTCAGCATTCTAGGGTGATTGGAGCCAGGATTCTGCCCGGCTACGATAATTAAATCGGCCTTGGTGAAGTCATCGAGGGTTACTGTGCCCTTGCTGATGCCTATCGAGTCGTGCAAAGCGACGCTGGACGACTCGTGGCACATGTTCGAGCAGTCGGGCAGGTTGTTGGTTCCGAACCTACGGGCCAGCAACTGCCAGAGGAAGGCGGCCTCGTTGCTGGTCCTGCCCGAAGTGTAGAATATCGCTTGGTCCGGATCTTCTAGGCTTTGCAACTCATCAGATATGACGTCGAATGCCTCATCCCATGACAGTTTAGCGTAGTAATCGGAGCCCGATCTGAGGATCATAGGATGAGTGAGTCTACCTTGGGAGTTCAGCCACTGGTCTGACTTCCGAGACAATTCACCTACTGACCACTTGGACCAAAACTCGGGTGATGCCCTCTTTCTGGTGCCCTCGTCCGCGACAGCCTTAGCGCCATTCTCACAGAACTCCGCAACGGTCCTGTGCCCATCAGGGTCAGGCCACGCGCAACCAGGACAGTCAAAGCCATCGAACCTGTTGACAGAGGTGAAGTTTCTGAAGGACGCCAAGGAACCCATTCTGCTGAGACCGTGAGACAGAGTAGAAATAACCGCAGGTATGCCGGCTGCGACTTCCTTCGGTTTGGACAGCCTAGGAGGTGATGGCTCGAGCGGTGTGAGACCTTCGACGTCCCTCCCCATGCATCGTCAAAGGTGGTCGTGATACATCAGCGTCACGCAAGACGCCTATCCAGAACTGCCGTTGGCCACCCTTCGATTGCCGCTGAACACGGTCATCCTGTCGTCCCTGGCAAATCCGATTAACGTCATGCCATGCTCGTTTGCTAAATCAACGGCCAGGGTGCTGGGAGCGCCTACGGCGATGAAAATCGGG
Organism: Candidatus Thalassarchaeum betae; assembly: GCA_003193925.1. GTDB lineage: Archaea > Thermoplasmatota > Poseidoniia > Poseidoniales > Thalassarchaeaceae > Thalassarchaeum > Thalassarchaeum betae. The sequence goes on from PSPG01000004.1 coordinate 85,842, forward strand.
AAACCGGCCCTCAGTGCCTTCTGAACCAATTCGAATGAAGCCCTGCCTGAGACGACTACCATCTCATTGCAGATTGGCAACTGGTCGCTGCCCATGGCAGCTCCGACGAGCTTATCCATGGCGTTGTGGCGTCCGATGTCCTCGGAAATGTCAATGATCCCTCCAGAAGGGCTCACCCTGGCGCAGGCATGAGTACCGCCTGTGAGTTCGAATATCTTCTGATTGCTCCTGAGTCCGGATATCGCGAGAGAAACCTCGGATTGACCTACTACGATCTCCTCGCTGAGCGGGGGACCGTGGATGTGCAGGAGAGTGGAAATGGACTCTCTGCCACAGACCCCGCAAGATGAGGTAGTGGTCGTCCTCCTGATGTGTTCGGAAGGGGCGAATGAAGCACCTTCTGAGAGGTGGATTTCGATCGCGGCTGATGACTCCTCGACTCTCTCGACATCCGACATCGTGTCTATGATGCCCTCTGAGAGTAGCAGACCGAGCACCAGATTCTCATCCTGCCCCGGAGTTCGCATCGTGAGGCCGAGGGAGTGCGGCTCTGAATCGGGTGCGTGGACAGAGATAGAGAGAGCGGCTTCCACAGAAACCGCGTCTGGCTCGCGAGTGGTCTTCCCCCCCATTACCCTTGAGACAGGCCTCTGCTCGATGCCGTCCATGTCCCGCGTAGTGCATCCAGCGTATTGGGTTATGGCTGATGCAGCGAAGAATCTGCAACCGTTCAAATACCACTGCCTGAAGGGCATGGTGTGAGCATCCTTGGTGGAGACGGTTTCACTCTCCCTATCCTGACTCCGGTCGAGGTCGTGAATGTCGAAATTGAATTCACTGACTCGGCGAAAGCGGCGATGATGAAGAACATGGACGGCGACGAAGGCTCTCATGTGCTGATTATCAGCGCCCAATCCGGCGGTTGCTCGGGATTCATGTATGACATGGCGATAGCAGATGACCCCGACGATCCCAATTTCCAGCGCATAGATGCCGATGGGATTACCGTGCTGGTGCACAACAAGGATAGTCCGCTCCTGAATGGCATTCGCGTCGACTTCAAGGACACCCTCATGGGAGGGGGCTTCCAGATTGACAACCCCAATGCAGACAGGTCCTGCGGATGCGGCCAGTCCTTTGGTTGAGGTCTCATGTCCGGTGAGGGATTTCTCCACCCCCTAGCAGAGGTGTTCGTGGTACCATCTAGCATCAGCGTGGTAAAGGGAGCGGACGGCTTGGAGCACCTGAATCGGACCTTGACTGCCGACGTTTCAGGATTGCGACTGCAAGGGAGGCAGGATGCACTGCTGTGCAATGCAAATGGCAGGATATTGGATCACCTGATTCTGTGCAACCTCGGAGAGCAGGTGATTCTGGTGGGGAACCATGGTACTGGCGACGAAACTCGTCAACAGTTGCTCCAAGGAGTGGCTTGGGACGAAGAAGTGACTGTCATGAACGCTGACGGAGCGATTGGGCACCTGAGGCTCCTAGGGAAGGCAGTCGACCGATGCCTAGTGGGATTGGGTATCGACCCGTCAGAAATCGATTCGCAATCTTGGACAGAATTCGGCAGTGCTCTGATATCTCGGACAGACGTCGGCGATTCAGCGATTACGGAGATCCTCGTCCCCTCAGTAGAGTTGGAATCACTGGTCGAATCACTGGTCGTCAACGGAGCAAAAACCATGGATTCAGCCAGATGGAGTGAGCTCCGCATCAGATTGGGCATTTTGGAACGCAGTGAGATGAATTCGTCCAACCTCCCCTTCGAACTCGGTCTGCACGAACTGATCGAACTTGACAAGGGATGCTACCCCGGACAGGAGATTCACGCTAGGATGGAAAGCAGAGGGAGAATCTCGAGGACGCTGGTGCGGCTTTTCTCCGATCTCCCCCTTCCCATAGGCAAGCACGTGTCCCCTAATGTTGGGAGGATCACTGTAACCTCATACGCCGAACACGAAGGAGGGGTCGTCGCCCTTGCCATCATACCCAATGAAGCAAGGGAATTGGAGGAACTGGTATTCGAAGATGGTTCCCTGGTGAAGGTGGAACTAATCTGAAGTGTCATCGCTCTCAAACTCAAACACCTCCCCCCTCTCCAACCATTCTGACAGAGGCATCAGCGGGGAGATGCGAAGCGAGCCCAGGTTTCGAGTGAATAGGTACAAAGTCGGGTCGTAATACTCGACCATCTGGTTCTGGAACGCCCTGCGCACCGATGCGGCACGGGAGCGGAAGAAACCCAACTCCACTGTGACACCGATGATGGTGGCTGTATAGAGCACGAGAAGAACGCTGAGAGAGAATACCACCGGGTCCCCGAACAAGTCATCCGTGCGTAACTGGCTACCATACAGCAGTTGTCTGGATAGTAGGAACACGAGCCCGACACCGACCAACGGCCCCAACGCGTCTTCGACGAATGCGTCCATCGGAGTCAATCGTCTCGTGGTGGGATCTGCGAATACCAGTGCATTGGCGGTTGCTGCACGGACAACTGATGTGATTGAGACCAGTACGATGTATACGGCTCCACTGAGCAGGAGAATGCCTCTTGCGTCAAGGGGGAGATACAGTACGACGAGGTAGGCGAATAACCCCAGAAACACTGTGATAGGCAGCCTGTGTACAGAAATCAGTACGCGATCAAGCTCTTTGGCGCCATCGTCCAGTCTGGGGATGCCTATGATCTCCCATCTGGTGATGCCCTGGATTATCTTGGCGACCAGGGACAAGGCCCTCTTGTCAATCAATACCCACTCGATAGCCCTGAGTACGGGCATCAGGGGAATAGCGATAATCGCAGCGAAAAAACCGAGGACCGGCCAGACGATCAAACTCGGGAGCAGGATGAAGTGCTGCATCCTCAGAGGGTGCAGCAGATCGGATTCGATTCGAGCCTGCCGCTCTGGATCTATCAGGAACCTCCTCGCCTCGGCATCCAGTTCTGCTCTGTACCTCCTCAGCGGGATGCCGGCGTCAAGCACCCTCCTGATCTTCTCTCTGTAGTGCTCGTGTTCCGGCTCGGTGCCAACCCACCAGCGCCAACCCAGAGACAGTGGCAAAGCTAGGAACAACGGCGATAGGAGTATCAATACTGAGGTGAGCAGCGCCTCAGGGGTTGCAACCACGCTCTCTGGTCACTACTCCCCCCAATAATGAAACGGTGCGCGATGCGAGGCGGACTTGAATCACTGACCATCGGCGTAGCGACGGGAGACCTCTTTCCAATCAACGACGTTCCACCACGCTTCGATGTAAGACGCCCTTCCCGGGCCGTATTTCTTGTAGTAGGCATGCTCCCAGACATCGATTCCGAGAATCGGGATGCAATATCCATCCATAAGCGGATTGTCCTGATTGGGAGAAGAGCAGACGCAGAGGCCGCTCTCACGAATCCCCAGCCATGCCCAACCACTGCCGAAGCGAGTCATTGCCGCCTTGTGAAAAGCGGTTTTGAACTCCTCAAACGAGCCGAATGATGCGTCTATTGCAGATGCTAGGGCCCCGCTCGGACTCCCACCACTCGAAGGAGACATGACCTCCCAGTACTGACAGTGATTCCAGTAACCACCACCATTGTTCCTGACTGCATTATTATCACAGTGATTAGCAAGCAGATCCTCGATTGATTTACCGGACATATCCGTGCCTTCAATAGCCGCATTCAGATTATTTGTGTAGGCATTGTGGTGCTTGGTATGATGTATCTCCATGGTCAGAGCGTCAATGTGGGGTTCCAGTGCGTCGTATGAATAGGGCAATTCAGGCAGTTCGAATGACATAATCTCAAATTCCCCAGCGGGCAGGAGGATATCAATTCTCTCGCAACGGTCGAAAGTGCTGTGTGGGGAACCTTGATTGAAGACCGACATAGCCAGTGACCGTGGGTAGAATCGCAGTCACCGATGGGATGTCCGAGGCTGCTGTGAAGGTTCTGGAGGCAGCAGGACACGAAGTAGTGTTGCAGCACTACACCCCGGAGGAGTTACTGTCTGGAGCGTTGGCCGATTTCGACGCAGTGGTCGTCAGGAGTGCAACGAAGATGACCGATGAGGCCATCCGCGCATCCAGAACCGAATCGGAGGGGATAGGTTTCATCGGCCGGGCCGGGGTCGGTGTGGACAATATAGACATCACAACCGCAACCGAATGCGAAGTGGTTGTCTGCAACACACCTGGAGCATCGACCCTGAGTGTCGTGGAACTGACTATCGGCCACCTCATTGCGTCTGCACGCCATATCCCAAAGGCCGACAGAACCCTCAGATCGGGAGAATGGGCCAAGAAGTCACTAAGGGGCACCGAGATCGGGGGGAAGCGACTCGGTCTAATTGGTTACGGAAGGATTGCCAGAGGCGTCGGCGAAGTCGCAAAAGCCATGGGAATGGTGCTTCACACCTTCGACCCGTACATCAGCCGCGACGTGACCGAGGCGTCTCAATGCACTCTCCACGACGATGTGGATGACTTGTTCAGGCTCTGCACCCACATCTCCATCCACTGCAACCTCTCGCCCGAGACGCATCACCTAGTCAACTCAGAGCGATTGTCGATGATGCCAGGGGTCGGTGCAGATGGGACCATCTGCGGCAATCACATCGTCAACTGCGCCAGAGGGGGCATCGTCGACGAAGCTGCAGTACTCGCCGCCCTGGAAACAGGGCAACTGTCTTCAGCGGCTCTAGACGTATACGAAATCGAACCGCCTGCTGGCAACCCCCTACTGGAACATGCTGACTTCCACGGTTCACCCCATATAGGCGCTGCGACCTTAGAAGCACAGGCGAGGGTGGGCGAGGAGATGGTGGGCCTTCTGATTGACTACTTCAACGACGACAGACCCGTTTCAGCCATCAACTAGAGGGGTAGTGATGAGGGCCTTCGTGACTGGGGGGTCAGGACATGTCGGTGGAAACCTCGTTCGTGAACTGATTTCACGTGGCTACGGAGTTAAATGCCTCGTTCGCAAGGACACTAGGGCTCTTGACGGATTAGATGTAGAACTGGTGCGAGGCGACCTGAACGATTCCAGCGCCATGGGGGCCCACATGCAAGATGTCGACATGGTCTTCCACGCTGCAGCCTTCGTCGCGGTGGAGCGTGTGGACGAGGCACTGATGGAGCGCATCAACGTCGGAGGAACGCATGCCATGTGCGAGGCCGCTCTTAGTGCAAGCGTCGGGAGGTTCATCCACTTCTCCAGCGTCCACGCTTTCAGTCAAATGCCCACAGATCGGCCTCTGACAGAAGACAGGGCTCTCGTCAGTGATCCCGATGCCGCCCCATATGACCGGACTAAGGCCGCAGCACAACGAGTGGTGATGGGAGCATGCAACAGTGGATTGAATGCCAGCATCATCCACCCTACTGGCATAATCGGGCCTAATGACTGGAAGCCCAGCAGGATGGGTGCTGTAATCCAGGATATCGCCACTGGACAGATGCCGATCATCCTGCGTACCGGATTCAATTGGGTGGATGTCCGAGACGTCTGCAGGACTGCTGTGAATTGCGTGGGGATGGGCAGAAAGGGCCAGAACTACCTCGCACCTGGCTCATGGGGCTCGATGAAGGACATCTCGGATGCTGCCTCGGAGGTAGTGGGTAAGAAGATCACATACCTTCAGCTGCCTCTGTGGAGCGCCTATCTCGCACTGCCCTTCGCCGGAATCTCATCCGCTCTGACAGGTAACAGGTCGGGCCTTAACAAGGGCAGTTTACATGCACTTGATGTGCAATGCAGAGACATCCCGGGAGTCCTAGCCAAGGAAGAGCTGCGGCACACCTCTCGTCCGCTTGCAGAGACAGTCAGAGACACAATCCATTGGATGCGTTCGAACGACCGGCTGTAAGCATCATTCGATACTGTGCATTCGTACCAGCGACTGCTTCATCATCGACAGCTCAGGTGGGATCTCGACACCGGATATGGGAGACTTGAGGGACAATCCGGAGTCCTTCTTGAGCTTCCAGATCATGGAGTTGAACTCGGAAATCCCCGGAGTGAGTGCTCTCAGAACATCAATGTCGTCATCCACTGCTCCCGGAGGCAAGCGGGGGAAGGAACGGACATCGACAGAGCTCTGGCTGTACAAGGTGTCTGATAGGTAGTGAGTAAAGAAAGGACATATCGGGGTCAATGCACTCAGTAGGTCTCGAACCACCCTGTGCAATGTCCACGCAGCCACGGCATCGTCATCATACAGCCTTGACTTGGTCATCTCCAACCAGTGGCTGGGGAAGATACCGGTGCCGAATCCCTTGATGGCCTGAGCCGCAGTATAGATGTCGATTCGCGACCACGCATCCTCGACGCGGGCCATCACGTGGTCGAACTCAGCGAGAATCCAGCGATCCTCGGGCGCCAAGTCCCGGGGAGGCTGTTCCAGGTCAGCAGGGACGTCGAACTGGCTGGCGAACCGTGCGACATTGAATATCTTTGTCAGGACTCCGAAGTACTTGGCCTCAATCTCCTCCGGATTGATATGGAAGTCATCACCCACCTGAGCGTCGCAAGCCTTCCACAGTCGGAAGCATTCGCTGCCGATCTTGCCAGCCCTCAGCTGCACCTGCTTACCGTCGGGGCCTTTGATGCTCCATGAGCCGGGCCTCCCACCTGCTCCACACTCCAGAACCGAATCAGCGTCAATCCCATTGCCAAGCGACTTTGACATCTTGCGGCCCCAAGGATCCATCCCGAGCCCATCGATCCAGATGTTTTGGAAGGCCGGCTTGTCGAACAACAGAGCGCTCTTGAGCAGGGTGTAGTACAGCCACGTGCGGACTATATCCTTGCCCTGTGGTCTGATTGAAGTCGGGAATGCCCGCTCGAACAGTTCAGGGTCGCTGATGTAGCCTGAGACGTAGAGATTCGAGTTGGAAGAGTCCATCCATGTGTCGAATACCCTCTCCTCCCCCTCCAACTCGCCCAAACTCGAAGAGAGATCGACGAAGGAGCCCAGTATTTTACGGGTGTCGCGGTCAAGCACCTCGGAGTCCGGAGGGGGTGACTCGCGCCATGGCTGAACGTAGGAGCCGGAGGGGGGGACGACGACTCTCGAGCCGTCTTCCGAATACCAGATTGGGACTTCGGTGTGGTACCATCTGCGACGGCTGATTGGCCAGTCGATCGAGATACCTTCCATCCAATCATGGAGGAACTGGCGGTTCCTCTCGGGAATGAATACGCTCTGGTCCGAAAGTTTAGTGAGTCTATCGAGGATATGGGTCTGCCTGACATACCACTCCTTCAGCAGGATAATCTCGACGGGATTTCGCCCCCTCTCACTCACTGGAACCTCCTGCATGTGCTCCTCAGCAGCGACGAGTCGTTCGGAATCGCGGAGAATGTCGATGGCTGCTGCGCGGGCCTCCTCTGCGGGCATGCCTGCCAGAGGGCCGCCTACGGATGTCATCCGTCCCTCGAGGTCCACCGCGACGAATGGACGAAGAGCGAATTCACGGAACACAACGACATCATTCTGGTCTCCGAAGGAGCAGATCATCAGGACCCCACTGCCAAAATCCATCTTCACGGAGGGATGCGTGCGGATCTCGACGGTCGGGTCCCTGTCTGCCACGAGGATTGGCAAGTGAATTCGCTTGCCGATGAGATGCGAATACCTGTCGTCATCGGGATGGACCACTACCACCCCACATGCGCAGATCATCTCGGGACGAGTGGTCGAGATTACGACATCCTCCCCATCCTCAGTGGTCCAGCGGACATCACATAGCAGAGTCTTACGGGTGATCCTCTGGACCTCGGCTTCTGCGATGGTGGTACCCTCTACTGGATCGTAGATGTTGGGCCTCAGGTCCTCGATGATATCGCCTCGCTTGAACAGGTCGACGAAGATGGACTGCGTGACAGCCCTGTAATCGGGAGCGTCTGTGAGGTACTCATTGTCGTAGTCACATGACAATCCGACTCGTTTAGCAGTGTCCCTCATTGCCTGGGTATATGGCTCGATGGTTTCGGCGCACAGGTCAAGGAACTCTCCGCGTTCGTAGGTTCGCATCTTACGCCCGTACTTCTTCTCGACGGTGAACTCGATGTTGATCCCGTTGCGATCCACCCCCCAAGGGAAACAGACTTCCTTGCCAAGCAGCCTCTGACTGCGAGCTATCACGTCGATCATGCTGTACTGAGCGACAGCCCCTATGTGCCATGTTCCGCTGGGATAAGGCGGTGGGGTGTCGATGATGAATATCTCACGCTCGCTCTTGGGGTCGAACGAATACCTCTTCGAGTATGATTCGTCGAAGAGACTCTCCTGGATCCTCTTCTCAAGGTCTATGTTCCATCTCTTCTCGGGGATTCTCGGAGCACTCACAGGACCACCTCACGTCTGACGCGGCCCCTCCTGAGTAACTCCATTCTTGACCATTCCCGCACCTGCAGGTCACCGTGATATCGAACGTGAGTCGAATTGCGATTGCGAGGGGTTGAAGTCCCGTCTTCTTACAGATTGGATTTGAGCGGTGCCATGAGCGATAGCAAGGGCAAGGGTTTCGGCCCGAGAAACGTGGTACAACGGGCCAAGTCGGAGGCTGCCTCCAAAGTCGCTAGTGGAAAGAAAGCGATGGGGCAGATTGATGCTGATTTCGTCAAAGGAGCTGTCAGAAGGGCCCCCAACACCCTGCGCAGGGCCCTAGCGGACTCAACAGCGACTGGGATACTGACGAAAGTGCCTGTCGTGACGGTGGTGCTGTGCCTTCTTGTAACAGGCTTCTTCACCCTGCACTCGGGTATCTTTGACTGTCGAGAAGGCTTCGAGTACGAGTTCTGTAGCGAAGAGGCAGCATTGAACGTCAACGGAGACCTCGAGGTATACCTACCCCAAGGCTCCGATGTCAGCGTGATGATAGCCGTTGTCCAGGAGGACTGGACGACCAATGTCATGGTGATCTACGTCGAGTCGGAGGACACGAATGTCACCACGATCAATATCCTGAATGAGATTGATGCAGTCGAGAGGGAGTTGAACTTCGTGCGCAATGACGATGGAGTCAATGACAACATCATCTACGTCCTGTCAATTTCCACTGTGATCAAGGAAGTGAACTCAAGTGCAGGCAGAGTGGCCAAGGCATTCTTCTCGGGACTGGCTGAGGCCACGGGGAACGAAGACCTCTCCGAGCAGTTCAACGACACCATAGACGAGCAGGAGGACATCATCGGCAGTTACTCGATTCCCGAGGAGCAGGAGCGAGTCGACCGGATCCTCAGGGAGATGCCGCGGAACGCCCTAGACAAGCTGGTCAGGGATGTCGGCAAGGACCTGGACGGGGACGGGGACAAGGATGTCTTCCGCGTGAATTACTGGAACCGTGCAGTCATCATCATCGGGATCTCCGACAATCTGACAGGGGTCGAAGATATCTCGGAGTTGATTGAGGAAACTCAGAATACCATCAACCGTATCGCAGAAGCCAACAACTGGACAGAAGACAACCTGACGATGACCCTGACTGGGCCTGTTCCAATCACTAACGCAGTCACCGAGGAGTCGTTCAAACTGTTCTGGAAGGTGTTCCCCCTCGGCGTACTTGCCGTCGCCATCGGCCTGTTCCTCTTCCATTGTGACCTGCTGCAGACTGGTCGGATTAGATTCGTCCAGGGACTGAAGGTGGTCATTATCGCGGGGCTTCCAACCTTATGTTCGGTATGGATCACACTGGGAATCATCGGTTTCACTGACTATGAGGTCACGATGACGGTCATCATCGTAGGGCCGATCATACTTGCCCTAGGGGTTTCCTATGGGCTCCACATTACCAATCGGTACGCCGAGTCAAAGGGGACGCCCAGAGAGAAGATGGCCATAGCTCTCAACTCGACGGGGCGAGCCGTCTTCCTCTCAGCAGTCACGACTATCATCGGCTTCATCTCACTGACCTTTACTCCAATGAAACCGATACAGACCGTGGGATGGTCTCTGGCCGGGGGCATAGTCGTGGTCTACATCATGACGATGGTCATGGTTCCCAATCTGACGATGATGCTCGACCTGAAGAAACCGTCTCACCCGGCCCCGAAGCTGTTCGTGCAAGCCGTGGGTGTCCCTTTGAAATGGACTCGCCTCACCTTGGTCCTATTCCTTGCAGCGATGCTGATGTCTGCAGGGATCTCCAGAGACAACGTCGAGGAGAACATCAACCTGCTCGAGATGGCGCCTCAGAACGTGGAGTCCGTTCAGAAGATGGCGGTATACTCGGATGAGTTCGAAGCAGGCCAGCCCGGATTCCTCCTCGTGGAAGGGAATCTGGCGGCCAGTCCAAACTTATTCTCGCCGGTGTTAGACGACCCGTATGAGAATCTGAAGGGAATCGAAGCTCTGGAACAGAACTGCAATCGAGTGAACAGAACCACTGCAGTTTCCATAGTCTTCCTGATGAAAGCCGTGGCCGTAGGCGTGAACGTCTCGGGGCAACCGATAGCCGACCAAGTGGATCAGTGGCCGCTGCCCGATCAGATCAAGGACGTTGTGGGCTTCATCTTCGGCAGGGAAGTTGCCGGGAACGGCTCGTTCTGGGAGACTCTGGCGGCCTTGGACGGCTCTCCCTCCGGCGATGACCAAGCCCACAACTTCCTGATTTACGTATTCTACAACAGCATGACTGACGAGATGCGTGAATTATTCATCTCATCCAACTACAGGCGCAGCCTCATCTATATCGATATGCCATTCATGGATGTCCAGGACACCAATGAGGCTGTCAACGGCAAGGGTGGCATCAACTACTGGGCCGAGAACACCCCTGGCGTGGAGTCGTCGGCTCTGGTCGGGGTCGCATCGGTGACTATCGAGGTCAACAATCTGATTGTGGACTCCCAATGGACCTCGTTGGGATTCGCTCTGCTGTTCTCGGTGCTCACCCTCGGCTTGGTCTTCCGAGACCTCAGGTTCGCCTTATTGACGACGATACCAGTCGGCTTCACCGTGGGGATGCAATGGCTGGCGATGGATGCCCTCGGAGTCCCCCTATCACTAGTCACGGTGATGGTCGGATCGATACTGGTCGGCGTCGGAATCGACTTCTCCATTCACATCGCCAATCGCGTCAAAGAGCAAGGTGGGACGATGGAAGCCGTTAGGGTGGCTTGTGCCAGCACCGGAATGAGCCTGTTTGAGGCGACGGTGGTAACAGCTGCCGGCCTAACTTGCGCTTACCGGATTCCCATAGTAGCAATCCACCCATTCGTGACCGTCATCATCATCCTACTGATTGTCGCGGCATTGTCTGCGCTTCTCCTGTTGCCGGCCATCTTCGCACTGCTGATTAAGTCCGGCATCGGATTGACCGGTGGCGTAGAGACTATGGTCAAGACCGCAGGATTACGCAGGGCAATCGCTCGGGACGAGGCTGACGTGATAGATGCCTCGCTGCTCATCGGCTCGTCCGACGATGCGTGGTGATGCATCAGATTCATTCGCTTGACTCCAGTGGAGCGCGCATGACCCGGTACTGGCTGATGAAGAGCGAGCCACACGTCTATCCGTGGGAGCTGCTGGTTGAGGACGGTTCGACTCACTGGGACGGGGTGAGGAACTACCAAGCGAGGAACCTGATGAGGGATGAGATGAAGATTGGGGACCTCGCTCTGTTTTATCACTCCAACTGCAAGCCACCACATGTCGCTGGAGTCGTTAGGGTCTGCAGAGAGGGCTACCCCGACCACACGGCCCAAGACCCTGAATCGAACTACTTCGATCCCAAAGCCACCCCGGAGAACCCCCGTTGGATTATGGTTGACATAGAACCAGTGACGGAACTCGATACCGTCGAGCTGTCCGAGTTGAGGGCGAATCCAAAACTCGAAGGGATGCCGTTGCTCAGAAGGGGCCAGAGACTCTCAGTCCAGCCTGTTCCCAAAGAGCATTTCGAGATCGTGTGCCGGATGGGTGGCCTTGTGGGAATGCCCGGTTAGGTGGGCGCGTCCTCGGTGGACGCTCGTCACCAGAGGTGCAAGTTCACCGATCTCCTCCGCCCCGCTATCCCAAGGCATCCAGCATCCCCGGTCGGGCTGCTCGCTTCCGCGCCTGACCTGGTTCCCGGGCGTGAGACGGTCCTCGCTTCCCTCCGGAAGCGGCTTCCGCCAACCTGGATCTCTTGGGGGCGAGGCATCGACGTCAACCGGTGGAACACCAATGGCTCGTCTGCGCCGCCCTCGGACTTCGGGTCTCCATTTTCGACGATTTGAGAACAACAGAGCACGTCAACTCTCCCCCTAGCCCGATTATGGCGGGAAATCGCCCCATATCAACGAATCCCTGACCCGAAATGTGGGATAAGGCGCTATTCCGAGTATTTCGAAGGGCAACCTGTCTGAATCTCATGTGCCTTAAGCAGCCAACCTTCACTGCTGTCCATCAGGTTTCCCTTGACAGCTATTGTATGGCCCTCTTCGAAACCGTCGGGGATGGCAACCCCAGAGAAGTCAATGTGGAGCGTGTGCGACGTCCCTGCGAGGTCAAACGAGGATGAGGCGGAATCGAGCGAGCCGGCGACTACTTGACCACGCAGATGCACATTGCCCTCATGTGACTGAGGCGAGGCCATGACCTCGTCTACAGAATACTGGGTCTCGGGCTTGACGCTAAGGAACATCAGCGCAACAAGCCCAGCTAGGGCGAGGCCGACTACGATCAGACGCGAAGCCCGGGTCCCCGCCATGCTCACACCTCGATTCGGGTGTTGATGAGGGTTTTCACTGGCGAGTCAGCGATTGCCATAGCCAACTACCTCTTCGATGCTCAGGAAACCGTTGTCCCTCATCCTCCTGCTGAGTCCCTTGACTATGAGAGACACTACGGACGGGCCCTTGAACACCATAGCCGAGTACAACTGCAACAGAGATGCTCCCGATGTCATCGCCTCCCAAGCAGAGTCCGCCGAGTCGATCCCACCGACTCCGATTATCGGTACCTCGGAGCCGGCCTCCTCGTAGAGGAGTCTAATCACTTCGGCCGAACGCGATTGGAGTGGCCTTCCGGAGAGGCCCCCACGCTCGGCGAAGACGCTCCGCGACTTGGTATTGGAGGGAACGGGGCGGTGGAGGGTCGTGTTGGTGGCGACGAAACCGTCGATACCCCGCCTCATCGCCATTTGGGCTGATGCGAGCAGCTCGTCGTCCGTGCTATCTGGGGACAGTTTCAGCAACAGAGGTTTTCCCCCACCCCTCCTCTCACTGATTCTGCCGCACTCGGATAGAATCGAGGACAAGTGGTCGACCTCCTGCAGCTCCCTTAGGTCGGGGGTATTCGGTGAAGAGACATTGAGGACGAACATGTCAGCGTGATTCCACAGGATGTCCAATGTCTGCGAGTAGTCGCTGGGTGCGCTCTCGTTCGGGGTCTTCGTGGAACGGCCTATGTTGGCCGCGATGGGAACCTTGGGCCACTTGCCCGAAGCCCGGCGAGAAATCAGCCTGTCCCTCACAGCCGAGGCTCCGGGATTGTTGAAACCCATCCGATTCACCAAAGCGTGCTCCGACTCGGCCCTGAACATCCGGGGTTTGGGGTTGCCATCTTGGGGAAATCTGGTCACTCCGCCGTACTCGACCCATGAGAAGCCCAACGCTGGCCATGCAGAAAGCGCCTCTGCACCCTTGTCAAAGCCTGCTGCCAACCCCAATGGATGGTGAAAAAGGCGTCCAAGAACGTGAATTGGCAGTTCTGGGGCGTGATACATGGCACTGAGAGCTCGCTGGCCACCCGAACTCTGTCCGAATGACGACAGCCCCTGAATGACGAGGTCATGAGCCTTCTCGGAGTCGGCGAAGCGAAGGATTGGTCGCACGAAGAAGGAATACGGTAATCCCATTGCTGCAGCCTGCCGAACGATATTCTTCAAGCGTTGCGCAGCATCGCGGGTTCATGAGCGCATCAAAGCAGGGTGCTGCTATCAGCGAACTCGCCCGCAGGACCCTCAGGTCCGGAGGGGTTACGGTTCGTACAAAGGATGCCGGACGGCTCAGTGTCGAGTCCCTCTCGGTTTTGATTTCTGATCTCGCGCCGTCTGTCATATCTGGGGCTGATGCCGTAGAGTCGGATGAAGAGGGCATCGAAATCGTGCTCGATGGCGAACCTGGAGGACTCATCGGTGGCCCCGAGCCGCGTACCCTGGAATGTGTTTGGATACCGGGGGTTCCAGATGACCTCTGGAGGAAGTACAGAAATTCCGTCTTGGATCTGGCTGCCGCTGGATACCCCGGCTGCATTGGTTGCGCCGGTCCGGCTGCTGAATTGCCATGGGATGAAGAGGGCTCGAGAGTGGTTCTGAGATAACCCGCCTCGCGCGCCCCCCCGCTCGCGCACGCGTTGGAGAGTAATCGACCTGCTCATGTTTATACAGGGTCCATCCGGGCACACCAAAACGAGGTCAGCTAGTCTTTCTCGACAGACAGTGCTGGCAAAGGGGTGGAACTGTGAAGTTGATGATTCTCGAATCCGGAGCCAAAGCCCGCACCGTCAAGAAGTACCTTGGCAAGGACTGGATTGTCAATGCGTGCAAAGGGCATGTCCAGGACCTGCCCCCCTCCAAGGCGATGTGGGCCTCAGAGGATGGAAAGCTGCCAGAACCGCCCTGGGATTGGACAGAAGGGGCGGAGAGAGTCGTTGCTGGGATTCGCAGAAAGGCGGAAGACTCCGACGTTGAGGAGATCTATATCGCCACCGACCCCGATCGTGAGGGCGAATTCATCGCATGGCGTCTCAGCATACTGTTCTCTGACTTTCCCGAAGTGAAGCGTGTCACCTTCAATGAGATAACCAAGTCGGCTGTGAATGAGGCTATCGATAACTGCACGGACATCGACATGGACCTCGTCGATGCTGCGAAGGTTCGCCGGTTCACGGATAGACTGGTTGGCTTCCGTTGCTCTAAATTCAGCAAGTCGTGGAGGCTTCCCTCGATGGGGCGAGTCCAGACCCCGACGCTGGGATTCATCGTTCAGAGGGAGCTCGAGAGGGAGGCCCATGTTCCAATAGAGTACCACAGCGTCCATGCTGAATCAGACGGAGTCAGGTTCAACGTCAGGTTCCACGAGAAGGATGACTCCGATGCCTGGAAGGACGATTCTGGAAAGCACCGTGCTGACAGAACCTCTGACGGAGACCTTGCTGAGCATGCATTCCAAGCACTGCTGAAGGCTGGAGAGATGACCATCACCTCAGTGAAAGAAGGCAAGACGAATCGTAACCCTCAACCGCCATTCACCACAGACACGCTGCTCCAAGCAGCTAACTCCACCTTAAAGTGGTCCGTTTCCAAGACCGCCAGAGTCGCTCAATCACTGTATCAGTCTGGGCACATAACATACATCCGCACGGATTCGACCCGGACCAATGCCGAAGCCCGAAACAAGGTCAGGGAGCACATCAAGGAGAAGTATGGGAAGGATCACCTCGGACCGGGAATGCTGGGATCCGATGTCAAAAAGGGTGCTTCAAATGTTCAAGACGCACACGAGGCAATTAGGCCTACTAGGCCCGAGAGCACCTCGATTACGACGGATAGGGCTGATGGGAAGAAGCTGTACGGCTTGATTTGGGCCCGCTTCGCAGCCAGTCAGATGTCCCAATCAGTCAGGGAGAGAAGGGACTTACAAGCCGGCTTGGATGAGTTGGATATACCTCTGAATGGGAGTGCTTCCTGGAGGATCCATGCTGGTTGGGAGGCCGTTTTCTCACAATATCTTGGTGATGTTAGAACCACTTCACCTGACTCCCCTCTCATCATTGGAGCGGTATGGTCCATAGACGCATCAGACGACAATCCACACATGACGACGGATGAGACCAAGCCTCCAAGGAGATTCTCGGAGAGCTCGATCGTCCAAGAGATGAAGAGGGCCGGGATAGGCAGACCGTCGACCTATGTCTCGACCGTATCCAAATTGGGGGCCAGAGGCTATGTCGAGCTTGAGGGCAACTCGCTGATCCCAACCGATGATGGGCGGACGATGTGGCTTCAAGTAGTGCCATTCTACAATGCGCAGGATAAGGCAGAAGGACTGTTCACTCCGGAGTTCACCGCCAAGATGGAGAAGGATCTGGATCGCGTTGAGCATGCCCAGACTAGTGGAGCGAGTGTTTGGGCCAGCTTCTTGGATGTATTCAGGGCGATGCACAACAGCGCTCTGGAGGATAGGCGGAAAGTGCCGACTCCTCGTCAGCTGGCCCTGCTGGAGAGCCGTCTGACTGTCCTCGATGAGGCCTATCGGGAAGAGTTGCTTGCCGGGAAGGCCATAGGAGATCTCAGCGGTGAAGAGGCCAGAGGACTCATCGGGACCCTAATGGAGGCGAATGGGCGCAATGGCCCCCTTCCGGCAAGCGAGAAGCAGACAGCACTCATAGTGAAGCTCTCTGACCGGATTGGCATTGGCCTGACAAAGGCCTTGGGGCTGGTGGATTCGACAGACATCAGTGAGCTTACCGGAGGCAGAGACGGATCAGCCAGCGCGCTGATCTCGACTCTGATTGAGCAGAGCGGGGCAATGCCGGCGACTCCAGCTCAGGTGGACCTGGTCAACAAACTGGCTGAGCAACACGAGGTTTCGCTCGATCGGGTTCTGGCCATCGCCGGACTGAAGGAAATTGATGAGATGTCAAAGACCGATGCTAGCGACATCATCGGCGAGATGAAGAAACGGCGCGGAACTAGAAGGCGCCGGGGTAAAGCATAACACGGCCACTTCGTGACAGCACTCAAGAACAAGCGCCCTGCAAGAGGTGACGTGGGAGTGTCCGAGTACGATGCTGTCGTCGTGGGTGCTGGGCCGATTGGTGGATATCTCGCCGCCGGGCTGGCAGAAGGAGGAGTCAGTGTTCTTCTTCTCGAAGAGCATTCAGAGATAGGGCGGCCATTCCAGTGCGCTGGTCTGGTTAATCCCCATGTCATGAATCTCACAGGCTTGCATCACACCGTTCTTTCACCAATCTGGGGCGCTAGGATACACAGCCCTTCGGGGACTCCAGTTGTGATTGGTGATGAGGGTCGCATCCGCACATGGTCCGTATGCCGCAAACTCTTCGATGAGGGGATCGTCAGGCAGGCAATAGAGAAAGGCGCTCACATCTGGCTATCCAGCAAACCAATTTCGGCTGTAATTGAGGAAGGATCTGTCAATCTCCGCATACGCACCCCGAAAGGAGTCAAGGATGTCCGATGCCGTCTACTATGCGGTGCAGATGGAGCCCACTCGTGGGTCCGACGTCATTTCAAGATGGGGCGGCCAAAGGAACTTATGATCGGATTCCAAGTCGAGGTCACCGGATATCGGGGGCAAGAGGGTCGGCTGGACATGTACACCGGATCGCGCATAGCACCCGGCTTCTTTGCATGGGCGATACCCTCTGGGGAGACTACTAGGATAGGGACATGGAGCAAACCAGGCCTCATGGGTGGCGAATCTTGCGAGCAGTTGCTGGATAGGTTACGAGAGGAACCGCTCTGGAGGAATCGGTTCTCGGGATGCAAGGAGATAGGCAGATTCTGTGGACCTATACCCAGTGGCATGGTGAAGCGTCCGATGATAGGCAGAGTTGCGTTGTTCGGGGACGCTGCAGGGCTATGCAAGCCCACTACTGGGGGAGGAATAGGACCGGGCTTCGCTCAGGTTGACCTAGTGACGCCCCACCTCTTAGATGCGCTCAAGTGCGATGACCTGTCAGACGGCAGGATGAGTGAAATTGCTGGCTTCATGGGGCCGATGAGGAGGAGTCAGAGGAGGTCAAAGGCGTTACGCGACGCATTCCTCACAGAATCCACAGACTCCGAGTTGGACGATATTTTCGCAGTATGGGCACGTCCCGAGGTCATCGAGTTAATCAACGATATAGGAGAAATCGAGCATCCCATCCCGCTGGGAATCAAGATGCTCAGGGAGATTCCCGAATTCCGCTCGCTGACTAAGCGGGCGGTCAAGGCCATCCTCTTGGGGTGATCCAGTGCACAAGTCAGTTCAGCGAATCAGATATCCCCCCTTCGAGTACTCACACATGAATGCAGGAGGGGTGCCGTTGGTCGAAGTGGTGATGGAATCCGATAATCCTCCTCCGCCATCATTCAGGATCGGCATGGACGAAGATTGGATGGTGGAATGGAGGCGTTGCAAGGATGATGACCCGGAATGGCCGGTCATACAATCCGATGTCTCCACTGACCCATTTCCCTTCCTGATGAGTACGAGGAATGGTTGGTACATCGAACCCGACCCATTGCACTCCCTAGCAAGGAGGCTGATCCCTCCGACGGCGTCCATCCTGATCCTCACGTTGTTGATTCACACGATGGAGCCAGGTCTTGTGAATATCGGGGTGCTCTCGGAGGCGATTGCAGGATCCTACAGAATCGGCCCTTTGGACTACCCCAAGCTACTGGTAGTGGCCTTACCGATATTCCTGCTGCCCATCGTTTCGAGGATGGTTGCCAACCTGCGTGACATACGAAGGCAGAACGCGTACATCGCATCGCCTCTGGACTCTCCGGAAATCTCTCTGGCGAACGAGGGAAATGGAATCAAGATCGTCAGGCTGGTAATGCCGTTAGAGGTGATGGCTCGCCGAGCTCGGATTCAGGTCGGCATCGCCGTTCCCGAGAGGAGCAAGGTGCTAGAGGCGCTGTCGAGGGACGAGGGCGGGCAGCCAGCACCGGGAATGTCCACACAACTGCCTGAGCGCAGAATCACCACTGGGGAAGAACTCGGTACCGGGGTCGGCGAGGCAACTCCAATGCCTATCGCCCATCCTAGGGTGCTGCTGCTAGAGCCGATGAGGGTCCGAGAGGCTGGCGAGTGGGTCGATTTCAAGGGTGGCGAGACCAGCTATTACCTCAAAGGTCCGGAGGACTTGTGGCCCGGCTCAATCTACTCAGCTGTAATAGCAGTTCACTGGGAGCTCGTGATCGAAGCGATTAGGGACGATGGGACGAAGATGAAGTGGGTGAGGCCGCTGAAGATGCCTCCACGAGAGGGGCTGGAGCATATCCCGACGTTGCCCGTAAGGAGCGGTAGGACCGAACTGTCGACTTGATCAGGCCGGCTGCAGCGGTACTGGTGCTACCAGAATCTCGTCTTCAATGACTGTGTCCAGGGAGACGTAGTCGGAATCGCGCTTGCGCGGTCGGAACCCGGCTCGGAGTATCATTCTCTGCAGTTCATGCTCCGCTGCTTCGGTCTTGGTGGTTCCAGATGCTGAGACGACGTTTTCCTCCATCATGGTGGAGCCGGCGTCATCGGCCCCAGCGAGTAATGCCATCTGAGCGACGCCGACGCCCATTGTGGGCCAAGAAGCCTGAATGTGGTCGACGTTGTCGAAGAACAAGCGCGAGACAGCGACATGCCGGAGGTACTCCGTTGGACCTGCGCCCAACTCAATTCTGTTGTGACCCCTGTTCCTCGACCCAAAGCTGTTGTTCTCTAACATCACCGGCCATGCGATGAACGAAGTGAATCCCGTCCTACCTGAAGCATGCGCCTCGTCCTGCATTGCCCTTATGCTGTCCATGTGCAGGATTCGGTGTCTGGGCGTCTCCCCGAATCCGAAGACGTTGGTCGCAGAGGTCGTCAGCCCCAGACTCTGAGCCTCCCCCATCACCCTGAGCCAATTGTCCGCAGAGCCCTTCTTCGGAGAGATGTCCAGTCTGACATCGTCCACCAGCATTTCTGCGCCGCCCCCCGGAAGGCCATGCATGCCCACTTCTTGCAATTCACGGAGGACCTCGAGGGTAGTCATCCCGCATACTTCGGCGATACCCTCGATTTCAATGGGGGAGAAGCAGTCCAACGAAATTGAAGGGTGCCTTCTTCTCAAATCCCTGAGCAGGTCGAGGTACCAATCGAGGAGGAGTTCGGGGTGGACCCCTCCTTGCATCAGGACGCGTGAGCCTCCGATAGCCTCCAATTCGGCGATCCTCTCACTAATTTGGTCAACCGATTGGGTGTACGTCTCGGGATGATCGGGAGGGCGATAGAAAGAGCAGAACTGGCAGTTGATGGTGCAGACGTTGGTGTAGTTCACATTCCTGTCAATCAGATAAGTGACCTCATTACCGGGAACCTGCAGCCTTCTGCGCATCATGGCGGCGTGCATCAGGTCGTTGAGATCCGCGGACTCGTAGAGCGTGACCGCGTCCTCGATGGTCAGCCTCTGGCAATCGGATGACATCTGAGATGCCAGTATGACTCTCCAGTCTGACAGAATATCACCTATCACTTCCAATGAGTGCTTCTATTTCATCAATTGTCTTCGGACAATCCGAGGTCAGCACTACTGGACCGCCCTCGGTGATGAGTACGTCATCCTCTATACGCACCCCTATTCCGGAGTACCTCTCGGGAATCTCGACGTCCGTCCTCCAACTGCCGAAGTATAATCCCGGCTCGACGGTTAGGACCATGCCGGGCCCGAGGTCGCGCCCGGGCCCATCATCGCCTTGTCGGCCACCTCCGACATCGTGGACATCAAGTCCCAGCAAGTGCCCCGTACCGTGCATGAAGTAGTTCCTGTAGGGTCCGTCGAAGTCCTCCCCCAGAGCATCCTCTAGTGAGTAGTCTAGGATGCCGAGGTCAATCAATCCCTGAGCGAGTACGTTAGAAGTCGCATGGTGCATCGCGCTCCACGGTGAGCCTGCTTGGCATGCCTCAATTCCAGCCATTTGCGCCCTGAGGACGAGTTCGTAAATCTCTCGCTGTGCATCACTGAACCGCCCGTTCACCGGCCAGGTTCTCGTAATGTCGGATGCATATCCCTCGACCTCTGATCCGGCATCGACAAGGACGAGATCGCCGCCGGCGATAACAGCATTATTGGCATTGTAGTGGAGGATTGTGGCGTTATCACCGCCGCCAACTATTGTTGGGTAACTCCAACGGCTCTTGCTCGCGGTGAAATGTCTCTCGATGACGGCTTGTACCTGCCACTCTCCAATATCAGCATAAGCCGCTCGCATCGTCGCAACATGGGCCGCAGAGGCGATGTCTGCCGACTCCTGCATCAACTGGATCTCTCGATCGGACTTGCGTACCCGCATCTCATCGAGTATCGAGGATGGGTCAGAAAGGCTCGTCGGGCCGATGTACTTGGTGTTGCTGTCACGCGACTTGGAGTTCACTGCGCTGTTCACCATCTCATCCAATATCGGATTGAGGCCTGGGATTAGGTGAATCTGCTTGCAAGCCTCGAAGTGCTCTGCTACCGTTTTCTCCAGATCTTCCAGAGAATGAGCCTCATCGATGGGCCACCCGGAGGCAGCGCCCTCTGTGCCAACCCTTCGACCCTCCCATATCTCGGTCTTGGTGTCTCGAGGTTGGACGAATAGCGAGGTCGTCCACGCGCCTGAGTCGTAATGAGACATCAGAACGGCTCCGGGCTCATTCCACCCACACAGATAGAGCATGTACGAACTGGCACGAAACGGGTAATGGACGTCATTGGAGCGATTCGCGTGGGGATTGGTGGGAATCAGCACCAAGCTGTCGGACGGAATCTGCCCTAGGAATTCAGACTGGCGCCCGCGATACTCGGCCTCGGAGAATGCAAGCTCAGCCATACGTCTCGCCGGGCTGTCGACTAGAGGCCCGTTCTTAGGGGTGTGGGAAGTCGAAGACGTCAGTTTTCGTTGCCGGACTTCCATTTCGGAATGGACGCGGAATCGTCCGAAGAACGGTACCTCAGCAATATGGCCGAGACCATGAAGATGGCTGAAATCGCAAGGGCGATTAGCGGGTAGGGCAGGGGCTCGCTCACGTCGGGGTTGACCAATTGTACAGAGACGGTGCCGTACTCATCATCATCGTCGATGACGTCCAAAGTGAGAATTAGTTCGTCTCCGGCGCCCGAAGGCCAGGAAAGAGTTCTCTGGCAGCCCTCATACATTGGAGCGTAATCAATCTTCCAAACGCACCTCAACCCGGCTTGATCGTTAGCTGAGTCGACCGAGGCGGAAGCGTCCAAAGCCCATTCGCCGCCTGGGCTCAACTTGATGCTGTCACCATCTGAGACAGGACTGCCATCCACATACATCTTGGCCGTGGGTATGACGTTCTCCACAGTGAATGTCTTGACTGATGTGCTTGAAACCCCACCGGCGTCCATCACGCGCAGAGTCAGAGTGTATTCGCCGGAGGTCTCGCTGCCCATAGAGTAAGTGCCGAGGCCGTCCCCCATGACGATGTCGAGCGGTGTCGAACCAGTGTGTGAGGGCCTTCTCAGCACCCACATGTAATGCATGTCCTCCCTGCCCCATACCGGGTCGTTGGAGGCACTGCCGTCGAACAACAGATCGCCACTGCCCTCCAGCACGCTGTCTGGCCCCGCCAGTGTGATTGCCGGAGCAAGATTGTTGACCCGGATGGGCACGCAGGTCTGAGCGAAGGTAACCCCGGAGGGATCGTAGTTCTCGGCGTAGAAGGAGTGCCATCCATCATAGAGCCCCGAAATGTCGATCCTGTTCGAGAAAGAGCCATCTGGAATAATCACCAATAGATGTGAACTGAAATCGGAATCGGCCTCGATCATGCACACATCTGCCGCGTTGGAAGCCGACTTCGCGAAGAATCGGAGCTCCGGAGAAGTCCATACCATAGGGTGCGAACTCCAGCCTGAAGCGGTGAGTGAGTTGGAAACCCAATCCCCCGAGGCCGGAGAGTGGAGCATGATTGCTGACTTAGCCGTATCTCCGAGGAACAAAACTTGTCGGGCCTGCGATGTCTCCCCGGAAGCGGACTCCACTGTGACTGTGAGGTAGCAGGTGCATGGGGAGTACTCTGCCACATCGAGTTCCAGCGACCAGATCCAGATGGGCCTTGAACCCGATGAGTCGGCTTCCTCCAAAGTCGTCGACAGATCCCCGCTGCCGAGCTCTGCCTCCTCGCCAATGCTCCATGTCACGTGAGGGGGCCTCTCTTCGTCCTCGACGAAACCTGTGATTACAGTAGTTTCGTTCGTGGTGAAGCCATTCTCGAAATCGAATCCGATGAGAGGAACATCGTCGGAATCCTCCGCGCTGACAGGGGTAAGAGTGGGGGACCACGCCGCTATAAGCAGCAAGACGACGAACAACCTAGGGGACTTCACAGCGTATGGCCGGACCAATTCCGTAATGAATCTCATGCCTAAATGATGATTGTTCCAATCATCTGTCTGAAATCTGTAATTGCCACGCCAGCTCATCCAGCCAAATGCCTAGAGTGGTACGGTTGACGAACTCATGGCTGGCCTCGGCAGACAGCACGCATTCGCAGGCTGCGGCGGCCAGAGTGGCAGCATCGGCCATAGAATGTCCGTTGCCAAGCGCGGCCGCCAGAGCGGTGGCGGCTGCGTCGTGGAGGCCAATCTGCTGAAGAGGGGCGTCAGTGGAGCAAGGCAGGTGCATCGGCTCGCCATCCGCTTGGTAGAGAGTGACTCCGTGGACGCCGCCAAGCACTAGCATGGCCCCCCAGTCGTAAGTTTTGATCAGGCTCCTGGCAGCCTCTGCTTGGTCCGATGCAGTCAACCGGCGGCGAAGCAGGTCGAGTCCTCGAATCTCGAACAAGACGGCGTCGGCCCCCCTGCTCCTGTCGAGTCCGGTCAACTTGGGATCCATTATCACCGGAACGCCCGCACCGCTGGCCACCTTAATGAGAGATTGCGCACCATCTGTGGTCAGAACCCCCCTATCATAGTCGGAGAGCACGATGGCGCAGCTGTCCGATAGGGAAGACAGTGCCGAGGCCGTCAACGAAGCACTGACGCCTTCAGGTAGATCGTCACGTGGGCCACGGTCGGCCTGCAGGAGAATCTGACTCTTGTCCAGAAGGCTCTCGCGGCTCCCATAGAAGCGAATCTTGGTCAGAGTGCTCCGGCCTGGGACGATATCTATCCCAGATGTCCCTATGCCATCTGCAGACAGCTTCTCGATGATGACCCGGCCCTCCCTGTCGTCTCCGACGCAGCAGTGAAGGCTTACGGAAAGGCCGAGGGAATTGAGCCCCATCGCGATGTGCGCGGCAGCACCGGGTGTCTCCTCGGAACTCAGAATCTTGAGCACTGGGACGGGGGCTGTCGAATCCAAGTTGTTGGCAAATCCGTGATGGTACCTGTCCAGCATGACGTCACCGATCAGCGTGACCTTAGAGGAACCCATGCTCTCAAGCAGAGACCTGAGTCTCTTGAGAGCCTCAGCGCGCTCATGAACGTCGCCTTCGTCGGTCATCGTGTCTGCGTGGCAGGCTCGACGGATGATGTTTACGAGACCGGCGAACTCAAAGCAGGAACCTTCTCGTCGGGGTGTGGTTCAGCACGACGAAGGCTGGTTCTACCAAGGTCAAGCGGCCCACAGGCTGTGGAACAAGTCGGCCATCGGGAGGTTGGTTGGAAGCGAGGGGCTACTACTCAGTTCCTCCGAAGTCATCTTCTGCCACGAGCACAGACACCTCGAGTGGCCGTTCGACTCATGGCTCTCCGAGCAACTGGGTGACAGACCCCGGCTGCTCGAAGAGGCAGCGATTCTCGAGGCTCTCAGAGTCCCGGGCAACAGGATTGTTGTGCATTCAAACTTCGAAGCCATGGGATTGTCCTCAGCGGCTGCGAGTTGGGGACTGAGATGGCCTTCAGAGGAACACCCGAGTACGAGCGAAGCGACATATGAGGTAAGATGGTACCATGCGAGTGAGGAGCTGGACATTGAGGATCTGTTTGAATGGTCGGAGCAAGTCCGAGAAGGCGGCAGGATGGCCGAGGTGCTGGTGGTGGACGACGAGCACGCGGTGGTGACCTACAGGGTCGGCGCTGTTGAGCCTGAAGGGGAGATGGGTGCTGTTCCAGATGATGACTTCGTGACTATCAGCGAACTAGGAGAGAGTTCCGGACTAGACAATGGAGGCAGTTTCATCCACTTCGAAGGAGATTGGCCAAATGACAGGGTCGGAATCCCATATCCCAGCGGCAGGATCATGGATCAACAGGCCTCGGAATTGGTCGAGGCCATGGCTAACGGATCTGCTGGCAGTTTATCGATTGGGGCTAGCATCCTCGGTGACCTGCTGAACAGAGGGCTGCATCCGCGTCCCGGATTCAAGTACGGGACGAGATGGAGGTGCTACGACCGCCCGATGGGCGAGGACCACGCACCTTGGCTGGTCGTCCATCCCGCTGAAGGCCCTGTCGATTGGGAGGGTGCTTGCTTGGCCTCAAGACTCGCATCTGGGGTCAACAAGACCTGGTTGCATCCCCTGTTGGTGGAATCCGAATGGAGGTACCTATCGATTACGAGGCCACCAGCTGACTCTCGCTGGAACAACCCTCACAGAAGGTGACTATTCGGACGGAGGCGGTTTGAGAACGTCTGTTCGTCCGCCGCCCGCTATCGAAATTGCGACAAGCACGGAAATGACCAGCAGGCCATTTGATGGCTGTGCTAGCCAAGCCAGCCAGCCATCCCCCGAGAACGGCGATTCAGCCTCGAGGAGCAACGGGATGCGCTGCTCTATGCCGCTGCTGTCTAACAAGACGAGTTCCCCGCGAGCGAGCATCCCCGGCTCGAGCAACCCTGCTGGATCTATGTCGAGAGTTATCGAGTCGCCTGCGGACAAGGTTCCTTGCGTGGCGGCCGTGGCGATTCTCTCGGCAGCTCCTTCCACAGCTATCGAGTAGGTGCGCTCACCATCCCCCTCGTATTCAGGGGTGACTTGGACGGTGGAGGGAGAGTCCCAAGCGACGATGATCTCGAGCTGTGAGGTGGAAAGGCGATGGCCGACTCGGAACCAATCGAGGTCTATGTCCGTCAGAGCCTCGCCCTCGCATCCTATGGTGCCTCGCAGGTTGCCATGATCGCTGGGGCCGTCCGGGCTATACAGAATCACTATCTCGTACTCGCCTGAGGGAATCTCAATGTAATCGGGCTGAATCTGCCCTCCGCTCTGCGTCCACGATAGCGACACCTCCAATGTACATGGCTGAGAGGCTGTCACCTGAGCGTAGGATGACTCACCCGGAATGAGTTGGATGGGGTTGTGGGGAGTCAGGACATCGACGCTTGACTGCCCCGAGGGCTGGATGGCCACAGTGGCACTGTCATCACCCAATGACTCGACTGTAGCAGTCCACTGAACCATTCTACCGCGGTTGTCCCGGATAATCATCCCACTATCTCCGAAAACTCCCCCCTCTGAGAACACGTCCCCTGGACTGCCGGTGTCCCTGCCTCTCTCGAGGGCTGCATCACCGTCGGCCTCGATGATCTTCACCCAAGCAGTGTCGGGGTCTGTGTTGACGAGGTTATCGAAGGAATTTCCGTTGTTCTCGTCCTGATGCTCGACTAGTATCCCGTGTCCCGGAAGGGCGGCATCGAACCCGGCATCCCCACGGAAGGTGACCCACAGGGTCTCTCCGGGAGCGAGTTCGATCGATAGGGGCCGACCACCGGCAGAAATCGGTGACATCTCAAAACTGCCCCCGACGAGGGGGTCGACTGCGGTGGAACGGTGAGCGCCTATCAGTTCGAGAGTGGCCGAACCGGGCAAAGCGGGAATGTTTCCGTTGCCGTTCCAGTTGCCGCTGGCCATTATGTCCCAGTCGCCCAGTCCGTTCCAATTGGAGGATGGCAGAACGCTGTGCACGTCGTAGAGGTCGAGCGCTCCCATCTGGTGGAGCATCTCGTGGACCACCGTACCGATGCCCGAGTCCAAAGATGCAATGGTGTAATGGTTCACCGACCAGTCATCGAAGGACAGAGGCTCATCCAGCCAAGACATGTGGCTCCAGAGTGTATTGGCACCTCCTCCGGTCTCCTGAGCCCTTCCTGAATGGAGGATCAGCAGCCTGTCTATCGCACCGTCCCCGTTGAAGTCCCACTTGGAGAGGTCTTGGCCCTCCAGCATCGCCTTGCAGGCCTCCTCGACGAGTGCGGTAGCTCCTATGTCACGCTCGTCGGAGCTGTCCGCACCCCAATGCCCCTCTGATTGGGGCGCGGTCCACACGTCACCGTACATGGTGACCATGAGGGTAGATGCTCCGCCGCTCATCTGCTCGATGTAGCTAGTCGCTGAGCCCTCGCCTAAGAGGATCGATTCAGCCTTGTTCTGGGAAAACGCCCTGTCAGGGAACTGGACCATGAGAACCAACCACTGCTCATCGCTCTG
This sequence comes from Candidatus Thalassarchaeum betae, assembly GCA_003193925.1. Taxonomy (GTDB): domain Archaea; phylum Thermoplasmatota; class Poseidoniia; order Poseidoniales; family Thalassarchaeaceae; genus Thalassarchaeum; species Thalassarchaeum betae. The sequence goes on from PSPG01000004.1 coordinate 112,978, forward strand.
CAACTCAACCAGATCGAACGATTCGTCCGTCGGTTCGGCTATCTCAGCCTCTATCCAATCGTCTATCACATCCGGATTGAGATTGGCCCAGACGCCCATCATCAGCACGGCTGCTACGATGGCTGCGCGTGCCGCGTTCATGGACCCACGTCCATGAATCACTCTTTCAATCCAATGCCGACAAGATTGGCTGATGCATCAAATCGCGGATGGAAGAGGCACGCCATGCCTCGTCAGAAGATTCTGGAGCGTCCAGCCAGCCCAATCCGCCATATTCGCAGCCCATGGAATCAAGCGAGGACCTGAGAGATGGAGGGAGGGGAGTCGCGTCGCATCCTGCGATGATAACATCCGAGAGTCTCTGATGCAGGACCAAGTCGGCCAACGCATCCTGCTCCGTCGGCTCTAGACAGAGGGCCGAGCACCTGGGCGCGGCCACGCCCTCGTGAACGGTGCCTGATGGAAATCGTGGGCAAGCACCCTCGCAACCGCAGTCGATGAAGGCGACCCTGTGCACAGAGCCATCCGAGGCGATCATGTCCTCGACATCGAACCTCCTGCGACCGAGCGGGGCTTCTGGCAAGGTGCGGGAGATTGCGTCAGCCACCGCCATGGATATGGCGGCGACTAGCAGCCTCAGGCCCTCGTACTCGACTGGGAGAGTGAGCAGCAAGAGTCCTCCGAAGATCAGCAGTATACGCACCCTGAGCCTCGCCTCACCGTGCTCCACGAGACCCAGCAAGCGAGCCATAGACAGAGAGAGGGTGGCGAGCATGACGGTTACGAGTAGCCAGGAGAACCCCAGAGCCAGTCTGAACAGAGCGCTGGCGTCGTATCTGGCTCCAACCCCCTCCAGAGCGTCAGCAGCCTCAGTTGCCTCGATGAACAGGGGAAGCAGGTAACCCCATGTCGCTAGGATCACCGCCGGGACCATGACCATACTCAGGCAAAGCAGGACTGAGAGCCAAGTGCGCTCACGGGGAAGCAGCCCTGGACGAGCGAATCGCTGCAACTGGAAAGACAGTACCGGCATCACAGTTAGGAGGGCGAGTAAGATGGCCAAGGACCAGCGTATCTCCAACCACTCGAAGGGAGAGTACACAGACAGGTCGAGCGAGGCGGCGCCCAATGGAAGCGAGTTCAGCCACGCTCGCATCAGCGAGTCGGTGCCATACGCCCATGCGATTGCTGCGATGGCAATCAGTATGGCGGATTTGCGTATTGAGCGATGCAACTCAGACAGATGCTCGGACAAGGGCCTACGCCTGTCGGAGGATACTGCGAGTGTCATATCAGAGGATGTCCTTGACCTGTGGCTCAGCTCTGGCTGCCAACACCGTCCTGTAGACGCCGTAAGCCGCCCAGACGCTGATGAAGAAGGCACAACCGATTGCGAACCCGGTAATGTCGGAGGTCCTAGTCCCCTCCTCGACGATAGTGGCCGGAGGGAATGCTATGGAAACATCGGAGGCCATCCAGCGGACCCCGATGGCGAATGCTGCAATGCAGAGCAAGCCTCTTCGGATGGCCTGGGGATAAGCAAGTTCGTTTGCCAGGAACTCAGGACCGTCGTCGTAGCGTCGGTCGAGGATCTCCTTCTGCACCACAGCTCCGACTATCAGAGCCACAAGACTGGTCCAGTATAGCAGGTTGCCCTGCTCGAATATCCTCAGTGACAGCGCCGCTTGGCGGTCTGCCTCCTTCTGGGCGTCGGACTCCTCGATCAAGAACAGGGTGTCGTAGTCACCTACGGAGATGGTCCTAGTTTCGAGTGTTGCCGCATCGTCACCGGAAACTATGGATCCGGGCGGGCTGACAGTGAATGAGAGTAGGTTCCAGTAGTCGTTCTCGTCAGGCACCCCGGAGCCGTCAACTGAGTTGCCTGCCAACCAAAAGTTAACTCCGCCGACATCTTCAGCGGGCGCGGTCCAGTTCAGGAACCAGATGCCATCGGAGTCGATGCCGGACTGCGATATGTCATCAAGGGCATCATCTACCTCGCGAATGTCCTGATCATTGGCCCAAGTAAAGACCCCCATGCCCTCCGAAGAGAGAAGGAAACCTGCCTTTGTGTTGCCACTGCCGCCCGAAAGCGTCAGCGAGTCTGCAACGGTGATGGTGTACTGATAAGTCTCGTCGAGCCCATACATCACAGGGATGCCGGTGATCATTACCACCGATCTGTCCGAAGGGGCGCCGTTGTTGTGACAGGTGCAACCATACTTGACAGTCGGATCTCCGTTGTTGTTCTCGACAGGCGGTCCACCGGACATTGCCATGACGGGCAGGGCTAGCAATCCCAGCAGCACCAGGCAGATGGCCGCTTTATCCACAATCGACCGCATCATGTCACCCGTACCTCTGTCAGATGCCGGAGTCTCATAACCGTTGCTCGGTCGCATCCCCTAGAAAGGGGATGCGGCATCCTCACAGCTCCTTGATGGCCGAGTTGAGTTCGTTCATCATCTTCTTGCCGTCGCCGAACAGCATCATCGTCTTCTCCATGTAGAACAAGTCGTTGTCAACTCCAGCGTACCCCACGGACAGGCTTCGCTTGATAATCACTACCACCCTGGCCTTGTCTACGTCCAATATGGGCATCCCCGCCAGAGGGCCCTCACCCGTGCGAGCCACGGGATTCGTGGTGTCGTTGGCACCAATGACCAAGGCGACGTCGCAGTCAGTGAACTCCGAGTTGATGTCATCCATCTCGATCAGTTGCTCGTACGGGACGTTCGCCTCAGCCAGCAGGACGTTCATGTGACCGGGCATTCTGCCAGCGACCGGGTGGATGGCATAGGACACCTCGCAGTCAGCAGCCTCCATCATGTCGGCGAACTCCTTGACTGCGTGCTGGCTCTGACTGACCGCCATCCCGTAGCCCGGGACAACGATGACCTTCTGAGCCCCGTCCAGCACCATCGCGACCTCCTCGGGGTCGCTGCCTACCTTGGTGCGAGTCGGCTGATCCTTGTCGCCGGTCCCACCGAACGCCTTGAAAAGGACTTCTCGCAGGGTCCTGTTCATCGCCTTGCACATGATGAATGTGAGTATCAGACCGGCTGCGCCGACCATCGAACCGGCGATGATGAGGACGTTATTCCCAATCACGAAGCCAGTGAACGCAGCGGCGATTCCGGACAGCGAATTCAGCATACTTACTACTACAGGCATGTCGGCCCCGCCAATCGGGATGACGAAGAGGATGCCGAGCAGGCTGGAAAATCCCACTATGCCCCAGATGTAGGCCTTGTTTGAGGGCTCTTGGATGGTCATCCAGATAAGATAAAGGGAGCCAATCAGAAGCAGGAGCTTCACGGCGTTGAGCCAAGGGGGGCCCCAAGTGGGGAATCTTAGCCACTTCTTGGTGAGAGGCACGACGAAACCGCCCTTGAGCTTCATCATCGCGACCAGTGAGCCGGTGAGGGTCATCCATCCGACCAATCCCGACAGGCCGATGGCTACCCAGACGGCGTAGAGTTCGACGCCGGGTTCCGGGACATTTCCCTCCTCGAGTCTACGCAGGACCTCGGACAGGGCTACGAGTGCTGACGCACCTCCTCCGAAGCCGTTGAACAGCGCCACTAGCTCGGGCATTCCAGTCATCTCGATGCGAGTCGCCATCAGGGCACCGATCAGGGCCCCTATGGCCAGCCCCCCGACAATCAGCTCCCAGCCGATTATCCCCTCTGAGTACATCCTAGCCACTGTGACCAGTACAGCGAGGAACATACCCATTGCACCGATTCTGTTTCCCCGGGGGGCTGTCCTCGGACTGGAAAGCTGCTTGATCCCGAGGATGAAGAGGACGGCTGCCACCAGGTACCCGATATCCCACACCGCTGCGCTTACCAATCACCCACCACCCTTGCGTCTCTTACCGGCGATCATCTCCAGCATCCTGTTGGTGACCATGAAGCCGCCAACGGCGTTGATGGTGGCCATGACCAGTGCTGCGAAGGCCAACCAGGCTGCAGTTCCCGGATCGCCGTCGTTGAAGGCGGTGTTGGACAGAATCAGAGCGCCGACGATGGTGATGCCGGAGATCGCGTTGGCACCGGACATCAACGGAGTGTGCAGAGTCGATGGGACCTTGCTGATGAGCTCGAAGCCGAGGAAGATGGCCAGGACGAAGACGGTGATGCTTCCGACCAGTGCAGCGACAGTGAGGCTCAGTTGACCACCCCCGCCAGTCTGGACTGGTTCTCATGGATGACTCCGCCCATGCAGATTAGGACGCCACCCATCCCCGCCACGTAGAATTCGGAGCCCTCCGGGGCGCCGACGATTACGTCGTCGTCCAAGTCGAGTCGCAGTTCACCCCCCTCGACGAGTGTGATGGCGAAGTTCGTCAGGTTGTTCGAGTACAGCATGCTCGCTGTGGATGCGATCAACCCGGGCAGGTTCTCGATTCCGATGATTTTGATCCCGTGCTCAACCACGATCTTTCCAGGTCTGGTGAGCTCGCAGTTGCCGCCAACGTCAGCGTTCATGTCTACTATCACCGCGCCGTCCTTGAACGACTTGACTGCGCTAGTGGGTACAGTGATTGGGGCGGGGCGGCCAAAGATGCGAGCGGTGGTAATGATGACATCAGCATTCTTGGCCACGTCGCAGACGGTATCGTTGACCCTCTGGATGAACTCGGGAGTCAGGGGCTTAGCGTATCCCGACTCGTCCTCGAAGTCGTCCATGCCCTCGACCTCGATGAAACGTCCTCCGACGGACTCGATCTCCTCGGCGGCCGACTTCCTGACATCGGATGCGTAGACGACGCCGCCGAGGCGCTTGGCAGTGGCGATGGCCTGCAGTCCTGCCACGCCGCTGCCCATGATGACGAACTTGGCGGGCTTGACGGTGCCCGCGCTCGTGGTCATCATAGGGATGACCTTCGAGATATGGGCAGCTCCCATCAGCACTGCTTTGTAGCCGGCGAGGTTATCCTGACTGGAGTTAACGTCCATGGATTGGGCCCTAGAGAGCCTCCTGGGAATCATGTCCATGCTGAGCAGGGTGACTCCAGCAGCCATTGCTTCCCTCACGCGCTCTGGGTGCCTGAACGGGTCTGCGACGCAAGCCAGCATCTGGCCTGGGCTCATCGAAGATGCGTCTGGCATGTGGATGGCGACGAGCAGGTCGGCTGACATCACCTCGTCTCGTGATACGATCTTAGCGCCCTTGGACTCATATTTCGAGTCAGGGTAATTGGAGCGTACGCCAGCCCCCGACTGGACCAGTACCTCGAAGCCCTCCTTGCCCAGCTTCCTCAACGAATTCGGAACTATCGCGACACGGTTCTCGCCATCCGGCTCCAGCAATACTCCGAGTCGCATTTCAGACACTTTCCAACTGGATGAGCCGTAGGCTCAACTTTCGACGGTTCTTTCGACTTGAGGGCGCTTATTGAAACCGTCGCCGAACCTTTCAGTCGAACAGCATCAGATTGCTGGCAGAACGCTGATTGCGATGCAGTACTTGCTAATTCATGCATCACTAAGGCTAAGTCTGACACCGGCGGCGCTCAGACCGAGGTCGCTACGTGTCGAGAGGCGCTAGGAAGGTCGCAGTGATCGGAGCGGGCAACGTGGGCGCTACCTGCGCATTCGTGCTCGCTCAGATGAATGTCGGTGAAATCGTGATGCTGGACATCTACGAGGGAGTTGCGAAGGGCAAGGCTCTCGACATGAGCCAGGGCGGGCAGATCCTCAACTACGACGGTAAGATAACCGGTACCAAGGACTACATCGATATTGCCGGCGCCGATGTCGTGGTTGTCACCTCAGGCTTCCCGAGGCAGCCGGGCATGTCCAGAGAGGACCTGATCGGCAAGAACGCTGACATCATCTCCGAGGTCGGAGACGGAATCAAGGGGCACGCACCTGACTCGGTGATCGTGATGGTGACCAATCCACTAGACCTGATGACCTACCATATGCAGAGGGTCACGGGCTTCCCCCACCACCGAGTCGTCGGACAGGCAGGAATCCTCGACTCGGCCAGAATGACCCACTTCGTCGCTCAGGAACTCGGTTGCAGCAACGAGGACGTGCAGGCGATGGTGCTCGGCGGGCACGGTGACACGATGGTGCCGCTGCCGCGATACACCACTGCAGGGGGCATCTCGATCACCCACCTGATGGAAGAGGAGACCATCGACGCCATCTGCGCGCGTACCGCCGCAGGCGGCGGCGAGATAGTCAAGCTCCTCGAGCACGGCAGTGCGTTCTACGCGCCCGGCAGTGCTGCCGCCATCATGGCAGAGTCTATCATCAACGACAGGAAGAGAATGCTGCCCTGCAGCGCCTACCTGACTGGCCAGTACGGCATGGAGGACATCTACATCGGCGTGCCGGTAATTCTGGGCAGCGGCGGAGTAGAGCGAGTTGTCGAGTTGAAGCTAGAAGATTCGGAATTGTCGAGCCTGCAGGGCTCGGGCGCCTTCTACAAGGAGCAACTGAGTCAGATACTCGGATACTGAGTCCGCTGGATTCATTCGGACGTGTCATCTGGGCAGGCCGTGGAACGACAGTGCGAGCACGTCCACCTGGAGCACGACGGCAAGCTGTTGCTCGTGGACATGGACGGCAGCGGTCCGGGCATCCCGAAGAAGGGACGCACCGAGTGGGACGGGGGCGAGTTCCTGCTGAGGCTGCCGACGCCCGACGAGGCTCGGTCGATGGGCCTGACTTGGAAGGAGAGGAGGGTCAATCACTTCCGGCTCGGCACCGATGACCATCAAGTGACTGTGGCCACGCCCGATATCATGTGGCCGGAGCACTGGGCATGGAAGGACGCGGTCATCAGCGACAGCGCGGTCGATCCGGTTGCTCGCGAGTCGGTCTACAGGACAATGCACAGGGTCGTCAGCAAGGTCGTCATCACTAATCCGGACGGATGCATCCTGATGGCCAAGGTCACGAGGGGCTTCTTCACTGGCTGCTGGACGCTACCTGGCGGCTTCGTGGACTACGGCGAGCACCCACGCAAGGGTGCGGAGCGCGAAGCGCTGGAAGAACTGGGGATAAGCATCACGATCCCAGATCCCAAGGGGGAATCGGGAGAAGCGGTTTCGGGGGACGACGGCGCACTGATCCAAGAGGCGATATTCCTCCAGGACGGAATCAACTGGATCTCGTTCACCTATCGCTGCGAGGCCGATATCCCACCTGAAGACATAGTGCCGAAGGATGACGAAATCGAGGAAGCTCGCTGGTTCACGCCTGAGGAAGCGTTGGACAACGCGGTTTCTCTGTTCGACATCGAAGCGATACTGAGGATCAAATAATTGCAGGCGGTCAATCAAGTGGTGGGCCCGCCAGGATTTGAACCTGGGTCTATTGGTCCCAAACCAACAAGCATAAGCCAGACTAACCCACGGGCCCTGATGTCGTTCCACATGAAGGGCTCGCATGAAGGTTACTAGAGCCATGACCAACTGTCGGCACTAGCGCGGATGAGCACTCCACCCAACTCGGCCTGACCGAGTATCTGCTCTGCTGAGGGCTCGTCGATGCCCTCCTTCCCGAGTTCTCTGGACAACGACTTCAGCGTCAGCGTGCCATCACTCCCGGTCGATTGCCGCATGATCCTCTTGATTACCTCCGGACCGCCTCTCGTCACCTCGGCCACGACACTTCGCCTGCTCTCCTCGGCGGCTGTGCGTGACTCAACCTCTTGGCTGATCTGACGAGGCAGGTTGGAGGCTGCCACAGCCTCGGCCAGCTGCTCGGTCGAGTGGAACTCCCTGAGGGTCTTGCCCGAACCTGAGGAGCCACAACGGGGGCAATTGGCTATGGCGACCTTTCGAGCGCCGAAGGAGTTGCCGCACGAGCATTTGACTAGCACCCAAACCCGGTCCACGGAGGGTCTTGAAAATCCCGGTTCAAGAGGTTGTCTCGGTAGAAAGGCATCATTCCTAGGCCGATTTGATGTATCATCGGCCTCTGCGAGGTCCATGCGCAAGCTGCGAATCGCAATCGGATGGGTGCTCGCAGTGGTGCTGATCGGGCTCTCTGCCAACAGCTTTGCATCAGAGGGTGATCTGACGACTGAGGCATGGGGTTTCCTGCTTCTGACGCCGCTCGCGCTGGCGATAGCGCTCAGTCCTACGGCTCCATGGGAGAACGATGCTACCGAGAGCGCTGAGCCCTGGGACGATGAGGATGAGAGTGAGAGCGGGGCGAAGGACGTGCCTGACCCTATCGAGGCTGGCTTCGACGTGCCGGTCCTGTAATCAGGACAACCGCAGGGTCTCTAGGTTCGCGGGTGCGTAGGTCTGGACCCTGAACTTCTCCCTCAGACCCTGTCGGAAGGCGTTGCAGGTTTGGGGATCTCCGTGGTGGCAGATTATCTTCCTCGGAGTCGGGTTCAGAGCGTCGACGTAGTCGAATAACTGGTTCCTGTCGGAGTGGCCGCTGAACCCGTCAATGGTGACCATGTTGCACCTGATGTCGATCATCAGCGTCTGACCCTTGTCCATGATCGGGACCTGTGCGTGACCCTGCTGCAAGCGCCTGCCTAGGGTTCCGGATGCCTGATAGCCGACGAAGCACAGGGTGTTGCCCGGTTCGGGCGCCCAGTGTTTGAAATACTCAACGATAGGGCCGCCCGTCATCATTCCGCTGGTCGCGAGGACGATGGACGGGTTGGGATCGAGGAGGAGGGAGTCGCGCTGCTCCCTCGAGTCAACCTGCTTGAACCACGAAGAATTGAACGGATTCTCGGCCCCCCCCTTGAGCATCTGCCTGCGAAGATCACGATTCAGGAAATTCGGGTGGCTCGTGTGAATCGCGGTGGCTTCGGATATCATCCCGTCCAGCCAGACGGTGACAGGCTTCACTTTGCCCGACTTGAACAACTGGTCGATTGCTATCATTACCTCCTGTGAGCGGCCCACTGCGAAGACAGGGCAGAATATCTTGCCACCCCGGCCGACTGCATCCTGAATCAGGTCATGCAGCTCGTGGGTCGCCTGCTGCCTAGTGGGCTGCACGTCCTGGGGTCCGCCGTATGTCGACTCTATCACGAGCGTCTCGACCTTGGGGAACCTCACAGTTGCAGCGTCGAACAGCCACGATTTCTCGTACTTGATGTCACCGGAGAAGAGCAGCTTGTGCTCGCCCTTGCCCTCGCCTATCTGCATGTAAACGCTGGATGAACCGAGGATGTGCCCGGCGTTCTCCATGGTCATCTTGATGTCAGGGGCTATGTCTGTCTTGTCACCCCAGTTGACATCGATGACGTGCTTGATGCACTCCTGGATGTCGGCCTTGGAGTAGGGTGCCTCGTTGCCCTCTGCCTGTGCGACCTTGATGTAGTCTATCTGCAGGAGTGTCATCAGGTCCCTAGTCGGAGGGGTGCAGTACACCGGACCCGTGTAGCCATACTTGAACAGGACCGGGAGCATCCCAATGTGGTCGATGTGGGCATGGGTGATCACAACCGCGTCGAGATTCTCGAGCGGTAGCAACTCTGGCGCGGCGAAGAAGGGCTCGACCTCGCTACGATTGGTAGTGGGCTTGGCGCCGCAGTCGACCAGCACCTTGGACTCGTTCGTGGTCACCAGGTGCATGGACCTGCCAACTTCACGATAGGAGCCTAGAGCAGTGACTCGTACCCAAGGCTCGCCGAGTCGCTGGGTGCGGTATATCCGAGTCCCGAACTTCCTGAGCAGGGACTTCCTCTCGTCAGCCAGCTCCTTGCGATAGCGTCGGATGTCATGCTGGGTTCGGCTCCCTATAGCTGGAGCCCTGACGACATCGACCAACCAGCCTATCTGGTCCCTCAGGGCACGCACGTTAGAGCCCTTGGGGCCGACGGCAGAAGATGGATCGTCACACTCGAGTACAACTTGACTGAGAGCTGGGTCGAGCCAAATTTTGCGGACTTCTGCCTCGGCCGGAATCATCTGAGCGACAGCGTCGTGCACGGCCTTCTCGTCAGCTAGGATTTCACTGTGGGGCCTGATTACGACGCGTCGCTTGATTGTCTTGGCTATTCTCACGGTAAGATTGTTCCCTGAGCCTCCGAAGGCTGCGGGCTGCTTCGTCACGATGGCGATCGAACCCGCCTCGACATCGACCTCGTAGTCGACGTCGTCTGGTATCATCTTGGAGATCTTCTTCTTCAGCTCACTGAGCGTCAGGCGCATTCATTCACTTCCCTAGTAAACTCACGGCAGTACTTGTCTCCCCGAGAATGGGGGGCTGGCACTTGGCCGGGAGTGGAATCAGATTCCGGATAAGAGGGCAGAGACCTCGTCTTCGGAGAGCAGGCAGAACCCGTCGCCGCTTGTGATGACGGCTAGGTCCATGCCATTGCCGCTCGCAGAGTCGCGCTGAGCGGATGCGAGCAGGGCCTTCGCTGCGACCTTGAGGGCCTCATCCCGGGACATTCCCTCGGAGAACTGGTCCTCAAGGACGCCGTACATGAAGGGGCTTCCCGAGCCAGTGGCGCAGTATATGTCTGGAATCGAGCCGCCGGCGGAGTCAATGCTGTACACGCTAGGCCCGGAGTCGTCGACTCCGACAATCAGGATCTGGACGTAGTGGGCGCGACCGGCAAGGATGTTAGCAGTCAGTGTAGCAGCCCCCTTGACAGTCATCGAAGTGCCGTGCTTGAGCTCGTAAAGGCGCAACTCGGCGACGAGTGTCCGCGAGAGTGACTGAGCGTGACCGACGAGGCCGGCGGTAGTCAGAGCGATCGAGTTGGAGATGCGAAACAGTTTCTGAACGCGCTTGTTGACGATGAAGTGGCCCATGGTGGCCCTGTGGTCGGCGCCAACTACGACTCCGCCATCGAAAGTGAGGCCTAAGGTGCTGGTGCCCGTCCTCACTACATCTGCGGTCTCGTTCATCGAAGTCACCTGCTGCGGCGAAGTCCCCAGCGAACCCGACTCGATTCGGGCCCCTTATCAATGCGACGGGGAAGGAGGCTGGATTATCATTCAAAGCGCCGCAAACCACTTTTCCTCGCCAGTGCGGACCGCAGAAGTCAAGGCACGTGGTTCAGGCGATTGGGCGTGGCCAAGGATGAGGACAGAGGCCCACGCTGGATAGAGATGCCCAGCGTGCCTGAGGATACCGGCACGGCCGTGGAGCCGGGACAGGACTACCACGACCTGGGCGTTCGGTACCCCGATGCACCCGTCTCGCGAGGCGTGGGCGACGCGATAGTCCACCGTGCCGTGCTTGACGATATCACCGGGGTTCCCATGGTGATGGACTGGGTCTCCGACGGGGATCTCGTGATCGTCGAGATGAGCAGGCTCCTAAGCAGGGAGCTCGAGCTACAGACCGCGGTCGAGAGGATAAGGTGCTTCGTCGAGGACGACTTGTCAGGCGAGGTTGTCAGGCTGGGGGACTCGAGGCTGCTTCTGCTACCTGTGAACTTCAAGAGCACACGCAAGTCCGAGGACCGTCCCCTGTACCTCTGAGGTGGCTCGATGGAAAGCACGATCGAGCAGCCCTGCCCGGTTTGCTCCTCAGACGCTGGTCTGACGATGATCGCGCGCACATCTGAGATTCCGTATTTCGGGGAGCATACCCAACTCACCATACTGTGCGACGCGTGTGGGTGGAAGCACACCGACTTCATCCCGGCAGAGGGCACGAAGCCGGGAGCCTGCACGATGCTCATCGACTCGCCCGGGCACATGACTGCTAGAGTCGTGCGCTCCCCCTCGTGCACTGTCAGGCTGGTGGAACTTGACCTCGAGGTCAAACCGGGTGTCAGCTCCACCGGGTATATCTCTAACGTCGAGGGCGTGTTCAACAGGTTCGAAGATGCCATCAGCATGCTCCAGAGGCAGGCCATGAGCGAGCACGAAGGCAGTCAGGCGGCCGCTGAATGCGCCGCTCTACTAAATGAGATGGCTCGCATCAAAGCCGGGCAATCGAGTGTCGAGCTCGTCCTGCTAGACCCCATGGGGCACAGCCAGATACTGCATGAGGATGCGGTCTCCCGCGAGTTGAGAGAGGAGGAGATGGAAGTCCTGTCAACCGGGCCTTCGGTTCCAGTATTCGACGCTGGAGACCTAGCCTAGACTGCGTCGGGAGCTAGGAACTCGTCCAGCCTGTCCGCCCACATCTCCCTGCGCTCAGCCAGCTCGGTCAGCCACTCGGCGGCACTGTCGATGCAGACCTGCTTGATCTCACCCGCGAGCATCCTGCCACTCTCGTACTCGCTCCTGATCTCGGCTAGAGTGCCGTCATCGGACTCGAAGAAGAACTGCAGATACTGGAAAGCGACGTCCTTGGAGCAGTCCCCACCGAGCCTGCGGTGCTCCTCTGTGGTGGGCTGACCGCCGCTTAACGACCTCTGTACCTTCCTCTCCATGTCCTCGATGCTCTCGTCCATGAAGATGGTAGTCTCGGGTTGCGAGGACGACATTTTGTCGCCGGTCATCCCGACTGCGAAACGGTGGTAGGTCGAGCATGGCGGCATCAGGCCCATTCCGCCCATCTCGCGCTCCAGCGTGAGCATGCGCATGCGCACGCGGGCGCGATCATCAAGCGCGGCACCAGGGATGTCCAACGTGCCGTACTTGGGGTTGGAGATGATGTCAGCGTATCCGAGAGGGGCGAGGGCCTGTGCCATGCGCTCGAAGACCGAATCCCGGACTGCTGAGTCGACTTGGCCTCCGGAGACTCCGAGAGCCGTCTGATTGTCCTCCTGGACGGACAATGAGACGGTCAGACCACCTTCCGTTCGCTGCTTGACGTTGAACCAGTGTGTCTTGCCGGCTATCCCTCTAGTGAGCCTGAGGTGCGGGTCCTGGTCGATGCCGACCGGGACCACTATCGGGCGGAGCCCGCCGTAGTCGTCGAGCTGGGGATGAATGATATCACCGACTTGTACCAGCGGTGCCTGCACGTGCGCGAGGTTGGTCCCACCGCTGAATCCGTAGATGGCCTCGAACTCTGAGAGGTTGGTCCTCCTACCGAGTGTGAATGCGAGCCTCTGCACCGCTGGCCGGGAGCTCTGGAAGTAGACGTTGGTGACATCGGGGTCGAGGCCGAGAGCAGCGTAGTTGTGGACATACTCGTTGATGGCCGTATCCCGTCCGTCCTTCAGCGAGGTGCCCCTGGTAGCGAGCGCCTCCAAGTCGGCCACTGTGACAGTGATGTCGGCCCCTTGCTCCTGAAACCACCTGACTTGGTCGATCACCATCGAGTGGCCGAGGTGCATCCTGCCGCTGGGCATCAGACCAGTCAGTACCCCGAAGGGTTCGCTCCTCTGCATGCAGCCGAGCACGACATCGAGGTCGCGGTGGGCGAAAACGATGCCTCGGCGATGCAGCATCCCGGGATTGGGCAGCACCGAGGGGTCAACTGTGCCGAGTCCGAACTGCTCGATTAACCTCGCATAGTCATGCGTCTGGTCGGACGACCAGGGGTCGATGCGTTCGCCACCCGCCACGGTTCGTGGCCTGCAATACCCTCAATCAAGGCATCGCCCCTCGAAGGTGCCAGGTGGCGAACCGTTAGACCGAAGACCTCAGCCGTCTTCGCAGCCCCGTGGCATCGATTCACTGCCTCGGGGCCGGCCTCGTCGGATCCTATGTCGCATGCAGGCTCGCCGACAGGGGGCACGAAGTCCACGTTCACGACATGAACCCCCAATCGAGCGTCGTCGTCCACAAGGACATCACTATCCACCACGGCGATGCGCTCGATCACTGCGGGGAATTGTACGAGTTCGGGCAGGTCGACATCGTCGTCAACATGCTGCCCGGTGAGATAGGGAAAATCGCAATGAACACCCTCAACGAGCAGCGCTACCGGACGGTTGACCTCAGTTTCAGCGACGACACCCCCGACCGCCATGACGAGAAGGCCAGGGACTGGGGTGCGAGTATCCTGTGGGACGTCGGGATAGCACCCGGCCTGTCGAACATGCTACTGGCCGAGGCCTATCGCAAACTCGGCCCCTTAGCCAAGGGCGAGGTCAGGGTCGGGGGCAATCCGACCGGGCCGACGCAGGGCTGGAACTACATGGCCCCGTTCTCGCCCAAGGATGTCATAGCAGAGTACACGAGGCCGGCGAGAGTCATCAGGGACTCCGAGGAAGTTGTCCTTCCGCCGCTGTCTGAGCGTCACATGATCGAAGTCCCCGAGCACGGCCAGATGGAGGCCTTCCTGACCGATGGGCTGCGCAGCGTGCTAAGCTCGATCCCCGCGGTCGAGATGTCGGAGTACACCATCCGCTGGCCTGGGCACATACAGAAGTTCATCGACCAGAGGGACGCGGGGACCCTCGATGAGAATGAACTGCTCCACCACTGGTGGTACGACCACAAGACACCTGAGTTTACCTGGATGGAAGTCCGAGCCGAGGGTCACGATGGTTCTGAGATGGTTTGGAGGGTTGCTGACTACGGCGGTGATGATGGCTCGTCGATGGCACGCAGCACCGGCATGGTGACCGTGTGCTGCGTCGAGGAGTGGCTGGCCGACCCCGACATGCTTCCACTCGGAGTGCACGCGCCCGAGACCCTAGCTCCCGAGGTGGTCGGGCGCATCATCGATACCATGCGCTCGGAGGGAGTGAGAATAGAGGGGCCCGAGATAGGTTCCTGACTACCTCTCCTCGGCATCCCTCATCGTCCGGTCGCGATTGACCAGCCACCTGATAGTCACTGGGGTTGCCACCAAGACGCAGATTGCGATTACCGGCAGCGCCCAATTCATCTCGATCTCCGCCGGTCGCTCGATGAGCCATGTGAACACGAGATCGGAATCGTGGAAGTCGGAGGACCAGTGGAACAGGTTGGTAGTGTGGTGACCGACGACGGTGATGGCGTGATGCAGTCCGTTGAAGGTCGTCAGAGGCTGAATATCCAAGCGAGTGGGCTCGGATTCGAAGCTCACCTTCGCGGTATTGCCGGCGGACAAGGTCAGCAATATCCCACCCTCCACCGAACGCCAGCCTTCGCGTAGCACCTTGTCGGAGGCATTAAGCTCAGGAAACGGAGTGTCGTCGAAGCGCGTCACAGAGGTGATCGGAGAGTCGCTCTGGATGTCGATGCTGCCGGGGACGAGCCAATCCCCGGAGACTGGTAAGGCGAGTTCGACGGAAAGCATCCCGCCCTCATGAGTGGTCGTGAATCTGGAGTTGGCCTCCGCGTGCTTGACCCACTCGCCCCAGGTGGTGAACCACACATCCTGCTGCTCTAGCCAAGATATGACGTCCTTGTCTTCTCTGAGCTTGAGGTCTTCGACCCTGGCTTTCCAGTAGATGCTGACTAGGCTGTCCTCCTCGGCCGACTCCAAGAGGTATTGGTCCGCTATGCCCAGCTCGAGGCTGCCCCCGTTGCGGACCACGGAAGTCAGCCCCTCCGGCTGCTCTGTGAGCATGTCACCGACTATCTCGAAGCGGGCGCTGATCAAAGCGGCGATTGTCGAGGCATCGAGTTGCTCTCCGGGCACCCCGAATGAGATTGGATGCGTCCCCCAGCGCGAGGCATTGGTGAATTCAGTCAGGTAGCTGGAACAGTCCTGAACGACCCAGTCCTCCTCGCGAATGTCGAGTCCTTCGTAGCCATGGCAGCCGAATTCGTCGCCGTGAGCCAGTCTCTCGGGGCCGATGATGTTCCGCAGCCAGTTGTCATCTCCCCACTCCCCAACCACCGCTGGAGCAGTGGTGGGGATGGCCAGCAATGCGACCATGAGCAAGCCTGCGATGCACCTTTTCCGCACAATTACCGGTAATCGGAACTCACCATCAAGTCTTGCGTCAGCGCGGGAAACCATCAAGCGCGTGACCTCCGGCCCGGTAGCGATGGCATCGCTGTCCGAGGCTTCGCTCCAGTCCCTCTCTGGCGCTGTGGGCTTAGAGGGAACGGGCAGGCCATTCAAGACGCCGCTGCTTTACTACCTAGTCATAGGTGCCCTAGTCACCCCCATACGCAGCTTCACCGACGTCCGCTTCCATGGGCTTGGCAGAATCCCCAGCTCCGGTCCGGCCATCATCGTGTGCAACCACATCTCAATATTCGACGGGATATTCAAGACACAGGCCGTCCGCAGGCCCGTCCACTATCTCTCGAAGAAGGAAAACTTCGTCAACCCATTTTTACGCTTCGTGATGACCAGCACCGGCCAGATCAAGACCTCCAGGCAGACGGGGGCCTCCGATGCTATGGCACGCGCAGTCGATGTCCTGGACGCCGGAATACCCATCGGAATCTTTCCCGAGGGTACGCGGAGCCGCAAGACGGAGCCGCCCTACCTCCAGCGGGGCAAGACTGGTGCAGCCCGACTGGCAGCTCGCTTCCCTCACGTTCCGATAGTCCCAATGGTCATGATTGGCACAAGGGAGATGATGATACCGGAAAAGAAGCTAATCAAGCCATGGAAGAGGGTGGAAGTCAACATAGACGAGCCGATCACCTTCGCCCAGTGGGTCGCAGACCCGGAAGGCGGTGGCCTCTCCGACGATGATGTCGCCACGTTGATGCTGCTCGGCGAGGATGAGCGGAGAGACAGGATGGGCGCGTTGTACCGCCGGTTCACCGACCAGTTGATGGAGACCCTGCGTCGGATGGGCGCGCCTTAGTGGAAACGTTGCCGCATTCTTGATGGACTACCGACGCACAGGTCGGATAGCCTATGCAGCAGTATCTCGATTTCCTGCGTCGCATCCTCAGTGAGGGAGAGGAGAAGGGCGACCGGACCGGTACTGGGACAATCTCCGTTTTCGGCCACCAGATGCGCTTCGACCTCTCTGACGGCTTCCCTGCCGTGACCACGAAGAGGCTGCACTGGCCGAGTATCATACACGAGCTCCTGTGGTTCCTCTCGGGAGACACCAACGTGGGCTACCTACAGGACAACAAGGTCAGGATCTGGAACGAGTGGGCCGACGAGGAGGGTGATTTGGGACCCGTCTACGGTAAGCAGTGGCGCAAATGGGAGACCGACGATGGGGGGGTGGTCGACCAGATCGAGAACGCTATCGATCTGATCTGCAACGAGCCCGACAGCCGGCGCATCATCGTCTCCGCCTGGAACGTGGGCGAGCTCGACGAGATGGCGCTGATGCCGTGCCACGCCTTCTTCCAGTTCTACGTCAACGACGGCAGGCTGTCGTGCCAGCTCTACCAGAGGAGTGCCGACGCCTTCCTAGGCGTGCCGTTCAACATCTCCTCTTACAGCCTGCTGACCTGCCTGATGGCGCAGGTATGCGGCCTCGAGCCGGGCGAGTTCGTCTGGACCGGGGGCGACTGCCACCTCTACCTCAATCACCTCGAGCAGGCGAGGCTGCAGATCACACGAGTGCCTCTCGAACTGCCCAGACTCAGGCTCGACCCCATCGTGACCTCGATAGACGACTTCCGCTCCGAGCACATCGAGATCGAGGGCTACGACCACCATCCCCACATTTCTGCTCCGATTTCTGTCTGAGGTGAGCAGGTGAGGATGGCGATGGTCGTTGCGATGGACGAGGAGGGTTTCATCGGCAGGGGCAATCGGCTTCCCTGGCGCCTAACCAGCGACATGGCCCGGTTCAAGCGGCTCACAGAAGGTGACGGCTTCAACTCGGTCATCATGGGAAGGAAGACCTGGGACTCCCTGTCCGAGGGGTACAGGCCACTGCCCGAGCGCGTCAACATCGTCATGTCGCGCGACACACAATGGCAGGCTGAGGGAGCTGAGACAGCCCTCTACGTCGGCCGCGCGATTGAGCTCGCCTTCGCCGAGGGCAGCGATGAGTGCTGGATCATCGGTGGGGCGCAGGTCTACGAGATGTTCCTCGACAGGGTGGATGAGATCCACGTGACCACCGTGCACACCAGCGGCAGTGGCGAGGTGCGTTTCCCGGATTGGGATCGCAGCGGGTGGTCTGCGGAGGTCGTCGAGCGGCAGGAAGCAGACGGTGACAACGAACACTCAACGACGTACTCGGTCTGGACCAAGTCCTGAATCAGTCCCTACCAATGCAACTGACAGGAGTTGGAAGGGGGGGGCCTTTGAAACAGAATATCTCATTGATGCTGCTTTTGATACAAATCAATCCACTCTTGAACAGACATCTTGGAGCACAACTCCCCCACCAATTCATAGGGAATATTGGACGTGTTTTTGAATCGAATGCAACTCTTACCCATGTCAAGTTTAGTCTTGCAGTGATTAGGATATTCCTGCGTGAACCATTCTAATAGAGCAGGACTAGCATAGATGCCCATGTGGTAAAGCCCAATGTGTCGCCGCTGAGATGCAATACTCAGGAATGGTAGCGGCAATTCTGGGTCAACGTGATAACCTTCTGGGAATAGAGAATGAGGGACAACCCAACTTGGCATATTGTAGTTGATCATCTCTTCAAAGCCATCTGGCAAGTTCGAACGAATTGTGTCTCTCAGTTTCTCCATGGCTTCCTTCCTATCTGCAGGTAGGGTGCTGAAATACTCTTCAAAGGCAGTCACAATCATTTCTAGAAGTCATAGGATATAATCCGTGAACTATCGACATTGGTCAGTTCACAAGGGTTCATCCGAAAACCCATGCGAATGGAATTGCTGTCCGAATGGGCTTTGCGTGGGCCAGTCTAGACACTAGCGTATGACGCGTCCCTCCCCGCCGCGTACTGAATTATCTCGTGTGATTAGGAATATTGACGGTTAATTCTGATGAACTCGGCCAGCACAGTATCCCATCCCTCGTCGTACCTATCTCGGACCTCCGCTGCTCCATCTCCTAGTCTCTCCCAATTATCGTGAGATAGGCTGACTTCGGTACCACCTTCCCTCTGGGTGAAGTGGACGCTTATGACAGTCGGTCCGGATGCCTCTGGATTGACCTTCCATTCCATCCCAAAGCGATTCGGCGGCTCCCATATAGACACAACTCCCCAATCCGCCTCGGTCCCATCGTAATGAATCTCGTAGATCCTCCCCCCCAAGTGCCCCTCTACCGTTGCAGCCTTCGTGATGCTGTTCCCGATGGAGTGTGTGGCAAGAGGCCACCATTCGGATAGTCTAGCGGTGAATATCTCGAAGGCTTGGCCGATTTGCGTATCCACGGAAATCGATTTGCGGACTGGTTCGATCATGAGCGCACATCGGACGGAGTATCATCAACATTGCTCCGCTATTCCAATTCCTAGTTGATCTAACCCCTGAGCTTCCGGACTCACAAGCAACTGACCTAGGACTGGAGGAGACCGGGGACGCCCTCGGTCTAATATAGCCGATTAACCAGTGAGATACAAACAGAGGAAATGCATCATGACGAGCCAGACCGTCGTCTATACGGTTTCCGCGACGATTTTCGCAATATTGTTCGGTGAACTGATATTACCAGCATCAATTGGTAATTCTCCGCCAATACTGAGCAATCCTGTGACGTTCGTGGCAATGTCGTTCTATTATGTGGCGATCTCATTCATATTTTCAATAATACTCGGAAAATACGGTACGAAAATGGCACTCGCCGCGTTTTTCGTGTACGGGGGCATCGTCGAGTTGATTCTTTTCGGCAATGCAGGAGATGTAGTAGGATTCTTGTTTTTCGGAGGCCTGTACATTTTCCTGTTCGGAGTTCCGATCTGGATCACGGATAAATTGACGGTGAGAGGGCAACATTCCGAAACTTGAGTGCATGGGTACCCTTGAGATTGCGGAATGGTTTCCTGAATGTAATACTTTTATCTGTTCGTTCACTCAGAGTATTACATGCGCTGGCCCCCCCACCATAGTGAATACGAAGAGGGAGACGGTTTCGGTGACGAGGAGGGTGCTTATTGTAGTGAACTAGGTTGCATGAATAAGGCTGCATACCACTATAGAACAAATGGGGGCCAGCGTTTCCTCTGTAAGGAACATTACCGCGGATGAGTGGGCCCTCTATTACAACCTCATCAACAAGGGTACCCATCGATTCACTGGTCGGTATACTCAGTGACTCGAATTCCGAGATTCCCCCTACGCGCCTTCCTCTGCATTATCCGGTCCATCTTGCGGTGGAACTCAGACTCGAGGTCTACCTTCATCGCGAGTGAGTGGCCCATAAGCAGAATCAGCAGGTCGGCCAGCTCCTCGGCAGCCTCCTCGAGTGGTTTGCCCTTGGTAATAGCCGCTGCGAACTCCCCCAGTTCCTCGACGGTGAGCGCAATGCGATAGCCCATGTCGTGACCGTTGTTCTCGGGGTCGGCGAAGGCGTGCTTGTGGTGGAACGCCGCCACTCGGGACATCATCGTCATCCAAGAGCCGTCAGGGCTATCCTGCGCCTCGATCTCAATCCAGTCGTCCACGGTAACGAGTCGTTCCATGAATCATGCTACGCGAGGAGCCCCATCAACGTAGTTCCCTGCCCGGTGGCGGCTGCTTGGGATCCCTGGCCTCATATGGCAGCACCATGACCAGTCCGCCTACTCCGGCTACCACGAACAAGCCCAGTGACCCTAGAAAGTTCGTCGTCTTGCGCGCTTTTTCCCCCTCCAACTCCCCGCACAACACTGGATCGGGAGACTCAACGGTATTCAGGACCAGTAGCCTGTACCCCATGTCACACTCACGCTCGTGCTCCCTGACCGCGTCGTCGTGCTCCTGCATCAGATCCATCGTCATAGGGAACAGAAACAAGGCGCACCCAATCAGGACGAAGCCGATCTTTGGATCCCTGTCCAACTAATCACCTAACTCGGCTAGAAGCGCTATCATGCAATTGCCGAGGCGCTCACTCATGGTGGCCGCTACAGCATCGACCGCTTCATGGTCGATGGCAGAATCAGGAGAGCCCGGGTTTCTTCCAGCGGCCCAGTTGGAGCAACACGAAAGTGCGACATGAGGAATTCCCCGTTCGGACATCAATCGTGATTCGGGGCCGAGAGTCATGCCGACCGCGTCCGCACCGAGCCGCTCGAGGGCGTCGATCTCCGAAGGTGACTCGAACTGTGGACCGATGCACTGCGCCACGACTATCCCGCTCGGCACTATTCCTTGACTTACCTCAATGGTCCTCACACAAGCTTCGGAGGCGGCTGAGTCAAAGGGTGATGTCCTGTCGGCATGTGACGCATTATCGTCATGGAACGTCCAAGGCCTCTCAGCGAGGTCAAGTACGTCGCCCGCGACTGCAATGGTCCCAGGCGGCATGTCCTCGCGCATGGTGCCAACCGAGTTGATGCTCACCACCAGGTCTGGCTGACAGCTCGCGGCTGCGTGAACGTTGGCGCGATGCTCGATCATGTGAGGCGGAGTCCTGCTGCCGTCGTCGGAGTGGTGGCGGTCGATCAGCAGAAGCTCCCCCTCTGGGAGCCCAACCAGAGTGGCAGGCACCTGGCCCCAGTTTGAGTCGATACGGAGTGCATCCGAAGTTGCCCCTTGCATCAAAGCGAGTTCGGATGTAAACGCACTCATTCCAGTACCACAGAGCACCGCGATGCGGGCCACAGTACTCACTCCTTCAAGCGCTCGATGAGTTCGGCCTTGTTGCCGGATACGGGCTTGCCGGCCTCCCTCAGGAGGTCCTTCAGTTGGACCACGGTCATCGATGGGTAGTCGGGAGCATCCTCGGCCGCCTCGGGCTCCTCGGCAGCCTCCCGCTCGGCTTCGCTCTCTGGCTCATCTTCCTCCTCGCTCGGCTCTTCCGCTTCCTCGTCGAACTCCGAGTCCTCGGACTCGAAAACAGTTGAGGCCTCGCTCTCGGCCCTCTCCTGCTCGCGAATCTCATCGAGCGTCGGGCCATCCTGGGTTACGACGCCGGCCTGAATCAGTTGGGTGCGTCGGATCATTACGCCCCTCACCGGCTGAATCTTGGAGACCGTTTCCTTGATCTTGCTCTCCATAGTGCCGTCCAGAGATGCCTTCTGCAGGTCTATCCAAGTGCTGGTAGCACCAATCTTGAGTATCACGTCACGCGCCAGTGCGCGCATCTCCTGCTTCTGGCTGGCCTTGATGCGGTTCCTCGATATCATTAGTGGCTTGATTCGCACATAGAAGCCATCGTCGGTGACGACATCGACCGTATCGTCGATCTTGCCCCTGTCGCGTCGGACCTGTCGGCGGATGTGGTCCTTCAGCATCTCGTGTCCAATGAACTCGGTCAGAGCGTCGTCGCCGACTACAGCAGTGATTCGGAACTGTACCTTCACGTGCATCTTCGAGAAATCGCCGTCGAGCTCGTACTGCAGGATCTCGTAGTGCCTGCCGATCAGCACCGACTCCTCCTCGGCCATCGTCTCGCCGATTACTTTGAAGAACCAGGGGTTGCGGGGTGCCCGGATTGTGTACCAGCGCTTGGACTTCCATTTGTCCCGCTGCTTACGTGCCGCCGCCCGTGCTGCTGCTCCCTTCGCCATGGCAACGACCTCGTCTATCGGGGGCTACCCCGTTCGCGACCGTGCGACCTACCCCGAGTATTTGAATCAAAGCCCACGTGGGGAGACTTTGACGATGTCGCAATCGTCGGATTCAAAGATGAGTCTTCCATGCCGGTGGCATGGGACTGCACAGCGCGACCTGGAGGATCCATGCCAGCGCTGTGGACGATCTTGGGCTGCTCGAGGGCAGCCTCAGGTGGCTGGCCGGGGACGGTTGCGAGCTGACCACGGAGAGGGGGAAGTCGTGGCATGGCTCACCGCAGACCATCATACAGGCCCGAGTCAGTCGGAAGAAGGCTGCTAGGGAGTCACTGGCGAGGCTGGGCGGGGCTGCGTTGGCGAGTCTTGTCGAAGATGGGCTCGCCAAGCGCATTGACGAAGACAAGGTGATGCACGTCAGAGTCGA
The DNA here is from genome assembly GCA_003193925.1 of Candidatus Thalassarchaeum betae. Classification (GTDB taxonomy): domain Archaea; phylum Thermoplasmatota; class Poseidoniia; order Poseidoniales; family Thalassarchaeaceae; genus Thalassarchaeum; species Thalassarchaeum betae. The sequence goes on from PSPG01000004.1 coordinate 135,707, forward strand.
ATTGGCGAAGTTGGTTCAGGGGGAAGTCAGGCTCTCGCCCGATGGACACAGCGGGGCTACAGCCAAGGGCCAGTTCAAGATCGAGGCCTATCCGGGGAGCGATCCGGCGGATGTCATGAACGATACGATACGTTCCCTCCTAAGTGTCGAGTAGGGTCGTAGCGCTTCGTTTCTGAGCAAGTTTATTACTCGGATTCACATCGCCAATGACGAGGAGCGGCATGACTCATGTAGTCACCAGCGCATGCGTGCGATGCAAGTACCAAGATTGCGTCGCAGTCTGCCCTGTAGAGTGCTTCAGGGAGGCCGATGAGTATCTCGTCATCGACCCCGATGAGTGCATCGACTGTGCGGCCTGCATACCCGAATGTCCGGTTGGCGCGATCTACGCCGATACCGATCTGCCCGACGAGGAGATGGAGTGGCTGGAGCGCAACGAAATCGAGGCTCCCGACCTGCCCCTCGCGGAGGGCGACTCGCCGGTCCTCGCCGATTCGTGAGCGGCCTGGGACGCGTCTCTCGGGCTGGACATAGGTTCATGAGGACATGCCGGGAGGATGGGACATGTCTCGGCTCGACCTCGAGAAGATGCGTCACGGGACGGAGCTGCTCAAACGCGGCCTCGCTAAGATGCAGGAAGGCGGCGTCATCATGGATGTCGTGACGCCCGAGCAGGCGCACATAGCCGAGGACGCCGCAGCGACTGCGGTGATGGCCCTCGAAAGGGTACCTGCGGACATTCGATCAGATGGAGGAGTGGCCAGGATGAGCCATCCCGACCTGATACGCGGCATCATCGACACGACCAGCATCCCAGTGATGGCCAAGGCGCGGATAGGGCACGACGAGGAGGCCCGGGTGCTGCAGGCGCTTGGAGTCGACATGATCGACGAAAGTGAGGTCCTAACACCTGCTGACCCATTCTACCATATCGCAAAGAACGACTTTACCATCCCCTTCGTATGCGGATGCATCAGCCTCGGTGAGGCGTGCCGGCGCATCATGGAGGGCGCGGCGATGATTCGGACCAAGGGCGAAGCGGGGACAGGTAACGTGGTCAGCGCTGTGCAGCACGCGCGCGTGGTGGCTGAGGAGATCAGGCTTCTGCAGAGCGCGAATGATGCCGAGTTCGAGGTCATCGCCCGTACCATCTCGGATGGGTGGCGCCGCATCGAATCGGCTTCCGAGCACAACTTGGTGGTTCAGAACACCCCGTTCGGAAGCATGGACGCCTGCCATGACTCGATAGTGGAAATCATGGGCGAGGTGCGGGAGATGAGCAGGCTTCCAGTCGTTACTTTCTCCGCTGGAGGAATCGCGACACCGGCCGATGCGGCTCTGCTGATGAGACACGGAATGGACGGGGTCTTCGTCGGCTCTGGGATCTTCAAGTCGGAGCATCCGGCGACAACCGCCTCCGCCATAGTGATGGCGACTCACCACTTCAACGACCCGGAGCGGGTGATGGAGGCCAGCTCCATGATGGCTGGAAAGGCGATGGATGGGCTCGAACTCGACAAGCTGGACGTCCGCATGGAAGAGCGCGGCTGGTAGCCTAGCTCTTGTTGCCCCTAGTCGTCCCGAGTCGTCGTGACTTCTTCTTCGCCTTGCTCAAGCGTCGAGAGGAGGACCTGTCCTCCTTCCTAGCCCCGCCGAGAGTAATCGAGCCCTGCTCAAGGAGCTGGTCGGCCAGCGAGTTTGCGAGCTCCTCGTCCTCGTCAGGAGTCTTCAAGGCGTCTCTGACCGACTGGTTGTGCTCCCTGATGATGCGTTCCTGCTCCTCGTGCTGGGCCTTGATCTCGTTGCGGATCTCATTGACCTGGTCGAGCAGGACCTTCATGTCCGAGTGAACCTTGTCCGCAGCCTCTCGGGAGGCCACGAAGGCGTTGTGGAGCCTGTCGCCCTCGGCTCGGAGGAAGTCCCTCTCCTCCAGCATGGGCTTGACCTCCTCCCATATCTCATCCGCCTCCACATTGGCTTCCAACATGGCCTTGTGCTGGGCGTCGGCCTCGGCCTTCAGGAGCTGGATTGAGCCTTCCATATCGCCGAGGTCGATTTCGATGACCTGAAACTCCTCTGCTATCGGCATGAGCTCCTCGCGCTTGGCTATGAGCGCCTTGAGACGCTTGAGCATGGCGTTCTCCTTGCTGAGCGACAGGGAACCGTCGGTCATTATACGGTTCTCGATGCGGTCGATCTCCCCTATCGTCTCAGACAGTTGGATGACGATGGGTTTCGTACCACCTTCGCCCCTCTTTCCGCGCCGCTGGGTAATCAGTTCGCGCATCTGAGACTGGATCTCGTCTCGCTTCGCCTGATGAATCTTGGCCCTGTTCCTGACCTCCTTCTGATCCTCCATGCGCTCCTTGATTCGCTCCCTCAACTCACGCGCCTGCTCTTGGACTGAATTACGGGAATCGGCTGCGCGTCGGCCGTTCTCGTTGTGCCTGTTCCTCTGCTCCCGCATCCTCCTGAGTCGAGTCTCCATCGCATGGAGTCGGGTCCTGAGTTCATCCTCAGGCTTGTCTGTTTCTCCTAGCACGGCACGACCACACTGGCCTCCCCTTTCAATAGACCTGAGTCGTTACAGACCCAGCAGTGTGAGCGTGAAGGGTACGAGGGGGGATAGTACCACTATCGCCGCCCCAACCATGAACAGGGCCCCCAATGTCATCCTGATTCGGGTGAACAGGTCAGACCTGACTTGGACTGTGAGGACCCTCCCGGAAATCAGGTTTCCAGCCTTGTCCTCAAGCCTAACGGTGACCGTCGCCTCGCCCATGGTCGAGGGCAGGAGGCTCTGCCAGACTATCCTCGTAGCAGACAGCGCGTTAGGCAGGGACGCGCTGAGTGGGATTGGCATGAGTGATTCCGATTCCGGAGAGTATGGGTCCACCTTCAGGCGGTAGACGCATTCCTGGGGCCTGAAGTCGGGCGTCTGTACCCTCAGGACCAGATTCTTCGACTCATGGCCCTCGTTGAGCACGAAGGCGAACAGGTTGGCCTGACCTACTACCAGATTCTCCATGCCCACATCGAACCACACACCGTCGTCAGTGCGCCCGGACTGCCTGCGCATGCGCATCCTGTCGTGGAGCCTGAAGAAGGGAGCGCACTTGGTGCGCGCGCGAGAGAGTAGCCTGTCCCAAGTCTCCTCCCCCAACTCGGGATGGCGGAACAGTCCCTCGACTGTCGCCGAGTCGACCATCGGCTCCAGCGCCGTTCTGAACTCGTCCTCGTCAATCAGAGAAGAGCGTCTTAGATACAGCATGTGCAGCAGCATCTCCTGGAGCTCGCGCCTGCTGCTACCCCGGTGTATCTTGGACTCGACAGAGCGAAGGTACTCGGATATCCTGACAGCGAGCAGGGGGTCTATGTGAGCGCGAATCACATCAGTGAAGGGACGGCTCAGCAGAGCTGGGTGGATTGGGGGGGAGAAGGCCTCCAGCATGCCCCAGGGCTCAGCGGTGTTGAAGCGCGAGCGCTCGGAGACCATGTGGACTCCGTGGCCGGACAGCAGTGCACCGGTGGAGAACGCGAAGAGGAAGGGCGCGTCTGCGACCTCCTCGGAGAACCACAGGCTGCTTGCAAGCAGGACGGCCGCGAGAACCATCAGGGTAATCGTGATCACGAGTTGTCGCGTGGCACCGTCCATGGTAGCCCTCATCTCGGTGTAACCGTGAGCGCTGTTGAAAGTCAGGCCCGCAGTGGTCAGCGCCTCTGCCTCGAGCCGAAAAATCGTCCTAGTGACCACCATCAGCCTCAGCAGGATGAGCAGCAAGGTGATGTCAGCGACAAGCATGAGCAGCGACATGACGTAGATTCCCGTCGACATCGGCAGGCCGCCAGCGGCACCCTCGACATGATCGGCCCACCACTGCGGGTTCGAGTTGCTGAAAGACTGTGCCAGTCCGTAAAGCACGATTACCAGCAACGGCAAGTACAACACCAGTCTAGCACCGTCGCTTATCAGGAGCCTGTCAACCCTGATCAGCGTGAGCTCCTGGCCCCTGAGCCTCTCAATCCTCTCGCCTGTCTCCCCCGACTGAGTCGCTTGGGAGATTGGAGAAGGTGGCATATCGGGAGCGGGTGGGACTGATTCATCCAAAGCATCGGCGAGGCTATCCAAATCGTTAGCATCGCCGTCGTCATCCACCATGGTCACACCTCCTCGGTCCTGGCCAGTATGCGCAGTGACAGTGGTTTGGACATCTGCAATCGATAGCCGCCACAGAATAACCCGTCCTCAGTAGATTGCACCTTGGTGCCGATGCCGAGACCGGCTACCTCCAGTGTGCGCGCGTCGGTGGCGTCCATGACAATCAACTCGACAGTTGCCGAGGAGCCCGACGGCAATGCCGAGATAGGCAGGAGGAATCCGCTCCTGATAGGCTCCACCCTCCTCTCTATCAGCGGGATCCTCTCACCACTGGGGGTACTCTCGGGATAGCCGAGCATCCTATCGAGTGCTGCCTCGAGCTCATCGTCTATGCCGTGCTCCAACCTGCATGCGGCCTCAGAGACGTCACCGGTGAACCCTATGACCTCGGTGAGTAGTATCTCTATCAGCCCCTCTCGGCGTTTTATCCTAGCAGCTCGCTGGAATCCCTCCGGCGTCAGGCGGCATCCCTTGTATGGGATGTGGGTGACTAGGTCGCGGCCCGCCAGACGCTGGATCATCTCTGAGGTGGATGCGGGGCTCACATCCATCATCTCAGCGAGCTGGGTCGTCTTGACAATGGCGTCAGGCTTGTCGACATGTGCCTCGAAGAGGCGCTTGAGGTACATCTCCTCGAACTCGCTCAACTCAGCCATAATTCACCACGTCACCCCACCTCGGCCATGAATTCGGTCCTGCATGCCGGGCATCTGGAGCGGACGGGTCTGCGCTCCAGCGGAACCCGCAGCTTCTGGTCGCACTCCGGGCAAGATAGAATCTCCTCATTGGATGTTGCTACTGGCCACCAAGGAGCAGGCTCGGGCTCCGCTGTGCCCCCCTCAGAAGGCCCTTGACCCTGCGGACGGGGCTCAGTAGGGGACTGGACTGCCGGTTCCTCCTGAGCGGGCCGGGCGGAGAATTGCGACATGCAGGCAGGGCAGCGGACCGTCCCGGTGTGCTCGGAGGGAATGTTCAGGCGCTGCTCGCAGTTCGGGCACTGTATCTCTCGCTTCGCGGGCGCCTTCTCGAACCTGCGAGTGATTCTTGAGTCCCTGAGCACCTTTCCTCTACCTTCCTCGGTGCCAGGTGTCCTCTCCGATACGGTCCGCCAAGCGATGATGCCGACCAGCACTACCGCGAAGCCCGACAGGGCTCCGTAGAAAGCCGCCATGAGATCGAATGGTAGTTCAGTCCCCCCACCGGAATCGGTGGACTCGACCGACAGGAACTCTGAGACTACGGTGCCTTCCATGAACCAAGTGACCTCGAGCTCCACGATCTGCGAATCCGGCCACGGGCTGATATCCATAGTGCCCGACGACGTCCCCCCCGAGGAGACGGAAGACACGATCCTCTCAGCCAGCAGCATGCCGTCAGAGGTTCGGACAACCCTGAGTTCCCCCGATAGTGTAACGGCATCCCCGGAGTTGTTCAGCCAGTATGGCAGGCTCACTGAGTCACCGGGACTTGGTTTGTTAGGTGAGTGCGGGCCGAGTTCGACGGAGGGGGATATCGAAGGTGCATCCAAGTCGACCTGCCAAGTCAGGTTGACGGCCGAGTTGCTGGTCGTCCATCCTCGTGGCTCAAGGGTCACAGAGAGGTAATCTGCTTCCGGTTCCCCCAAGGCAAGTGACAATGTCCTGAGGCCAGGCTCGAGAGTGACTGAGAACCCCTGCACCTCATGCTTGACTCCTTGGTAACCCAAGGCGATGGAGATGTTGACGTCTCTGGACTCCCCTTCGGACAGCACCACTGAAATCTGCGAATCCAGGCCATCGGCCAAGGTCCAATCGACCTCGTCGAAACTCAGGTCCAGAGACTGAGCCTCGTAGACATGGATCTCCAGAGAGCCTTGAAGCAGCGAAGAGACTCCTCCATCGTCGCTCCCGACCTCCCAACTCATGTTCAGAACTCCGGCCGAGCTGGGAGTCATTGAGGCTGAGACCTCACGGCTCGAGCCGGGGTTGATAGCCACGTCGTCGCCGATAGAGAGATTGGTTCCCTCAGAATCGGTAAGTACCAATCTTACCGAACCGGTCTCCGAACCTTGGTTGTGAACCAGGATAGACGCTGTGATTTCGTCGCCGACATGCACTGGCTCCCCGACTACCGCCACATCAGCCGCGCCTGCGGAAGTGAACATCTTCTCATTGTCCTCGGCGAAGGCTGCCGGGGACAGAAGGGCCGATGCAAGCATGATAACCGCGATTTTTCGCATTACTGCCACAGCAGCGCCTAGGCCCATTGGCAATGCCTCGGAATAGGTGCCCGTATGAATCAAACGCCTGGCAAGGTCACATAGTGACCTTTAATGCGGGCTCTCTCGTGCCCCGGAGCCATGGATACCGAGGCACTGCTGGCAGTGACGCCAGAGGAGTTGGCGCAAGCACTGCTGGTGAGGAGGCAGGTTCTGAAGGAGCAGTTGCCTAACGTCATCCGCAACCTCGAGGCTGAGGAGGACTCAATGCAGCCGCGAGTACAGAGGGCAGTCAATTCCCACCGTACGGCCAATGACAAGGTAGCCCAGCTCAAGGAGCGGCGCAACGCGGCTCAGAAGAGGGCCGGAGCGACCCTGCGCGATGTCAAGCAGGCCCGTGACAGCCTAGCCGATAGCGATGGGATGGTCAACCTCGATCCCAACTGGAAGAAGGAGAAGCTGTTCGAGGAACTGGAGGAGATCGAGGATGTGATTCAGACCTCGGCCCTCGACCATCGTGCGGAGAGGAAGATGCTCGACCGTCGCAAGAGGTTGCTCGAAGCCAATGAGAGATGGCTGAAGTCCAGGCGCGATTCCAATCCCGAGATGGCGAACTACATTGACACCCGAGGAGAGATGAGTTCCCTCTACAGAGAGGCGGACAAGGCCCACCGAGAGATGCTGGTGATAGTTGAGAAGGCTCAGCCGCTGCATGAGAAGAAGCTGGTCATGGGGGCTGAACTGCGTGAGCTCCGCAGGCAGTTGGATCGAGCCAAGGAGCTCTTTGCCAAGTCTGACTCGGCGATTGCTCACTGGGAGAGGAGGATCTCTGACGGATTCGATGGACTCGGTGGGGGGTTTCCCGATCTGTTGGCTGCGAACCGCAGGGTCTCCGAAGGCGGTCGCTCCTCGTTCGCTCGGAAGTCCAAGGCTAGATCCAAAGGCGCTTCAAATAGGAGTGAGGAGGAATGAGCGAAGGCAAGGACTCGGGCCTATTCGAGGATCTGGAGGCGATGGATCACAAGGACATCGAAGAACTCAGGGGAGATCTGGAGAGAGACCTGAGGTCCGTCGATCAGCAGCACAGGGAACTGAGGGACGAGAGGCGAAACCAAGTCGACATCGTCCGCTCGATGAGATCTGCTGTAGGGGAGATCGAGTCCGCCGACGGAGAGAGGAAGGGTCTTCTCAAGAAATTCCACGCTACCAGGAAGTCCGCCGACGAAGCTCGCAAGCAAAGGGACTCCGTCAACAACTGCATCCCCCCTCCCGCTGATGTCCTGTCCGAGTGGCTGGCAGAGACCCATCGTCGACTGATTACCATCGACAACGACCTTACCTGCGTGCCGACCCTTGCCCGAGAACTCGATACCTTCAGTCGCTTCTTCGAGCTTCAGGCCGCCATCGTCAGGAAGAGGGAGTCCGAGGTCGCGCACGGGAAATACGTGAAGCATGTCCAGGACATGAGGGCGATAACCTCGAGGCTAGACGCCACTCGCAAGACCAAGAAGGACAGTGCGGAGAACGCGTCGGCGAAGTCGGACATAGAGCCCGGAAAAATCTCTCGCTCGGAAGTTCGTAAGACTAGTCGGGGAATCGACAAGATAGACAAGAAACTCGATGTCCTCAGTTCCGAGCGCAAGTCCCTGCGCAAGAGCCTGGGACGAATCAAAGCCTATCAGAAAGTCACTATGCGAGGCGGTCGGCATATTCGCCTGTCCGATGTCAAGGACCGGGCCCAGAGCGGAGGCTCGCTCGATGCGAGTGAGCTTGAGGTCCTGCTGAATTCGGGAGCACTGTCCGAATTGGCCGGTTCGGAGCCCGCCAAGGAGTCCAAGCCGAAGACCCGACAAGGTGGCAAGAAGAAGCGCATGAGGCTGGGTGTGACCAGAGGCGGCTCGAGGAAGGGGACTATGGCTGCTCGCAGGGAGAATGACGGCTGAGCAGATTCTTTGGCTTCCGCCACTCCTAAATGGGGGTCCAAGTTCCGAAAATGCGCAGAGGCTTTTAGATGGCAGTGGAATTCAGCGAAGTTCGTGGTGTCCTCCAGCCCCTGTGCGAATCAATTGATGGGAAGTCATCCGTCCAACGCGACAATCGTGATGAGTGGAATGGTAAAGTCAGGGAGTACCTCGACGAGAGAAACGAGATCAACCGGCAAGTCAAGGGGCTCATCAACGAAGTCCAAACCCAAAAGGCCATTCGCGACGAGCTCAACCTCAGGGTCAGGGGGCTCAAAGAGGTCAGGGCCGAGCGTTCCGACCACCTGAAGGACATCAGAACGAAACTTCGAGCGAAACTGACTGCGCAGGAGGAGGAGCAGGGGGCCCAGGAGCGCAGGGGGGACAAGCGTCCCTCCGCAGGTAAGATCAGGGCTGATATGGAAAGGCTCGAGAAGAGGTACAATACAGGGCAGTTCCTCGGCAAGAAGGAACGAGATTACCACAAGAAGGCGAAGCAGCTCTCTGAGGCTCTGAAGGAGGCTTCCAAGAGAAAGGGCGCCGGAACGATGCGCGAGCTCAAGGACTCGGTCAGGGATGCTGAGCGCCTCCAGGAGGAGGCACACAAGTCGGTCGAGAGGGCAGTGAAGAGTGCACAAGAGGCCCACGACCTGATGGTAGAGTTGTCCGAGGAGGTAGACCGCCTAAGGGAGAAAGCTAACTCCGCTCACTCGAGTCTGACTCGCTCCAAGCGCGAGGCAGATACCATGCACAGCCGGTACATCGTCTCACTGCGATGCATACACTCTATTCGGGACATGATGAAGGCGATGGATTCGCGAGAGAAGAGGGAAGAGGAGTCACCCGACACCGAGAGGCTGGAGGTCGCCGACTTGATGTCCAAGCTGATGGCCGGAGACACGCTGTCAACCGATGAGTTGATGGCCCTCAGGCGATACTGACCGTCACTCGTACTCGTACCGCCTTCCATTGCGGCCGTGCAGAATCTGGGTTGGTGCACCCTCTACGTCTATGATCCAGCCCGGTATTGTCACAGGGGACTCACTGAGCTCTGCCGTTTCCGGGTCGAACCTCCACCACTCCAGCATCACGCTGCTCACCGGACCTTCATCGGAATCCGGCTCGCCCTGCTTACGCGAATCCAGAAGTCTGAGGAGTTCTGGGGGGAAGTCCCACATATCCGTCCAACTCCCCTCCGAGGGGCCCACCGCCCTGAGTCTGGGAGGATAGCTGAGTTCCTCGTCCGAATCGTAGATCGCAAGGCTGGAAGACCAAGGGTCCTCCAGCACCTGCCACGCTCCCCACTCCCTCTCGTCATCGGGGCCTACGAGCGAGCCTGAGACGAGCCATAGTTTCGCAGACAGCAGGACAGGAGTGGTATTGACTCCCTCCCATCCGCGTTGTACCAGCCAGGAGTCAAGATCCACGAGTGGCCTCAGAGTCCTGCGCTGACCGAGAGATTCTCTGGCAGGGGGGGTATGGGCACCGTGTTCAGCGTCCAACCCAGACTGCGAGTATGGAGAGTGCGCAACGAGGTCGCCGGAGAGCACGGCCTCACCGATCCATCGCCCCATTCGCTCAGGCCCCCATATGACTACATCCACTGCAGAGTCGATGGAATCCAGTATCCCGTCCGGGAAGGGGCGCTCGCTGAGTATCCAATGCCTGCCTCCTGGAGCGTCGACGCTCCACCTCTCGATCTCCGTCGGCGAGATAGGAAGGAGATCTGCGGGGACATGCCACACATGAACCGAGGAGCCCCGCCCCTCGCCTAGTTCCGGCACCCTCTCAGCAACACCCATACACCTGAACCCATGGACCTTCGGCACGTTGTCCGCTGAGTGAAGTTGTACGGCCCGCAATGCGAGTAGGTCACGTACTGCCTCATCCACAGCGCGAGCGACAGAGGAGAGGCCTTGAAACGAACGCCTCGGAAGCGATTCGGAAGCGGATTAGCCCGGAGGCCGCGGCACGTCAGACGTTGGTGGTCAGAGAGAGCAGGTCGCTCTGACCGGGTTCCAAAATGCACAGTGCGCTCACCGGAAACGGCTTTGCGCATGCCGCCCCCAGTTGGCGATTGACCAGCTCGACCCTGTGGACGGTGACGTCAGGGTGACGCTCGGTCAGGTCAGAGATGTAGCCTTCGGGGCAGTTCGCGGCGACCAGCACCAATCTGGCATCGCCCTTGGCGCATGCGCTCATGGTCTGCCTCTGGCCAAACAGGACGCTGCCCGTGTTCATCCCCTGCTTGAGTTGCCGTGCTATATCCATAGTCAGCCCTCGGTCAAACGTTCTCGGGAATGTAGAACAGGTCGACGCTTCCAGTGCCCAGTGCCACGGGTTGTCCGACGATGATGTTCTCGGTCACCCCCCTGAGCTCGTCTCGCTCTCCGATGACCCCAGCCTGGAGCAGATGGGTGACCGTGACCTCGAAGGCGGAGCGTGCGAGGATGCTGTGCTTGGTGCCGCTGACGCCGTGCCTGCCTATCGCTCGGACCGCGCCTTCGCTGGTCATTACGTCCGACACGGTCAGAAGATGGCGGATGTCGACCTCGAGTCCGGCTCCCTCAAGCGTGTCCGACATCTCGTTGATTATCGCTTGCCTGGCAGCCTCGATACCGAGATACCCATTGATCTCGGTAATGTTGTTGGTGTAGGTCCTCGACCTGTCGACCCCGGCGAACTCGCTGACCTTGGCCAGGTTGGAGCCGATGGTAGAGATGTAGTACTCCCCGGTCTCCCTGCTGGGGCCCTGTACATTGGCACGGACGACGTCGGGCAGTCCCTTCAGACGCAGTTTCTTGATCTTATCTTCGAGCTGTAGGAGCGCGGTGTAGGTCGGCGGATCGTTGGCCAGACTGGCGAGGTCCTCCTCCTTGGTGACTCCCGGGATAATCTTCAGGACCTTTGGGCGGTCCTCGTTGTCAGCCTGGATGTGGAGTCGGAGAGCCCGGGACAACTTGTCCCTGACTTCGGCCCCAGTCATGCCCTTGCGCCTGAGATTGGAAACGATGAGATGCAAGCTGATGTGGCGTTGCGTGATCTCGACGTCGATCTTGGCGATATCGAGCGTGGTGGTCATCTCGACTCCAGCGGCGATTTTCAGGACCGCCTTCTCATTGGTGTTCAGCGGCTTGCCCTTCGAATCGAGCTCTTCGAGATATATCAGCATGGTCGGGGTCTTGGGGACCTTGCGTGCGTCCACTATCTCGATGACTCTTGGCAGCCCCTGGGTCACGTTCACAGTGGCGACTCCTGCATAGTGGAAGGTTCGCATTGTCATCTGAGTACCCGGCTCCCCTATGGACTGGGCTGTGGTGATGCCGACGGCCTCGTGCGGGTCGGCCCTGGCGCTGGATAGGGCTGACCAAGTGGACTCAATCACCTTCCTCGCCTTCGGCTTGGTTAGTTTCTTGATACCTCTGGCGCGGACGCCATCGACCAAGTCACCGATCATGCGCGGAGTCAGATTGATGTTCATCCCGATCGAGAGCTCGCGGAGCTGCTGATAGATCTCGTCGTCGGTGTCCACGTCCCGGAGAATCTGCTTCATCTTGGCATCTGGGTCGTAGTCCTGCAATGGCAGGGACTTCTTCTTGCGGCGCCTGGAGACAGCCCTGCGTCGCACGATGGTCTTCTCGGCCTGAGCTGCGGCCCTAGACGGCTTGGTGGAGGTCTCCATCACTCTGTGGATCTCTTGAGCCGACCCCGAATCGATTCCGCAGATCTGCGCGATCTGCCCCGAGGTGAGGATCTTCACATCATCCCACTTGCGATCATCGGCGAGCTTGTGAGAGTACTCCTCGGCTATGCCGAGATCCATGAGTTTCTTCTTAGTGGCGCTCTTGACTACCATCAGTCCTCACCTCCAAGAGCGTCATCGAGGACCTGTACGACATCAAAGGGGGAGCCCTTGCGGCTGCGGGCGGGGTCTATGCCGTCCTCGCCGTACTCGAACTGGATGATGCGGCCCGCCGTGTTGCGCACCGAGTTCATCCCGTCGTCGGAGACCTTGAGGTCATCCATCGCGTTGATCAGGCGGCGCTGCATGTAGCCGGACTTACTGGTTCTGACTGCGGTGTCCACGAGGGACTCGCGGCCGGACACGGAGAGCATGAAGAACTCGGTCGGCTCGAGGCCGCGCTTGAACGAGGAGGAGACGAATCCCTTCTCCTTGGCGCCCTTGACCCCCCGTGGAAAGTGGGCTAGCACGCGATCCTGGTAGCCACGCTCGAGGCGCTTGCCGCGGACCTTGGGCTGGCCGATGGAGCCGGCCATCATCGCGAGGTTGTCCATCGAGCCGCGAGCGCCGGAGACGGCCATCAGAACGGCCGGGTTGTCATCAGGCAGGTGGGCCTTGGCCACCTCTCCGGACTCGGCCTTGCCCTGGTCGAGGATTTGGAGGATATTCTCCTCGAGCGTCTCGAGGGGGGTCCTTCCGGGTCGGGCCTCGTAATGGCGGCCATCCTTGCCGAAGTTCGCCAGCTCGGCGTCGACCTCGTCGCTGGCCCTGCGGTTGATCTCGGCGATCTCGACCTTGGCCTCGGGGGGCAGGTCCTCGTCGTCGATGCCTGTGGTGAATCCCATGGCGGTGCATATGGCGATCGTCATCTTGGTCATCCTGTTCAGGAACTCTGCTCCGACATCGGAGCCGTGAGTCTGGACCACGGCGTCGAGCAAGCGTCCGTCCTCGGCGCCGATGCCGCGCTTGTCTATGGTGCCGCTGACCTGCCCTCCGGAGACAATGACCTCATCACCCGAGCGGCTGGTGTATTGCAGTTTGAATCCCCCTGGGACGATCAGGCTCAGTATGTCGGTTCCGCGGTATCCCACAGCCCCGTCCACCTGGACCTCCTCGGGGAGGTCGCCGTCCCAGCCGATGGCACCGAGGATCTCCAAGACGAGGTTCTTGGGCAGGATCCTGTCACCGTGTGTGAGCAGGTAGGCTCCTGAGATGTGGTCGTGGATGCCCCCGATCACACTGCCTCCGTAGCGGGGAGTGATGATGTGCTCCTGCACGCGCATGAGTATCTTGGCCTCTGCGCGTGCCTCCTCGCTCTGGATGATGTGCAGGTTCATCTCGTCGCCGTCGAAGTCGGCATTGTACGGAGTGCAGTCGGCCAGGTTGAATCTGAAGGTCTTGCCCTGCATTACTCGGATCTCGTGGACCAGCATGGACATCCTGTGAAGTGACGGCTGTCGGTTGAATATGGCGACGTCGCCGTCGATCAAGTGCCTCTCCACGATGACGCCTGGCTGCGGGTTGCCGTCCCTGTCGAGGGTGCTCAGCCTGTCCTCGATCTCGGTGGAGTAAGCATTGCCGTACTCATCCTCGATCTCGGGGCTGCCGCAGTGTGGGCAGATGACCTCCAGATGCTCTGGGAAGTACTCACCCGGGTTGGAATGCTCCCACTTCCATCTGTTGTGGATGATCCCCTTGTGGTCTTTCTCGGGAAGCGGCTGGCCGCGCTCGTCCTCTCCCTTGAGATTTGAAATCGTCGCCTCCAGGTCGACTCCCCACTCCTCCTCGAGCTCACCGATGGAGTTCCTGCGCATCTGGCGCTTGAGCGCCAAGCCGGGCAGGAAGTTCGGGGCGGGCAGGACCTCGTTGAGGTCAGGCCTGTAGCCGGTGTAGGGCTCGTCCTCGCTGTCAGCGACGCCAGGGAGGCACTCTGGGTTCAGGCAGCGGAAGCCCGCCCAGATGTACTTGGTGCGGTCTGTGATCCGGACTCTGAAGTGGTCCCCGCGCACGATGTAATTGACACCCGGATGCACATCGGGTCCACGCAGGACCATCTGTCGCAGCTGCTCGCGATTGCGGCTGGTCACCCTGATTGGCACGGTGAGCTCCTTCGCCGTCTTTTCGGGCACGCCGACCTCGTTGATGCCGAGGTTGGGATCGGGGCTGATCACCGTGCGTGCGCAGAAGTTGACGCGCTTTCCGGAGAGGTTGCTTCGGAATCTGCCCTCCTTGCCCTTCAGGCGCTGGGCGAGGGTCTTGAGGGGTCGGCCGGAGCGGTGTCGGGCCGGCGGGATCCCACTGGTCTGATTGTCGAAGTAGGTGGTGCAGTGGTACTGCAGCAACTCCCACAGATCCTCCACGATGAGTTGGGGAGCGCCGGCGTCGCGGTTCTCGCGCAGCCGCTGGTTGATTCTGAGGACGTCCACCAGCTTGTGGGTGAGGTCATCCTCGGAGCGGTCACCGCTGTCGAGGGTGATCGAGGGGCGGACCGTGATTGGGGGTACTGGAAGAACCTTCATGATTACCCACTCGGGACGGCTGGAGTCCTTGTCCATCCCGAGGAATATCAGGTGCTCGTCGGGAATCCTCTCTAGCCACTCGCGGATATCCCTGGCGTTGAGTTTGTGCTCCCCCTTGTCGGCCTTCTTCTCCTTGAATGTAGAAGGCTTGTCGAGGATGATCTTGCCCTGCTCGGAACCACAGTGCATGCAGATGACCCTCCTCTTATGGGCGCACTCCTTCTCTATGTCCTTGATGATCTTCTTGAACTCGCGGGAGCCGACTCCGTGCTTGATCATGATGTCATGAATGCGGTCCCTGTAGAAGTCCTGCTCGGACTTCTCTGGATCTAGGGGGTGGGTCTCAGCGGAACTGTGCAGAAGCACCTTGCTACATTTGTTGCAGGTCGACTTCAGCGCTGTTTTGAGGAGATTCGTGAAGCCGATGTGGATGATCGGCAACTCCAGCGCGATGTGTCCGAAGTGGCTTGGGCACTCCTCGTGTTTGTTGCCGCAGGTCTCACAGCGGATCCCGGGGTCGATAACGCCCATCTTTGGGTCCATCAGCCCCTGCTTGTACGCGTGCCCGTCGTCCTTGTAGGTGTCAGCGGTCTTGATTTCGACAGCGGACATCTTACGAATCTCGTTGGGATCCATCAAACCGAACTTGATCGACTCGATCCTCTTCGGGATCTTGGCTGCGTCGCGCGCACTCATCTTCGGTCCCCCAGCTCCAGCCTCATAGCCACGCCGAGACTCTTCATCTCGTCGAGCAGCAACTTGAATGCGTAGGAAGTCTGCACGGTGTGGACGTCTGAGCGATCGCCGCAATACGGGCAGACCGTGGTCCTCCTCTTCCAGTCGTAGTAGGCGATGTGCCCGCAGCCTTTTGTGTTGCAGACCATCAGGTTCCAGCCGTCAGATTCGTCCAGCAGCCTGTCCTTGATGACCATTGACGCACCGTGGGATATCAGGCAGTCACGCTCCATCTCGCCGAACCTCAGTCCACCCTGGCGGGCACGGCCCTCAGTCGGTTGGCGTGTCAGGATCTGGACGCGTCCGCGGCTGCGGGCGTGCAGCTTGCTGCTGACCAAGTGGTGCAGCCTCTGGTAATAGATGACGCCGACGAACACCTCGGCGGAGTAGGCCTCACCGGTCTCTCCGTTGATCATGGGCTCGCGACCGGTGTGGTTGAAGCCGTTTCGCAGGAGTCCCGACCGCAGAGAGTCCTCCTTCTCTCCTGTGAAGGCGGTTCCGTCGACCTTGCGACCCTCCAGCGAGCCGACCTTGCCGCCGACCATCTCGAGTACGTGCGCGACTGTCATCCTCGAGGGAATCGCGTGGGGATTGATCAGGAGGTCGGGTATGATACCATCGGCAGTGAAAGGCATGTCCTCCTCATCGACGAGTCGCCCAATCACGCCCTTCTGCCCGTGACGGCTGGCGAACTTGTCCCCCAGCTCTGGGATCTTGTTGGTCCTGAGGGTGATTCTCACGAGTCGTCCCGAGTCGAGGGACTCGGTGACGAACACATTGTCGACCCAGCCTTCCTCGCCGTGTCGAACCAGCATCGACGACTCCCTCCTCTCCTGGGCTTGTAGGAAGGCACCGTGAGCCTCCTCCAGGAAGCGTGGCGGACTGGTCTTCCCGACCAGAACTACTCTGTCGGACTTGTCAAGGGTGGATAGGTATTCCTCGGGCACGGGCAGACCGTCCCTCTCGAGGTGGGAATAGCTCTCCCAGGACCTCAGTCCCTTGACCTCGTCGAGACCGGTTCCGGGCACTTCTATGCGCTCCTCCTGCCCGCCCGGGAAGCGTTTGTTCTCGGCGTTGTACGTGCGCACGAACGTCGAGCGTGCCAGAGCGCGCTCGACGGATGCGCGATTCATGATCACAGCGTCTTGCATATTGTAGCCGTGCTGGCTCATGATGGCTACGACGAAGTTCTGGCCGCCTGGCCGTTTGTTGAAGTTGGTCGACTCCATCGCACGGGTACCCACGATGGCCTGCTGCGGGTAGTGCATGATGTGAGCGCGTGTGTCGGGACGGAGTCGGAAGTTGGCACTGGGCAGGCCCAAGCTCTGCTTGACCATCGCCGTCCCGCCGGTGACGCGGGGCGTCGAGTTGTGCTCTGGGTATGGGACCAGGGAAGCGCACACTCCCAGAATGAGCTGGGGGTCTATCTCGACGTGAGTGTAGACGAGGACGGTGTTATTCTTGTTCTGCTTCCTCCTGAGAGCGTCGATACCCTCCTGATAGTAATTGAGGGGTTGACTGAACTCCTCGTAGACGGAATCGCCGTTAGGCAACTGGACCTCGACGCCCAGTTTAGCCTCGGATATCTCTTCCTCACCGAGGTTCAACCACTCCACCTTGGTGGGGTTGATCGGCCTGCCGTGCTTAGGTGAGATCAACGGTAGGTCGTATGGGCGAGGGGCAATCAACAGGTCCTCCTCCTCCTCTGCGTCAACCCACTCTACGACGCCTGTGGAAACCAAGTCGGAAAAAGTCAAATCGCCTGATCTCAGTCCATACAGATGCGTCTTGGAGAGATTCAGGCTGCCGTGCTCGATAACCAGTAAAGGACGCAGCATCCTGCCTCTGTCAGTGTTGATGTAGACATCGCGGTTGGCCGAATCATGGCGGATGCTGACCTCCGGTCGGATTCTTCCCGAACGCCTGCGTCGCTTGAACTGGGCAACCAGCTTGTTGGGCCTCTTGTGCAGGCCGAAGATGTCGCCGTTGACGTGGATTCTAGAGCCGACGGCCCACTGGATGGGGGATGAGTCCACGCCCGCCTCAATCAGGAGCTCTTTGACATCATCCTCTGGTACCTCCTCGGAGACGTCGATCATCTGGGCCGCGTTCTTCACCAGACCACAGTTCTGACCCTCCGGAGTCTCGTTGGGACACAGTCTGCCCCAATGGGTCGGGTGTAGATCACGTGCCTCGAAGTGCGGCTGGCTGCGAACCAGCGGGCTTGTGACCCTGCGCATGTGGGAAAGTGCTGCGATGTAGGTGGTTCGGTCAAGCAACTGGCTCACTCCGGAGCGGCCGCCTACCCAGTTTCCAGTAGCGAGAGCGTGCAT
Organism: Candidatus Thalassarchaeum betae; assembly: GCA_003193925.1. Taxonomy (GTDB): domain Archaea; phylum Thermoplasmatota; class Poseidoniia; order Poseidoniales; family Thalassarchaeaceae; genus Thalassarchaeum; species Thalassarchaeum betae. The sequence continues at coordinate 153,353 of PSPG01000004.1, forward strand.
AATCTTGGAAGTTAGGACGTCAGGACGCAGACAGGAGTTGATCTTCAACTCGCGCTTGCGGTTGTGGTGTCGCTCCAACTGGTACTTGAGGTCCCGAGCGAGTTGCTGCATACTGACTCGGAACAGGTCCTCCATGAGGTCGCCGGCCAACCGGACTCGCTTGTTGGCGTAGTGGTCCTTGTCGTTCGGGTCTCGGTTGGTGATGGCCATCTCGAGTACCTGTCGAACGATTCGGCCGAGGAAGATTGATTTCTTATGACGGTGATCCGGCGAAGAGCCCAAGTGGGGCAGGAGTTCCTTGTCCAGCAGGTTCTGGATGCGGGACTCGCGGTACTCCTTCTGCTGGCCGGCGGCGAACTTCTTCTCCAGCCATGATACGGCCTCTTCCTCCGTCTCGACTCCGTACTCCTCGTTGTCCTTGACATCGTTGAGGTTGGCCACAGTGTACTTCATCGCCTGTACCGGCCCTGCGATCGAGGCGAATATCTCCTTGTCGTTCTCCATCCCGAGAGCGCGCATGAGGAGGACGACCGGGATGGCTGTCGTACCAGCGCTGGGAATCTTGACCATCAGCATGCCGTCGCGTCGCTTCTCGACGTTGAGTGGCTTACGAACGCCGTCCCTCTGTGAGAATATCTTGGCGACCTCGGTCTCATGGGCGTACTTCTTGTTCTTCTCGACGGTGACTCGGTTGGGAGCCAGATCCTCCATCGAGATGAGCACGCGCTCGGTGCCGTTGATAATGAAGTAGCCACCGGGGTCCAGCGGGTCTTCACCAGCCTTGCGCAGCAATTGGGTGAGGTACTCCGCGTCCTCGGCGGAGGTCTCGGGCGAGAGTTTCCTGTTCTCGTCGATGTGGTCAGCGTGCACATTGCATCTGGCAGAGCGGACCATGATGGGTAGGTTCCCGATGTGCACGCCCTCCTCGTTGATGTATCCGAGGTCGCCGTCGGGTGTATCCGGTGGTATGTCGTCGCGGTAGATGCGGAAGTCGAGGTACACAGGGGAGAAGTAAGTCAACTTGCGAATGCGGCACTCTAGCGGGGTGGCCGGGTGCTCGGCTCCGTTGGCCTCACGAATGGTAGGTTGGCCCAGCCTGATGTTCTTCAGGCGGACTAAGATCTCCTTGTCGAGGACGTCGAGTTTGATGCATCCGCCTTCCCCCTCTCCTCCAGGGAGATCCTCGACGGGCTCGTCGGTGCCTATGCGGATGGCGCGTACTATCTTCTCCATCCTGCTGAGGCGACCGTCACCAGCAGGGATGCAGTCATTGTAGGACATCAACTGGTGGTTGACGAGGCTCCGCTGCTTGAAGTAGCTCGAAACTATCTCCTTCATCTTCTCACCTCAAGCGGTCTCGACTATCAGCCTGTAAGCGGTACTCGAACCGGCCGAGCGGCTGTGACGGACGATACGTACGATTCTGTTTGCAAGCCAGCCTGCTGGAAGTTCGTCATCCTCGATCTCCACCGCCTCCTTGATAGCCTGGACTGCTGGGTCGGTGATCAGAATCTTCGGCAGAAGCTCCTTGGCAAGACGCGTACCTCCGTCGGATTGCTCCTCCAGCAGACGCCAGGGGGCCAAGGCCTGCTCCTCCTCCTCGACCGGGAGCAACTCATGATGCGGGACGAGAATGTGATTCAGGACGTTGAAGCGGTCATCCCCGGTCGGGATGTCCATGTCCAAGAGGGCTTTGCGGGAGATGGTGATCCTACCAGAGCGGCTCCTCTTGCGCGAAGCCATCTGCTCCCTGATGACGGCCATCACGTTCTCGAGATCGGCATCGCCAGTCTCGAGTTCAAGCTTCTTGGCGACCTGGTCGACCGTCATCCGCTTGATGGCGTCCATGTTGGCATCGTCGGCCAATCTGTGGGCGTGCTTCTCGGAGATTCCGAGTTCCATCAGACGCTTTTTTGTGGAACTCTTCACTGCCATATTGCGCCCCCTACCCAACCAAAACCGTGGGCCTGAGGCGCTGTCAGGCGGGCCTGATGGGATTCGAACCCACGGCCACCGGGTTAAAAGCCCGGCGCTCTACCTGACTAAGCTACAGGCCCATAGCACGTGCTGGGCTGTTGGCGGACCGGGGGTGTGTTGAAAAACGTTTCGGTTAAGTCAACGCCGCGGCTACGCTGGGCCTCTATCCCCCCAGGGGGCCGGGGAGACAAGCCACTCACCCCGGGTGTTCACGAATAAAGGTTTTCAGAATCCCGATGGAGTGTGATGACAGATGACGCGAGGAAGGGGTGAGCGTTTGGAAAGGGTCGGCTCCGATTCGGACGTCACCAGGTTCGGGGTCGAGGGTGTTGGCTCATGGGAGTTGGACGTTCCCAACACTGTCTACCCTCCTCGTGAGGACACCCATCTTCTCGCTGGAGCTCTGCTCGAGCTCTCACGACACGATGGCCTGGCCACGGAGATCGGCTGTGGGTCTGGTGCCATCTCCATCCTACTAGCCGCACTGGGGTGGAAGGTCGAGTCCTGTGACATCAACCCTTTTGCAGTAGCCGCGACCAGGGGTAATGCCAGCAAGGCTGGATTGGCCGATGTCGTGAACGTCAGAGAAGGCGGACTGGGGGAGGATGACTGGTCAATTCCAGAAGCCTCTGACCTGATAGTCTGGAACCTGCCTTACTTGAGCCCGCCCGGGGAGGGTGAAGCAGTGCTCGAAGCCATCGAGGAGGCATCAATGAGCGACCTCACTGATGGCGGTTGGTCAGATCGGCTGCTGGAGGAACTGGAGTCTTCCGATGGGTTGAGAGATGACTGCCTGGTGTTGATGCTCCACAGAACCGATCCGCGCAGCCCGAGCGGCCCTGAAAGATGGAAGTCCAGGGGTTGGTCCTCGAGATGCCTCGCGAGTTTGAGGCTCGCGGACGAGAGGCTCGAAGTTATCTGCTACTGGAGGCCTGGTTCTGGGAATCCACCTACCGTGCTCGAAGAGTGCGAGTCGACCATGGACGAGGCCGAGGGGATCTCCTCGGAGCCAGGTTGGCAGAGGGTGTTTTCGTCCTCTCAGAAATCGGGCAGGGGGAGGAGGGGCAGGTCATGGCAATCCGAGAGTGGCGATATGGCGTGCACTTGGCTAATCCCATCCAGCATGGTCGAAGAATGCTCACCAGGGCTCATCCAGACTGCAATCGGGGCCGTTGTGTCCGATGCCATCCGATGCAATGTGAAGTGGCCCAATGACATCGTGACCGAGGATGGTACGAAACTCGGGGGCGTTCTGCTGGAAGGAGGCTCCGGGGGCCCCCGAGTCAAGGTCGGAATCGGCCTGAACAGGAAGGGCGGCTCAGTGGACGGCATGGCCATCGCCGGTTGGGAGGACACCGTCGGGGCTTCGCGGGCCTTGGAGGTCTTCGGGATGGTGGATACCGCTCTGGCCTCGCTCTTCGAGGAGCACGTCCTCATCCCTCGCGTCAGCCGCGAGGAGTTACTGCGAATCTCGTGGCGTGGGCTGTCGGAGTCGCTGTCCACTGGGACTCCGGTCACAAGGTCGGGCTCGTCAGTCCGGCCCATCGGCCTCACTGAGGACGGAAACCTGATGCTCCATTCCGAAATCGGGTTGGAGACGGTAGACGGAGTGGGGTCGCTGAGATGGGGGGCCTAGTCACCTTGGGCGCGAGGGACGTGAGATCCCGAGGCGCTCGCGGACGAGTCTGATTTTCCCCGAAGTTGTGACAGTCTCGCAGAACTCTTGCGAATTGAGCCTGCTGATGGCCTCCTCGCAATCTGCCAAACCGATTCTGACGATTGCCCTGATTGGGTCGGCGGTCCCGGGAACGTGGTCATACAGCTTCCAGTCGAGGTTTCCCAGTAACTCGCCCAGGATAGTCTCGCAATCACTGCGTGACGCAGTCCCTGAGACGAGCGAAATCCCCACCCAACGGCGCTTGCCTCTAGCCGCCTTGTTCAGTCTCGGCACGCCCTCAGGAGGGGGTTTCCCTTAATCGAGTTGGCTTGTCACAATCCACTGACCACGGCTACCAGCCTGATTCTGCCCACCATCTCGTCACTCGCCCTTGCACCTAGAATCACCTGGCAGTCGGGGTCGAGAGTCGAGACGAAGGCTTCGGTCACGTCATTCAGATGCGCCAGCGTCATGTCAGGCCCGCCTTCGACTTGAATCATGCAGCCCTTGGCGCCATCCACACTGAGATCCGACAGGGGCGATCTCCTCGCCTTGCTGACCACCTGCTCGGGCTTCTCCGTAGTCCCAGTCCCGACAATCAGTGTGGCGTTGCCGGGCCTGTTGATGACCGCCCTCAAATCCATCAGGTCGAGGTTAATCTTGCCTACCCTAGCAAGGGTCGTCACCAAGCCCTCGACGAGTTCCTCTATCCAACCGGAGCCGGCCCTCCAGTCAGTCTCCCTGTAGCGGGCCTGCCAAGCCAGCCTCTCCATGCTCACCCTGATGCACACGTGGGAGTTATACTCGAGAGCCGGCAGGGCGGCTTCTGCGATCGAGGACCTCAGGGGCTGCTCTGCGAAGGGCAGCCCGGCGATGCTGAGGACCAGACAGTCAGCCTCCTTTGCCAGAGTGGCGAGCTCGGATGATGCGCCCGAGCCCATTCCGCCGCCCAGCCCGGTCATGATGATGACGAGTTCGGCCTGCTCTAGAAGCGGGCTGATCGAGTTGAAACCGTCCCTCAGGCGATGAGCAGCCAGTGCGGGCAGAGCGGCGGTGCCCCTGCCGTCACCGCCCGCGTCGAGATGGAGGCAATGGGCTGCGGGGACTCCGGCGAACGAATCCTCATCGGCGTCGATGAGAAGCAGGTCTGCGAGCTCTCGGCACTTTGAATGGGCCCTCTCTGCCCAAGTGCAACCGACGCCGCCGACACCTACTATCAGTATGGACCCCTCGTCCATGGGGCACCTCTCGCAGCGGTGGCCGTTTAGAATGTGCTTCAGTCATAAGTGAGATATCGCTGATATCGGCGCCTCTCGTCACGAGCCCAGGCGTTGTCGGGCTCGATCTCCAACACCCGGTCGTAGTACTCGACCGCCTTCTCGAAATCGGAGAGGTAGCGACCGTACATGTGTCCCAGATTGTTCAGCACCGGAACGCAATCAGCGTCCTCCTCCAGCATTGACATCAGTATCGATTCTGCCCTGTTTATGTCTATCATCTCCATGCACTGCTCGGCCTGTTCGAGCTGTCCCAGTTGCTCGTCCGAGAGCCGGTATACATTGCGCCATTCAGGACCTGCCACGATTATGCCTGAGCCCGGTCCCGTTTGAGGTTTCGCAAAATACTAATGATTACTCATTAGGGGGGTCGTTCCGAGACCCCACGAAGGGGCCAAACTGGAACGTTAATATCCCTATTCAAAGTGGGTAGACGCGTCCCTTGAGGTCTTAGTGTGAGCAGGTCAAGTGCATACTCGAACAGACTGCTCGTGTTGGGCGTAATCGTCCTGCTAGCAGCAGGTGGCACGCAGGGTAGGCCCGGCGGCGTAGGAGGTGATGCCAATGGCGATGGAGAAGTTCCTCTGGCAGGGTGCACCTGCCACAGTGGACAGCCCGACAATTCGGTCACGCTACTCATCGATGGGCTTCCCTACCACTACGAGGCGGGGGTTGTATACACACTGAGGGTCCAACTCATCGGAGGCCCCGATATCGATACGGCCTCTCATACCGGTGGGTTCTCGATGCGCGTCAGCGCCGGCACGCTGGGCGCCGGGGATGGCTTTGAGAACATGGTCCAGAATTGGGAGGACGACTCGGCGACTCTGACTCACACCGATGCTGGCTCGAAGACCGAAGACAGGTCGTGGCTCATCGTCTGGACCGCCCCATCCACGGACGAGGAGGTGGTGACCTTCTGGCTTGCTGGGAACTCCGTCAACGGTGACTTGGCGAACTCAGGCCTCGACAGGTGGAACAGGCTCGCCGCATCGGTTGACGGGGGTGAGGACGACGGTCGGACCAGGACGGTGTTCTCGGGAGACGGGGGCATCGAGCCTCCAGCCCCCGTCAGCCATGGAGTAGACATCCACCTCATGGGAGCAGGGCTCTGGGCCCATTGGCTGGGACTGCTTGGTTTCGCTGCAGTAATAATCGTCCTGCTGTTCTGCGGTCTCTTCCTGCGCTACGGCTTCTCTCGGCACTACGCCGGACGCAGCAACCTGCTGCGCCTCCGCATCAAGCATCTCCGCAGAGGTGATCAACTGTGAAGGACGACATCGTGATGAGGCTGCTCAAGCAGGTAAAGTCTGGTGAGGTCAGCCTGGACGACGCTCGCACTGCCCTCGAGGACGTCAGCCTCTCAGAGGACGCATACAACGTGGCCTTGGACCACGGGGTCTTCAACTACCCCCAGTCGGGTACGATCGTCCGCGCTACTATTTCCCCCTCCGGCGAGTCGATGCTGGTGGTGCTACTCGCCTTGTGGGGGGTCCTGTGGACCCTCTTCTGGGCTGGCGCACTGTCTTATGGGCTGTTCAAGGGATGGGACCAGCAACTCCTGTCATTCAACATGGGGATGACCCTGCTGACTATCATCATCATGGGAATAGTCTACCTCAAGTTCGTCTTGCCCGATGTCGTGATCGTCAAGCACAGGGGCAACAAATACATCACTCTGAACGACCCTGAGGGATGGAAGGATTACGAGGTGTGAACATGGCGAGGAGATTCAGACTGCGTGCTGTTCCGGGTGCTGGCGAGGAAGTTGGCGAATCGCCCAAGTTAATCGATCGCAGGGAATTCATGCGGCACTCGTTCAACACCGCTGCTGGAGTAATCACCATGGCCAGCCTGGGAGCTGTGGGATTCGCCTCCCTGCTGATGGGCCAATCCGAAGCCGACGGGGGAGACTCAGCCCTCCGTTTTTACGTGCCAAGCGGTGCTGAGGACTCGGCATGGTACGGCGACCGGCACCTTGAGCCGATGTCATACCAGTCCTTCGTCGATGCCGCTGCCTCCTCTACGACAGGGATGTCGGGGGCATCGGGAGTATGGTCCGGGCTGCCCGTGAATGTCCTGTACGTGCCACATACTGAGAACGCACAGGCCGCCTTGGTCGAGAACAAGCCGCGCTTCCAATTCATGGACGGGTACAACGAGAGCGGGGCCTACGTCGGCTCGGGCTACGAGGTGGACGAGGACCCGGCTTACGAGCTACTTTCGATTCACGATAACATGATCGTCACATTCGGCCGATGTCCCCACCTGTGCTGCATCCCGGGATGGCAGTTGGTGCTCAACGACTTCACCAGTGACCAGTGGAATCCCGGAGGGGTCGATGCCGGTGGCAACAAGCTGTTTTGCATCTGCCACTCGAGCCGGTACGACCCTACCGTGATTGAGAAGAATCGGAACCGGAACAGATTGAACGGGACTGAGTTCGACTACATAGGAATCAAGCGCACCGGAGGTCCCGCCCCAGTCGGGATGCCTCTGATTCCCTTCGTTGTGAATGGGGATATCATCGAGGCTCTGGATGACTTCAAGGACTGGTACACGTATTGCGATTAGGGTGGGAAAATGATTCAGTTCTGGTTCTTGTGGCTCTTCATCGCGATAGTGGTCGTCCTGGTCGCATTCACGCTTCGCAAGGAGAGGGACGACATGCCTAGGACCGACATCCTGCGCGCTGTCGAGAGCAGTGCTGGCAGCATGGGCCTCGCAGAGAAGGCCTTTCTCTGGGCCTTCTCATGGCTCGACACGCGGTTCAGGATCCAGGACTACTGGGGCATGAGCAGGGACGCCTACCACCACATGCACCGACAGATGCCACTGACTCACGCGGAGAAGTACAAGCTCCGGATCATCTGGTACTGGTACCCGCTGTACTGTCTCGGCGGGATCTCCTTCCTCGCATTCGTCATCCTGATCATCTCGGGCACGATTCTTGGCCTCTACTACGTTCCGGGAGGCGAAGGCACCCCGTCCCCTGCCTACCTCAGCATGGAGTTCATCATGGTTGAGTTACCGTTCGGCTACATCATCAGGTCGATTCACCATTGGGGGACCCACTTCATGGTGGCATCGGTGTTCCTGCACATGTGTAGGGTGTACTTCACGGGGGCCTACCGCAACCCCCGGGAGTTGAACTGGCTAATCGGCGTCTCTTTGATGTTCTTCACAATCTTCTTCGGATATTCGGGCTACCTGCTGCCCTGGGACAGCCTCGCCTTCGGTGCGGCTACCATCGGCATCAACATGGCCAACTCCACCCCGTTGATCGGAAGCTGGGTTGCCAATGCCTTGTTCGCCGGCACGACCCTTTCGGCACAAACCGTCATTCGAATGTACTTCCTTCACGTGTTCATCCTACCCGTGATCGTGACCGCGCTTATTCTCGCTCATCTGTTCATAGTCTGGGTTCAGGGGATAGCGGAGCCGCATTGAGGGGGTTATCGGATGAGCATGATCGACAGGTTCGGGAGGATCGCTGACACCTACATCAGCGAGAGAGACCAACTGCTCGAAGCCGAAGAAGAGAGGCGCAGGGTGTTCGTCGGACACCCCTTCTGGCCTACCGAGGTGCTGCGTGACAGCATCATACTGGCTTCTATGATGGCTGTCATCGCGTTCTACTCATGGATAATCCCCCCTCCACTCCACAGCGCGGCCGATCCGTTCGCCCAAGCCGGCTTCGTGTTCCCCGACTGGTACGTGCTGTTCTCCTACGGATACCTGAGGTGGGGCGAGTATCTGCCTCAGTACGTGATTCCAGCCGGGCCCATAGGGGCGTTCTTCGGCACACCCGTGATAGCATGGAACGCCGGTTGGTGGGGCGCCTTCCTGACCGGCGTCCCAGTGGGCTTGCTCGCTCTGCCACCGTTCCTCGGAGGGAGGGAGAAGCGTGGTGTCGAAGACCCTTGGTTCGCAACCGCCGGTGCCGTCTATATCGCTCACGTCTGGTTCATCTCGGTGTTCTCGATCAACATCTTCCTCGACCTGTACTCGAAGGACCTAAGCAACCACTGCTGGGCCAATTCCCATAGCGCCCTGTTATGCGGGAGGCAAGCCCCATGGACGGCCGATGTGTTCAACGCAGTACCTTGGGTGCTGACCGGCATCTTCGTCTTCGCCATCGTCTACTTCGGAGTGAGATGGTTCACACTCAATTCGATAGGCGCTAGGCTCAATCCGAAGATGGGCAGGCAGATTGCGATAGGCTCCCTGGTCGCAACGGTCCTGATCTCCGTCGTGACATGGCCGATCTACGATGACGGCTTCTGGGACTACGGCGGCCTCGGCGCGATGGATGAAGTGGAGGAACTGGACACCATGAGGGGGCAGCCATCGGATACCCTCGTGCACCCCGGCAAGGGCAATGCATGGGCAGAATGGGAGGACGATTGCCTGCCCTACTCCGAGACCCTGGGCCTCGCAGTGTGGGATGACTTGAGCGAGGACGACGATGCCGACGACTGGTGTGTCATAGCTGCTGCGCATTGGGTCAATTGGAAGATCTACCAGCCTACGCGAACCACCCTGATCGACTTCGCGGGTGACAACGGGCATGCTGACTCCGAAATCGGCAGGAATGCGGGGGGCATGGACATCACGTATGTTGGCAACACGGATGGATCTTCGGTGGTAATCACCGAGAGCAGGACATTCGAGGTCGAGGACCTTGGCGTCGCCAGCGTGCCTGCGGATGTCGGCTGCAACTTCAGGACGAGTGTGCGCGGTGCGGGGACTCAATCGCAGAGCGTCTCCCTGACCGACGAGTCCGGCAGGGTCCTGTGGCAGAACGAGGGTGGCTCATGCCAGTCCACCACGCTATACCTCCCCTCGGGCTCGAGTTACACCGTGAGCTTCTCATCGACTTCCGAAGGCGTGAACGAGTCCGTGTCGATGATTGCCGGCTTCTCCGCCGTTGCATACCAGCCCCTGCTTATCGATGATGACGGTACTGCGGTGGTTCGCTCAGAATCATCCCTGAGTCTGGAAGAGCTCGCCACCCTCTCGCTCGAGAATCCCACTTACCACAAGAACCCAAAGGCGTTGGATGCCAAGCTCATCTACAGCCTGTTCATCCCGTGCTTGGGGGTAGGCGCGATCGTCTTCCTAGTCATGCGGAGCATGGCTCGCGGGTACGAGTGGGAGATGAACAAGTGCTACGGCTGCGACCTGTGCGACGACGCCTGTCCGGTTCGCCTGTTCAACGCGGGAGACAAGTTGAACATCATCTACAACACCTGGAACAACGAGGATGACGGGGTCCCGCTGTACTCCTGTCTGACCTGCACCGCCTGCACCAACGCCTGCCCGCAGTTGGTCGACTACGACGTGTACGTGGACATCCGCCGCAGCCTGATCGTCGGCGGACCGCCCGCCGCGGAGATACCCCACACTCTGCTCCAGGCTGTGCTCGCGGCTGAGGCGGAGGAAGACGCTGATGAGGCGTTCGTCTCAGTAGAGGACTACCCCCTTGACTCCAATGTCGGGTACTACCCGGGCTGTGTCGACTACATCGACCAGGAGATGATCTTCAGCCACGTCAACGAGGGCACGATGGACCTCGGCGAGACCACGACCGCGGCCTTCACCCTGTTCGAGGAGATGGGGCAGGAGGTAACCTACCTCGGTCGCGACTTCCTGAAGTGCTGTGGCCATGACCAGAAGTGGCAGGGACTGTCCGAAGTATTCGAGAAGCTCAAGGCATACAACACGAAGAAACTCAAAGACAGCGGCATCGACACGCTCCTGACCTCTTGCGCCGAGTGCTTCCGTACTTTCGCGATGGACTACGAGCTGGACGGCATGAAGGTCATGCACACCACCGAGTACCTGATCGAGAAGGGTTTCGACATGGACCTAGCTGTCGATGACGAAGTCACCGTGACTTACCACGACCCCTGCAGGCTCGGCCGACAGATGAACCTCTACGACAAGCCCCGCGACCTAGTGCGGGCTGTCGACGGAGTCAACCTGGTCGAGATGGAGCACTATGGCGAGGACGCAATGTGCTGCGGGGTCTCCAGCATGATGGCCTGCAACGAGAACAGCAGGGCTCTGCGCCTGCAGCGCTTCGACGAGGTCAATGCGACGGGCGCGGACATCATGTTGACGACCTGCCCGAAGTGCGTGGCGCACTTCGAGTGCCTGAAGTTCGAGGGCGACCCCCGGCACGATTTCGAGATCCTAGACGTGGTGAGCTTCCTCGCCCGCCAGGTGAACTCCAGGAAGTAGCTACCCGAACGCGTAGTCGCGGAGTCTCCTGCATCAAAGTGGCGGCAGGAAGCATACATTGAGAATAGGTACGCCTTGGTAGGGGTTGTGACGGAGATACCCGACCTGCTTGCGCGGCGTGCGGCTGAGCAGAGCCGTATCAGGATGATGCTCAATTCGATGCGCGCTGAAGAGGAAGCGATGATCAAGGGGGGAGAAGAGGCTGTGGCATGGGTCAAGAAGGAGTTGTGCATAGGCTGTGACCAATGCACCATTGTGTGCGATGACGACGCCATCGAGCTCTATGACACACCGATGGCGAGTCCCATCATGGATGTGGATGTCAACAGGAAAGCGAAGATACTCCGTGACGAGTGCACCGGTTGCAAGCTATGCGTCCTAGGGTGCCCCACCGATGCGATAATCATGATTGACAGGTAGGCGGGACCATGGGCGAGGAGGACCCCATCAGATTCGGTGCCGAGTTCGGCCCGAAGAGGACCGCGAGATCCAGCGGAGTGTCGCTTTCGACATTCAAGACCCTGGTATGGGTGTCGAACATAGGGGGCCTCGTGCTCTTCGTCATCGGACTCGAGCTGATGGTCGTCCAGCAGTCGTTCTACCTCGGCCTCGCCTGCATCGTCGCAGGCGTGATCATCGCCCTGTTCCCTTCGAACTACGAGATAGTCGGCATGGAAGAGATCGAGGAGGCTACGGAAAGCCCGCCTCAGGAACTCCCCCTGGACCATGAAGAGAAGCGGTGATTATGCAGCAGGACGGCGTGAGAGCAATCGAAACCCCCCTCGGAAGGATGGTGGCAGTAGCAAGCGAGACTGGGCTGACCAGTCTTGGCTGGAGTGATGAGAATGAGAACGGCTCGACGGTTGGAGAGGGTCACATCGAAGTCGCCAGAGAGTGGGTAAGGGCGTTCTTCGAGCGCCGTGCTGCCCCACTCCCGGAACTGGATCGCTCAGGGCTCACCCACTTCCAGGACTCGGTGCTCGGAACCCTGTCCGAAGTCGCTCCGTTCGGTGAGGTGGTCTCCTACGGCGGCTTGGCCTCTGCCACTGGCTCGAGAGGTGCCAGCAGAGCGGTCGGCTCGGTGATGGCAAGCAACCCATGGGCTCTCCTGGTGCCCTGCCACAGGGTTGTGCGCAGCGATGGCAGAGTGGGTAACTACAGCGGCTGCGAGGGCAGGTCCAGCAAGATGTGGCTGCTTGGTCATGAGGGCCACCATTTCGACTCCGAACAGCGCCTAGTCAGATAGTCAAACAGGCCAGTCCCCGACGTCCTCGAGAAGGTCCATCAGGGGCTTGCTCGCCCTCGACTGCGGGTCGTCGGTGAAATGGATGGAGTGGAACAGCCTCATTCCTATCGCCATGTCGGGCTGGTCTCTGAGCTGGTCGGAGAGCCTGCCGTAGCCCTTCGCCCACTCAAGCGCATGAGGAGTCAGCTCATCCATCAGCGCGCCCAGCAGCGATGGTGTTGTCGCGGTCCCTGCAGGCAGTTTGGGGCGTCGGACTATCTGTTCGGGCAGCTCGGTGAGCGCAGCGGCCTCGCGCAAGGCCATTTTCTCCGAATCCGCAGAGAGTTTCCAGCCCATGGGCAGCCTGTTGGCCTCAGCCCTGTGCTGCGAACTGAGGAAAGGCACCCTCACCTCGAGCCCGTATGCCATGCTGTGTCTGTCTGCAAGCCTGAGTTGGAAGTTCGAGAGCTGTCCCCGGTCAATCTCGAACTGCAAGGCGGATGTCAGGTCCGTGAAATGTGAGTCTGGAGCTATCGTGGTGTCCTCCCAAGGCTGACCCGGTCCGTGCTCCAGACTTGAGTGATCCAGCCCCTGGGCCAATGAGAGCCTTTTCGAGATCAATCTGGCGTGACCAGTCAAATCACGGTAGCGAGTGTAGCCGCCGTGGAGCTCGTCGGCTCCCTGTCCGCAGAGCCCCACTGTAACGTGCCCGGACATCTCCTTGAATAGGGACTGCCAGAAGAGCACTGTGATATCGAGGTCCTCTCCGGACCACGTGAAGCGGGGTAGGCCCCTCCAGAAGGCGTCCTCGCCCATTATCTTGGTATGGTGCTTGAGCTCGTGATGCTGAGCGACTAGCTCTGCGGCCTTGAAATCGGGATTGTCCTCGCTGTCGGCCACCGTCCAGCATTCCGGAACCGGCTTCCCGGTGCTCTCGGCCGCCTGGTGAGCCAGAGCCGCAACCATGCTGGAATCGAGCCCTCCGGAGAGGACGATCCCCACTGGAACGTCCGACATCAGACGGTCCTCGAGCCCAGAGCGGAAGCTGTCCAGTAGTACCGAAGCCTGAGTCGATGGGTCCCACTCTCCCTGCGGTGCCACGATGTCCCTCGAGTATCGTGCAACGCCAGTGAGCAGCGCACGGCCCTGTGCATCCAGAGACCATGTCTCGATGGTGCCCTGGGCCACTTGCACGACGCCCTTGAACAGCGTCGTCCTGTCGAGTGGGTACTCATATGCCAGTCTAACCGCGAGGGCGTCCACATCAGGCTCGGCCCGGAAGTCAGGATGGGCGCGGAACGCCTTGACCTCTGAGGCGAAGAGGAGGGTACCATCGGGCAGTAAGGTGCGCACTAGGGGCTTGACTCCCATCGAATCCCTGCTGAGCACCAACTCACGGCATGAGGGGTCCCACAGAGCGAAGGCCCAGATTCCATCCAGTCTCGAAACCCACTCGACGTGGGCCTTGGCGGGATTGCCGGGCGAACCGCGAGTAGATTGTGAAGCGGGGCGGTGCATGGCGAGTATGGCCTCGCTATCACCAGAGGTCCTCCAAGGGTAACCAGTGCTCTGCGCGCGGAGTCGTACATGATTGTAGATCTCACCGTTCTGTATGAGGACCGCTCCGTGGTCGGAGCCAATCGGCTGCGACGAGCCTGCGATGTCGACGATAGACAGCCTAGCGTTCCCGAACGCCACGCCGCCGCTCTCGAGTTGCTCTGAGAAGACACCCGAGCCGTCGGGACCGCGATGGCTCAGACACGATGCCATCGATGATGCCATCGTCTGGTCGGCATGTCCGAGCATACCTGCTATTCCGCACACGGAGGAGCGTGAAACCACCTGCCCATTATCCTGATGGAGAGGGCGGTCAGAAGTAAACCACGAATATCACGAAGGACACCAGTGAGGCGATGCCCCAGATCAGGATGTAGACGTTCTGCGACAGAGGGGAATCCACTATGTCGCTGGAAATGTCCTCATCAGCCATGTTATCGGCCCGCCCAGATGAAGCCGGATTGTAAAGATGACGGGGGGCCTTCCTCAGAGGAACGGACTCAGCAGCAGAAGCCCGGCCAGAGGGAACATGATCATCGTAGCGTTGTCATCGATGTACCTCACCGGAGGTAGCTCGCCTAGGACGGTCAGTGGTGCTAGGAGGATGCAGACCCACAGCGGAGTCCCCAGCCAAAAGCTGCAACCCACCCAGACGATGTAGGAAGTCGCCATCCCCACGACAATGGCCATTTTCAGGTCGTGCTTGATACGCTTGATCTCACCCATTATCGGGTCGACGAAGGTCAGTCCGAAAATCAGCGGGAAGCCGTACATGCCGGCCTTGATCCCGGTGCCCGAAGCGAAGGGCTCCATCCCGGTCACCAGGAGTGCGAGGCAGACGGCGAAGGCGCCCCATGCGAAGGCGGATATCTGCTTGGACTCGTACTCCCTCTGTCCCACGATCACGATGCCGAACCTCAGCCTGACGACCTCTATCGCCAAGACTGCGAAGAAGACGTAGCTGACGAGCTCGGGCAAGGTGAGAGAGAAGAAACCGGCGATGTCCTCCCCCCGGGTGTAGTAGAGTACTGGAACCAGCGACATCGATACATGGGTGAGGCGCCTGAAAGCATGCCCTCCGAAGCCACCCACCGAGTGCTCGACGTGATCGATGTCGAACTTGATCTCTGGGTCATCCATGCGCTCAACTGCTCCTAATCCTCGCCTAATCCAAAGATTTCGACGGCCTTGTCGAGCGTTATACTTCCGGTTTCGAGGGCGTCGATGACCTCGTTTAGACGGGAGTGCCCCAGCAAGCGGGAATCCCAGGCTGAGAGGAGGCGCTCACGAACCCTCAGGTGATCTCTGGTGCCTGAGGCCGAACATGACTCGATGGCGTCGAGCAACTCTTCGATTCCGCTCCCGTCGTGGGCCGAGACCAAGTGGACAGCGACGCCGGAATCGCCGCCTACCTCCAGCGCCGTGCGGACCGAGTCCGCAGCCTGTCGGGAATTGGGCAGGTCTGACTTGTTGATAGCCACAATGTCTGCTAACTCCATGATACCAGCCTTCTCAGCTTGGACGATGTCCCCCCTGTCGGGGCCATCGACGAGCAGGATACGGTCAGCGAACGCCACAACTCGAATCTCCGCCTGACCCGCCCCGACCGTCTCGATGACGATCCTGCTCCAGCGGCATGCCGCTAGGGCGTCAATCATGGGCGAGAGGCACGAGACCAACCCCCCAGGATGGTTCCTGGTCGCTAGGGAGCGTACGAAGACAGAATCGTTGGAATCGGCGGTACTCATCCTCATCCTATCGGCTAGCAGCGCGCCGCCGCTGCGCGGGGAAGACGGATCGACGGCTAGGACCGCAACGCTCTCACCCCTATCGGTCCAATGAGATATCAGCCTGCCTATCAGGGTCGACTTACCGACCCCTGGAGGACCTGTGACACCGAGAGTCCAGGGGGACTGCTCTGGAATGTCGAACACCTCTCCGTTCTCGATCGCAGTCAGCATCCTAGCAAGGTCCCTGCGATTTCCAGATAGAGCGGAGTCCAGGAGTTCAGCAGAGTTCACCCCCATCGCCATCCCGAGTTCTCGCCCACGCCCACGGGCTCGCCGCCCTCGATTCGTTGCGTGGCGGCCTCGAGGAAGTCCAGAATCTCCGAGGTTCGGGTCCCTGGGCCGAAGATCGCCCTGACTCCGTCGTCATGCAACGATTTGTGATCCTCCTGGGGGATGATCCCACCTGCGAAGACGATGACTTCGACAAGGCCCCCCTGCCTGAGCCCCTCACAGATGGCCGGCAGGAGCACGTCATGGGCCCCTGAGAGCGTGGAGAGTCCGAGTGCTACGGCATCTTCGTCCATCACGATCCTGACGATTTCGTCGGGTGTCTTGCGCAGCCCGGTGTAGACGACTTCGTGCCCGCCGTCCCTGAGTGCCCTAGCGATGACCTTGGCGCCTCTGTCGTGCCCGTCCAAGCCGGGCTTGGCGATTACGATGCGCATTCCCATCAATCCAGTCGAGTTAGCGGGGACCCTTCAAGCAACCGATGTGGCGTGAAAAGAATCCGCATTCGCATGGGAATGCTCATTGGCGTGGTTTTGCAATCGCGTGTTGTACTATGGCAGGCAGGGACAACCGTATCGAGGACCTTCGGCGGAGGAAGGCCCAAGCGGAGACTGGTGGGGGCCAAGCTCGGGTCTCTGCGCAGCATGCCAAGGGGAAGATGACAGCGAGAGAGAGGATAGATCGACTCCTCGACGATGGCTCGTTCATGGAGGTCGACGCTCTGGTCGAGCACAGATGCCGGGATTTCGACATGGACAGAAATGTGATTCCGGGGGACGGCGTGGTCTGCGGTCACGGCACGATTGACGGGAGGACGGTGTACTGCTTCGCCCAGGACTTCACGGTCTACGGCGGCTCTCTGGGCGAGATGCACGGACTCAAGATCTGCAAGATACTCGACATGGCGCTGAAGACCGGTGCCCCTGTCATTGGCCTGAATGACAGCGGCGGGGCCCGCATACAGGAGGGCGTGGCAAGTCTGGGCTCGTATGCTGAGATCTTCTTCAGGAACGTGCGAGCCAGCGGCGTCATCCCACAGATCTCCATGATCATGGGGCCTTGTGCCGGCGGAGCGGTCTACTCTCCTGCTATAACCGACTTCGTGGTGATGGTCGACCAGACTGCTCACATGTTCATCACCGGACCAGAGGTCATCAAGACGGTGACCAATGAGGAGGTGACCTTCGAGGATCTCGGAGGCGCCTCGACGCACGCTACTCGTTCGGGTGTAACTCACTTCACCGCGAGCGATGACGCCGAGGCTATCGGAATAGTGAGGGAACTAGTCGGGCTGTTACCTTCCAACAATCTGGAGAAGGCTCCGGTCAGACCGACCCTCGACCCTCATGACAGGCTCTGCGATGAGTTGGACACACTGGTCCCCGAGAACCCCAGCCACCCGTACGACATCATCACCGTAATCGAGGAGGTGCTCGACGATGGTGCCTTCCTCGAAGTCCAAGCCGACTTCGCGAAGAACATAGTAGTCGGCTTCGGTCGGCTCGGGGGGCACACTGTCGGAGTCGTGGCCAACCAGCCGAAGGTGCTTGCCGGCTGCCTCGACATCGATGCCTCGGTCAAGGCCGCTCGATTCGTGCGCTTCTGCGACGCCTTCAACGTGCCACTCCTGACCTTCGTCGACGTACCGGGATTCCTCCCCGGCGCCAGCCAGGAGTGGGGCGGCATCATCAGGCACGGCGCCAAACTGCTCTACGCCTACGCCGAGGCCACCGTCCCCAAGCTCACCGTAATCACCCGCAAGGCCTACGGCGGGGCCTACGACGTCATGTCTTCCAAACACATCAGAGGCGACTACAACGTCGCCTGGCCAACGGCCCAACTTGCAGTCATGGGTGCTGACGGGGCTGTGCAGATCATCCACCGCAGGAGAATCCAGACCGCTGGCAATCCCGAGCAGGAGCGGGAGAGGCTGGTTGACGACTACGAAGAGACCTTCGCCAACCCGTACAGGGCCGCGGCCCTGGGATACCTCGATGACGTGATTCAGCCGCACGAGAGCCGTGCCGTCCTGTGCCGTGCTCTAGGCGCTCTGCTGGACAAAGAGGAAATCCGCCCTGCCCGCAAGCACGGCAACATTCCGCTGTGAGGTCGAGAATGGGAAAGAAGGCTGACAGGGATGCGAAGCTGCTGGTTGCGGCTGTTACTGCGGTACTGCTTGAGAGTTCCAAGGGTGAGGCCCTCAGGCCTTCAGCACCCCGGGATGGAGGTGATGCCTGGTCGCGAGACCATCGGCGTGTGTTGATAGGCAGGCGCAATCTCTTCCGCGCGCGCACGCGTAGGAGCACGCCGAGGTGAGCCAGTGGGTGAAAAGCGCAGAGTCACTGTCGATGGCGAGGAGTTCGAGGTCGACCTCGAGAGGGACGGAGACGTCTGGAACGTCGAGATCGAGGGGCGGAGATTCTCCATACAGGTCGAAGGGGGCCCGTCTTTCGGGGCTTCCAGACGCTCCGCTGGCGGCGGGCGCGGAAAGAAGCGCTCCGGGACCATATCCTCAACGATACCCGGCAAGGTCATCTCGCTCCACGTCACGGTGGGAGACGAGGTCAAAGAGGGCGATGTCATGATAATCCTCGAGGCCATGAAGATGCAGAACGAGATCCAAGCGCCGCTTTCGGGAACGGTGACGGAGGTCAACTGCGAATCGGGAGAGAGCGTCGAAGCCAATGTCCCGCTGGTGGTTATTGAGCCACCCGAGTAGAACCAAGGCTGATTCAGAGAGTTCAATAGTATTGATTCGGAGGAATCTGCATGCCGACGTGTGGCTATCCGGAATGCAAAGAGGACGGTGTGCAGATCAGCCGCCTATCACCCGAAGGATTCCTAGTCGCCACAGGCAGCAAGGCCTACTCGTTCAGAGAGGCCTACCACAGGTTCCACTACTGCGAGGGGCATCACGACGAACTGATGACCTCGGTGTGGAACAGGGTCAGAAAGTCCGAGGACAAGGACGACGATCACGTCGCTCCCACCGCCATCTGACTGCGGTATGTTCATCAAATCAAGCTGCGCAGTCAGTGCATGGCTTCGTACGTCAGCCATCTCGAATGCGCGTACACCGGGCAGCGCTACGAGGCCGATGGATTGCACACCGTGTCCGATGCTGGCAAGCCCCTCCTGGTGAGGTACGACCTCGGCAGGCTGGGAGACGAAGTGCAGAGAGAGGACATCGAGTCCTCGGACGAGCCGGGATTCTGGAGGTACTCGCCCCTACTGCCCGTAGACGACCCCGCAGACCGAATCTCATTGGGAGAGGTCATCACGCCCCTCGTCAGCCTCGAGCGCTCGGCCCACACGCTGGGAGCCCGACCGGGCAAGGTGCTGGTGAAGGACGAGTCGCGGCTACCGACTGGCTCGTTCAAGGCGCGGGGGCTGGCTCTGGCCGTTTCCATGGCCAAGCAGCTCGGCATCAGCCATCTAGCCGTTCCGACCAATGGGAATGCAGGCTCCGCTCTCGCCGCCTACGCCAGCAGGGCGGGCATCAGGACCACCATCCTGTGCCCGTACAACACACCTGAGATCAACTCGCAGGAGACCAAGGCCCAAGGCGGTGACACCCACCTCGTTAACGGCCTCATCGGGGAGTGCGGTCGAATCATCTCCGAGGGCTCGGACGAGGTTGGGTGGTTCTCCGTCTCAACCCTCAAGGAGCCTTACAGGATAGAGGGCAAGAAGACGATGGGAATCGAACTCGCCGAGCAGATGGGCTGGCAACTACCTGATGTCATATTCTACCCGACTGGCGGTGGAACCGGCATCATCGGGATGTGGAAGGCCTTCGCGGAACTGACTGAGTTGGGCTGGATAGACTGCAAACTTCCCCGAATGGTCGCAGTGCAGTCTACCGGCTGCGCACCGATTGTCAGGGCCTGGGAGGAGGGCGAGGAGTTCGCCGAGTTCTGGGAGGACGCCGAGACCGACGCATCGGGAATCAGAGTCCCTGCCGCCCTAGGCGACTTCCTCATACTGAGGGCCGTCCGAGAGTCCGGTGGAT
This sequence comes from Candidatus Thalassarchaeum betae, assembly GCA_003193925.1. Classification (GTDB taxonomy): domain Archaea; phylum Thermoplasmatota; class Poseidoniia; order Poseidoniales; family Thalassarchaeaceae; genus Thalassarchaeum; species Thalassarchaeum betae. The sequence goes on from PSPG01000004.1 coordinate 173,322, forward strand.
TCGCGATCGCTGTCAGCGACGAGGAGATACATCGCATGGTGGAGGCAATTGGGCATGAGGACGGGTTGCTGATGTGCCCCGAGGGCGCTGCCACGGCTGCTGCCTGCAAGGTCGCTCTCGAGAAGGGCATGATCGGCGAGGACGACACGGTCGTCCTGTTCAACACCGCGACCGGGCTGAAGTACCCAATGCCAGCAGTCACTTCCCTCATCGACAAGGACGCCGATATCGACTACGGCCTCTTCGGCTACTAGATCAGGCCGAGGGCGTCCTCGATTCGGTTCAGCTCCGGGCCTGTGGAGCCCGAGCCTACGAGCGCATGCGTGTCGCTGGCTGCGCAGCCTGCGCCGACGTGAGGCGAGCCGAAGGTCACGGTCCCGACCATCACCGGGACCTTCATCGCAGCCTCGATGGCCTCGGCCTCTGCCTTCGAGATGTCAGGGTGTGCGAGGACTCCTTTGCCGTTGGCGACCAGCATGCTGCCCACGGTGTCATGGCCTGCTACTTTGCAGCGAATCGCATCGACGCCCAGGACCTCGCCGATCATATCCACGCCCGCCTGAGGCACGACTGGGCTGACCACCGCCCCGTGCCGGTTGCACTCGATTAGGTTGCCAGCGGCGTTGACGCCGCTCTCCATCACGACGACGTCGCAGAAGCTGGTCAGTTCGTCCAGGTCCTCCTCGGTGGCGATGTCCGCGACGGCGATGCCCCTGCTGTTTCCCCTCAGGAGGCTGCCGAGCAGAGACGAGCCGCCCACGAAGAACGGATGCATCTCCATGTCAAAGGCTGACTCCAGCTCCTCTACAGCCGCCTCATCGAGCGAACGTGGGTGGAACAGGATGTCGTCGATCACGGACAGGTAGACTCCGACATGGGTGTGGCCGAGTATGTCTCCAGTAGTAATCGACATGGTTCCACCTGGATATCTTGGACTATGGCTCTGCCTGTAATCTCGTTTTTGGTGCGGGGGGTGAAGGAGAGTGGCACAGCGACGAACGTTCCCGTGGGCTCTCGCGCCACAGTACAGGAGTCGACGCAGGAGGGCTTGACTTCCGGGTTCGGTATGGGACCGGGTAGAACCCCTCCGCTGTGGCCGTGCACAACTCATCCTTCGAATGTGAATTGATATGCGCTATTGGACAGAGGCCCACAAGGGCCTTGGTGTTGTAGATCTAATTGGATGCTCGGGGGGTTAGTGCAGCTGGGCTGAATACCTCGGCGAACCTCGGTACTTACACCCGCTGTCTATCAAACTCGTCTTCTACGAGTCCCCTGAGGTGCCTCGTCTTTCGGGCGACTTCGAGCTTAGATGCTTTCAGCTCTTATCCGCTAGAGCGTGGCTACCCAGCATTGCCCTGCCGGACAACTGGTAAACTAGTGGCTCCGAGCCCTCGTTCCTCTCGTACTAAAGGGCCCTTCCGATCAGGCACCTGATACGCCTCAACCACAAAGCAACAAACCTGTCTCACGACGGTCTAAACCCATCTCACGATCCCCTTTAATGGGCGAACAACCCCACCCTTCCCAGCTGCTGCACC
>PSPG01000005.1:0-1637 GCA_003193925.1 Candidatus Thalassarchaeum betae
TAGCACGATTTACGGACATACTCGACTGCGTTGTGGAAAATCGCCATTCCTTCGCCCTCACCGTGTTCTTCGGGACTCGCTAGTTCACGTGACTGCTTCGTATCCTTTCTCCAACAATTCGTCTCTCTCTTTCATCATAATCGAAATTCTTCGTGTTGTTCCTTTATATTCACTTGCCCAAAACTCTTCTGGAGAGTCTATGTTTGGACTGAGGGGCGACTCATTCGCTACCCTTACAACAGTGAATCATATCAATGGAAACACTGGTTAGAAAACATAGAAACAGTGGTTCGTTCAGAGCCCTAATATTTGTAGAAACAGTGGGTACCCTTACGAATGCCCCTGTTTGCAAGGGGGTCCCATCCGAAATCCGTGGGCTTGATTAATCCTAGAAAACTGGGTGTGATAATAGTTTCAATCTAGTAATTTGAACCAAGAATATGTTAACAAATGTTGATGAGTGTTCGATTAGCACCAAGGATATGACCGAGCATACACTCCAACAAAAGCTGATAGCCGAATTCATCGGAACCTTCTTTCTAACTCTGACCATTTGTCTCACTGCAGTATTCGGATCTTCATCTTCAACTCATCCAGCTTTCCCAATTGCTGCAACATTAATGGTAATGATATACGGACTTGGACATATCTCCGGGGCTCACTTCAATCCGGCAGTGACGATGGGAATCTGGATTAGAGGTGCCTGTGATAAATCAGATGTGTTACCATATATTTCCACACAGGTTCTTGCTGGAATCACTGGTGCTATAGTATCTATACAAATCTATACTGAAGAGTACCAAATACCATTAGAGGCAGTCTCGTTGCTAAGCAGTCATAATGATTCATCTGTTCTATTAGCAGAATTATTGTTTACTTTTGCCTTAGTATTTGTAATATTGAATGTAGCTACTTCAGAGAAAACTTCTGGAAATCATTACTTCGGCTTCGCAATAGCATCAGTTGTATTTGCGGGAACACTTACTGTGGGTGTAGTATCTATGGCTTCATTCAACCCTGCTGTATCTATTTCTTTAGTTGCAGTTGGAAAATTAAAATTAACAGAGGTTCTCTGGTTACATATAGCTCCGCAGTTGGCGGGGGCATTCATTGCAGTTCAGGCCTTTAAGGTGACCCAGTCTAATCAATGGGTATCTGCTTAGACCCATGGGTTAGCAATTTCTGAATTAATGGGTTTGTAGTCCGCCCGTATTGACCCACGAGGATTCAAGGCTCACGACGCCATCGGTCCAACATGGCCCGCGCCCGGGGAACGTGCCGCATCTGCGGCTTCCACCTGCGACGCCGCAAGCTCGGATTCAGGCGGAAGTGGTGACGCATAATGGGGGTGCCGCCTGTGATGGGCCGAACCGATATCGAATCACCGAGCGACCTGGACCGCGTCCCGTGGGGACGACTCCTGTGGGGTTCTGTGGCAGTCCTGGCGCTCATGGTGCTGATCTCCTGGAGCCGTTCCCTGGTGTAGCGTCATGCGACGATTTTTCTGGCGAATCCTCGTGAGTCCGGAAGCTCAGGGGTTTAGATCCACGAGGACATAGCCCGGCCACTGACGAACCAACCGTTCAAGGCTGGCACCTCCTGTCAGGGTCATGGGAAAACTCGAATTTATGGGAATA
>PSPG01000005.1:1644-101173 GCA_003193925.1 Candidatus Thalassarchaeum betae
GACCAGGCTACCCTCTGTGCCTACCCATTTTAGGGCTACGAACGAACCACTGTTCTCACCGAAAGCGAACCAGTGGGTTTAGACTCACGAGAGTCTATCAACCAGAATTGCTTAGTTGATGCTCTATTCCTTACTTTCATCACTCGAAAGGTCGGTTATCTCTCCATTGATTCCGATTATCTTACCCGCTACAAATGCCCAAGGCCCAAACGATGGGCCGAACACACCTCTCAAAGCGATTACGATTCCCACCAATATGAATACACTAGGGGCTAATTTAGGACCATATACCTCGAATATCATTCTGTATGTAAAACCAGGATAAACGTCTATTTCAGACGGATCATCAGGGTTGTATGCAACCGATTCCAGGTCCAGATAATATTCGCTATCCTGTAAGCATTGGGTTTGCCACGGGTCCACCCCTCCAGAGCCTCCCTGTGTTTGTTCTGACTCCCCATGCACATTGAAGTCACAACTGAAGGTAGAATTGTACTCGGCGCCATCAACAGAATAATTGTAGAAAAATATTTGTGTGCCCTCATCCGCAGTATAATCTTGTCCGATAGCTAGGACCTCGGTTTCGGGCCAATCCTTTGAATCCCATTCGTCCATGACATAAAATCCACCAAAAAAGGCAACAGCGCCTATTGCCATTAAAATGATAAACAATCCAATTGAAACAAACACGAAATCCGGTCCACGTCCAATATCGGTGCTGGCTTCATCACGATATTCACTATTCGCCATAATTCTCTCCCCGCCATTCCACATTTTATTATTCCTCGTTTGGCTAATGTCTCACCAACTGTTTGAACTAACTCGGCCCCCCAGACAGGGAATGAGGTGTCGAGCGATGGTCAGACTGGACTACATCGAGGGCACGCTGCTGTGGTTCGGATTCCTTGCGATTGTGGTCCTCGTACTCGCACTGACTGTGGTTTTGTTCTGGCAGTCGGTGTAGCGTCATGCGACCGCCTCCTGAACGAGGCGTTGACTCTCGTGAGTCAACCGCGGGGGATTGGGTTGTGAGGTTGTGAATCTGATTCTGGAGCCTCGTCCTCCCAATAAGTCGGGTTCCAGGAAATATCTCCACCGGCAAAACCCACCATCCCACAGCGGATGCAGGCTACTCTGAAGAGGATGTAGTCCTCGGAGCACTGCACAATCTCTTCCTCATTGGGCTCTAGGTATTCGTGTTCGCATTCACCAAGCATGAGGGCGGACTTGAATGGCCGGCTAATGAATGAGAACAGGGGGGGCGGGGTGAATGTGAATCCTCGTGAGTCCGGAAGCTCAGAGGTACAGACCAATGAACATAAAATACGACTCCCCATAAGTTCGAGCATGAATCGAGAGAGAGCTTTGGTTACTGGCGCATCGAGTGGAATCGGGCGAGAAATTGCGAGAGTGCTGGCGGCGCAGGATTGCGACTTGGTGATATGCGCCAGGAGACGAACGGAGCTCGAAGCCCTCGCTGAGGAACTCACGACCTCACACGGCACGACCGTTGAGGTCGTCACAGCAGATCTGTCCGGCTCAGCGGGTGTAGAGGAACTCATCAGAAGAGCAGGTGACGTCGACATCCTGGTGAACAATGCTGGTTTTGGAACGTCAGGTAATCACATAGACCTTGATGTGAAGGGCGAATTGGCGATGGTCGACCTCAATGTTCGGACTCTGACTCACCTATCTCACCACTATGGGAAACAGATGGCTGCGAAGAAGTCGGGCAGAATTCTAAATGTTGCTTCGATCGCTGCTTTCCAACCCGGGCCGAGCATGGCAACCTACTGCGCAACGAAGTCCTATGTCCTGAGCTACTCCCGCGCGCTGCGCCACGAACTCAAGCCCAAGGGTGTCTCCGTCACCGCTCTCTGCCCCGGTCCCGTAGTTACTGGATTCCAGAAGGCTGCAGGATTGAATATGGGATCGATGGTGATGATGAGCGCCGTCAGTGCCCACAAGGTAGCGGCTGTAGGTGTCAAGGCGATGCGGAAAGGGCGGCGTGAGGTGATTCCTGGCCTGATGAACAAGCCTATGCCGCTGATTACCCGGCTCACCCCTGTCCGGATGCAACTCGCTATCATGGATAGCGTGCTCAAATGAACCACTAACGCCTCCAGGACGGGTCGGATATCGTGGATCTAAACCCCTGAGCTTCCGGACTCACGAGAGTCAAACCCTTTCTTCAAAGGGTTCCACGATGCTTTTCTTTTTTCTGTCGAGGTCAAGATAAGCGGGGTTCATTGACTCCGCCGCCCTCCGGTCATCATGGACGTGGACGCCATAGGGGGCTTGTTCGGCGGGATGATCGGCTGCTGCATGGGGCTGACAGTCGGCGCGTTGGTCGGTGGCGTCTTCGGTGCCGTCCTGACCGGCGGCCTGCTCGGTGCGGTGCTCGGCGCCACGGCCTTCGGATTCCTGCGGAGGGGATGAGAGATGGCCCTGGAGGGAGATTCGGAATTCGAAGACCGGCATGCCGCAGCGCGAGAGCTGCTCGAGCGACCGCTCGACCCTGCTGAATATGACGCCATTCGGGACCTCTGGAAAGCGCACTCGCTGGCGGAGGACGACCGGGATATCGAGGGGCTGCTGTCGACATTGACGCCCGACTGCCGCTACGAGTTGCCGCAGCTCGACCGCACTTTTGAGGGGCATGAGGGCGCGACCGAGTTCTACGAGCGACTGCTGGGGGCATTCCCCGACATCGATTTCCGCCTCACTAGCATCGTCATCGGTCCGCAGGGCGTGGTTGAGGAGGCGCGTGTCACCGGCACGCACGAACAGGATTGGCTGGGTTTCCAGGCCACCAACGAGGAGGTCGAGTTCCAAGTCGTAATATTCTTCCCGTGGAATCCGGAGGAACGACTGTTCAGCGGCGAACGGGTCTGGTTCAGCTTCGAAAAGTGGTGACGGATAGCGCCCGCGAGGACGCAGTTTCAATGCGGTACGACCTCGGACAATACCGCGAAGTAATGGCTGATGCTTCCCGCGAGGACGAACAAATGCCAGATGGCATGGTTGAATGGGATTCTCTTCGACAAGTAGAACACGACCCCGGTCGAGTAGAACACCCCACCGAGCAGAATCAGCCCCAACCCGTCCCAGCCCACGGAGTCGAACAGCGGTTTGATCGCAATGACTGCAAGCCACCCCATTATGAGATAAGGCGCCGCTGAGACATAGTTCGGGACCCGACGATTTGTGACTCTGATGACGATCCCGAGCACAGCGCAACCCCAGATGATGACGAAGAACGTCCAACCGATCCAACCACGGAGGTTCACCAGGACGAAGGGGGTGTAGGAACCAGCGATCAGCAGGTAAATCCCAATGTGATCAGCGATCCTCATCCTATGCTTCAATTCAAGATTCGTAACGGCATGATACAGGGTAGAGCAAAGGTAGCAAGCGATCATGCACAGACCGAAAGTCACGCACGACCACAGTTTCCACGGATCACCGGTCAGATACGCCTCGCCGGCAAGGAAGTACAGGCCTACGCTGGCTAGGATGACCCCCAGTCCATGGGTGATAACGTTCGCAATCTCCTCGTTGGGCGGATAATGGGAAACGTGCAACCTATGCAGCATTTCTCCCATCCATCATACCCCTAGAGACGTGTATCCCTTGAGAGTGTCAAAGTTACATTTACTTTACTGTCTGCACCAGTGATGCACGTCGGCCAGACAGTCCTTACTCAGCGGCCTTAGGCGGACACGACACATCGCCGAAGGAGCAGAAGACGCAGCAGTCGCCAGGGAGTGGCTTGAGTACGGTCCCACATCCTGAGCAGGGGTGGAAGAAGATGCACTGGTCGGTCGGCATCTCCAGTTTCTCGAGATGTCCGCACTCAGGGCACTTGAGGTTCGACTCCACCGACGTTTCGCCTCAGCCCGACGTTTGAATGATTGGTGAAATACCTATTCGTCGAGTTTCCAAACGCTCGTGAGTCTGAACCTCACTGACCTATGAGGTCGAACAGGAGGAGGTAGCCTTGGTCGCTCCGGCCCTCGATTTCGACCTCGCCGCCCTCGACGATGTAGGCACCGTCGCCCGGCCCGTAGGCCTCCCCGTTCACAACGGCAGTGCCCTTCGCGACATGGAGGTACCCGACGCGCCCGGCGGCTATCATGTGGGACGCCTGGCTTTCATTGGTGAATGCGCCGCCGTACAGGTAGGCATCCTGATGGATACGAAGCGCGCGCTCACCGCCCTCCGGGCTGACTAGGCAGGGCAGGGATTCTCCGATGAGGGGGTCAGCCTGCACCTGCTGGTAGCTCATCGGCAGGCCGTTCTCGTCGGGGCGTATCCAGATCTGGAGTAACTCCGTGGTTTCGTCCTCGAGGTGGTTCATCTCGGAATGGACGACGCCGATCCCGGCGGACATGATCTGGATCTCGCCGGGCCGTATGACGCTGTGCGTCCCGCTGCTGTCCTCGTGCTCGATTGCGCCCGAGAGGACGATGGAGACGATTTCCATGTTGTCGTGGCCGTGTGCACCGAAGCCCCTGCCTCCCTCGATGCGGTCTTGATTCAACACCCGGAGGGGACCGATGCCGAGGTGGTGGGGCTCGTACCAGCGCGCGAACGAGAAGGAGTGGTACGCGTCGAGCCACCCGTGGTCGACATGGCCACGTTCGGCCGAGGGGTGGGGGACGAGGACGGTCATGACTCGCGCTTACCCGGGTGTCCTTTTCAACCTATGAAATCGTGAAGCTGGTTGGATTGAAGATACGACCGAAAATAACGGGTATCTAAGGCCCCTCCGCGAAACGGGGCACATGGCCAAGCCGAGATTCGCATATTTGCTCCTGAAGGAGCACCCGTACGGCCGCGAGATGTTGCGGCAGATCCTCTCAGGGGGCTTCGTGCCGCAAATCATAATCGAGGAGGACTCGGTGGTCGGCGACGAGGAGCGTGAGAAGTTCCTCAAGCGCATCGAGGGCAACCCGATAGCACCCTCGATCGCTGAACAAGCCGCCGAAAACGGCATCCCGCTCGTCACCGTCCCGATCCACAACTCGCCCGAGGTGATGCCTCACCTCGAAGGCATGGAGCTCGACCTCATCGTCTTCGGTGGCACCCGAATCATCCGTGGCGAAATTCTCGACTACCCCAAGGACGGGGTCATCAACGCGCATCCGGGTTTTCTCCCCGATTGCAGGGGCTCGGCCTCACCCGCGTGGTCGGTCTACCACGACATCAGGATCGGCTCGACGTGCCACTTCTGCGACAACGGCATAGACACCGGCGAGATGCTGCTAAGGCGCGAAGTCCCGGTGAAGAGGGGCATGACGTACGAGGATCTGTGCTACGAAACACTGGCTCTGGCTGGAGTCTTGATGAAGGAGGCATTGATGGCATACGAGGACGGCCGATGGGACGAGATGCGCCGACCACAAGGTGATAGCGAGCACCCTACCTTCCGCAATGCGTCGGATGAGGTGCTCGAGGTGGTTTACCAGAAACTTGGCGACCAGACATACGCTCATTACGTGGATTAGGTGAGAAAATGACAAATGAACTGCTCAGTGACGGATTTCCCTTCGCTGATGGCGTCCTGGACGGACGGACTGCTCTGGTTTGCGGTGCCTCGAAGGGCATCGGGCGGGCTTGCGCGCTGATGCTCGCTCGCGCAGGCGCTCGGGTGGTCGCCTGCGCGCGCTCCGCAGACGCTCTCGACTCGCTGGTCGCTGAAATGCACGGAGAGGGCCACGAGGCCGTGGCTCTCGACCTCGAGGACGTGGATGCGGTGCGCGAGGCCGTCGCCAGTCTCGGTACGATACACATTCTATTGAACAACTCAGGGGGCCCTCCCGGTGGACCTCTGCTGGAGAATACACTGGAGGATTTCGAAGGTCCGTTTCGGCGCCACCTTCACGCAGCTCACACCATCACGCAAGCCCTGGTTCCCGGGATGGAAGAGGCTGGGACCGGGCGCATCGTCAACATCATCTCGACCTCAGTGCGCGAGCCGATCGACAACATCGGACTTTCCAACACGCTGCGCGGGGCGATGGCCTCGTGGGCCAAGTCGCTGTCACGCGAGCTGCCCCCCTGCGTGACCATCAACAACATCATGCCGGGGTTCACCGACACCGACCGGCTGGGCTCGCTGGCCGCATCGATCTCGGAGCACACGGGCAAGCCCGTCGAGGACGTTCGCGACGATTGGATGAGCGGGGTGCCCATCCAGCGTCTCATCGACCCCCTGGAGACCGCTGCTGCGGTCACTTGGCTCTGCTTGCCCAGCAGTGGCGCTGTTCGCGGCATCAGTCTGGCAGTCGATGGCGGGAGAATGCGTTCAATTTGAATGGGGGTCCCGCTGTGCGGTTCGACATCTTCTTCTCGATCTCGCAGACCCCGGACACCTCCGGCTACACCCCTTCCGAAAGCGAGATGTTCGCCGGCTTCTTCGATCAGGTCGAGCTCGCCGACGAACTGGGGTTCGGTGTCGGTTGGGTCGCTCAGGCCCACCTCTCCACCGAGGTCCAGAAGCGCAACAACGAGCCTGTGGTCCCTCACTTCCCCGGCGAGGTCGGGCTGTGCACCGATTTCTTCCAGGTCGCTCAGACCATGTTCGCGCGCACCGAGCGAATGGAGGTCGGCAGCGCGGTGATGTCCATCCTAGGCTCGGGCGGTCCGATCGCGCAAGCCGAGCGCGTCGGGGCGTTCCTCGCCCTGCACGGCCTCGACCCGTCTGAGTCCCGCCGTCTGCACGTAGGATTCTCAGCCGGCCGCTTCGAGTTCATGGCGCGCCCCTATGGCATCGTTCCGCGCGACGTGGTCGAGGAGGCAGCATGGCCGGCCCTGCGCGGCCAGATCTTCGCAGAAGCCTCTGAGATTTTCCTGCGCCTGCTGAACGGCGAGGTCATCTCCAGCGACATGATTCGGCCCACGGTCCTGACCCGAGCCAACTTCCGCTCGGACGAAGATTGGGGGAGAGTACAGCTGGCCGCGGTCGAATGCCGGGGCCTCGATGTGGCACCCGACGAGGTGCCCATCGATCCAAGGTATTCGTTTGAGGAGATCAAGACGATCCCGCAGGAGTGGCGCCGAGAGTTGCTCAACCTCGTGCTGGGCAGCCACGACTCGAAGCTACAGGCCGAGGTGAACAAGCTGAGGCCGGTCCAAGTGTTCAATCTCAGCATCACGCCGCCTCACATCATCGAACAGACCCATGACAGGTTCAGGGAGCACTACCACCCTGATGGAGGCCCATGGGAGCGCAGCATGATGCCGCGCACCATCATGGTCTTCGTCAACGACGAGGAGGGGCTCACTCCAGACGAGCAGGATGCTGCAGCGATGGAGGAGGCGAAAGCCGCGCTTTCGACCTACTGGAGCGCTTTGGAGGGTACGATTGACCCCGCCAAGGTCGAGCGGGCGACGGACAATGCTGTGATCGGCAACGTCGAGCGTGTCGGCCAGCAGATTCTCGAGAGATTCCATCCCGACGACCGCCTGATGTGCTGGTTCGACTTCTTCAACCACGACAGCGAGCGCGTCAAGAGGAACATGACGGCGTTCATGACCAAGGTCGCACCGCGTGTCAACGGAGGCGCCTGAGATGAGCGAGGACGACAGCGGCCGGCCATCCAGCGTGACCCCCGGCAGACCGGGCTCGGCCATCTACCCGACAAACCCACTGGGCGAGCAGCATGAGGGCATCGCCACCGGGCGTGACGTCGAGTGGGAGCCGTTGGTCGACTTCCGTCGCATGGACATCTCCGAGAACACCATCCACGGCGCCATCTCTTGGGCCCACGGCACCGAGATCGTCCACTCCTTCGGCGGTAACGTGCTGATCTACGGGCGCTCGATGATGAAACCGCTGATGATGAAGACCTTCCAAGAGGCGCTGGCCGCAGAGAGCTTGAGCTGGGAGCAGAAGGCCATCGCCTGCTCCTCGCACAACGGCGACACCGAGCACGTGGCTGCCGCGCAATCGCTTCTGACCGAATCCGAATGGGGGCTGATGCAGTGCCCCCTCGACGTCCCGCTCATCCAATTCGGCCGTCAGGTCAGACGTCCCCGCCGCTGGTTCCACACCTGCTCGGGAGAGCACGCGGCGATGCTCAAGGCGCTGCGCAGGATGGGAATAAACCGGGCTGGTTACACCCTTCCGAGCGCGCCTTGGTTCCCGATGTACCTCGATGTGCTTCGCCGGATTATGGACAAGCCAGACTGGGAGCCACAGAGGGTGGCCAAGGACGGATGCGGGCTGCCGACCGTCTCGAACACAGTGGACGAGCTCGCAGTGATGTTCGCCGGCCTCGTCCGGGAGAAGGACGAGGATTGGATCTGGGAGGCGATGAACAGGCACCCGGACCTGATTGGCGGCTTCAACAGACTCGACTCGACTTGCCTGAAGGCGGGCGACGGGCAGTTGCTCGCGAAGGAGGGCGCGGACGGCCTGCTCGGTCTCTCGATCATACACCCCGACTGGCCGAACGGGCTCGGCATCGTCATCAAGATCGCACATGGCTGGAACAGCCAAGCGACCTGGTACGTCGCACGTGCGGTCCTAGGAGTGCTGGGAATCCACCTGCGCAACCCCTACCCGCTCTATCGCCAGAAGGCGTTCATCGTCCCGGGGATAGTGCCGCCGCAGTATCTCGACGAGCTCGAGGGCGTCGTCACATGGGACGAGTGGGACCCCGACAGAGACCGCTTCACGCTAGACTGGAAGGAGTACTCCACGGCGATGACCAGGGCGGACCCGTTCTCCAATGAGGGCTCCGAGATGGAGGACTGACATGGACGACCTGCGCAACTACATCGGTGGGCAGTTCGTCGCTCACTCCAGTAGCCAGTGGCTGGACAACCTCGAACCCGCGACGGGCTCGCACATCTGCCGCGTACCGCTGTCCGATGCGTCCGACATCGACGCTGCCGTCGCTGCCGCTCGCGCCGCCCAGCCCGCCTGGGGCGCGCTGAGCCACTCCGAGCGTGCCGACTGGCTGGACCGCATCGCTGACGCGCTCGAAGCGCGCTACGAGGAGGTCGCCACGCTGGAGAGTCGCGACACCGGCAAGCCGATCACCCTCGCCCGAGGGGTGGACGCCCACCGCTCGGTGTCCAACTTTCGCTTCTTCGCCGGGATGCTGCGCGAGCACGAGCACGAGATCTTCGAGATGGCGAACGCGACCAACTACGTCATCAACAAGCCGGTGGGGGTCGGTGCTCTGATCACCCCGTGGAACCTACCACTCTACCTGCTCTCTTGGAAGGTGGCTCCCGCCATCGGCATGGGTAACACCGTGGTGTGCAAGCCAAGCGAACTGACCCCGCTGACCGCTGACCTGCTGATGCGGGTCATAGACGAGGTCAGCCTGCCTGCCGGCGTGGTCAACCTCGTCCACGGCGACGGCGCGGGCGCTGGCGCGCCTCTGGTCGCCGACTCTGACGTCGACCTAGTATCATTCACCGGCGGGACGGCCACCGGGGAGAAGGTGGCGGCATCGGCCGCTCCGGCTTTCAAGAAACTCAGCCTCGAGCTCGGCGGCAAGAACTCGAGCATCGTCTTCGCCGACTGCGACATGGAATCCACTGTGGCAGGGGTCGTGCGCGCGGGCTTCCTGAACCAGGGCCAAGTCTGCCTGTGCGGCTCTAGAGTGCTGGTGGAGGACTCAGCCTACGACGAGTTCCGAGACCGCTTCGTCGAAGCCGTCGAGGAGATGCGAATCGGTGACCCCTCTGACGAAGCCACCGACCTCGGCGCACTCATCTCCGAGTCTCACCTCGCCAAGGTGCAGGGCTACGTCGAACTGGCAAAGCGGGAGGGCGGGGCCCTGCTGACCGGAGGCACGTCCTGTGTACCATCCGGCTTCGAGGGCGGCAACTGGATGGCCCCCACGGTCATCGAGGGCCTGAGCCCGGACTCGCGCTGCGCCACCGAGGAGATCTTCGGGCCGGTCGTCACGATTCACCCGTTCAGCAGTGAGGACGAGGCGGTGGCCATCGCCAACAACACCCGATACGGACTGGCCGGAAGCGTCTGGACGAGTGACCTCGACAAGGGCAGGAGGGTCTCCGAGGCCATCGACACCGGGATGGTCTGGGTCAACACCTGGCTCCACCGGGACCTGCGCGTCCCGTTCGGTGGCGTCAAGGACAGCGGAGTGGGCCGTGAGGGCGGCAAATGGAGCCTGGGATTCTTCTCCGAGGCCATGAACGTCTGTGTCAAGCACGACTGATGCAGCAAGAGTGAAAGTCCGCTCTTGGGCGAAGCGGTCCAGCATGGCACCTGCGGGCATCGTCGGCTTGGGCGCATACGTGCCCCCCAAGGTCATGACCAACGACGACTGGGCTGAGATCTTAGACACCAGCGACGAGTGGATCGCCGCCAAGACCGGGATCAAGGAGCGCAGGATCGCCGCGGAAGACGTCTGCACCAGCGACCTCGCGGTCGTCGCCTGCGAGCAGGCCATGGACGAAGCCGGGATCGGACCCGAGGATGTTGACATGCTCATCCTCGCTACCTCCTCACCCGACGTGCCACTCTCCTCGACAGCCGGCATCACACAGCACAAGCTCGGCTGCCCCAAGGCGGCGGCATTCGACATCAACGCGGTGTGCGCCGGCTGGGTACAAGCGCTCGACGTCGGCGCGCGCTTCGCGGGCACCCCGGGATACGACAACGTGCTGGTCGTGGGCGCCGAGGTCTACAGCCGAATACTCAACTGGGAGGATCGCACGACGTGCGTCCTCTTCGGCGACGGTGCCGGGGCAGCGGTCCTGCAGGAGGTGGGCGAAGACAGGGGCCTGCTCGGAAGCTGGATGATGTCCGACGGCGCCGGAGCTGAGGTCATCGTGATCCCGGCGGGCGGAGTCAAGAAGCCGATTCCGTCCCCGGGCTTCGAGGACGGGGACCAGTACTTCCACATGGATGGGCCTGCTGTGTGGGACTTCGCCACCGAGGCTTTCCCTCAGGCGGTTCGTGGCGTTCTCGAGCGGGTCGGTCACTCACTGGACGACGTCGCCCTGATCATCGCGCATCAGGCCAATCTGAACATCATCAAGGCGGGTATGGAGAATCTCGGGCTGCCGATGGAAAAGACGTTCACGAACCTGCACAAGTACGGCAACACCGCCGGCGCCAGTGTGCCCATCGCTTTGCGTGAGGCGCGCGATGAGGGACTGATAGAATCGGGGGACCTAGTTGTCACAGTGGCCTTCGGCGGCGGCCTAGCCTGGGGTGCAAATGCGATTATCTGGTGAGTCGGGGTGCATCTTTTAGAATACCCACCCCGGAATCCGCAGACAGTTTAGATGAAGTAGTATGAGTGTGGCGCAGTCAAAATATGCCTCAGGGTACAGTAAAGTGGTTTAACAGAGTAAAAGGATTCGGATTCATAGAACAGGAAGACGGTGAGGACCTCTTCGTTCACAAGACTGCGGTCGAGGGGACGATCGCGGATGGCGACGCCGTCGAGTTCGAAGTCGGCGAGGGGCCGAAGGGACCCAATGCCGTCAACGTCCGTAAAGTAGAGTGATTCGCTGTCTTAGCGACTCAGTGGGCACCCACTGATTCGGCTACTCGAGGGGCTTCCATGAACCGGTGGCCGCATCGAAGGTCATGACGCTTCCATCCGGGTCCTGGGCGAAGACCGTGCCCGAGTCGTCGACCCAGACCAACTGGCCCTGCTCGTTCAGTTTAGCGTGGGCCGGCGCCGAAGACCGCTCGAGCTCCTCCTCCAGCTCCTGGAGGAACTGGTCGGTATCGGCAGTCTCCTCCGTCATCGGCTCGGTTTCCTCCATGGGCTCCGACTCCTGCATCGCCCGAGAATCAGCGGCCACGCTCTCGGTGTGCTCTGCGGCCTCGGTGATGGTCGGAGTGTCCTTGCGGCGCATCGCCATCCAGCCTCCGAGGCCCAGCACGAGAATGACGGCCAGAGCCCCGAACACGAATCCGTATTTCCCGAGCAGATCCTCCTCGAGGTGCTTTGTGGCGTCGTGGGGAAAGGCGTCGCCGTTGTCGCCGTAGCCGTCCCCGTCGGAGTCGGCCCACTCGGCGGCGTCGGTAGGGAACGCGTCGAGCGCGTCGTTGAAGCCGTCGTCGTCGGTGTCGGTGTCCTTCGGGTTGGTCCCCAGCTCGGCCTCCTGGGCGTCGGTGAGCCCGTCGTTGTCGTCATCGGGGTCCTCGTTGTCGCCCAGCCCGTCCATGTCGTTGTCGTACCACTCCTCGGGGTCGAACGGCAGGGCGTCGGCGTCGTCCGGGAAGCCGTCGTTGTCATCATCCGCATCCTCATCAGTATCCTTGCAACCGTCAGCGTCGTTGTCCGAGCCGGGGCTGCTGGACCATCCCATCAGGCCCAGAGGGCACAGGTCCATCCCGTCATCGATGCCGTCTCCGTCGTCGTCTGAGTCGACGACGTCGTGAGTCCTGTCTCCGTCGGTGTCCAGGTAGCAGTCGTCCTCTGAGTCGGCACCCACCTGCAGCGTGATATGGCTCTCCGGGCAGTTCTCCACGCTGCTGCTGCCGGTTCCTACGGCATATGTGTCCAGGGGTGCTGGCAACTGCTCGGCCTGGCCCTCGTCGGGCACGTAGTGACCGAGCATCGCCTCCGAGCATGAGAGTTGGCCCACTGCAGACTGGTAGGCGCCCGGGCTGCAGGGTGTCTGTTCTGAACTGGCTTGGCCGTCGACGTAGTGCCCTGCGTCCGCGGCCAAGCAGCCGGCGGCACTGCCCGAGGCTGTGGACGGGTTGTAGGTCCCTGCGGGGCAGGGGGACTGGGAGGTCGAGCCGCTGTAGGTGACGAAGTACCCCGGGTCCGAGTCAAGGCAGGTGGTCTGGCCTGAGTTCGGCTGGTAGGTACCGGGAGCGCACTCGATCTGGTCGGCTAGGCCCGCGATGTCGGAGTAATGGCCGGGGCCGACGTCGATGCAGTCATCGCGGTCGCCGGAGCCAGTCGCTGGATTGTACGTAGTTGGAGGGCACGGAGTCTGTGATGCCGAGCCATTGCTGTCGACGTAGTTGCCGGGCTCGGCGTCCAGACAACTGGAGGCGCCCGTATCAGGTTGGAAGGTCCCCAACTGGCACTGGGCTTGAGTGGTCGATTCCATGGCGGGGACGAAGTGACCCGGATCGGCATCGAGGCAGGAGTCCTGGCCGGTGATGGGCTGGTAGGTGCCCTCTGCGCATCCCGACTGCGAGGACATGCCCTCCGTCGAGGTGTAGTGGCCTGCGTCCGTGGAGACGCAGTTGGCGAGCGACGAGGCCCCGGAGTTCGGGTTGTAAGTCCCGGGCCGACAAGCCGTCTGCTGAGTCGCCCCGGTGCTGTCGACATAGTATCCGGGCGCGGCATCCATGCAGGCACTCTGAGCCGTGTCCGGGTTGTACGTCCCAAGGCTGCACGGAGTCTGTGCAGTCGCCCCTCCTGAGTCCACGTAGTTACCGGTGTCGGCGTCGAGGCACGAAGTCTGACCGGAGCCCGGCTGGTAGTGGCCAGTCGTGCACGGCGTCTGGTAAGACGAGCCCCCCATTGGCACAGAGTTCCCGGGGTCTGCGGGCAGGCAGGCATCGGAACTGGAGGAGCCGGTCAGGGGATTGTAGGTCCCAGGCACGCAGGGAGTGGGCGATGTGGCCGCTGTGCTGTCGACATAGTAGCCGGCAGGCGAGTCGATGCACGAGGATGAGCCGTAGTTAGGCTGGAACGTCCCTATGTCGCACGCTGTCTGGTTGGCGGAGCCGGTGCTGCCGACATAGTAGCCTGGGTCTGCCAGATCGCATCTGTCCTGCCCAGCCAGTGGCTGGTAGGAGCCGATATCGCACGGAGTCTGGGTCGTGGAAGCCACGGTGTTGACGTAGTATCCGGGTGATGCGTTTAGGCAGAAGGATTGCCCCGTATTAGGCTGGTAGGTTCCAATGGGGCATGCCGTCTGGCTAGTTGAGTTGTAGTACAGGACGAAGTGTCCGGCCGATGCGTCGATGCAAGATGCCTGTCCGGTTGAGGGCTGGTAGGTGCCCGGGCTGCACGCCGTCTGGAAGGTCGCGGCAGTTGAGTCAACGTAGTAGCCGGCGTCGGCGTCGATGCATGAGGTCTGTCCGGTGTTGGGCTGATAGGTGCCTGTACTGCACGCAACGTCGTCGGTCGCCCCGGTGGTGTTGACGTAGTGCCCTGCGGCGGCGGGAGTCTGGTCTATGGCTGCAGACGTGTCAACGTAGTTCCCGAGGCTCGCCAGCAGGCATGAGGACTGGGCCGTGATTGGCTGGAAACTTCCCGGGCTGCACTCAGTCTGGGTGGTGGAGCCGATGTCAGGCACGTAGTGTCCGGGAGATGCTTCTACGCACGAGGATTGGTTGGAATAGGGTTGGTAGGTTCCCTCTGAGCACTGGTACTGCCCGGCACCAATCTCAACATCCACCGCCATCGAGGGGTTGCCGACGACGGCTCCGTCAGCGGTGGAGAACAGCCAGACCTGCAGAGTGTACTGGCCTGTCCCGTTCCAAGGTGCGACCAGGATGTACAGGTCCGAGCTGGAGGAGAAGTTCGTGTTGTTGGTCGAGGTCTCGTCGTATGCCGTGGAGTAGCTGTAGTTCAGCAGGGTCAGGTTGTAGTCATAGATAGCGAGGTCGAAGTCGGCTCCAGTGGGGGAGGTCAGGCCCACGGCCACCCCCGAGTCCTTCGGTACTGACATCACGAACAGGTCCTGCACGTCACTGTTCGAATCGATGGATCCGTTATACTCGGCACTGTTGGCTGAGATGTTGAAGGCCGACGAGGAATAAGACCCGGCATCGCCGAAACTCGGGTTTGTGTAGTTGCCAGGTGAGCTGTCAACGCAGGAGGTCTGGCCCAAATTGGGCTGATAGGTGCCTGCAGAGCACAACGTCTGAGCGGTAGCCTGAGCGGAGGAGACGTAGTTTCCCGCCGATGCTGAGTAGCACAGTGGATAGCCCGACTCGGGTTGGTATGTCCCTGTCTGGCAAGGCTGGTGATACAAGGCACCCGACACAGCGAAGTGCCCGGGCTCAGCCTCGGTGCAAGTCAGTCGGCCCCATGAGCCGAGCTCGCAGTTCATCCACCTCGCTGGGTTGCTGGGATAGGGGTCGTCGGGCACGGGGACGCCGTCGCCATCGTCATCGCCTGACATGTGCGTGTCCAACGCATTCCGGGTGCCATCGCCGTCCATGTCCTGGTCTGAGTAGGCGATATCGGCGCCGTCTGCGAAGTTCATCGTATGCGGGAGCAGTATGTTGCCTGAGGTGCCGGTGAACTCACCTGACTGCTGGCCCCAGCATTGCAGCGAGTAGTTATCGAGGATCGCGCATGTCGCACCTGCTCCTGCGGAGAGGGCGATGGCGCTGCTGCCAGTGCTGAGGTTCACGTGCACGGGAGTGTTGCCGTTGTCTCCGTCACACCCGCTGGAGGGGATGACCGAACTGCACGAGCCGTCGCCCCACTGGCCGTACGTGTTGACCCCCCAGCAGTTCATCGAGCCGTTGTCCAGTATCGCGCAGGTGTGGTCAGAGGTCCCGTCGATGGCGACTGCGGTCCTGCCAGCGGCGAAGTCGATATGGACAGAACCGTTTGTGACAGTCCCAAACATCGCGGTGACTGTGTAGGACTGACCCCAGCAGTACACGGAGCCGTTCTCGAAGATAGCGCAGGCGCCGTATCCCGGTGTGGCTATGGCGACGGCTCGCATTCCTGTTGAGTGATTGACCTCTACTGGCACATTGCTGTGGATGGTGGTCCCGTCCCCGAGAACTCCGTAGAAGTTGCCCCCCCAGCACTTGATTGCGCCGGTGTTCGTTACCGCGCACGTGGAATCGATTCCAGCTGAGAGGGCTACAGCAGTGGTGTTGGTTCCTAGGTCAACGCTCACAGGTGCGTTCCTGTTTGCATTGGAACCGTCCCCGAGCTGCCCGACGTTGTTCCTTCCCCAGCACATGACTGAGCCGTCGTCCAGTATCGCGCAATTGTGGGTGTTACCGTCCGAGATCGCAGCGGCCATCCTGTCGCCGAGATCGACTGTGCCGTTGCTCAGTGAGAAGGAGCCCAGACCGAGCTGTCCGTAGTTGTTGACCCCTGTGCATCGGAGGCTGTAGTTGTCGAGTATCGCGCAAGAGCCCGCAATTGACACGATGTCATCGGCGGTATAGACCGGGTTGCTGCTGTTGTTTGTAGAAGCGAAGGTGACGCGGGTGCCGTTGTCCAGCACTAAGGTAGGAGAGCCTGAGTTGAGTTCGAAGACGGAGTTGGAGAATACCGATCCCCTTTCCGAGCCGGCCTGGTTCAACGTGCTCGGGCCGCCGGGGGTGTCGGCTCGTCCGGGGGTGTCATCGAGTTCGGGCGGCTCGACTGTCGAGGCCACGAATGCCGAGGCGGACACACCGAGGAAGAGCAAGCATATCGAGGCGGCCACGAGTCGGTTGGCCGGAGTTTGTTTTCGTACTCGCATTCGCCCGCCTCGCTGTCCCATTGCAGTTCCAACCAAAGAGATTCGTCGGACTAGTCCGACAAGTGCCTATTCTAGCCAAAAAGCGAAACAGTTGGGAATATGACTATTGCTGTGCCACGGACGCTCATGCATCACAACTGAGCACTGAATCCGCTGTAGCAGGAAAGTTGAGTCTGGCAGCAGCGAATGCTGATTCCACCGAGTCGAACGTCACGCCCCTGGAAGCCGCTCTGGCGCGGGCGGAGACCAGTCTCCAAGCTCCCTTGCCGCCGATTCCCGGGATGGCCATGAACTGCTGCTGCGTGGCGGAGTTGACATCGAGGCCTACCTCGACCCCTGTGATGCTGCGCATGCCATGGCCCGTCACCAGTATGTCAGAGCCGGTCTCGAGGGGGATCTTGTAAGGGACTCCGACGAGAATCGGGTATGCTCCTATCTGCCGGCCGAAGGTGATTCCGGGCGCACCGTGGATGGATGCCTCGCGGTAACTCGGGTCGAGGACCTGCTCGGGCCTGCGGATGCGGTCGTTGTGCGCCTCCCACCAGACGTCCCTCAGGATGGTGCCGATCGGCAGCATCTCCTTGAGGAGCGGTCGGTCGATGCTCTCGCGCACCTCGCGCTTGAACTCGCGGAAGGTCTGCTCCGGGATCTCCTGAAAGCCCCTCCCCTCGACCTGCCGGATGTTGATCCTCCTCAGCCACAGGCCCTCGTTGCGCAGGCTTGCGAGCAACTCGAGGTTCATCCGATATGTCGCCTCGGTCTCGCCGTTGAGCCCGGCGATGAAATTGAGTCCCGGCAGCAGCCTCGGCAGGCCCCTCTCGCCTCGCTGCCTGCCGTACTCGTTGACCAGTCGGATGGCGATCCGCAGTTGCTTGGGGTTGCAGTTCAGCCAGTTCTGCTCGTGCACCGTCGGGTCCGCCGACTCGAGCCCGAAAGAGAGTACTGCGCCATCGGAGAGTGTCTCGACAAGCGTCTTTGTGATCTCGGTCGAGGGCTCGATGCTCTCTGCGACTATCGAGGGATTGGCGTTGTCCACATGGAGGATGCCGAGTCTCTCGTCCTCGCGCGCACCATGCAGCACCTTGGCTATCGGCTCGGGGTCGGGAATCGGGTACTCGAGGTCCTCGACTCCTTCGGCGCGGTAGGTGTAGATGTCAGTCGCGCCGCCGATGCGCACATGCCTGACTCCGGCATCCATCGCCGCGGTGAGCTCACCCAGGACGTCTTCCTCGCTGCGCCACAGTGGCAGCCCCTTCTTCGGCTCTATGCAGAACTTGCAGCCTCGCTTGAAGCGGACGCAGCCCTGGTAGAGCTCGATCTCGTAAGTCAGGGGGCCGGGAGTGCCGTCAGGCGCAGTCAGGTCAGGGTGCTCCATGACGGCCTTCGACGAGGCCCCGGCATGCGCCCATCTGGTCCATTGCTCGGGCGTCCTCCTCGCGTGACCCCATTCCCCGGTCGACAGGTAGTGGTCGAGACTCGCATCGGTGTCCTGGACCGCGCAGAAAAGGTTCGAGCGCAGCGGGGTCCAGCCGTCGTAGCGCCAGTGGCGGATTGCCCAGCCGCCGCACAGGACTGGCTGCCCGCTGGGCAGTATCGCGAGGACCTCGTCCATCTCGCGGCGGCTGATCGGGGTGCCTCTGACGTACTTGCCAGGCACCACAGCGCCTGCCAGCACCACCGCGCCGTCCAACTCGGACAGCTCGAGCTTGAGGGCATTCCTGTCCTCGGGCTCTGCCAGACGGGGCTTCTGGTACATCCGCCACTCATCGATGGTCATGTAGGTGTATGGGACGCCTCGGGCCTCCAGCACTCCGCAGATGTAACGTATGTGGAAACCGAGGTAGTTCGGCACCCCGAAGGCGGCAGGCTCGTCCTCGTAACCGTCGAGGACAAGCCATCCTTCCATCGTAGCCCCGGTAAGGCGGCCGGTTTCCTAGTATTCACCGCTTCGCTAGTTTCGGCGCGGGCGCCTCTTGCGCTCCCTGCCGCCGCTGGGGTTGGACTCCTGCACGCTCATCTTGCGGCCGTGCAGCTTAGTGTTGTTGAGTTCCCTGATGGCTGCGAGGCCGGCCTTCTTGCTGGTGAATGTGACGAAGGCGAAGCCCCTCGAGCGTCCGGTCTCCCTGTCGGTGGCGATGTGGACCTCCTTCAGTTCGCCATGCGCCGAGAAGATCTCCCTCAGCTCGTCCTCGGTGGCATCGTAGGAGACTCCGCCCACGAACAGCTTGGCGCCCATCGCCTCACCTGCTCCCGCGCGTGCCGCGTTCATCACCTCGCGCTCCTTGGCGAGCTCGTCCCTCGAGGCCTTGCCGTCCTTGACCCTGTCCATGCAGTCCCGGCATCGAATCGGCTTGCCGGGAGTCGGTTTGAATGGAACTTGAGTCTTGGTTCCGCACAAGGTGCAGGTAGTCGGATGCATCTCGCGCCGCGGCCTGCCTCCTCCGGCGCCTCGTGACTGGGATGCCCGTGCACGGCGGGCCGAGGCCGGCATCTCGTGACTCATTCCACGGCGGTGATCGGCTACTGGGGAGAGGTAGGGGCGTGCGCCGTCGTGGCCGAGCAACGGCTCGGCCTCGGGCGACCAGCGCGCCCCGGGCCGGTTCAGTGACTGTATGTCCTCGCCGATGACATGCCCGTGGCCGAAGCCATTGGACAGGACCCTGTAACCGGTGTAGTCGCAGCGTGGGCATGCGACGTTGAAGTCGGGAGTCTCGCTGGAAGTCTCCAGGTCCTCTCCGCACTGCGGGCAGAGAGCGTGGAGGACTCCGAGCTCGGGGTCATCGCGGGTCGTGGCCTTGAGCATGGGGTCGAGCTCGACTATGCGCGCGCGGATGATGTCCCTCTTGCGCATGGCATCGCCGGCTGAGGGAAGGAAGCGGTCGACGAAATTGGTGACGTAGATGTCAGCGAACAGTTTCAGTGCTGGGAGGTCCCTGTGCCCCCCGTCCTTGCCCTCGATGTGGAGCAGGCGGACCTCGGCGGTCTTGGGGTTGAGCCGATTGACCTCAGCGATGATCACATCGCCGATCTCGGGGGAGTTGACCGATGGCCTGATCGACTCCACTGACATCTTCCCGTTGCTTTGGACCAGGGTCCCTGTGACCACTGCGACGGCGCCCGATACATCATCGTGAATCCCATCGCCGGCCTCCACACCGTCGGGGATTGCGACGGAGGAGCCTGGTGTGACGAAGTCGCCTGCTGCAGCGGTCATCGGCCCGCCGACCGGACAACTCCCTATGAACGGTCCGGAGGGATTGAGCCGCAGGCTCAGGGAGGTGTGAGCCGCCAGAAAGCGACTCTTGTGCGCCCCCGTTGGCGGCTGTGGTGCGAGTATGCCGCCGGGAGGGCGAAGTCAGCCTCGCCGTATCTCTCGGTAGACCAGTCCGAGGCCTCGAACAACGGCTCGATGTGACTGGCTTCGGCGCTGTGCAGAAGATGGGCAGGGAGGCCGGAAGACAGGATGGCGTCGAGGAAGGGGCGGTCTGCCTTGGCGGTCTGGCGGCCCCAGGGCGGGTTGCTGACGATCAAATCGGCAGCGCCAAGATCGACCGGGTCCGAGCCCAGCGTCGCGGAGACGATCTCGACGGACTCAGCAAGCCCCATCGACTCGGCGTTCGCCAGCGCCGCATCGCAAGCCCCTGGGTCGGCCTCCACGAGAATTGCTCGGCCCGCGCCCATCGCAAGCGCCCCCAGCCCGAGCACGCCGTTGCCCGCACCGAGGTCTGCCACGGTGCAGCCCTCGGTGAGGTCGCCGAACGCGGAGATGTCGGTGAGCCAGCGAGCCGCTAGGTCGCCGTCGGTGGTGTACTGCTCGAGCTCGACGGAGTCGCATGGGTGCGGAAGCAGGCCCGACAGCAGCATCCCGAGCCTGCGGACCCTCATGGGCTCGCTAGGGCCGCTAGTACCTAAGAACCAATTCAGCGACTCTCCTGAGCGACCACCTCCCAACATGCGGGCAGAGGCACAAAATACGATGGGTTGTTCGCCCGATGCATGACTTCCTCGGCCAGAGGTAGGGCCCGAACATCGATGCTCATTCTGACGATGTTCCTGACGAGCGCCTTCCTCGCTGTGTCACCCACTGCCATCGCAGAAGGTGGCGCACGCTCGTCACACACCTACGTCGAGCAATTCGGTGCCGGCTTCAACGAGACGGTCATCGCCACAGACAGTGACGACCTCAACGTCCCGCGAGACCTCGAATTCCACCCTAGTTCGTCCCGGCAAAACGAACTCTGGGTCATAAATCGCGCCACTGACAGCGTCACCATCATACACAGTGCAGGCCTAGCAGGCCAGTCTAGCGAGAACAGGCAGGACGCATACGGCAACCACTTCATGGAGGAGGTCAGCGCATTCGCCTTCGGACAAGACCATTCCGAGTTCGACTACATCTTCGCCTCGGCCCAAGAAACCCGCAACACGTACAACGGCCAGCAACCACCGAACAATTTCATGGGGCCGGCACTCTGGCCTTCGTCGCTCTCCCACTTCGCCATGGAGAACCAGCAACCAGGCGGACGCTTGGGTAGCCACCTCGACATGCTGCACGAGAGTCCGAACGGGATGGGCATCGCCCACGACTCGGGCAACGCCTACTGGTACAACGACGGCTACTACGGTGAATTGGTGTATTACGACTTCCACGACGACCACAATACCGGTGGAGATGACCACGACGACGGTGTCGTTCGACGCTACACCGAGATCACCCCCACACGCAGAGCAGGCGTCCCCGGTCACATGGTACTCGACAAGGCGAATGGAATCCTCTACATCGCCGACACCGGGGCTGGCCGAGTTCTCTGGGTCAACACCGACGACCCCACCACCACGACGGCGGACATCATGGGTTCGAGCACGCAGAAGGACTCGGAGCTGGCAGAGTACAGCGAGATCACCGACGTGGAATGGGGTGTCCTCGTCCCCAGCCTTTCCTCTCCTTCCGGCATCGCCCTGCACGGTGACACGCTCTTCGTATCGCAAAACGGCAACGGGAAGATCAGCGCCTACGAGCTTGCAAATGACGGCAAGAGCGGCACTCACATGCAGACAGTCGACACCAACGCCAACTCAATCATGGGCCTTGAGGTAGGACCGGGCGACAAACTCTGGTACGTCGACGCGGGATTGAACCGTGTCATCAGAATCGACCCCTTCCCCGACGCCGACATCGATGGCATCCGCGACAGCCTCGACGACTGCCCGGTGACCTATGGCACCAGCACAGAGGACCGTCTCGGGTGCCCTGACACGGACGATGACGGCTGGTCCGACGATGGTGACGCATTCATGTTCGACATCACCCAATGGGCCGATCGCGACTCCGACGGGTACGGCGACAACCCCCCGCCCGCCAGCGCCCCCGACGACTGCCCCGATGTCTGGGGCAACTCGACCCTGGACAGTCTGGGTTGCCTGGACGGCGATGGTGACGGCTGGTCTGAGGCCAGCGACACCTATCCGAACGACAAACTGCTGTGGTCGGATGATGACGGGGATGGCTACGCCGACCAATCGGGGACTGACCTCTCCGACGACTGCCCCGGAGTGGCCGGGACCTCGATCTGGGGTCTATTAGGCTGCATCGACACCGATGGCGACGGTTGGGCGGACACCGAGGACGAGTATCCAATGGATGTCTCGCAGTGGCGTGACACCGACGAGGATGGATACGGCGACAACGGTGAGGGCACAGACGGTGACCTCTGCCCCTTGCAAGAGGGCTACTCGACCATCGACCGTCTCGGCTGTCCCGATGCTGACGAGGACGGTTATTCCGACCCGGCGGACGCATGGACCGTGGATGACGGCGCTGACGCATTCCCCAGTGACGACTCGCAGTGGCGAGACTCGGATTTGGACGGATTCGGTGACAATCCCGCACCTGCCAACATGGCCGACGTCTGCCCGGTGACCTATGGCACCAGCACAGAGGACCGCCTCGGGTGCCCTGACACGGACGATGACGGCTGGTCAGACGATGGTGATGCATTCGCGTTCGACATCACCCAGTGGGCCGATGGCGACTCCGACGGGTACGGCGACAACCCCGCGCCCGCGAGCGCCCCCGACGGCTGCCCCGAAGTCTGGGGCAACTCGACCCTGGACAGTCTGGGTTGCCTGGACGGCGACGGTGACGGCTGGTCTGAGGCCAGCGATCCCTATCCGAACGACAAACTGCTGTGGTCGGATGATGACGGGGATGGCTACGCCGACCAATCGGGGACCGACCTCTCCGACGACTGCCCCGGAGTGGCTGGAGCCTCGATCGAGGACCGACTAGGCTGCATCGACACCGATGGCGACGGTTGGTCCGACGAGGCCGACTACTATCCAGCAGACGCGGAGCGTCACGTCAAGAGCAACCTCCCGATGATCGTACTCATCGCGGCAATCGTCGCAGGGACAGCTACATTGCTGATTCTGCGCCGAAGGTCGAGAAGAACCGCCTCGCATGCCCTCGGGCAACCCCCAATCGCTCCACCGCCCGCACCCGCGGCGGTACAGCAGGCCCCGCCCAGACCCGCCGGTGGCCTACCGCCGGGATGGACTGAGGAGCAGTGGGAATACTACGGACAAGAGTGGCTCGACGGCGACAACTGATGTCGGAGAGCCATCGGGCCGCTAATACCCATGAACCGATTCAGTGGTTTGCTGGGTTCCCAATCCATATTTCTCAGAGTTGAAATACCGCCAAGTCGAAGGGTACTATGAGCGCGATGTCGGAGATGCTGTCATATGGCCTTCTAGCTCTGGTTATCGGCCTGGTGATACTAATCGTCTACGCCCTCTCACTACTCAAGGCGATACAACAGGAGTCGTCTGTCATTCGTGATCAGGCCACCCTAATCCATACACAGGGGGAAGTGCAGAAGGAGGCGATTGGAAATCTGGATTTCACAGTAAAACCAGAGATGATCTCAGCTGGAATCGGCCAGAGCCAAGCGGTCATCACCAAGGGCATCCAAGCTGGGCTGGACGATGCCAAGTTCGGTGAGCGAATCGGCGCTATTGACACCAATGCAGCAGCAATCCTCAGCGCGAACGCCCAGATTCTGACGCTGTTCCAGGGTGGAGGCCATGAAGCCTCTGGCTGGGCTGAGATAGAACTGGAGAAGTTGCTGAAGGACAAGTTCAGCGATGTGAAGATTCGCAAGCGAGTGGCGAAACTTGACGGCGCTGTGCCCGATGCTCACCTCGAACTGTCCAATGGAGATATCCTGTGCATTGACTCGAAGTTTCCCCTCGGGACGTTTAGCCGTATGGCAGCAGAACCCGACGGCCGCAAGCGCAAGCCGCTACAGGAAGCTTTCATCAAAGCCCTGCGTGGACACATCGACAAGGTTGCGCAGACCTACGTCAAGCCCGAGAAGGGCACCACGGAAGTCGCCTACATGTATATCGGCTCGGAAGCGGTGTATCACCATCTCATCAATCCTATGAACGAGTCGGAGTCGAGTCTCATCAGGGATGCTGCGGGCACAGGTGTAATCGTTTGCTCCCCATCGACATTGATGGCCAACATGCATCTTGTTCGGATAGCGGAGCAGGCTATGGGCATCTCAGAGCATACGGGGGAGATTGTCGCTGGCCACAAGCAACTGCGTAAGGACCTCGACGACCTGAAGAACATCTGGATGACCCTGATGAACCAGATTAAGGACTCCTACAACAATCGGGCCAAGGTGCAGGATGCCATCGACTCGCTCGAGCGCATCGTGAAGTCACTAGAGAGCCTCGACTTGAGTGGGGATGAAGACTGAGGGGCCCCTCGCGACTACATGGTCGATTGGTCGGCTCACGAGTACCGCGCCGTGGTCCACCTGCCGGAGGACTACACGATCCTCGACCTGAGCGGCGGAACCTGGACTCCGCCGAATACAGAGTACAGCGTCGGCAAGTACGACGAGGTCCGCCCTAACATGTACAACACCGAGCTGTTCGGCGGAACTCGCCTGATTCACATGGGAATCGACATCGGCGGACCGGTAGGGACTCCGTGCATGGCCTTCGCTGACGGCGGGGTCTCCCACTTCGGCTACAACCCGGAACCGGGTGATTACGGCAACGTCGTCATCATCAGGCACGACATAGATGGGACTCCGGTGTGGGCGCTCTACGGCCATATGGACGCGGTCTCGATCGAAGGAAAGACAGTGGGTCAGAAGGTGAGTGCGGGCGAGGAGATAGCCTGGTTCGGAGCCCGCCACGAGAACGGCGGCTGGGAGCCGCACCTCCACCTCCAGCTCTCGCTCGTCGAGCCTGAGACACATGACCTCCCCGGGGTCGTCGCACCCGAGGACAGGGAGCAGGCGCTGCTCGACTACCCCGACCCGAGGCTGGTCCTCGGGCCGCTCTACTGAATGCTCGCCAAGTGCACCTTGAGCGAGTCTATCGCAGCCATCTCAGAGGGATCCCTTCCGTTCAGCAGCGCGAGCGCGATCGACACCCAGTCGGTGACGTGAGCTGCGTAGAGCAGCCGCTCGAGCAGGCTGGAGCCCTCGCACTCGATGCGCCAAACGATCTCGGTCTCGATGTTATCCAGCATCCAGCCCATGCGCGCTCGCGCGCGCGAGCGCGTGCTGTCGGATGTGAATGCGATGAGCCCTCGGGATGATGTGTCTTCTGCGGACCATGCTACGATCTCGTTGTGGTTCATCTCGGGAACCTCTGCGGGGTGCGCGAACGCCGCCGAGTTCTCGTTCAGCTGGCAGGCGAAGCGATACGCGGCCGGACCGAGTTCGGTGGGTGCCACGATTCCGACCTCGCGTCCGGCTATGGAGCGAGCCATCGTCTCGGACATGCCGTCGCCATCAATCAGATCAGCGTCAGCTGAAGCAGCCCTGAGGCGCTCGACCATCGCTGCCCTCTCATCCCCGCTAGGCGCGGCGAGCAGGCCCAGTGCCCAGCAGGCGGCGAGCTGGGTGCCGAGGATGTGGCCGAATGCCGAGCGTGGCATCTGGCCGCCGGGGACTGCGAGCGAAACGGAGTCGTCGCTGCCATCGAGCAGTTCCGCGAGTTGTCCGCCCGAGCACACGCCCACCACGGTGCCGCCGGACTCGAGAGCCTCGCGCACACCATCCAGGGTCTCCTCGGTGTTGCCCGAGTAGGAAGTGGCCAGAACCAGCCATTCGGGGCCCCACCAGCTCGGCAGGCCGTAGTCGCCCCATACGACGAAGGGAAGGCCGCCCTCCGCGTCGGCCAGTGCCTTGAGGAAGCGCCCTCCTGCCCCGGAGCCGCCCATGCCGAGGCAGAGGACGCCGCTCCAGTCGGAGTCGTCCTCGATGCCGACCTCGGCTGCCATCGCGGCCTCGAGGTCGTCTGCGAAACTGCGAGTGAGCCCGGCCATACCACTGGCATCTAGCTCGGCGAGCAGGGAGGCCATGTCACTCTCGCCCATGCTCACACCTCGTTGACTGCTCCCGGCAACGCCAGCCATGCTCCGTCTATGAAGCCGATGCGCAGGCGTGAGGCGGTGCCGTCGTCGTCGTACGGGAACGCCACCGTGACCATCTTGTAGTCCGTCGGGTCCATCACCTCGGCGGCGGAGCTGTCGCGGTTCATGACCTCCACATCGTGCTGCTCCTTAGTCGGGCACACGACTGTCGACTTCTCCATGTCACGCCATGATACCCCGGTTCGCTCGAACCGATCCAGTCTGCGCAGGCTCGGGCCGTCCTTCTGCCAACCGTCGATGAGCCAGAACTGCTGTCTGAATCTTATGACATCCCTTAGCCCGTAGGCTGGCTTGCGGTAGCTGAGGGTGAGTCTGGTCACGTCGATGCCGTCGCTGGTGCCGACTACAGATGATGTCTCTTTGATCCTCCCCCCGAACCTCCTGACCAGTCTGCGCCCCCAGTTCTTGGCCATGGCCTTCGAGCCGAGCTGTAGGTCCCAGCCCCCAGTCACCGGCCCCTCATTGGTGACGAAGAACATGGGATCCGGCTCCATGTTCTCGATCATCTCATCCAGCGTCGCCCTGAGTTCCTTGAGCTCGGCGTCGTCCAAGCGTCGCCCAGCAGAGCGGAGTTGGACGGTGGCTTCGAAGTAAGAGCCGGCCTTTCGCGCGCAGGCCGGGCAGACGGCGTTGCTCGTCTGGAGCAGAATCGAGTGCTGATCTTCGAACTCGTACCCCTCGATGGATCCCTTGACATCCACGTGGAGTCGGTTCGTCCTGTCATCGATGGCTTCGACGGCGAAGTCGACATCGACTTGCTTGGCCCGCTCCTCGGTGACCAGGTTCTCGCGGATTCGCAGGTCGGCGATGATATCGGGGTCCATCTCGGACCATCGTCCTCTGACCTCATAGGAGTCGCATTTGGAGCAGCGTGACTGCTGGATTATCTCAGGTATCTTGGACAGCGTCGTGCGCTGCCTCATGCATGCCTCACACATCCTCTCGGAGGTGAGTGGCGGGGGCGCCCCGCAGACGATGCAGAAGGCTCCGGCTGGCATGATGCTCCCTGCTCTCCGCTCAGCCCGCCCGTTTCAAGGGTTCCCGGAGGGAAAAAATGGGTAAATCACTCGATTTCGTCGTCTGAGAGGACGTCCTCGGCAGCCGCGAGACGCGCG
Source organism: Candidatus Thalassarchaeum betae (assembly GCA_003193925.1). GTDB lineage: Archaea > Thermoplasmatota > Poseidoniia > Poseidoniales > Thalassarchaeaceae > Thalassarchaeum > Thalassarchaeum betae. The sequence continues at coordinate 28,639 of PSPG01000005.1, forward strand.
TCGAGGTCAGCCAACCTGCTGAACAGTCGGTAGACGTAGACACCTATCAGGCCAATGAGAGCGAAGTACACGACAGCAAGTTCGGTCAGCCCGGTCAATGTACCGCCTCCTCGTCGAGAAGACGCTGCAAGCGGCCCAGTCTTGATTCCATCTGGTGGACGGTGTCAGTAAGCAGGGCGAAGCCCGCGAAGAGCAGGAAGAACGAGACGAAGCCAAGAATCAGGACCATCATTATCTCGGGCGCCAGCCCGGCTTCCTCGCTCTCGATGATGATGATTCCGGGATGGCGCTCCTGGTACCAAGTCGTCGCCAGAGCGGTAATGGGGACCAGAGCGAAGCCAAACAGCCCGACGGCTGCGATGGTGTCTCTGGTGTCCTGACCGTCGGGCTGAGAGTTGCGAGCGAGCACTAGGAAGAGGGCGACCGCGGTGAGGAGCCCGTATGTATTCAGCCTCAGGTCGCCCCAGTCCCACGGCACGCCCCACTCTGCCGAGCCCCAGATGGGACCAGAGATTACCACACCCAAGCCGAACAGCAGCCCGAGGTCCGAGCCGGTGCATATGAGCCTCCACCCCATGTCCGAGCGGCGCATGTACCAAGTCACTGAGCCGACGAAGAGCACGCAGAAGGCGAGGAACGAGGACCAAGCGAAGGGAACGTGCCAGAACAGTATCCGGTAGGCCTCAGGCGCTTTCCACGCCTCCGCATCGACTTCCGGCGCCCACAGGAAGCCGAGCAGAACCGTGGCCGCTGCACCTGTCAGGCCGAGGGCTGTCAGCGTCTTGCCCCTCGTTCCAGCAGATGACATGATCTACGGAATCTGCTCCCTGTCATGAATGCTCGTCTTCAGGCCTCAGGCAGGAACACCGCGACAGCCCAGACCAGTGCGGAAGTCAGGCTCGCAATCAGGCAGGTCACCAGCGGGTCGCCCATACCCAGCCCGAACGACATGCCGTCGGTCATGATTGTCGAAAGTGCATCCGTCAACTCGAGGAAGGGCCAGACCAGCACCAAGAGGAGGAGGGAGGCGGCTGCGGCACTGGCTCGGCGGAGGTCTGCTACGAGCAGGTGCAATGCGGCTGCTGCGATGGCGACGTCGAGCATGGCGACCGCAGGCAGCCAGAGCCATCGCAGAACCTCTGACGATGCGTCGGAATCGAAAGAGCCGGCCAGCACGAACCACGATAGGTAGGTCAGTGGAATCGGCAGAATGAGAGACGCTCCGACCAGCGAATTCGCAGGACGTGTCATCGGGCCGACGACCGCAGACCACCAGCGCCCGCAGTCGGCCTCAGCCAAGCGCCTGACCAGAGCGGGCGAGACTACGGCTGTGATGAACGCGGGAACGAGGACCAGCGCGGCCAGCATGTCGTTGCCCGCGTGACTCAGGTCGAGTTCGCCTACGAGAGCGTATGCGAGGAGCATCGCCACGATTGCCGGTACGGCCCGCCCGACGGTGTCTATGGGATTGCGCATCTCCATCCTCAAGGCCCACCTCATCAGCGAGCCGAGCGTGCTGGGCTCGGAAGAGCCGTCGGGTTGGGGGAGTTGTGCGGGCACTCCTTGGGACTCGCCGGTAGACTCTGTCAGCATGCCTCCCTCGACGCTGACCACGCGGTCGGCGCATCGGATCACCTCCGCATCGTGAGTAGCGACGAGGACTCCGTGGCCCATGGAGGCCAAAGCCTTCAGCCAGCCTGCCAGAAGCGCTCTGGCGGACTCGTCCAGCCCCTCCGAGGGCTCGTCGAGCAGGGCGACCCGAGAATCCCCGCAGAGCGCAGCGGGAGCGAGTCCGCACAGTACTGCCAGGCGACGGCGCAGGCCCCCTGACAACTGTGATATCCTGTCCGCACGCCTGTGCTCCAACCCCCATGCGGACAGCATCTCGGCCATCTTCGCTTCGTCAGAGAGGCTTCCAGCGACGCATAGTGCGGTGGCGAGCCTCTCCTCGACGTTCTCCTCACCGCACATCCCGTCGCTCTGGAGGGTGAGTCCCATCGGCGGGAGAGCGGTCCTGCGGCCATCCGAGTCACGCACGACTCGCTGAGAGCCTGTCCCAGAGCGCCAGCTGACGCTCCCTGAGGTGAGAGGAAGCAGCCCGGCGCAGGCCTCGAGCAGTGTAGTCTTGCCAGAGCCGTTGGGCCCGACCAAAGCCACTACCTCCCCTTCGCTCAGATGGAAATCGACATCTTTCAGGACCGTTCGCGGGCCCCGATGCACTTCGATGCCCGATGCCAGCAGCAGAGTGCCTTGTTCCACGCGAGCCCGAAGGTGGGCTATCGTTTGAGTAGTTCCATCACGGGGTCGAAGCGGCTATTCGCTCAAGCCGCGCGGCTTGGAAGGGCTACATGGGAGTCGAGTGGGCTGACTTAGCGGGCAGCGACCTGATTGTGGTCGGGATATTGGTCGCAGTTGCGCTCGCACCCTACGTCTCCGCGGTGCGCGGCGAAACCAGCCTGGCGCTGGCCACCGTGCTCTCGCTGATGCTCGTGACCTTCGTGCAGTTCGCACATTCGGTAATGACCGGAGTCCCGATCCACTTCGCGTGGATGATCGACCTCTTCGGCATCAAGCCCCACCTCATGGGAGACCCTCTCGAGTCGTACAGGATGGTGTCTGCTGCGTGGCTCCACGCCGACTGGGTCCATGTCCTGGGCAACATACTGGTGATCGCATTGGTCGGGGTTCCGCTGGAGCAGAGGCTGGGCGGACGCAGGTGGATGGCCGTGTACTTCCTCGGGTTCGTCGGAGGCAACGCAGCTTGGATCCTGTCGCATCCCGAGTCGTCGGCTCCGGCCATCGGGGCCAGTGGCGCTGCATTCGGGCTGCTGGGGGCTTACATGGCCTGCTGGCCCGAGGACAAGATTGAGTTTCCTCTGCTGTTCTTCATCCGGGCTTGGCCGGTCTGGCTGATCGTCTTCATCAGGCTGGGTCTGGAGGTCTGGCAGATGTATTCGCTACAAGCTGGGACCGCTGGCGAGTCGAACATAGCCCACATGGCCCATGCCGGCGGCTTCTTCGTGGCGTATCTGCTGGCAAGGCCAATCGCCAGAGGGGCTCCCAGCTCGCTCGACTCGCCGCAGGAATCGGCCACTGGACCGGCGCGGGCGGAAGCCATCAGGGCACAGGCCAAGGAGAGTATGGGAAGCCTCGATGACGACCCTTGGGCGGCGGTTGAGAAACCGCTGCAGGGCGGGGCTGCTCGAATACTGAGGAGGCTGCGAGAGGAGGGCGATGAATTGGAGACCCGCAGAGCCTGGTTAGAGGAGCTCTCCGAGCACACCATCTGCCCTGTCTGCGATGGCGAGATGATTACCGAGATAAGGGGCGAGAACTGCAGGTTGCGCTGCGCCCTGGTCGGCTCTCACGTCAAGTGGCCCTGAACGGATGCATCGAGTAATCCCGGACAGGTTGGGATTATACCCCATCCGAGTTTGGCTCTCAGGGAGAGCCATGGTTCTGAGCAGGCACCCGGCAGCCCCTCTGATTGCGGTCGCGCTTCTGCTCGTCATGGACTTCTCGATGGGTGCAGGCGCCATGATAGCCACCTCCGACATCACTGACGAGGGGGGCGGTAAGGCCCCCCAGTCCAACGCCAACCTCCCTCCTCCGCTGATGTGCGGCGAAGAGGAATGCCCTCAGAAGGACCGTTCCCCGGGCTTCCCCGCCGGGGATGCCGGATGGCCAGTCGAGGACCCCGGATGGTGGTTCGGGTACTGGTATGACCTCGACTCGGACGGCATGGACGACCGGTTGCAGCGAATCATCGCGGGAGAGCGGGTTTCTGTCTCCACCACATCGATAATCGGTGCTGACGGGCTGCCGACGGTCGCCATAGTGGTCGACTACTCATGGCATCCGGGACCCACCGACATCCAAGCCATCAAGGCGGTCTTGTACGAACACGGCTGGAGCGCGCAGGGCTCCTGGTTCGATGTCCTCCACATCCTCGACTCCATCGTCATCGACCATGTCCCTGTGAGTTCGCTGATAGACATCTGGGGTCTGGAGGGAGTGGTAATGATCGAGGAGCAGAACGTCATAGTGCCACTGCTAGACAAGGCCACTCGCGGCTCGAAGGTCCGTGACTCGGACGTCTTTGACGAGACGATGCGCGACTTCGGCTACGACGGCTCGGGCGTCGTCATCGCGATCCTAGACTCCGGGGTGGACAACGAGCACTTCTCGCTGGACGACTTCTCGGACGACAACAATGACAACGAGAAGGACCCGGATGAGCTGCCTGATCCGAAGTGGATAGCAGGCTGCGATGCGACCTCGTGGAACTCGCAGGACTGCGACGACGGCGATAACGACCCGGACGACGGTGATGGCCACGGCACTCACGTTGCTGGAATCGCCTTGGGTACCGGGGATGAGCGGAGGATCAACCAGGGCTATGCGCCCGGCTCCTACCTGGTCGATGTCAAAGTCATGAGCGATGCGGGCGCTACTAATTCCGCTGCAACCCTGAGGGGCATACAATGGGTGATTGACAACGCCGACAGAGACTGGGGCAACAACGAGTCCAGCGAGGGCATCGACGTGATGTCGATGTCCTTCGGTGCGGGCAGCGACCCACAGGGCGATGACCCGGGCGACAATGGCTCCAACGCGGAAGCCAGAGCAGTGGACGAAGCGAGCGATGCAGGAATAGTCTGCATCGCCGCCATCGGCAACGACGGACGTCGCAGGATAACCTCCGTGGGAGCTGCTGACACCGCCATCACGGTAGGTGCGATCGATGACGAGAACACGATTAAGCGCGGTGATGACATGATTGCCTCCTACTCCAACTCAGGTCCGAGGGAGGACGACGGAGACGACAACGAATGGGACGAGCTGAAGCCCACCGTCGTCGCGCCCGGATCCAGTATCATGTCCGCTCAGCACGCTGCTTCAAGCAGCGGTATCCCGGGGGCTCCCAGACCTCTGGCTGAGGACAGTTACACCCAGATGACAGGCACCAGCATGTCGGCTCCGGCTGTAGCCGGGTTCGTCGCCGTCATGCTGCAGATAGACGATGGTCTCGAGCCGCAGGAGGTCAAGGACCTGTTGCAAAACAACTCGGAGACCCGCGGCTCCCCATCCATGCCGAGCATCACCGACAAGTGGAACGATCATTACGGATTCGGTATCATTGATGGCAATATGATCCTCGAAGCGATACTCGGAGGAGGGATCGACCCCGATCCGGGTAACGGAACTGAGCCGCCCCCACCTGGCTCGGGCGACTGGGTGGTCTTCGAGAATCCCGAGGAGGAATCCTGGTTGGTGGAGGGCGAGACCTACAGCGCTCGAGGCCATATCGACGAGGATGCCGAGACCAACGGTACCATCGAGGAGGTCGCGGTCAGGATCTCGTACACTCACAGGCCCGAGGGCGAGCCGAAGAGAGAGGTCGTCCTGCTCGACTGGCACGCTGCTCAGGGGTCGACCAACTGGACCACTCCGTTCACCCTGCCCGAGTTCACCGAGGACGAGATCAACGTCCTCGAGGTGATCCTCGAAGCCCAGGCGAGGAACCAGTTCGACCAGTGGAGCGACGTCGCCGAGCAGAAGCACGAGGTCGGGCTGGTCGAGGTCACGATGGGTGGTCCGAGCGGTCAGAATCCCGTATCTGGGAACGTCAACGTCTACGGGACTTGGGAGTCGGTGAACGGCGGGACCGTCCAATGGAGACTCGGCACCGGTTCATGGGAGACCGCTCAGACCTTCGGCGGCAGCGGCAGCGGCAATGGCGACTGGTCTGTCACGTGGAACACCGAGGAGATCGGCGACGGCTTCTATAGGCTCTCGGTCAGGATGATCAGCGGCGACGGTGTACGCTCCGACGAGGTCCGCAGGACCGTTGAGGTCGACAACGATCCGCCGGCACCCGACCTGATGTTCAGGACTGGACTGTCGGTCGAGGAGTACGGCATCCCGCTTTCTGAGACCTACGTCAACACATTCCTCGAGATCCGTACCGAGATACGCAACGACGGCGACCTAGCGGCCTCGAACCTAGCCATCTCACTCTATGAAGACGGGGCTCGGAAGGACCAGATGGTGCTGCCGAGCATAGACAGCGGTGACATCGTCGAGATAGTGCTGTACTGGAACCCAGACACTGTAGGCGACAAGGTCGTCATGGTGTCCCTCGACCCCGCCGACACTATCGAGGAGATCGATGAGACCAACAACGAGCAGTCGATCACCTTCCCAGTTATCCAGAGGCCGCAGGGCATTGACCTTGCCTTCCGCGAGGGCGCTGTTCGCACCGAGCCCACCATCCCGCGCCCGCACGAGCAGTTCCTGATCACCGCGAGGGTCGACAACCTCGGCTCATCCGATGCGACCAGCGTGGGGGCGATGCTGGAGATCATGACCGAGCTAGGTTGGGAGCTGGTCTCATCGACCGCGATATCGCTGGTCGCCGGTCAGGGCGCATCGCAGATATCGTTCGCCCACCGAGCGAACGAGTCGGGGCCACTAGACGTGCGAATAACCCTCTCAGGCTCGACCTTGGCCGACCTCGACTGGAGCAACAACCAAGTCGAGGCCACCATTCTGGTCGACGAGTCGACCCTGTCCGGCGCGAGGGCGATGAACTTCGAATCGGGCGAGGTCCCGGTGAAGGTCGTCGACCTCGATGACGAGGGGCTCGTCATCACCGAGAAGGACGGCCGGTTGAGGCTGTACAGACTGAACTCAAACCTCGGCACTACAGCCTGCACCAATGTGCTGGAGGACGTGTGGTCGGGCGACATCGCGATCTGGAGCACTGAGGACGGGGTGGCCCATGTGGTCTGGACGAGGAGGTTTCTCGATTCAGAAGGCTACTTCCAGCAGACGCTGAGCTACTCGACGATAGACGCGACCTGCCAGATGACGCCCATTCAGGATCTTATGGATCCGATTCTGCTGTCTGACGGCAAGTACTGGGGAATCGACGTCGATGTCGATGGCTCGGATGTCTTGGTTGCAGGCTACCATCGTGACCTCTCCACCGGGGGCACATACGAGGACCTGACCAGCGTCTTCCTGCTCCACGCCGATGCTCCCACCAAGTCCTCGGACTGGGAGTTGACGCCAAACGTGATCGGCGAGATAGACCTCGCCCCAGGCGCCGACCCCGTGGACGTGGAGTTCGGTGAAGACGATGGCGCTCACCTCCTCTACCAGTCGATCAGAAGCGACTCGACCGGTATTGAGAGGCTTGGACTATGGTACGCTCACGGACTCGTGGAGCAGTCCCCATGGGCGTTCAAGAAGGCCATCGGTGACGAGGCCTCACTAGGGTGTATGAAGGTCCTGATCATCGACGATGAGGAGCGCATCGTAGCAGCCTGGAGGGAGGGCGACGACCACGAGTCGGATCTGGTGGTGATTGTAACTGACTCGTCGTTTGAAGCCGTCGATAACCTCAGTCGCAGATACCCTGCAAGGGGTATTGGCACAATCGAGATGATCGAGGTGGAGCGAGGCGTCCAGGTGTTCTTCGACATGGTCGGGCCGACAGGTCCGCAAGTCCAGTACGGGATGATAGACGCCGAAGACGGTTGGCTGGGAATCTCAAATCGCCTGAACCTAGGATACCTCTACCTCGTCGACCGGTCCCCTGACAGCAGCGAGACCATCATCATCCACACCTCGGCCAGTGGGTGGCAGATCAGGGCCCTGATCGACGACGATTCTGACGGAGGGGGCGGCTCGCTCCTAGAGCAGGTTCGACACGCGCTGGGACTCGATGAGCAGAACTTCAAGATCCTGCTCGGGGGCTTCGCCATCACCATCCTCGTCCTGTGCGCCATAATCCTGACGACCCTCTCCGCCAGAGCAGTCAGGTGGATGAAGGGCCGCAGGAGGACCGAGGCTTCTGGGACGGTGATGCTGGAGGAGGATGTGGTCGACGTCATCGACGAGGATGACATCGCCGTCACCACCAGTGAGGTGACTGATGCGCAGCTCGTGGAGCTGGTCGACATCAATGAGGGAGCCGGGGATCGACGCGAGCGCAGAGAGAGAAGGAGCCAGATGGCAGCCGCTCCCGAGCCGCTGCCTCCCGTCCCGGCACCCGACGCTCCAGAGGCACCACCGGAAGGGGCGCTGGTTCCGCCGGAGTTGCCGCCTCTGAACCGCCCGGTGATGTGCCCCAGTTGCTCAAGCAGGTTCGAGGCCCCCTCCGATGTGAAGATGGCAAAGTGCCCCGTGTGCGACGGGCGCATCGACCTCTGAGGTACTTCTGTGACACTGTTGCTTCTCGCCTCGGCTTCCCAACGGAGGCACTCCTGGCTCAGTGACAGACTGGATGGGACCGGCACGAGAATCACAACCCGGCCCCTTGTCTCCGCGGAGCCGGGGCCCGGTGCAGGCTTGGAGGTCGGAGTGCAGGCTGAGGCCACTTGCCTCGCTAAAGCCGAGGCGGCTGCCATGGAGATGACCCTGTCTGGCGACTCGGGTTTCGACCTAGTCGTGGTCGCCGACACCCTAGTCGAGGATCCAGAGGACCCGCTGGTGGCAATGGGCAAGCCAGATGACGTGGTCGCTGCGGCAGCGATGCTCCTGAGGCTCTCAGGCCGCAGGCATCGCGTGTGGTCCTCCACCGCCCTCCTGTACCCGCCGGACGGGCAGCGCGAGGGGACTGAGATGCTGCACAGGGGCTGGAGCGCAGACGTCTGGACGGATTCCGCGCTGGTCGAGTTCGAGGAGCTGAGCGAGGACCAGCTGGTCGAGCTGGTTCGCAGTGAGTCGTGGCTTGGCAAGGCGGGAGCGTACGACCTCGCGGGCCGAGCCAGCCAGCATGCCAGACTCATCGAGGGCTCCGAGGTAACTGTTCTCGGCTTCGCTACCTCGGCGATGGACGCACTGCTCGGGTTGCTCGACTAGACGAACACGACGCCGCCGTGCTTGAGCACGAAGTCGCGCTGGAGCTCGTCGAACCACTCCAGCATAGCCACGGTGAAGCGCACGGCGATGACCTCTTGGTCCATCAGAAGGTCGTCTTGGATCCCTTTGAGCGTGCCGGGGGCAGCGCCGCAGGACACGCAAGCGCCATCCAAGTCTAGAATCAGCGACAGTGCCGAGCCCCCGCTGTGCATCTCCTCGATATCCGCCCCGGTGACCACCAGACCTCCGCCGTGGCCGTCCAGAGCGGCCCTCACCGGACCTAGCCTGGCCATCAGTGCCGGCACCAAGTCGGAGTTGTCGCTCTCGACCAGTTCGACCAGAGAGAGCGCCTCGAGACGAGCGATCTCAACTGGGTCGTGAGCCTCGGTCACCCTCCTCTCGGCCTCCTTCTGCATCCCAGCCTTAATCTGAGCCCGATAGGTCTCCTCAAGGCTGTCAGACAGGGGCTGGGAGCCATCTTCGCCTAACTTCATCACCACGCCGAGGTGGTAATCTGATTTTAGGGTGACCTAAACTCAAAGCAGACGTTCAAAAGGGACCTAGTTTGGCTCAGTGACGAGGGACACAGTGTGAGTCGTGACGCTCCCCTACTGGAGATTCGAAACCTGCATGCTGGAATCGACGATACGCCGATTCTCAAGGGCGTCGACATCACGATAAATCCGGGTGAGATCCATGCCATAATGGGACGAAACGGGAGCGGCAAGACAACCGCCGCGAACATCATCATGGGGCACCCAGACTACAAGGTCGAGAAGGGGGATGTGCTGCTCTCCGGAGAGGACCTGCTGGAGCTCGAGCCGTGGGAGAGAGCACGCAAGGGCGTATTCCTCTGCTTCCAGTACCCACAGGCCGTCCCGGGACTGCAGGTCGGTAACTTCCTCAGGAAGTCCCTTGCCAGCATCAAGGGCGAGGAAGCCGCCAAGGGCACGAAGTTCAGAAAAACCCTGAAGGATGCCATGGAGGCTCTCGACATTCCTCGCAGCTTCCTCTCGAGGTACGTCAACGACGGTTTCAGCGGAGGTGAGAAGAAGCGCTTCGAGATCCTCCAACTGCTCATCCTGCAACCGAAGCTGGCAGTGTTGGATGAGACCGACAGCGGCCTTGACATAGATGGCATCAGAATCGTCGCTGCCGGAATCAATTCGGCCATCAGGGGGACTGACTCAGGAGCCCTGATCATCACCCACTACTCAAGAATCCTCGAATACGTCCAGCCGGACAAGGTCCACGTTCTGATGGGAGGTCGGATAGTTGCTACAGGAGGCCCTGAACTCGCCATAAAACTAGAAGAACGAGGATACGAGTGGTTGGACTCGAAGGCGGAGGCGGAGGGACTAGCATGATGCCATCCAACCAGGAAGCACGGGAGACCGTCGGGGACTACAAGGCCGGATGGCACGATCCGGAGGACTCCACCATCCGCTTCGACTTCGGGCTCTCCGAGCAGGTCGTCAGGGACATCTCGGCCATCAAGGAAGAGCCGCAGTGGATGACCGACATCCGCGTCAAGGCGTACCACCACTTCATGGAGCGCCCGATGCCCACATGGGGTTCCACCGAGTTGCTCAACTCGATCGAGTTCGACAAGATCTGCTACTTCCTGCGCTCGGGCGAGGGCACTGAGACGGACTGGGATGACGTTCCAGAGGACATCCGCAACACCTTCAACAGACTAGGCATACCCGAGGCCGAGCAGAAGTGGCTCTCGGGAGTGACAGCCCAGTACGAGTCGGAGGCCGTCTACCACAGCATCCGCGACGACCTCGAGGAGCAGGGTGTCATCTTCCTCGACATGGATAGCGGTCTGCGCGAGTACCCTGACATCGTGAAGAAATACTTCTGCAGCCTCATCCCATACCAGGACAACAAGTTCAGCGCGCTCAACACCGCCGTATGGTCGGGAGGCTCGTTCATCTACGTCCCCAAGGGGGTCCACGTCGAGATGCCGGTGCAGGCCTACTTCCGCATCAACGCCAAGAACATGGGTCAGTTCGAACGCACGCTTATCATCGCCGACGAAGACTCATCGATTCACTACGTCGAGGGCTGCACCGCCCCGACCTACTCAACCGATTCGCTGCACAGCGCCGTCGTTGAGCTATTCGCGCTGCCCGGCGCATACATCCGCTACACCACGATCCAGAACTGGTCGAACAACGTCTACAACCTAGTCACCAAGCGCGGCATCGCACACGAGAACTCGACCATCGAATGGGTCGACGGCAACATCGGATCGAAGTTGACGATGAAGTACCCCGCAGTGATCCTCAAGGGCGAAGGCTCGCACGCGGAAGTCATCTCTGTAGCCTACGCCGGCGAAGGAATGCGTCAGGACGCCGGAGCGAAGGTGCATCATCTGGCGTCGAACACCACCAGCAAGATCCTCTCCAAGAGCATCAGCAAGGACGGCGGCCGCGGAAGCTACCGGGGCATGGTGACGGTGAGCAAGAAGGCAGACAACTGCAAGGTGAGCGTCGTCTGTGACGCACTCATTCTCGACGGGCAAAGCCGCTCCGACACCTATCCCACGATGGAGATCAAGAACCCCTCGTGCCGCTGCGAACACGAAGCATCGGTCAGCAAGGTGAGCGACGACCAGTTGTTCTACCTGATGAGCCGCGGGCACACAGAAGACAAGGCGCTGGCACTGATCGTCAATGGATTCTTCGAGCCATTCGTCCGCGAACTGCCGATGGAATACGCCGTCGAGCTCAACCAGCTGATGGCCCTCGAGATGGAAGGCAGTATAGGCTGATGGCGGGGTGAGCCATTGGACGCCGCCGCAGAGTACCTGTCCCTCGACGAGCCCGACAGGTCCAACCATCTCTGGAAGTACACGCCATGGCGCAGGGTTCATCCCACCGGTGACATCACCAGCATCCCGGACGGCATTGGATCGCCCCGACTCAGGCTCATCGGCCTAGACGGAGGCGATGCACCCGATGGCATCCGACTGCAGGAGGGAGTGTCTTCGGTCTCCGTACTGCCGCAGAGCGATGTCGTCACGAGTTCGTTCTTGCAGGCTGTTTCAGCAAGTTCGCAATGGACCCTACATGTCGAGCCAAACTTCTCCTCGCAACACCCTGTGATGCTCGACATCGATGCGGGTGACTCAACCTCCGTCCTGCATCTGGTACTAGACGTGGGGCGCTTGTCCGAGTTGGAACTGATCACGCGGGTGAGTGGTTCCGGGGAGTGGTTCGGCTTCCTGCGTACAGGCGAGATCGGAGAGGGCAGTATCCTCAACGACGTGGTAGTCTGCGTGCAGGACGGGGGGACCTTGCTCCGGGTCGATTCGATAGCAATCGGCAGGGACGCGCAGGTGCGCGCGGGAACTGTCTGTTCCGGCTCCGAGCGGACCAAAGCGGACCTGCGCTACCGGATGGGCGAGCCCGGAGGAAACCTCAGGATCCTGGGCTCGGTGCTCTCGTCTGATGGGATGCATCTGGACCACCACTTGGAGATACACCACGATGCGCCCGAGACGTTCAGCCGGCTGGCCTGGAACTCCGCATGTGGGGGCAAGAGCAGGACTGTAGGGACGGGGATGCTCAGGGTCGCCGACGGCTCACGCGGGACGGATGCCGCTCAGCTCTTCCACAACCTGCTCCTCTCCAAGGACGCTGAGGCGGACTCGATCCCCGAGTTGGAGGTCCTCGAGCACGAGGTCGTCGGATGCGGTCATGGGACGGCCAACGGGCCCATCGACGAGGACCAACTGTTCTACCTCGAGACCAGGGGCTTCGACCCCTCCGACGCGAGGGGTTCCCTGATCGCCGCATTCCTGAACTCGACCCTGTCCGAGATGGGAAGCGAGGCCCTGCACGGCTGGCTGGTCAGGCTGCTGGCCTCTGAGTTGGAGTCACTGGGCGCCCCCTGAGGCAGCAAGCGATTAGGCCGAGCGGTCCCTATAACTCGACAGAAGGGCTGTCATCAGAAGACCGGCGGCTGCGCCGAACATCATTCCCTGTTCCTCCATCCCAGAGCCGGCCAAGTCCCGAAAGGCGAGTGTCATGGCCCCCGTCATCGGCACCACGAAGACGACGAATCGCCCGAGCCACTCCTTTGGAGTAGGGGCCCTGCCCATTGGCCTGAGGGTGACTGAACTGGACTTCTGGATGACCTGCCATTCCGCCTTCTGGGCGTCAACCCTGAGCCTCTGCAGGACTGCGGGCCTGATTCCGGGGTCGGCCGAGCCCACGTGCAGCGTCTCGCCTCGGCCGGTCACCAGCTTCAGCCTGCCTAGGTCGGCCCTGCGCTCGAGAAGCCTCTCGGTCAGTGCCGCGGCAGAGGGCGCATCGAGGCCGTGCAGGTCGACCACCAGCACCCCTCTGTCTCGTCTGACCTGCTCCTCGACGGTCCAAGCCGTCCCCGAGCCACTCCTTGGAGCCCTCTCCTCGATTGGTGAGAGGATGGCTCGGACCTTGGTCACCTCCTGCTTCCTTTCGGCCTCGACGTTGCGGCCTGAGCGCGACGACTCGGCCATTCTGTAGTACGCGAATGTGGTGACGATGACCCCGCCGGCAAGGCCAGCCACGATGCCAGAGCGCACAGACCCCATCACATCCGGACTGTCTAGGCCACTGAGGAAGATGGCGACGAAAGTGGCCATGACCGCGACCATCGAGCCTACTACCCCGCCGAGCCATGCAGCATCGCGGAACCCGAGGTCGGCCATGGTGGTCGGAGCACGGGGTTGCTCAAGAGTCCGAGGGTTGGAATCAGGGTTACCGAAGCAGCATTCATCAGGGGCGAGCCGCTGGGAGAAATGTGGGAGTTCTAGCTAATGGGCTCGGAGATCGGGTCAGGGAAGTCAAAGTCAGCAGAGTCCTGGTAGCCGCCGCTGGCGGATACCTGCTTCTGATGTTCATAGCGCCTCTGGCGATGCCCGAGGGAACGGTACCTGAGCTCTCCGGACGCGCCAACACATTCGACTACGCCACCGCGAGCGGGTGGGGGAACCAGGATAACGGCGAGGGTGCGAGTGTGGGGCACGACCAATCGGCTCACGGCGGGACATTCGCTTGGACGGAGTTAAACCCGGTATGGGGATTCGTGTACGCCGTCGGTGACCTGAACTGCCACCAGAAGTACGAGCGCTCATGGAAGATCAACGGGAATCAGATGCCGATGTGCACCCGGGACGTTGGAATCATCTTCGGATTCGTGGTCGGTGCCGCCTTGTTCGGATGGCGCGGCCTCAACCGCTGGACGGTTCGCGACACCTTCCTCTCGATATTCCCGAACGAGAGGCTGGAGCCCGTTTACTTGAGCGACAGGAGGATGACGGCCATGCTCGCGATCATCGGACTGGGGCTGCTGCCGATGGCAGTTGACGGGTTCACCCAGATGTTGACCGACTACGAGTCCACCCACCTCATCAGGCTGGTCACCGGCTTCGCAGCCGGGCTGGTTGTCGGCTGGTGGTTCTCATCCTCGCTGTCCGCCCGGACCAAGTACTTCGGGGATGACCCACGCCTAGTGGTCCTGCCGGCCGACGCAAGACTAGTGACCAAGTGATCACACGGTCTTGCCCTGCCACCAGGAAACCAGCCCGCTGGCCCCAGCGGGGTTCGAAGCTCCTTCTATGCCGCAGCCGAGCAACGCGATACGCTCCAGAGTGTCGCGCACGGCAGCCGGATGCCGACCTGACCTGACTATCTGGCCCATGGCGAAGCGGAGATGGGTATCGGGATTGACTGCAATCCACTTCGAGATAGCTTCCCTGAGTGGCCAAATCGCCAGCACCAGCGTCCCCGCGGTGCGATATCGCTCCTTCAACTGCGAGCGGGGGGCATCGCGTCCGAGCAGGGCCCGGTGCTTGTGCACCCAGTCTGTGCGCTCGTGGAGGAACTTGACGAGCCTCTGCGTATGGCGCTCGGACACAGCCCTGACGGGGCCGAGCGCTCTACGCAGCTCCGCCACATCGGCGGATGGCATCAGAGCGAGAGTGCCGCAGATGGCAGACATGGAATGCGAGAGGATGCTCTTGGGAACGTCGACCCTAGCATCCTCGCTGACGCGCTCCAACGCTGCGTCGTGCTCGTTCTGGGCCTCCTTGAGTGTCTTCCACGGCGCTCTGCCGTCCAACCATCCCTCTTTGGTGAGAGTCTGCTCGACGCCCAGTCCAATCAGTGTGGTCTGGCCCTTGGAGGCGTGGAGCAGTCGCCTCAGGAGGTGCCTCTCGACGACCTCGGTGTCGACATTCAAAGGAGCTGGTCTGGAGTGGACGAACTTCCGGATCCTGCTGATCAGAGCCCGGCGGAACTCGGCCTCGGTGCCCTCGTTCAGAACAGGTCCGATGACAGCCCCCATATCGAATGGAGTGGGCATCTCCAACTCGCCTGACAGCAGCGAGGTGTAGCCCCGCCTGATGCGCTGCTGCAGCTCCGTCGTCTCGAAGTACTCCTCCTTCTCCGTCAGCGCCCTCAGGCTCCCTGTCTTGATCCTCTTCAATGCGACCTCGGGATCGCAGTCGACCCAGATGCAGAGGTCGGGAACAAGGGCCGCCGAGTTCATGTGGGCGACCCTGTCGACCCCGAGCCCGCCGACGACCCCCTGATAGACGAGTGAGGAGTGGATGTTCCGCTCGCTGACCACTGCCCTGCCCTCCTCGAGGCGAGGCAGTATCCAGCCGTGAGAGTGATCCACCCTGTCGGCTGCGAACAGGCCGGCCTCCTGCTCAGGGGTCATGGTCTGCCTTCGCACCGCGTCTATTGCGAGACGGCCGAGCGGATGCTCCCTCCTAGGCTCCCCGGTCGCCTCGACTGAGGTGAACGAGAACTCCTTGCTGAGGACCTCTGAAACGACCTTGGTCGCCACTCCCTTGCCGCTCCCATCACCGCCCTCTATCGTTATCAGATACACGGGCAAACCTCAAACTAATCCTCTGTGTAGTCTGTGAACTGATCCCTAGCGAGATGCGTCATGCCCATGCCGAGGAGTATGAACAACGGACCTAGGAATAGCATGCCTCGACTCCACAGTCCGAAGAATGAGAGCCACCAGGTGCGTCGGTAGTGATCGCCGCGGTAGGCCTCCAGACCGCCCACCATCCCTGCGAGCCCGGCCAGCAGCGTCAATCCAGCGATGGTGGTTCCGATGAGCACCGACTCGCCGAGATGGCTCTCGCCGGTCATGTCGTACTCGTACAGCCCGTCTCCCGGAGTCAGAGTGACGGAAATCTGAGCGTGGTCCCCGGGAACCAGCAGTATCCGAACGGTAACGTTCCCGGGGTGGTCGACAAGCAGCGTCGAAGAGCGTCTGGGAACGTCCTCGACCGAGAAACGCCCGCCTGAGTCGGTGATGTCGTGGCCTATCTCCAGGTCGTCGAAATCGAGGACGCTCACCCTGACGCCCTCAACCGGGTCGCCGCCCGTGGTGTTGTCCTCCAACGCCGTGCTCACTATGCCATTGACATTGGCGACCCCATCGGAGCTGTCCAGTTGGCCACTCAGAATCTCGCCGACGTCGGCGGATATCAGAGCGACTCCAAGAATTGCTCCAAGCAGGCTGCCGACGAATATCATCAACGCCCCCGCCACCCTAGTGGCTGGGTCTATCGAGAGGTCATGCAGCCAGAGTTCCATGGCGCTGTAATCGTCGAACTCGTCGTCGCTCGAGTCGTTCATCGGGCTTCACCTGCCTCTTGCTCCCCCTCGCTGGGAGCTGGCGGCTGTTCAGTTTGCCGCCTGAGGAGGAGCAGCATCAGGAAGTGGATTATCGCGCCCAGCGCGCGCATCGAGCTGAGGATGACGACCAGCGCCGCGATGAGCAGGACCGGCCAGATCGACGTGAGAATCCTCGAGACATCCGAATCGGTGATGTCATCCTCGACGAGCTCCTGGCCCGACTCGAAACTCACTAGGTGCATCGACGACCAGTTCTTCCCGGTGACCAGGAAGGCGTCCTGCTCGGAGACGTAAGCGATGCCGTTCAGGACCTCGTTGGATCCGCCTGACTCTGATTCAGCCAACTGCGATGCGTCGACGGTGAACTCCACTGCTCCCGAAGTTGAGTTGATCGCCAGGATGGAGTCGCTGCCCAAGACATTGGCGTAGATCATCCCCCCGACGCACTCCAGCTCGTTGAGCAGGCTCGCCTCCTGACCGTCGAGAGTGACGAGGAGGGTGCTCTGGACAGTGAAGTCGGACGGGTCCCTGAGGGCCAGCTCGGAAGTGCCGTTGGACATCACCAGGAACTCGCCATTGTAGCACAGTCCCCAGCCCTCGCCAGAGTACGTGTGATTGCCGACGACTTCGAAAGTCTCGATGTCGAAGACCAGAGCGATCCCCTCCTTCCAAGTCAGCATCACGATGGTATCTCCGAGGATAGTGATCCCCTCTCCGAACAGACTCTGATCGAGTTGCGTCTGACGCAGCACCTCCCCGCTCGAGGGATCCACCTCCCTTAGGCTTGAATGGCCATACAGTCCGGTGCTCTCGTACAGGGAGCCACCGTGCATCTCGAATCCCTGAGTGAATGCCTCGTCGTCATGGGAATGTGACGAGATAACGTGTAACTCGGCCGCGTCTGAGCCACCGGAAGCAGCAACCGGACTGGGCAGCAGAAGCAGTGCGACGAGCAGGCCCGGGGAGACACGCAGCGCCGTGCTAGGCCAAATCATGTACGAACGGCGCTCCATCGATGTTAAAATAGGTCTTTGAGCGGATTGAACCTGAAAGCAACACGGAGTGTTGAACATGGCTGCAACTAGAACGGCGGCATCGCGGAGAGTACCTCTGCTGCTCATCGCCACCATGCTCCTGTCCCTCCTGACCCCAATGGCTCTAGCAGAGCCTGAGTCTGATGATTCGATGCTAGAAGTCATGTCGGGTGACCTGACGGACTTTACTCCCTCTATTGAGGGCAAGCGGTACATGTTCACCGACGCTGCCGAGCCCGTCTTCTCGGCCACCAGCTTCCTCAAGATGGAGTGGAGGGACGCGGGCTACCCGGGACTCATCCTGCCTTTCTCGCCAGGCTACCTCAACTCAAGGTCCTCGACCCGCACTTGCGAGAACGCTTGGAGCCAGGGTGAATCAGGCAACATCTCTACTGCTAGCGGGACGGTTGCCGTGACAGTGCAAAAGATCTCGGCGAACTCGGCCATACTGGTGGAGGACGGGCAGATCATTCCGTCGACCACCGTCAATGACATCGTCTCGACCTGGGAGTCGACCATCTACCCTACCGACACCTCGTACTTCGGCACCCCTCCGGACGTCGACAACAACTGCCAGATCGAAATCGTCCTGATCTCGATCGACGGCGCGGGGGGCACTGGGGGATACTACTCCCCCGGAATCTCATCCGTCAGGGAGTCGGTCTTCGTCGACGTCGATGACTTGAGTTGGAGGAACACCATTCTCGCGCACGAGTTCGAGCACCTACTACACAACGCTCGTGACCCCTACGAGTACCTGTGGATCGACGAGGGCGCGGCCGACATGGCTGTCTACCTCTGCTTCGGAGTCACGGGCACGCTGACCGGGCACGCCAACGCGTGGTCGCAAGACAGCAGCCTCAGTGTGAGGTGGTGGAACGGCAGAATTGCCGACTACGGTGCCGGCTTCATGTTCCTGATGTACCTCGCAGACAAGCTCGGTGGAGGGGCCGCGATACAGCGCCTCGTTGCCGACACCGCCACCGGGGGGGTCGCTATCGAGAACCTCGCGCAGAGCCCCGAGACAGGCTCTACTGCCATCGGGACCACGATGAGCGAAATCTATGCCAACTTCAGCGCCGCCGTCTCTCTGGACAGCGCGCAGGGAGCCTTCGGGTTCTCGAACCTCGACCTGACCACAGGATGCATCGCCGCGTACATCTGCAAAGCCCAGATGAGCGGTTACAACGACCAGTGGGTGGACGGCTGGAACAGCTCCAGCCAGACCATCGAGGGTTGGGGGATGAGGGCCTACAAGTTCACCCAAGGCTCCGGGGCTCCGCTCAATCTGATGGTGCAACCGACACAGTTCGGCTTCGACGGCGCCATCATGGCCAAGGATGCTGACACGGGTACATGGTCGATGAGCAGCCTGAGGATGGACTCGGGCACTGGAGCCGGGACGGGGCTCGTTCACGGCTTCGGCAACACCACCGACGAGGTGTGGCTGCTGACATGGTACGAGTCCATGGTCAGCGACTGCGACTACAACTACGCCAGTTGCGGCATCACCACCGGAACTTACCCCACCGCGTCGCTGACAGTCTACGCCGGTCTCATCACGGACCCGGCTGAGGTGTCGATCGATACCATCATGTCCTTTGACAGGGATGGCAACAACCTTGACGACAGCGTCCGGATCGACCTCGAGGTGGTCTCGAACGCGTTCTTCGAGATACTCGAGGTCACAGTCGAAGCCTACGTCAACAACACGCTGACCGACTCTGTGGTGTTCGACATCACCGCCGGCAACAGCGTACCCTCTCCGAGGAGCGTCTGGTTCACGCCGCCCTCCTCGGGCGACTGGACCTTTGGAATCAGGGTCCGCGATATCACCGGAGAGGTCGTCGACCAAGCCTTCGCCCTGCCTATGACTATTGCTAACATGGAGCCGATCGCCTCCGGTTCGATGTCCACCTCGATTACTCAAACGTGGCTCCCAGTGAGCATGTTCGGCTCGGGCTACGACTCATGGGGCTTCGGTCAGCTCAACGGTACTTTCAGCCACAACGAGACGCCCACTGGGTACGTCTGGGACCTCGGTGACAACAACTCCTCTGGACTGAAGAACCCCGTCCACTCATACCTCAATCCGGGGAACTACCAGATTGTGCTGGTCGTACAGGACCAAGGGGGCTACTACTCCGAGCCGCAGTCGTGGAACATCTCAGTCAGTGACATCTCCGACCCGGTCCCGGAGATCTCGGTAGACGGGGTGGTGATGATCGACGATCTGGTGCTGCTGACCGACCAGAGGGTGCAGTTCTCAGCCAGAGGGACCACGGACAACCTCCCACTGGAGCAACTCGATTTCACCTGGGACTGGGGCGATGGCCAGTCGGAGTACGGTCAAGGCCTGGCTGAGGCCGGGCACTCGTGGGTCGACGGCAGTGCCGATGGGATCATCTACACGCTCATCCTGACCGTTGATGACGGCAACCACATCGTCGAGCATTCGCTGTACATCAGAGTGCTGAACCGCCTGCCCAAGCAGGTCTTCGACGAGCCACTCCAAACCTACACACTGACACCGCTGACAATGCCTACCGTATTCGAGGACTCTGACGGGATGATCGTGGAGTACAACTGGTACTTCGAGGGCGGCGTCAACCTCGGTGGCTCGGGAATGAGTCTGACCTCCAACTTCTCCGCTACCGAGTCGGTGCTCCAGAACCCGAGCGTCGGATGGCTCGAGCCCGGCATGAAGAACGTCACCATCGAAGTCACAGATGACGATGGCAACTCCTCGATCGCCACCCTCTGGGTGCAGGTCCTGAACCAGCGGCCCGTGGCCGTCTTCTCGAGACCTGCGGACGGCACTGTCGACACCGTCTACACCTTCGAAAGCGCCTCCTTCGATCCGGACGGCGACACCACCCTGCTTCAGACGATATGGGAGATCTCCGAGCTCGACGAACCGGTGCACAACGTCTCCTCGGTCAGCCACACCTTCCTCGAGCCCGGATTATACACTATCAGCCTCACAGTCATCGACGACAGGGGCCTGTCGTCGGCCACCAAGTCATACTCAATCAGGATTGAGAACCCGCTGCCGGTGCCTGCGCTCACCTTCAGCTGCCCAAGCATCAACGGCACCGTGCTGGATGGCATCCCAGAGGACGAAGGAGTCGTCGTCTGGCAAATCCCGCACACCCCCGATGGCGGCGCATTCGTCGCACCCGGGGACCCGATCAGGTTCGACGGCTCGGGGAGCTACGACGCCGACCCCCTGTTCACCGGAAGGACATCCACCGACTCGAACGACCCCGAGTGGAACGGCATCGTCTCGTGGATCTGGGACTTCGGCGACGCCAGTCCGTCGGCCCATGGCCCCGTGGTCTGGCATGCCTACGAGATACCGGGGGCCTACACAGTCACCCTGACCGTCGTCGACGGATTCGAGGGCGGCGAGACCAACACCACCTCGATGACCGTGTACGTCTCCAGGGCGCCTATCATCCTGACCAACGACCCGATCTCAGCCGATTACGTCAGCATCGGCGATCTGGTCCTCCTGAATGCCAGCGCCACCGACGCCGACCTGACGGACGGCATAGAAGCCTGGCTCGATGTCGATGCCTCAGACGACAGCGACGGCGACGGCGATCCCACCAACGACCAGGACAGGCCCCTCACCGGTATCCTGACCGTCAGATGGGACCTCAACGCCATGCAGGACGCCAATCTGGATGGCGACTTACGCAACGACTGGCTATGGGTCAATCAGACGTGGAACCAGGCCGGCGAGATCAGGATTGTGATGCAGGTCTGCGATGGAGTCGCTGTCTGCTCTTCCAGAGACTACGTCATCACCGTGCTGGCCCTTCAGGAGGATGACCGTCCCAAGTCTCTGGCTGACCTGACGTGGAGGGACCTGGTCCCGAACAAGGCGAGTGCGGGCCTGCTGGCCCTCGTAGCGGCCGTCCTGATTCTCGGGTGGTTTGTCATGCGAGAGAAGGACGAGGACGAACTGGACGCCGAGGGGATGCTTGAGACCTACGACGTCGCTGAGGTGGAGGCCGAAGGGGGGCTTCCGGGGATGGACCAGCACAAGCCCCCTCCCCAACCGAAGTACCTGACGGTCGAAGAGCGAAGAGACAAGGAGTCCGGATACATCCGACCCATCCGGACGAGGAGGCGCTGAGCGTGAGGAACAGCCCTAGGAAACTCATTGCGGCCCTGATCAACCTCTGCCTGCTCCTACCCACAGTCGCGGTGTTCACCGCCGTCATCGCGGCTCCGATCGCATCAGCAGAGGCTACCTGCGACGTACCGGCGAGCAACATCCCCGGAATCGACCGGTACTTCGACGAGCACAGCGTCGAGGATGGCGGAATATGGTGGTGGCATGAGGGTGGGGGCAATGACCTCAGGTCCCTCGATGTTGATTTCAGCACCGAGATGACGATTCAGAACGACAGCGCCAACGCCGTCAGCATGGAGCTGGTGCCGGGTTACCAGTACACGTTCTGCATCTACCTGAGCCCGGACCAGGACTCTCCGCCCAACATGGGGGCGATCGGCGATGTCTACCTGATGACCGAGAGCAACTGGAACCGCTATGCCACCAGTTACAATGATCGCGAGTGGACCGAACTCGAGGAGGACCTGGAAAACGTGCCAGTCGAATGGCGGGACCTATTCGTCTGGCTCCCATTCAGGGACGTGCACGCTTACGAGAGCGTCTCCAGCGAGGTCTTCTCTGTGGCGATCGACTCCAGCGGCTCGCTGTGGTCGTCGGTCGACTGGTTCGAGAGCGGGGACGAGAAGTACTACCTCGTCGTGGACGGCTGGGACAATGACAGGAGCACGGACAGAGGTGCGGCCGGAGGTACCATGAATGTCGAGATACTCGTCGATGTCGAGGAGAGAACGACGCTGCCGAATTTCATCGCCTACATCCTCATCGCGGCTCTGCCTCTGGCTTGCATCATAGCCCCCATGGTCATACACAGCCGATACATGTCAACGGGAATCAGCGAGGAAGATGGGGACCTCCGCCAAGTGCCCTACTTGGAAGACGAGAGCGATGAACGCGATGGCGAAGACTAACCAGTCTCATACTCCAGTAACTGCCATGCGGTCTGCAAATCGGATGCGTTGATCCTCCCCTGCCTCGAAAGGTGCCATCCGGATTCCATAGTCGTGTAGACCATGGCCTGTCCCAGCAGGGGTGCGTGAATCCGAGTCCAGTCGCCCCCTGAGCCTGTCCCCATTATCGCGTTGGGGGTGCCTGAGCCATTGAGTTGCCAAGCAGCCTCGAAGAGGCGCAGGCCATCATGTCGGCCCAAGGTCCGGTAGCACATCTTCACCATCTCGCCGGCATCGGAGTTGTCCACCACGTCCTGGATGATCTCCGATGCCGATGGTGGCTGCTCCGAGGAGTGCTGGGAAGCGATGACTCGAGTCTTATCCCCGGCTGCATCGACCAGTGCCTTGCGTGGCTTGGACTCCATGTCCACCTCGAGATCGATCCAGCTCACGCCGCTCTCGATACCAGCCTTCAGGACCTCAATGCGCTGTCCCTCGTCGCCGGGATAATGCCCTCCCTGACGCTCTGGGCGGCATGTCAGCACCACGGGTAGCTCGATGCCCTGCTTGAGGAAAGCAAGCGCTGTGTGGACGTCCACCGAGTCCAATGGCTGCGGTATCATCTCGGGCTCGACGAACTTGGGGCGCTCTCGCTCTCCCTTGCCGTTCCCCTTCTCTTTCTCGGAAGGATCGGGGTCGGGCATCTGCTCGACCACCCAGAGTTTGTCCAGACGGACCTCCACGAGATCAGCTCCGGCGGCCGTGGCCCTCGCGGCGTCCTTCAGCATCTCATCGACCGTGCACCCATTGAGTGTCACGCAGATGAGAGGTCGAGCCATTCGCCCGCCCCACCTTAGCGTTCTGTTTAACCGTGTCGTGAGGAGAAAGCAGGCCTAAGGCCTGAAATCGGTCGAATATCCCCATTTTTCGCTGTTTTTGAGGTCCCCAGAAGGAGGGTTGAAGAACCCCCCAAGCACACGGTTGTACAGGTATGCTGAGGGTTCCCTTAGGGAACCCTCATGAATGGAGAGAATAAGATGGTTGACGAGTACGACGCAGACAGCATCCAAGTCCTCGAGGGGCTGGAGGCGGTCAGGAAGCGCCCGGGCATGTTTCTGGGTGACCCGCATGACGGGTCTGCGCTGCATCACTGCATCTGGGAAGTCGTCGACAACGCCGTTGACGAGCACCTCGCTGGGTACAATTCCACTGTCGAAGTGAACCTCGAGAAGAACGGCTCGGTGACCGTCATCGACCACGGCAGAGGAATCCCCGTGGGCAAGATCCCCGAGGAGGGCGTGAGCGCCGCCGAGGTCATCATGACCAAGCTCCACGCCGGCGGCAAGTTCGACAATAAGGCCTACAAGGTCGCCGGCGGCCTGCACGGCGTCGGCGTCAGCGCTGTCAACGCAGTGTCTGAGAAGCTGTCGATGACCATCCACAGGGAGGGCAAGGTGTGGACCCAGGACTACGTGAGAGGCAAGCGAAAGGCCGTCCTGAAGGCCACAGGCAAGAGCACCTCCACCGGGACGACAATCAACTTCAAGCCGGACATGAAGATCTTCAGCGATGTAACCGATTTCGATTTCGAGCAGATCAACACGAGGTTGCGACGCACGGCCTTCCTCAACGCGGGCCTGCAAATCTGGCTGCGCGACTTCCGCGGCCAGGACACGGTCGAGATCGAGCACAGGTACGACGGTGGCCTGAGGCAGTACGTCGAGTCGATGAACGAGAAGAAGAAGGCGATTCATGACGAGGTCATCCACATCCTAGGCTCGAAGGACGGTGACAAGGGCGAGGTGCTGGTCGAGGTCGCCCTGCAGTGGACCGATGCCTATTCGGAGTCAATTCACTGCTTCACGAACATCATCCACAATACCGATGGGGGCGCCCACCTCTCAGGATTGAAGAGCTCCCTCACCCGTACCGTGAACTCGTACGCACAATCCAGAAAGCTCCTGAAGAACGTCCGCAGCCTGTCGGGCGACGACGTCAGAGAGGGGTTGTCAGCAGTCATCTCGATCAAGCACCCCGACCCTTCGTTCAATGCGCAGACCAAGGCCAAGCTCGTGACCAGCGAAGTCGCCGGTATAGTCGAGCAGATCGTGAACGACAAACTGGGTGACTACTTCGAGGAGAACCCTGCTGTCGCCCGCTCGATCGTGGAGAAAGTGGTCCTCGCCAGCAAAGCGAGGGAGGCCGCACGCAAGGCCCGCGATCTGACTCGAAGGAAGGGCGTGCTGGAAGGCGGCGGCCTGCCTGGCCAACTCGCCGACTGCCAGTCACGGGACCCTGCGGAATGCGAGCTCTACATCGTCGAGGGCGAGAGCGCGGGCGGCTCTGCGAAGACCGCTCGAGACAGGCGCACGCAGGCCGTTCTGCCCCTGCGCGGCAAGATCCTCAATGTCGAGCGGCAGCTGGGCAACCTGACCAAGGTGTTCTCTAACGAGCAGATCCAGCGAATGATCCGGGCCCTCGGAGCAGGGGTCGGCAACGAGGAGGAGGACGAAGGCGCGTTCGACCCCGAGAAGCTGCGTTATGGGAAGATCATCATCATGACCGACGCGGACATCGACGGAGCTCACATCCGCACCCTCATCCTCACCTTCATGTGGCGCTTCATGAGGCGCGCCATCGCCAACGGCAATGTGTTCATCGCAGCCCCGCCGCTGTTCTCGGTATCGAGGGGGAAGCACACCGAGTGGGTGCACAGCGAGAAGGACCGGGCCGAGGCGGTGAGGCGCCTGCAGAAGGAGGCTCCGTCTGCCAAGATCGAGGTGCAGCGCTACAAGGGCCTGGGTGAGATGAACCCCGAGCAATTGTGGCAGACCACGATGGACCCAGAGACTCGCACTATGATGAAGGTCGAGATCAAGGACGCCGAGGCGGCCGACGAACTGTTCACCGTGCTGATGGGGGAGGACGTGCCCGACCGCAGGGCGTTCATCGAGAAGAACGCCTCCAAGGTGACTGCGCTGGATGTCTAGGTGGTAGAATGGCTGAGGATCTGCTTCGTAGAGACATCTCAGACGAGATGAAGGAGAGTTACATCAACTACGCGATGAGCGTGATCATCGGCAGGGCGCTGCCCGATGTCAGAGACGGGCTCAAGCCTGTCCATCGCAGAATCCTGTGGGGCATGCACCAAGCCGGACACACCCACGACAAGGGGTACAGCAAGTCCGCCCGCTCGGTCGGCGAGGTGATGGGCAAGTACCACCCCCACGGCGACCAGGCGCTGTACGACACCATGGTCAGGATGGCCCAGGACTTCTCACTGAGATACCCGCTGATAGACGGGCAGGGCAACTTCGGCTCGATCGACGGCGACCCGCCTGCCGCGATGCGCTACACGGAGAGCAGACTCGACAGGCTGTCGCAGCACATGCTGGACGACATCAACAAGGACACCATAGACATGGAGCCGAACTTCGACGACACCGAGACTGAGCCGACCGTACTGCCGGCGCGTCTGCCCAACCTACTGCTGAATGGCAGCGACGGGATCGCCGTCGGGATGGCTACAAAGATCCCTCCTCACAACCTGAACGAGGTTGCCGCCGCAATCAAGTTCCACGTAGAGAGAGTAGTCGAGCAGAATCGCAAGATAGGCCTCGACAACCCACCGAAGATCGACGCTTCTGAGTACATGGAGTACCTCAAGGGCCCGGACTTCCCGACCGGGGCCACCATCCACGGCGTCGACGGCATACTGGACATGTACAGAACCGGGAACGGCCGCTTCCAAATCCGCTCTGACGTCGAGGTCCAGGAGGACTCGCGCGGCAAGAGGCTGGTTGTGCACTCCATCCCCTATCAAGTGAGGAAAGCGGGAATGCTGCAGGGCATAGCCGAGCTCGTCCGGAAGGATATCATCAAGGGTATCCGAGACATCAGGGACGAGTCTAGCAAGGAGGGCATCCGGGTCGTCATCGAGATCAAGCAGAACGCCGACCCTCACGCTGTCCTGAACCAACTCTACCAGTCGAGCAGGCTGCAGGAGTCATACTCGGCCAACATGATGGGGATCCTCAATGGCGAGCCCGTCCAGCTAGACCTGCGCACAATACTGCACACCCACGTGCGCCACAGGGAGTCCGTCGTCGAGCGTCGGACTCAGTTCGAGTTCGACAAGGCCGGAGCCCGCGCGCACATCCTCGAGGGTCTGTTGCGCGCGCAGAAGAGGATGGGCGAGATAATCGAGGTCGGCAGGAGCTCCGACTCCCGTGACCAGTTCGAGCAGTACCTGCGCGGCGATGAGAAGTACCCGAAGATCAGGCGCTTCGACTTCTCCGAGAAGCAGGCCAAGGCCATCGCCGAGAGGCGCCTGTACCAACTCACCAAGCTCAACGTCCAGGAAGTCGCTGGCGAACTCAAGAAGCTGAAGGGTGCCATCAAGGACTATCAGAACATCCTCGGCAGCCGCATCAGACGCTTGAACATCATCATCTCAGAGTTGGATGAGGTCGTCGACAGGCACGGCGACGAGCGTCGTTCCCGAATAGACCCGATGCCCCTGTCGATGGACAGGGAGGACCTGGTCGCCGAGCAGGCGATCGTCATCTCGCTGACCCGGGACAACTACATCCGGCACCTGCCAGTCGAGTCCTTCCGACTGCAGAACAGGGGCGGCAAGGGCCTGAAGGGTGTGACGACCAAGGAGGAGGACGCACCCTCGAAGATCGTCACCTGCTTCTCCAAGGACAGACTTCTGATCTTCACCGACATGGGTCGCGTCTACGGCCTCAGGGCCTGGGAGACCCCTTCCGCCAGCCGCTACGGCAGGGGCTCGCACATCCGCAACCTGCTGACTCGGATCCGCGACGACGAGAGGGTCATCTCCATCTTGCCGATGAGCAGGAGCCTCATCGAGAACCCCGAGGGGCACTACCTGATGTTCGCCACGGCCAATGGCCGGATCAAGAAGAGTAGGCTCTCAGAGTACGTCAAAATCAACCGCAACGGCAAGTTCGCCCTCCGCTTTGCGGAGGGTGAGGGAGACGCCTTAGTCAGCGTCAGGCCGGCGACCGACGCCGACCACGTCGTCCTAGTATCCTCCCACGGCAATGCCTGCAGGTTCATGCCCGCCCAGAAGAAGTCGAGGGTCGACCCTAACTCCGGCGAGACCATCACCACCCATGTGGTCAGAGTGCAAGGCAGAGTCAGCCAAGGGGTGTCCGGCATGAAACTCAGAAAGGGCGACCAAGTGATCGGGATGATCGTCACCGACGACTTCGACACCAGCGTGCTGACCATCTCGAGATACGGGATGGCGAAGCGCAGCCGCCTGGGCTCGGGCGAGATGAAGCCGGTCCTCGACGATGACAGCATGCCGGTCCTCGACGAGGATGGCGGCCTCGTTCAGCAGAGGGACGGCTACAGGCGCACCAACAGAGGCACCAGGGGCGTACGGACCATGTCCCTGCGCGACGGCGACCACATCGTCAGCGTCCGTCAGATCCCCGATCTCCACGACCAGTTGTTCATGCTCACCGGGACCGGGATGATGATCAGGATGGTGTCGGGCCAGACCAAGGAAACTCTCGGCAAGGTGACCAAGGGCACCCGCATCATGGAACTGCGAAACGCCGACCGAACGGGATACGTCGACGAGATCATCTTCGTAGCACGACTCCCCGCCGACCTGGTCGACTCCTCAGACGCTGAAGGCCCCTCGCTGGAGGAAGAGTGAGGGAAACCGCTCGGCTTAAGCGATTAACGCGGGTGGCCAGAGCGCTGCGGCAGTCGCATAGCCTGGCCATTGCGCTGGATTGCTAATCCAGTGGTGTTTCACCTCGGGAGTTCGAATCTCCCCTGCCGCGCCACCTCATTCATGGCAGTCTTCATGCGCTGAGCCGGCACACTCCCAGCGTGGACTGGGACGGTGAGTCGGACTACGGCAACTGGATCAGGGGCTAGTCGCATACGAGGTTTCAACCGAACGCCGCCCATGGCGGTGGCATGCTGAGCATCGAGCCGATGGATCTGCACGGCCCCATCGACTGGGCGCTGCCGCCATCGAAGAGCCACATGATGCGCTGGCTCGCCCTCGCCGCGCAGGCCGAGGGCGAGACCGTCCTGAGCTTCGACGGCGAGCCGGGCGAGGACGTGCTCTCGATGGCCGAGTGCCTGCGGCAACTGGGTGCCGGTATCGAACAGAGTGCCTCGCAGTGGAGCGTCACCGGCGTCGGTGCGGACGGATTCAGCGAGCCCGAGGGGGTGCTGGACTGCGGCAACTCCGGGACTGCCGCTCGCTTCCTGACCGCAATCGCGGCTGGACTGGCATCGGCTGTCGCGCTGGACGGTGACGCCTCCCTGAGGCGGCGCGATTTGTCGGCTCTGAACAGCGCACTTCGCGAGTTCGGGTGCGAGATCTCCTCGGATGCCGTGCCCCTGTCGGTGAATGGCCCGGCCCGTACGGGCAGAGCCTACCTCGAGGTCGGCTCGTCCAGCCAGCCCCTCTCCGCTCTCCTCCTCGCCTCTCCGGGGTACTCGGCGCGTCTCCATCTAGGTATGTCCGAGGGGTCTGTGAGCCGCGGCTACTCCCGGCTCTCTTTCGAGCTGGCAGCGCTGTGCGGCTCTCCGAACAGGCTCGACGGCGACGTTGTGGTGATCGAGCCGTGGCGTGTCTCGACGCCCCCTGCTGTCAGCATCCCCGAGGAGGTAAGCCTGCTGCCGATGGCGATGCTGATGTCCGAGCTGCATGACGCCGAAGTGGAAGTGCGCGGCTCGGGCATCGAACTCACGCCGGCACTGATGGCCTTGGCCGAACAAGAGAGCGAACTGGACCTGCGTGACGAGAGCGATGTCATCACCCCTGCGGCGGCGCTGCTCGCTCTGGGCCGAGGGGGTCGAATCACGGGCGCGGCCCACTCGAGGGGCAAGGAGTCGGACAGGATACTCGGGACGGTCGGGCTGCTGGCCGCCTTCGGCATGGCGTCCAGCGCGACGGGGGATGGCATCGAGGTCCCGGGCGGGCAGGTCCCGGCGAGGCCGGAGTCACCGGTCCAGACGCATGGTGACCATCGTATCGCAATGACGGCGATGGTGCTGGCCAGCAAGGTCGGAGGCAGCATCGTCAACCCGGAGATCAGCGCCGTCACCGACCCGGGTTTCATCGAGCGATTGACGGGATTGGGAGACTAGTCGGGGAATAACATGTCGAAGAGCGGCGGCAACCTCGTAACCCACTTCCTCCTCTTGCTGGTGGTCATCATCTGGGGCTCCTCATGGGCCGTGGGAAGGATTCTCAGCAGCGGACTGGATTCAGAGAGACCGGCCACTCTGGACCCGGCGACGGCGGCATGGCTGAGGTACGCCGTGGTCGTGCTGATGTTCTTCGCATGGTGCGCCTACAAGTCGCTCACGGGTGATAGGGTCAGAGCCCTGCCGCCCGATCGCAACACTTGGAGGTCGGTGCTTTGGATAGGCTTCTTCGGAGTGATGATCTACCAGTTGCTGTTCATGCACGGGATGAAGTGGACGGCGGCGGGTGACGCCTCGCTGATCATCCCAATC
This sequence comes from Candidatus Thalassarchaeum betae, assembly GCA_003193925.1. Taxonomy (GTDB): domain Archaea; phylum Thermoplasmatota; class Poseidoniia; order Poseidoniales; family Thalassarchaeaceae; genus Thalassarchaeum; species Thalassarchaeum betae. Next base: position 58,751 of record PSPG01000005.1, read on the forward strand.
AACCCGGTCTTCACCGTGCTGCTGGCGGCTCCGATGCTCGGCCAGCCCATATCGAGGAAGATGGCGCTGGGACTGTTCTTCGGAATCACCGGCGTGGCCGCGGTCGTGGGCTGGAGCCCCAATGTGGACATCCCGTTCGAGCACCGCCTGCTCGGTGATGCGATGGTCGTCTTCGCGGCCCTGTCGTGGGCCACGACGACCAACCTGACCAAGCGCATCCTGCAGAGGCGGCGCGACGAGGCCGGGGCATCGGCCCTCGAGATAGTGATCTGGTACTCCTTCGCCGGCTGGGTCATGCTGACGCCGTGGATGCTGTACGAGCTGTGGGGCGCGCCGCTTCCTGCGCCCACAACTGTCGAATGGGCCTCGATTCTCTACCTCGGCTCGTTCTCCACCGTCCTCGCCTACGTCTGGTTCGCGATGGGCATAGACAGGCTCGGGCCGACGGCAGCGGCGTCGTACGTCTTCCTCGTGCCGGTCTTCGGCATACTCACCGGCTGGGCGCTGCTCGACGAAAGCATCGGAGTCTCGATGCTGGTCGGCTTCGTGCTCATCGTGGTCGGGGTCCGCGTAGTGCAGCGCGAAAGCGCGAGGCTGAGAACCGATTGAGGGAACGCCTCCGGTGTTGCCTCATCATTAAATAGAGGGGGTCGTTGGGCGGCCAACGAGGTAGGTAAATGGCACGCATGCCAGGCAGTATGTATCGTCAGATCAAGGGTCAGGCGTACACCCGGAGAGAGTACTCCGGCGGAGTCCCGAACAATCGCATACTGCGCTACTTCATGGGTGACCGCAAGGCGGCGGAGGCAGGTCAGTTCGACATCATCGTCGAGCTGTCCGCTGACAACGCATGCCAGGTTCGCGACACCGCTCTGGAGGCGACTCGACAAGTGGCCAACGCGACTATCAGGAAGGTTGCCGGAGACATGGGCTACGCCCTGCGCATGCACACCTACCCGCACCAGATCCTGCGCCAGAACAAGCAGGCCACCGGGGCCGGCGCGGACCGCGTCTCGCTGGGGATGCGCCAGTCATACGGGAAGAACGTGGGCACTGCCGCGCGGGTCCGGCCGGGTCAGACGCTGGTCTCCATCCAGACCATCCCAGAGCACTACCTGGTGGCCCGGGACGCACTGCGAAAGGCACGCTGCAAGCTCCCTACGCCATGCACTATCAGGCTCGTCAAGGGCGCCGAGCATTTGCAGGGGCTAGTGTGAGGTTGAGGGGCCATGTCGCCCTCTGACCCTCTGACCGTACTGCAGGACTCACTGCGTGGAGCGCCGATCATCTGGAAGGGCGAGTACCCGTACTTCATCCACCCGATCTCCGATGGCATCCCGCGCATGGAGGCCGACGTGCTGCGCGCCACCTGCGACCTCATCGTCGAGATGGTAGACTGGTCCGAGATCGACCTCATCGTCAGCGTCGAGGCGATGGGGCTGCCCCTGCTCGCCGTGGTCGGGGACGCCACCGGCAAGCCCACCGTGGTGATCCGCAAGCGCTCGTACGGCATGGAGGGCGAGGTCCGCGTCGACGTCTCGACCGGCTACTCCCAGTCCACCGCCTACATCAACGACATCAAGTCAGGCGAGAGGCTCCTCATAGTCGACGACGTGATCTCCACCGGCGGCACCCTAGAGCCACTGCTCGAGGCGCTCGAGGGGATGGGCGCCGTGCTGCAGGACGTCGTCGTGGCCATCGAGAAGGGCGAGGGCCGAGAGCGATTGGCGCGAGAGCGCCCGGACTGGCCGATACGCACGCTCGCGCGCATCGACATCGTCGACGGCAGGGTCGAGATCCTAGGGTGAAGCGTCCTATCAGATGAAATAGCGGCCGCCTGACCGCGGAGCGGGCGGAATATGGATCTGGAGCGTCACGACTTCCAGCTCGACGAGCTCGTCGAGAGAATCAAGGCGAACGACAACAGGCTGGTGGCACTGCAGGTCCCCGAGGGCCTCAAGATGCAGGCCCTCGAGATGATGGACACCATCGAGGACGGATCGGGAGCGCAGGTCATCCTGGCCGCTGACCCGTGCTACGGCGCGTGTGACCTCGTCCACGACAAGATGCGGTCGATGGGCGTCGAGTTGGTGGCCCACATGGGTCACAGCCAGATGAACATCGACTCTGGCATGCCGACGCACTTCATCCCCGTCACCTACGACGGTGACCCGGAGTTGGCCCCGGCCCTCCCCTTCCTGGAGCGGCATCGGGCAATCGCCCGATCCCGACTGGACTCGGTAGCGCAGGAAGAGGAGTTGGATGATGCCGCTGCGAAGCAGCGCTTCCTCGATGCGGTCGGGCGCGTGGCCCCCCTGACGGGCACGAGGCTCGGACTGGTGGGCTCGATACAGCACCTCCACCTCCTGCCCGATTTCAAGGAGAGGCTCGAGAAGGCGGGCTTCGAGGTGGAGATACCGTCGGGGGGCGAGAGGCTCACTTTCCCCGGTCAGGTGCTCGGATGCAACTACTCGGGGGACGACCCCTCGATCGGTCACTACCTCTTCCTCGGCTCGGGCGACTTCCACCCCATCGGCCTGGTCCTCCACACCGGCAAGCCCCTCGCCATGCTGGACCCATACAGCGGGGATGCGACCGAGATGTCCTTCGAGCGCATCGAGCGCATCCTGCGCCAGCGCTTCGGTCTAATAATGGCCGTCGACGGGGCCAAGACGTTCGGCATCCTGATTGGTGAGAAACCGGGGCAGATGCGCCGCAACCTAGCCATCCGGATGAAGCGGCTTCTCGAGAAGCACGGTCGCAAGGGGTACCTGCTGGCGCTGGACCACATCAGCCCAGACCTCATCGACTTCTACCCGGTTGACGCCTTCGTCAACACCGCCTGCCCGCGAATAGCGATCGACGACTCGGTGAAGTACGCCAAGCCGCTCATCACCCCGTACGAGCTCGAGGTCGCGCTCGGTGAGAAGGAATGGCAGAGCGGATACCAGTTCGACGAGATTCCTTGAGCACGCGCGCGCAGCAGACGGGCGTATGCGTGCGCGCTGCTCCAAATATGTCTAATAACGATGTGAGCACGAGTCGCATGATGGCCGACTACCTCGACAGAATCGGAGCGGGCAAGGTCCTGCTGGACAGAGCGCCGTTCTCGTTCGACTGGACCCCGCCCGCTTTGGTCGGCCGCGATACCGAGCTGCGCGAGTTGGCCTCGATGTTCACCGGGATGGAGAGTCACGGGGTCAGCAGCAGGGCCGTGATCACCGGCCCAGTGGGCTCCGGGAAGACCGTGATGACGCGACGCTTCGGAGAGGACTTGCAGCGCATGCTCGACGGGCGCAGGAAGATCATCCTAGCGCACGTCAACTGCCGCAACCACCCGAGCACCTCGCAGGTCCTGCAGCAGATCGTGCTCTCCCTCGACTCCGGTCACCCCGAGCGCGGCTTCAGCTCCGGCGAGATCATCCAGTCCATCCGCCGCAACCTGAATGCGCACGACAGTCACCTGCTGCTGGTCCTCGACGAGGTCGATGCCCTGATCCGAAGGGAGAAATCCGACCTCATCTACAAACTGCTGAGGATCGACGAGGGGCGGGACCAACAGGGCTCCCTCTCGCTGATGCTGGTAAGCCAGGACGTCTCTATGCTGAAGTTGTTCGAGGCCGCCATCATCTCGCGCCTCGGGGAGAGCAACATCCTGAATCTGCAGCCCTACGACGCGCCTGCGCTGATGGGCATCGCCAGACAGCGCTACGAGGAGGCCTGCAAGCCTGGCTCAGTGGGCGATGACACTCTGGCCAAGATCGGCAGGTTCGCCGCTGACACCGGAGACGCGCGCCTCGCGATCGAGCTGCTGGAGGCGGCGATTCGCCGTGCTGAGAAGGCGGGTAGGGGTGATGTCCTGGTCGAGGACGTGCGGCCCAGCACCCTGCGGGCGGCCTCGGTCGAGCCGAGTCAGGTCGACAACCTGAGCAAGCACCAGAAGCTGGTCCTGCTCGGAATCTGCAGGCGCCTGAAGAAGGCCGACGAGATCTCCAGCGGCGACGCCCGGAAGCTGTACAACCTGGTTTGCGAGGAGTTCGAGGCTAGGCCTCGGAGCTACACCACGTTCTGGAAGCACCTCAAGGCGCTCGAGACCCAAGGGCTGATCGAGACGAGGACGGCGAACGCATCGGTGGGGAGGGGCAGGACCCAGCACATCACGATGACCAACACCGCACCCGCTGTCCTAGAGAGTCGGATTGAGAAGGAATTCCAATGATGCGAAAAGCGCCGTAGGCGCTTCCGAACCGCTCTTATAGGGGCCTTTTGTCGGGAGGCCGTCCGAGGTGACCGAAATGGCAGCAGAGCAGGCCTTCAAGGCAGTGATCAACGACACTTCGCCATCGTCTGGCGGACGCGCCTTCGGCATCGACATCACCGGCTCGAACTACAATCACTTCCTCGGCAAGAGGATCGGCGACACCGTCGACGGCATGTTCGTCGGCGAGGGGGACAAGTCACTCTCCGGCTACAAGCTGGAGATCACCGGCGGCTCTGACCTCACGGGCCGGCCCATGCGCCCCGAGCTCGCTGGCAGCGGCGTCAAGTCTGTGCTCATCACCGCTGGCATCGGATACAAGGGCAAGCGCTACGTCAAGAAGAGAGGCAAGATCTACCGGTACAAGTACGACGGTCTTCGCAGGCGACGAAACCTTCGCGGCAACGTGATCAGCCAAGACACCCGCCAGATCAACCTGAAAATCACCGAGGCGGGCAATCGCTCCCTCGACGCCATCTTCGGCCTCGTCGAGGAGGCCCCCCCTGTCGAGGAGCCCTCTGGAGAAGAGGAGTGAATCGGCGGGAGGGATGAGGACTGGCACAGAGTCTCCCCCGACAGCCCGAAGTCAACATAGGCATGGTCGGTCACGTCGACCACGGCAAGACTACCCTGACCCAGGCCCTCTCAGGAGTCTGGACAGACACTCACTCCGAGGAGAGAAAACGCGGCATAAGCATCAAGCTGGGATATGCGGACACGGCGTTCTACAAAACCGCTGACGGCAGGTTCTACGCCAAGGGCAAACACCCCGACGGCAAGGACGACGACGAAGGCGAACTGCTCCGCGTGGTGTCCTTCGTCGACGCCCCGGGCCACGAGACTCTGATGGCAGTGATGATCTCCGGCGCCTCGATAATGGACGGTGCTATGCTGCTCATCGCGGCCACCGAGAAGTGCCCCCAGTCCCAGACCCGCGAGCATCTGGCAGCGTTGCAGATCGCCGGCATCGAGAACATCGTAGTGGTGCAGAACAAAATCGACATCGTGACCCGTGAGAGAGCCGTCGAGTCACACGGTGAAATCAAGGGATTCCTCGAGGGAACGATAGCCGAAGGCGCTCCGATTATCCCAGTCTCAGCCCACCACGACGTCAACCTCGACATCCTGATCCAAGCCATCGAGGACAGCATCCCGACGCCAGACCGCTCCTTGGACGAGGGTGGGCTGATGTACGTCGCGCGCTCGTTCGACACCAACCGCCCTGGCTCTAGGCCCGACAAGCTGCAGGGCGGAATCATCGGGGGCAGCATAGTCGCGGGCTCGTTCAGCGTCGGTGACTCGATCCTGATTGCACCCGGGCGCAGGGTGCAAGGAGGCGGCAAGACCGATTGGGAGCCGATTCGCACTACCATCGAGAGTGTCAGAGGGGGTGGACTCGCCCTCGAATCGGTCCACGCGGGAGGGCTTTGCGGCATCGCTACTCCGATGGACCCGGTCTCGACCAAGGCCGACGAGCTATCCGGCCAAGTGATGGCGCGCGAGGGCGAACTTCCTCCCGTCTGGGAGAAGTTGGACTTGGACCTGGAACTTCTGGAGAACATGGTCTCAGGGGGCGAGGGCGAGCCGGAGAAGGTCCGCCCGCTTCAGCCCAACGAGATGCTGATGGTCAACTCGGCCACGGCAACCAGCGTCGGAACCGTATCATCGATCAAGGGCAGCAAGGCGACTCTGCAACTGCGTCTGCCGATATGCGCCAAGCCCGGCAGCAGAATCACCCTCTCACGACGTGTGGGCTCTCGCTGGAGACTTATCGGGCACGGCTCGATAGGGGGGTGATTCGATGGTTCGCGTCCTAGTCGACGCGTGCGGATGGGCCGCGATGACGGATGCAGGATTGAATCTGGACGAGGGGATGAAGGACGTCGTCGGCGAGGCAGACCTCGTTGTCCTCGATAGCGTGCAGAGTGAGCTTGAGCTGCTGGTGCAGCAAAGGAGGAATCTCCTGCTCGAGCTCCTCGCAAGGCGCTCCGAGAGGATTCCAGACATCGAAGGAATGAGCCATCCGGACGAGATGCTGGTCCACTTGTCGAGTGCCAACGGCTGGCCGGTGCTGACGGTCGACCGTCGATTGAAAGAGAAGCTGGTGAACTCCGGGGGCTCGTACATCGAGGTCACCTCGGGTCGGGCCCTGCGGCTGGTCGGCCTTTAGGGCAGAGTGAACAGCCGGTCGTCCCCATGACCGTCCAGAAGGCCGATTCTTACCGCGGCGTCGAGCCAAGCGTGGGAGTAGTTGATCGCGCCGAAGGCGCTGACCAAGTCCCCTGACTCCATGAAGTGGCGAGCGTCCGCTGCGTAGTCATCGCACATCCTCATCATCGAAGTCAGTCGCTGCTCGTCTTCAGCACCCTGTGCGCATGGAGTGGCTTTGGCTCTAGCCTCGGCGGTGAGAGCAAGGTGCTCTTCGATCTTCTCCCGCGTCACAGTGGCACTGTCGGACATTGGAGCACCTAGGTCAATTCGAGTTCCAAGGATGCCGCATGACTGAGCTTGAACAGCCTCGTCCTGCCCTGCTTGCGCACCGAGAGCAAACCCGCCCTTCGCAAGCCGTTGTATATCTGCGACAATCGGGGGCGACCCACCTCGAGGAGCGCCTGCAACTCGGGGTCAGATGGCGAAACCTCACGCTTTCCTGCGGCTGCTAGGACCGTGTGTTCCGAATCCGAGAGGCTGGCCGCGCGAGTGCGGTCCAGCGGCTCGTCATCGTCCCACCTGGGTCCCATGATGATCGGTATCTTGGGTGGCACCGGGTCTGGCTCGGGCTCGACGAAGACCTCCTCGGGCTGGTCGTTCACCAGAGGCGGGGCCTGCTCGATGTCGAACACCGGCGCAGGAGGCGCCTGCGGCTCCGCATCCAAGTCGGGTAGCGATGAGCCTAGGCTGGGGTCCACCGTCCAAAGAGCGCCCTCGGCTGCCATCACAGGCTGCTCTTCGCTCGGGGCGACGGAGGTGTCTGGCTTGGCCTCGGTGACGAACGCAGGCTGTGGTTTCGGCTGCGAGGGAGCCTTGACGGGGATCGGAGTCAGTTGAGGGCGCCTCTCGGCATAGGTGATCGGAGTCTCGTCGAGGCCCTCTGGCATCGAATCGCTGACCCTGACTGACCTGTTGCGCAAGCCGCTGAATCCGCTGACACTCTGCGGCTGCTCGGGCGGCTCAGTGCCCTCTTCCATGAGCACGAACGAGTCTAGGGTCTCCTGTTCGCCATGAGTGGTGACGGTTTCTGCGGGAGCGGTCTCCTCGGCCTCGTCCTCCGAGTCCTCGTCCCAGACGTCTTCAGGGTCGGGGAACTCCTCGGTCTCCTCGTCCCACATGTCATCCGGCTCGACATCCCAGTCATCCTCCTCGGGTTCCGGCTCCGGCTCAGGCTCTGGGGTGTCGCCCTCTACCAGAAGCTCCTCCTCGGGTTCCTCCTCCACCGTGACGAGTGGTTTCTGCCACCCCACCAGTCGCTCCAGCGTACCCTGAGAGCCTGCGTCACGCCTCTCGTCGACGAGGTCACGGAGCAGGCGGACCACTTCACGGGGGTTGCCCCCTGTATTGCTGTGGATGGCCCTGAGCAGATCCGGCTTGATGTTCCACCTCTCCCTTGCCTTCCTGCGCACCAGATTATCGCTCATTTTCTGTATCTGAGGCGCAGAAAGGCCCTCAAGACGCTCAGGGGGGTCGAAGATCTCGAGCACCTCCTCGTCTAGGGAAGTCAGTTGCGCGGGCGTGAGGGAGACCACCACCAGCGCCCTCAGACGCTGCAGAAGCGGTGCCATTCGGGTGAGGAAGTCGTTGATCTGGACGCTGGAGGGGTAGTCCAAGGCAATCAGCGGCAGGGGACCCGTGCCCTGCTCTAGAGTCTCGATCAACTGCTCGCAGAGCTGTCCGATGGAAGGAGGCACGTCGTATCCGACGAAGTTGATGGCAATCTCGTGCATGACGGAGTTCACCGGATCCTCTTCGGGCCAGTACTGGCCGACGAACTTCTTGTTCACCTGAGACGACAGGGCGTTGATCAGCGAAGTACGGCCACTGCCTCTCTCCCCGACCAAGAGTATCAACCGGGGAGATTCAGAGATGACATGCTCGCGCAATCTGGTAAGAAGGGAATCTCGCCCCACTATGTCCTGAGCCCGCGTGGACTCAATAGGTCGGAGTTCGAAGGGGTTGCCCCTCAGAGGAGGTAGGTCGAGCAGAGAAACTGCTGCTCCATCCATTGCTCGAGCAGCGATTTTTCTCATTCTTAATATTCACGCATTTTCACGCTTCCCAGAGGGCGATTTAACGCATTAAAGCGATTTTCCGAGAGGTCTTGGTGATGCTACTGCCTCCAGTACATCGATTGAAAACAAGTCCGTTAACGCTTTTCTAACGCTTTTTCGATGCGTTAACGATGCGTTAATGGCCAAATTAACGCTTTTTTCGGAGTCGTCTCGCGACCTTCCAAGGGCCCTCATGAGGTGTTTAGGCATCATATCACAAAATGTTAGAAGCCGGGCTCACCGAGCCTCAACCGACACGCATGCCAGTAGACAGCAGCCGCTTGGAGGGATTCTACAGGCTCTCGGTTTCTGAACGCCGGGAGAAGTTGGCGGAGATAGCCGGCCTCAGCCCGGAGCAGGTGGAAGCCTGGTCATCCACAGGAGAACTGTCCGAGGACGCTGCAGACAGGATGATCGAGAATGTCATCGGAACCTACTCCCTGCCGATTGGGGTTGCGACGAACTTCATCATCGACAATGAGCACTACCTGATCCCATTTGTTCTCGAGGAGCCGAGCGTCGTGGCAGCCGCCAGCAACATGGCGAAGCGCTGCCACGCCAAAGGAGGATTCACATCGAACAACGACGAGCCGGTGATGATCGGGCAGATCCAGGTCGTCGGATGCGAGAATCCAGAGGATGCGAGGGACTCAATCATGGCCGCGAAGGCCGATTTAGTCGATTCTTGCAACGAAGTTGACCCGATCCTGGTCAAATTCGGGGGCGGATGCAGGGATGTCCAAGCCAGAATCATAGAAACCGAGTCCGGACCCATGGTAATAGTGCACATTCTGGTGGATTGCAGGGACGCTATGGGTGCGAATGCCGTCAACACGATGGCCGAGACGATAGCTCCGAAAGTGGAGGAAATCACCGGTGGGACGGTCATACTGCGAATAATCAGCAACCTCGCTGTTCACAGGTTAGCGCGGGTGAGCGCGGTCTTCACACCAGCTGAGCTGGCGGACAAGGGCGACGCTAGTCAGGGCTCCGAAGTCATAGAAGGGGTACTGCAAGCCTATCACTTCGCCAAGGCTGATCCGTTCCGCGCCACGACCCATAACAAGGGCATAATGAACGCGATATCACCCATAGCCATCGCATGCGGGCAGGACTGGAGGGCTGTCGAGTCCGGTGCCCACAGCTTCGCATCGCACGAGAGGACGTACGGCTCACTGACCCACTGGGAGAAGGACCCCGATGGCAATCTGGTCGGCTCGATAGAGCTGCCCATGGCAGTGGGGCTGGTCGGCGGTGCCGTTCGGGTCCACCCAGCCGCACAGGCCAACGTAGCCCTGCTGGGCATCTCATCGGCCAACGACCTAGCGAAGGTCATGGCCGCAGCTGGACTGGCTCAGAACCTCGGTGCCCTGCGTGCCCTCGCTACCGTGGGCATCCAGGTCGGCCACATGAAGCTCCACGTGCGCAACATGGCCGTCACGGCCGGGGCCGAGGGCGGAGAGGTCGACATCGTGGCAGCCCGGATACGGGCGCACGGTGGCAGGATAACGCAGAAGGCGGTCGAAGAGGAGCTCGCGAAACTCAGGTCGGAGTAATCACTCCTCGACTTCGAGGGGTTCGCTCTCCACTTCTTCCTCCTCGGAGAATTCGCTGATGGTCAACTGCTCGTCGGGCGCCAGAGAAGCGGCCAATTGAGCGCTTGTCAGACCCATCTTGGCGGCCTCCTTCCTGAACCAGGTACGGACCTTGCGATACTCGACTTCGGGGCAACCGAAGTACTCAGCGAAGCGGCGAGTGGTGGTCAGCCGGCGAGTCAGTCCGTCTCGCCGGCGGCCGATCAGCCCGGTGTTGGCCAAGTCGCGGACGTGGTCGTACGCCCTCTGTCCGAGCATGTCGACCAGCTGGGACTGCGCCATGGGCTGGTGGTAGGCTATCAGGGCGGCTGCTGGCAGCAGTCGCTGGGGGATGTCAGCCCGGAACGACTCGGGCAGGTGAGGGGAGAGGCTGGGCCGGACCTCGAAGATCCAGCGTCCGGCGACCTCCGTCAGCTGAAGGGCGGAGTCGCGGCGCCGACGAATCGTCACTTGCAGGTCCTTCAGGGCGGATTGGACTTCTGCCTGTGGCCTCTCCAGCAACTCAGCCAGCTCTGCGACCGACATCGAGCGCCCGGCACCGAACAGTATGGCTTCGAGGACGGTGGAGAGGGATGTCTCAGACACCGGTGAATCCCTCCATAACCGTCGTCTTGGGGTTGAGTCTATCTGTCAGAGCGACGAAGTCGTCCTCATCCTCCCAGAGGTCCTTCAGCATGATTCTTCCATTGCGGCCCTTCTCCTGAGTGAGGTCTGCGTAGCCGCGGTTCGTCAGGAACAGCGCCGAGACCAGAGCGGTCACTTGAGCCTCCGCCTCCGCCTCGTCATGCTTGACCCCGGCGTCGATCGAGTTAGCCATCATCTCCTCTACAAGCGTACTCAGGTCCACAGGCTTGCCCCCTCCCTCTGAACGGGCCCTCAGGGCCTCCCAAGTCCTGCGTAGGTCTCCCTCGAGATCCTCGGCGTGGAGGCTGCCGCTGAATCTCGTCCTCGCACGAGCGAGGGCCTCGCGGCGCTCCTTGGCGATCTGCTCGCGCAGGCGCTGCTCCTCTGCCAGCCTGCCTGCGGCTTGGAGGCCCATGAGGAGCTCTCCTAAGGTCACAGGGCGGCTCTCGTCGCGGTGGATCCTGCCCTCGAACATCTGAGGCAGGACCTCATCAGCAGCCCCGGTGAGGACTCCCACGGAGAAGTTGTAGTCGGCGTCGTCGAAGTCGGTCTCCCAGCCGCCGTCGAAGTCCCAGACCTCCTCCTCTTCGTAACCGAAGGCTCGCTCCTGGCGCTCCATCAGTGTGAATGCCTGTCCGCGTAGTATGGACCATGCCATCCTGATGAGCCTGCCACAGGTCGGCAGGTCGATGTTCTCTGACTCCTTGATCCTCTCGTTGAACATCTCGAGGAAGCTCGAGAGGTCGACGTCCCATGGGTCGAGGTCGCTCGATTGGAAGAGTTGGAAGACCAGTGCCACCGAGCGGTCGAAGGGGTCGATGAGGAACTGGTGCTCGGCCTCCTCGAGAGTCGCGAGTTCCACGAGCCTGTCCAGGTAGCGGCTCGTCTCGAGGTCGGCCTCTCCGCCGAGCATCCTCACCACTATGTCGTCGCGCAAGGCCCGCCCGTCGAACACAGCCATCACTCGGCCTCCTTCTGCTCGGCCTCGGGCTCGGGCTCAGGATCATCCGGAGCCTGTTCGACGGCATCACGCTCGACGATGTCCTCAGTCCAATCCTCGGTTCGCTCACGAAGCGATTCAATGGTGCCGCCCTCTGCCTCGATCTCCTCATGCGCATCGCCCTCGGTGACTTCCACTCCGGCCCGCTCGGCCAAGCCACCGAGACTCTTGGGGGCGCCTAGTGGCTCGGGAGCCCGGGGCATGTCCTCTGGGTCGGGTAGCTCGGGCATCTCTGCTCGCTCTGCCTCGGCCTCGGCCTGAGCCTTTCGCTCCGCCTCGAACTCCTCGCTCATCTCAAGGGCTGCTGCCCTGTCGAAGTCGGTGATCAGGCGGCTGCGTCCGTCACCGGCGTGGGTGATCCCAATGTGGTGGTCGGCGAGGATCAGGCTGACCTTTCGCAGAGTGACCATCATGAATTGGGCTCGCTGGCTGCGCATCCTGCACAGGGTCGCGATGCGCTCCGCGTTGAACGGGTCGAGGTTCTGGTCGACCTCGTCTAGGTAGTAGAACGGGCCCGGCTCGTAGTCCTGGATCGCGAAGATGAGAGCGAGGGCGGCCATCGACTTCTCGCCGCCCGAGAGCTGGCTCCTCCGGGTGTTCTTGCTTTTACCAGGAGGTACGCAGTCCATCTCCAAGCCGCCATCGAAGGGGTTCTTCGGGTTCTCCATACGGAGTTTGCCACTGCCGTACGGCTGCAGTATCCCATAGACTCTCGAGAAGTTTTTGTTGACATGATCGAACACCGCCATCAGACGGGTCTTGCGCTCGTCCTCCAGCTGCTCCGCTATGGATACCAGCTGGTCGCGTCGGTCGCGCAGCAGCTTGCCGTCCTCTACGAGGCCGGCGATTCGCTCTACGGCGGTGTCGTACTGCTCGATGGCGAGCATGTTGACATCGCCGAGATGACCGAGGCGGCGCTCGAGCCCCTGCACGCTCTTCTCCGCCTCGGCCACAGTCGGCAGTTGCACATCCGGCGATGGGATGCCGATCTCAGAGGCCTCTAACTCGGCCACGATCTCATCCACCGCTTCGTGCTTCTGCTGGATTTGTAGGTTCAGATCCTCTATGCGGGCTGTCAGGGTCTCTCTCTTCTGGGATAGTGTATCCACCGAGGCGCGCAGGCTGGCGCGCTCGTCGACGATCTCGTCTCGTCGCTCCTTGAGCGCGTTCTGCTCCTCGTTGAACTGGGATACCTGCTCCCCGAGGTCAACCAGTTTTTCCTCGGCTTCGGTGATGGCCTCATCGAGCTTGGTGATGGCTGCCTCAGCCTCGGCGGCGAGTTCCTTCTTCTTGTCGATCTGGCGCCGGAGGTCCTCCACTCGGTCAGCGAGTATCCTCAGACGCTCGTTGCCGTTGGATATCGCTGACTCGGAGGCGAGTCTCTCTCGCCCGGCCTCGGTCATGGTGCGCTCGGCATCACGCAGCTTCTGCGACAGGTGGTCGGGCGCGTGCTCCTGTAGGGTCTGTGCGGCCGCGGCCCGCTCGGACACGGCCTGCTCGTGGGCCTCTCTGGCCTCCTCTGCCTCTGTCCTCGAATCTGTGTGGGCGGACTCGCACCTCCGGAATTCCTTCATCGCCTCGACGACCTTCTTGCGAACGTCTGCGACGGTTTTCTGCGCCCGCTCGAGGTCTGCCTTCCAATTGCGCAGGCGCAGGGAGTGGTCGCTGTCGTCGAGGCCGTGAATCCTATCTCTAAGGGTCTGCTGGTTGGTCCGCAGCTCCCTCAGCGCGGCCTCGACGGTGGAGTAGATCAGGTTGGCTTCTTCGACGGCGGCCTCGAGCCTGTCCAGGCTGGAGGAGACCGAGCCACCGCCGAAGGCATTGCGGTTGGTCCTGGATGCCGAGCCACCGGTCATGGCGCCCGAGCTCTCGATGACCGAGCCGTCGAGGGTGACCAGTCGGACACCGCCCATGTTGCGACGGGCGATGCCCATCGACTGGACGAGGAGGGTGTTGCGCCCTGCGTACCTGACCGCAGTCTCGACCTCTGAGTCGTAGTCGAGAAGGTCGTGGGCGAAGCCGATGACGCCGGGATTGTCGGCGACTATCAGCGAGCGCCCCTGGGGTCGGCTGACTCTGAGTTTGTTGAGGGGCAGGAAGGTTGCCCTGCCGCCGCCGTTCTTCCTCAGCCAGCCTATGCACTTGGCGGCGACGTCATCATCGGTTACGACGATGCTCCTCAAGCCGGCTCCGAGTGCGTTGGACAGAGCCCCCTCGTGAGCCGGGTCCCTTGGCGCTGTGAGTTCTCCGAGGGAACCCAGTATGCCATTTATCTCCCCGCTCTGGCGAAGTCTGGTGAGTGCTGCTAGAGTGACTGCCGAGCCTGGAGTGTTGGCCCGCTCCTCATGGCGGGCACGGGCCTTGTTCAGCTCCCTCTCTGCGTCTCGGACCTTGATCTCGGAGCGGTCACGGTCCTCGACCAGCGTCGCCTCCTGTCTCTGCAGTCTGCGCAACTCCTCGGCCAGGGAAGCCCGATCCGCCTCGGGCTCGTCGCTCTGCAGGTCCTCCCCTACAAGTTCGAGGTCGTCACGGACCATCGTGGCCTCCTCGAACTCCGCCTCGAAGTCGGCCAGTTTGGCCGAGGAGATCTGCGCCGTCTGCTCTGCCCGGTCAGCCTCGAGTCGAGCCTGAGCATGGCTAGCGTGGGCTGCGTCGACTGCCTCGGTGGCCTTACCGAGGACGCGCGTCAGATCGCGACCGTGCTTGTCACCGGACTCGATGGCCTCGCGGGCGGCCGCCTCGTCCTCGGCGGCCTGTTTATGTGACTGGATGGCCGCCTCGAGCGCGCCACTGGCATCTTTGAGGGAGCCTTCGGCGTCTGTGCGTGCCGACTCGGCTCGCTCGAGCTCGTCCCCGAACTCCTCGGCTTCGCCTCCGGCATCCTCGATGATCCTGCGCTGGTCGCCTTTCCTGTCGCCGCCGGTCTCGATCTCGATCTCGTACTGGCGAATCTGCTCCAGCAGTTTCCGGGCCTCGCCGCTCATGATCTCGTTGATGTCCGAGTCGACCTTGACGAGCTCCTCGTCGAATGCCAGGAGGCCCTTGTTGCCGTCGGTGATCCTCTCGCCGATCTCATCTATCTCATCGAGGTAGCGCGAGCGCTCCTCGCCCAGCAGTCGTACCTCGTCGAGGCGGTTTCTGTGCCTCGACTGGTGGAGAGTAATCCTAGAGGCGTCCAACTCGTCCTTCAGCTGCTTGAATTTCAGAGCATGCTCGCGCTCCTTGGCGAGGTCCCTCAGGCGCTTCTTCTGCTCGGCCTCGAACAGGTCGATGGTCCCGATGTTATTCTCGACGTGCTTGCGCTGGGTGCTGGCGCGGCGGATCTCGTCGTCGTAAGCGGTGACGCCCGCGACCTCCTCGAGCACGCCGCGCCGCTTGTACGGGGTCATCGTAGCGAGTTTCGTGACGTCGCCCTGCTGGACGATGTTGTAGCCTTCTGCGCGCAAGCCTGCTTCGGCCAAGATGCGTCGCATCTCGGTGGCCGTGGACGGATTGTCGTTGATTCTGTACGAGGAGATGGGGTCGCCCTTCCTACCGAGCCTGACAGAGCGGGTGAAGCTGACCTCGTCGGTGTCGACCATCAGCCTCCTGCGACCGTCGAACTCCGGGGTGTTGGAGAAGACGAGAGTGGCGGACATGTGCTTGGCTGGCCTGCCACGCTTGCCGCCGTTGAATATCAACTGGGTCACATTGGCGGCCCTGATCGACTTGGTGGACTTGGGTCCGAGCACGAATTGGATGGCATCGAGGGAGTTCGACTTGCCCGATCCGTTGGGCCCGGTTATGGCCGTGAATCCCTCTTCGAGTGGGATTGTGACTTCGCCTGCGAATGACTTGAAGTTCTCTAGTTCCATTCGCAATAGACGCATCCCATCACCCCTACGTCGTACGAAACATCGCCGACGTCGTTCACGCGCTCCCTTCCTGTTCGCCTATGAATGTTGAGGCGTCCATAGGCGCAGCACAACGGTTCCGAAAGGGACGAAAAATCGCCGTGTCGCCTCAGTCAAGGTGGGGCGAAATCTGGATCCCCCTGACGAGAGCGTGTAGCATCGCGTTACGAGGCGTCGGGACGCCCACTGACTCGCCCTGCGAGACCACCGCTCCGCACAGTTCGTCAATCTCCGTCTTGCGCCCTGCCATCACATCCTGCAGCATCGAACACCGGTTCCCCGCGGTGGCTCCGGCGACCTGTCTGAGATAGTCCTCGATGACCAGGTCGCCGAGGTCCACCCCACTGGCTTCTGCGACCACAGCCGCCTCCTGCATCGCGGCCAGCGCCTGCTCCCAAAGATCGGGGACCTCCAGCAGCGCGCCGTTGCGCACGCCGGCAATCGAGCAGACCGGGTTTATCGCGACGTTGACGAGCAACTTGATCCAGACGACGCGTTGCATGTCCTCGCTCCACACCGGTGCGAGGCCTGCGGCTTCTAGGGTGGCGAGCAGTTCGGTAGCCGCTCCTGAAGGGGCTCCGCCGTCGAGCCAGCCGAGCCTGATGGCGCCGCGGCCGGCCCAGTGGACCGAGCCCTCGCCGTCCCTCCACGCAGCGTGGGTGATCGAGCCTCCGAGCACCCTCGAGCGGCCCAGCCGATGCGCGAGCGCCTCGGCGTGGCCGAGTCCGTTCTGCACACTGATGGCAACCCCCTCGGGCGAGAGGACATCCTCTGCGAGTTGGACGAGCACGGGGGTCGAGTCGGCCTTACCGCAGAGTATCGCAGCCGCGCAGGTCCCGTGGATGCTCTCGGGCACCGGTCCTGCGGCGCTGTCGAAGGAGGCGAAGTCCTCAGGCGGAACGACCTCGATCGAGCCCTCAGGCGTGTGCATCACGAGGCCTATCTCCGAGAGTTCGCTGGCGGTGGTTCCGCGGGCCACTGCCACCATCTCGGCGTCGGTGTCGGCCAGGGCTCCCAGCAGGACGCCGCCGATAGAGCCGACGCCGAGAATGGCGATTCGCATCATGCGCCCTCCATCGTGCGTGCCGCGAAGTGCAGGGTGATGCCATCCTCGTCGGCGGTCACCCACGCTGCCCACCAAGCGAAAGGCGAGCCGTGTACCGAGGCGTTGGCGGTAACCGAAGCCATCGCATCCACTTCAGATGGCGCCCACGCCTCCCAATTGTCCCAAGCGACTGCGTCTCCCGTCCAATCGAGGGCGATGGGCATCGAGGCGTTCTCCCGGTTCACGATGCTGAACTCCCCGTTCGGCATCCTCGACGCGAGGGTGCCGGGATCAACCATGACATCCGGCCCCTCGGCCACCCTGAAGGAAGCGAGCATGGCGGTGCCATCGCAGAGCGCCAGCCAGCCCGACTCGTCGAATCTGAGGTTCCCGTTGCCGGTCTCGCCTGCTGGCATGAGTATCGCGGAGCGGTCTGCGAGGTCCCTGTTCCAGTCGCCGCTGGCGTTGACCTCGGCAATCACATCAGTGGACGGGCAGAAGGCCGAGCCGGACTCACCACGGGCTATCACGTACTCGGAGTCCGACTCGAACCACTCGGGAATCCGCCACTCACCATCGGAGACCTGTAGCCTCGGCTGGGTCCCCTCGACGGCCATGAACAGGATGTCGTTGGACATGTTGGCGCGTGAGAGCGTGATCGTCGGACCTATCCTGCGGAACTGGTCATCCTGCATAGAGAGGGACTGAATGGCCCCCTGGTGGCCTCGCATGCATAGATCATGCACCCCGGGGCCCAGAGAGGTCTCGTTCTCGAAGGACCAGAACGGATTGTAGTTGCTCAGGTTGACGTAATCACCCTCGACGACCAGAAGCTCGACGCAGATCCTCGGAGTATCGGTGTCCTCGACCATCACCCATAGCGGATCGATCGATGTGGTCCTCCCGAGTGGCTGTAGCACGATTCCGTGCTCGGTGACGTGGTTCGCGATATCGATCAGGATGACCAGTCTGAACGCTTGCAAGGTGCCGTCCTGGTTTCTTGCCAGATTGATGGTGACACTGCCTGGAGAGGCCTGAGTGACCTCGTCGAACCTGCACACGCCCCTGTCGTCCAAGCACTCGGAATCAATCTGCCAGCCCCCCGTGGGGGGGCCCTCGATGCGCATCTGCAACCAGCCGGAGACCGGCATGATTCCGGCTGGCTCGAGCGCCAGCTCGATCTCGGCCTGTCCGTCTTCGAAATCCATGAACGCTGGCCACGTATCCGTGGACAGGCCCTCGTCCCAGTCCTCCATCTCGTAGCTGGGCTCGAGGCCTGGGAAACCGAACACCAGTATGACCAGCAGAAGCGAGCCGATCTGCCTCATCGAGATATCGTCGAGTCCGGCGTACTCGTCGACGACGAAAGGGGACGGCATCTGCTCAGGGCTGAACCTGCGCCAAGCGGCTATGGCGGCCAATAGGAGCCATGGCCAGTACTCGGTGCTGAGGAAGATCAGGAGAGTGAAAGCGAGGGTGGAGATGAACAGTGAGGTCTGGTTGCTCTCGTGAGTCATGTTTTCCGGGCCGATGAGAGCGTGCAGTATCCTGTCCCCTGGGAATCCCGGTATAGGCAGCAGCAGGCCCCAACCGACTATGGACAGCCCGATGCCGGCGAGGCCAGTCGGGTGGATCCACTGCAGTTTCAGAGCCAGGTCGGGCTCGAGCCAGGCTGTGCTGAGGATCTCGATGAGGAAGTTCGTGCCCAGGGCTATCGGAGCTGCTTCGTAGGCCGGCGGCTGATTGGCGGTCAGGCTGAGTCCCAACAGAGCCAGTGCGGTGCCACAGACGAACAGGACGGCCGGGACGACAAGTTCGATCAAGCCGAGGGAACGGCGGTCCGGCACCGGCTGCAGGTCTGGGCGCAACTGGCCGAGCGCGGCTACGAGGGCGAACGGCCAATCGGGGGATAGCAGCGGGAAGGCGAGTGGGATGAGATGCCCGGAGTCAATCTCGAATCGAGCGGCTAAGAACAGCCGGGCGTAACTCGCAAGCAGCACCGAGCCGATGACGGGCAGCGTGAAGGTGAGCAGGGTCGATTGGATGACTGACGAATCCAGCGGGGAGCTGCCCGGTCCCAGATGGGTAGTCCAAAGGGCGCCTACCATGGTCACGAAGCCCGAGACCAGCGCCCAGACCAGCGCCTGCTGCCATGACGGCAATACCATCGGCAGGATGGGGAGGCGCCCGATGCTCAGCACCGGTGGGTCGCCCTCGTCGAGGACCCCGATCAGGCTCAGTTGCTTCAGATGGCGGTTCAGCGAGCGCAGGCAGGCGCTCGGCCCTCTGCCGTCCCTGCCGTTGACATGCCACGAGACCTCCAGCAGCCCCTCGTTGCCGAGGACGAAGTACCTCGAGCAGATGACCTCGAGCAGTTCTCGCTGGCCCCATGTCTCTTTGTCGAGCAAGTACTCTTCTCCCCCGGACATCGTCGCACCGTGGTATGCGGCCGGGGGAGGTCCGATTTGACCTCTCGCACGGGCGTGCGGCGAACTGCGTTCGCCGAATCACTTGTTCTTGAAGCGCTTCAGACGGAAGGTCTCCTCGCGCTCCATCTCCTCGAGACGGAGCTGGATGAAGTTGCGAGCCTCCTCCATCTGGGGGATGACCACGTACTCGAGGGCGTTGACCCTGCGCTTGGTCGCCTCGATCTCGACGAGCAACCGCTTGAGGGTCGCCTCCATCTCCGCGGCCTTGACTATCTTCTCGACCAGGGTGGAATACGCGTCCGAGGCCTCGTCGATGTACGCCGAGCCGCCAATCAGGACGGTTTCGCGCTCCTCGATGGTCGTAGTCAGATTGGTCCCAACTACGCTCGGCACGACGACGCCCATGATGTTGCGGCGGGTAACCGTGACCTCGGGGTGGCGCGAGATGGCGATGGCAGCGCTCTTGACGGCGAGGCCGCCCTCGATGGCGCTGGCAAGGCCGATCGACTGGACTGCGTCCCGGTAGGTCCCGACGAGTTGCTCCCTGGCTGCGATCATCTCGGATAGCAGGGTCCTGAACTCGTGGAACAGTCCGTCGCGCTTCATCTTCAGCAGGTTGTACCCGTTCTCGGTCTGCTTGATGCGCCGCTTGAGGTTGATCAGTTCGCTGCGGGTCGGCTTGATGTCGAGTGCCATCTTGTCACCTCATCAGCGAAAACGCGTTATCCTCAGGACTTCTTCTCGGTCGGGTGGTACTTGTCGATCCACTTCTGGTCGAGGCGAACTAGGAACCGGGTGTCGATCTCCTGCAGTAATTCCCAGCACATGTCCAGAGTCTCGGATATGGTGCGGTCCTCATCGCGGCCCTGGCGGAGGAACTCGTTCTCGAAGACGTCAGCGAACTTCAGCATCTGCAGGTCACGCTCGTTGAGCGCGTCCTCACCGACGATAGCGACGAGTCCCCTCAGCTCACGTCCCTGCGCATAGGCCGCGTACATCTGGTCGGAGACCGACTTGTGATCCTCCCGGGTGTGCCCTTCCCCGATGCCAGCGTTCATCAGACGGGAGAGTGAGGGGAGCACGTTGATCGGAGGGTAGATTCCCTTCTGGTGCAACTCGCGCGAGATGACGATCTGCCCCTCCGTGATGTAGCCTGACAAGTCGGGAATCGGGTGAGTGATGTCGTCACCCGGCATCGTCAGAATTGGGAACTGCGTGATGCTGCCGCTCCTGCCCTTCACTAGACCGGCCCGCTCGTAGAGCATGGCGAGATCGGTGTACATGTAGCCGGGGTAGCCACGCCGACCAGGCACCTCTTCGCGTGCGGCTCCGACTTGGCGCAGAGCTTCACAGTAGTTCGTCATGTCCGTGTAGATGACGAGCACGTGGTAGTCGTGCTCGAAAGCCAGATACTCCGCGGCGGTCAGTGCTAGTCTGGGCGTGATCAGCCGCTCGACTGCCGGGTCATCTGCTAGATTGACGAAGAGGACCGCCTTATCGAGCGCGCCCGTGCGTTCGAGGTCGGAAACGAAGAAGTTGTACTCCTCGGCGGTGATACCCATAGCGCAGAAGACGACGACGAACTCCTCCTCGGAGCCGAGGATGCGTGCCTGGCGGGCGATCTGCAGCGCGATGTCGTTGTGCGGAAGGCCAGAGGCCGAGAAGATGGGCAGTTTCTGTCCGCGCACCAGTGTGGTGCAGCAGTCGATGGCGCTGATGCCGGTCTGAATGAACTCAGCGGGACTGCGTCTACTGTACGGGTTGATGGCCGCACCTACGATGTCAGCATATCTCTCCGGCACGATGTCGGGGCCTCCGTCGCGCGGCTTGCCGTTGCCGGCGAGAATCCGCCCGATGAGGTCCTTGCTCACCGGCAGGCGGAACACGTCGCCGAGGAATCGCACCCCAGTCTGGCGATCGATGCCGCTCGTGCCCTCGAACACCTGCACGACGACCACGTCATCGCTGGTGTCGAGCACCTGGCCGTTCTTGGTGCTGCCATCGGTCAGCCTCAGGCTGACGATCTCCCCGAATGCCACGGGCTCGGTCTTGTTGAGGAAGACCAGTGGTCCCTTCACGTCCGTAATAGTCCTGTACTCCTTGTCCGCCATTCATCATCCCCCCTATTCCGCGGCCTCCGCGGTGGCTGTAATCTCTGTAACCATGTCATTCACCAGTTTCTCGATGCGTTCCTCGAAGCCCTCTTCGAACCGCGAGCGCATCAGCAGGCTTCTCGACTCGACATTGACCACGTCCTCGAGTGTGGCGCCAGCGGCCATGGCCTTCTTGGCTGCCTCCTCGAAGGAGAGGATGGCTCTGATCATCGCATACTGCAGCGGCAGCGCAGTGTATGTGTCGACCGGGTGGAATGCGTTCTGCTGGAGGAAGAACTCGCGAATCATGCGAGCGACCTCAAGTGTGAGCTGCTGGTCCATCGGCAGCGCGTCCGAGCCGACCAGCTGCACGATCTCCTGCAACTCCGCCTCGACCTGCAGCAGCGTCGATATCTTAGTGCGCACGTCGGGGAAATCCGAGGCGACGTTGTCTCGGTACCACGGGTCGAGGGCCCGAGGGTAGAGGCTGTACGAAGTCAGCCAGTTTATCGCGGGGAAATGGCGCTGCCATGCGAGTTGGGCGTCGAGGCTCCAGAACACCTTCACGATGCGAAGCGTTCCCTGGCTGACGGGCTCCGAGATGTCACCGCCGGGTGGTGAGACCGCCCCAATGACTGAGATGGAGCCGTCATCGCCTCCCAGCGTCTGGACGCGCCCTGCACGCTCGTAGAACTCGGCGAGCCGGCTCGACAGATAGGCAGGGTAGCCCTCCTCGCCCGGCATCTCCTCGAGGCGGCTGGAGATCTCTCTCATCGCCTCGGCCCAGCGACTCGTGGAATCAGCCATCAGAGCCACGTCGTAGCCCATGTCGCGGAAGTACTCGGCAATCGTGATGCCGGTGTACACCGAGGCCTCGCGTGCGGCCACCGGCATGTTCGACGTGTTGGCTATCATCGAAGTCCGATTCATCAGTGGTTGTCCCGTGTTGGGGTCGATGAGGTGAGGGAACTCGGTCAGAACCTCGGTCATCTCGTTGCCACGCTCGCCGCAACCGATGTACACGACGACCTGTGCGTCAGCCCACTTCGCCAACGCCTGCTGGATCACCGTCTTGCCGCTACCGAAGGGGCCGGGGATACCGGCGGTGCCCCCCTTTGCCACGGGGAACAGGAAGTCGAGGATGCGCGTGCCCGTCACGAGCGGGATGTCGGGGGCATACTTCTGCGTGAAGGGACGTGGGAGGCGCACTGGCCAGTTCTGCATCATCTGCAACTCCGTGCCGTCCTCGAGCGTGCACACGGTCTCGGTGACCGTGAATTCCCCGCCCTTGATCGACTTCACGACACCCCCCCTGCCAGGCGGGACCATCACGCGATGCTCGATGGTCTCGTTCTCCTGCACGGTGCCGATCGTCTGACCTTCGGAGACCTCGTCCGACATCTCGACCGTTGGGACGAACTCCCATTTCTTCTTCAGGTCCAACCCATCTGCGTCTACACCACGTGAGATGAAGACCCCCATCCTCTCCTCAAGGATTTTCAGAGGGCGCTGGATGCCGTCATATATCTGAGTCAGGAGTCCCGGTCCCAGTTGCACGGAGAGTGATTGGCCGGTTCTCACAACTGGCTCACCGGGCCGTATGCCGCTGGTGTCCTCATACACCTGAATGACCGACTGATCCCCGTGCAATTCGATTACTTCTCCCATTAGTCCCTCGTCTCCGATTCGTACCACTTCGTACATTCTCGGGTTGATACCCACTGCGGTAACAACTGGTCCGGAGATTCTGTAAATCGCGCCACTTTCTTCACTCATTTCTTCACTTCCTCTCCTCTATTGATGAATCACTTCCAAAGGTCGACGCCGATCGCCGACTTTATGGACTCTCGGAGGGTGTTGTCCTCCTCGGTCCCGATGCCCAGAACTGTGGGCGAAATGCTGTCGGACAGCCGCTGACGCAGTCTCTCCGACAGACGGCTGAGATCGGCGGCGTCGATGACGATGATGCCGACCTCGTTCTCCTCGAGCATCGAGCGTAGGATCGTGCCTGTCTCCTCGTCGCTCTCAGGGTTGTGCAGGCGTGTGATGCCCGCGAGTTCGAAACCGAGGGTGAACTCGGGAGTGCCTACTATTGCAATCTCCATTCCTGATTCCTCCTCATAGTCCCAAATGCGCCTCGATGACGTCGTCGGGAAGGCCCACCGCCTTCCCCCGCACGAGCAAGCGCAGATTCTGCACCTCGAGCACTTTGCTCTCGATGTAGTAGATTAGGGGGAACGCCGACAGCGGGTTGAGCATATTCATCCGATTCAGCAGATTCAGTCTCTGACTGGTTAGGAGATTCACTATCGGGTCGAGAGTCCCTCTCTCCCTAGACTCAATCAGCGCCTCGTCGAAGCCGCTGTCATCGAATCCAGGGGCCCGTCTGAGTATTTCGAGCAGCGCCTCTTCATTCTCAGCCTCCGCCGCTTGGCGCAGGAACGTCGATGTGATCGCCTTGCCGCCCGGGATCATCAACTCGCTGCGCTTCTCGGCTGGCATTTTCTGCCTGAGAGCGCGAAACAGGTTGATTACGTTCCGATGGTCGATCTCAGTGCGCAGGTAGCGAAGAAGCATCGGGTGGCGAGTCGTGCCTCCACGCAGCTTCTTGATGGCAGATGAGTAGTAGTGGCGGTCGAGAGCATTCTCGAAAGCCATCAGCTCGTCGTTCCCGTCGAGATTGGCGAGTGCGCGCTCGAACTGCGTTCCATCGAGCGCCGAAACGGCGTCCTGCAGCGTTTCCGAGCTGTTGACCAGCTCCAGCCACGGCAGGTTCGCCTCGTTCTGCTCAGGCAGGACCTGACTGGCCACGACCTCCAGCGAAACGCCGCTGTGGATCGCTCTGAGAGCGGTCTTCAACTTCTGATAGGTGAATCTCTCGACATAGATGGATACCAAGCCCTTCAGGTGCCCCTGGCAGAAACCGAGCACCTGATTCAGGTCTCGGTCCATATTGTGGTTCAATGCGGCCTCGACTAGGTCGACCCCGCTCAACTTGTCGGCATACTCGTCGAGTTCGTCCCTGTAGCCGAACTCGGCGATGCTGGCAGCGATCGAGTCCGGGGACTGTTGCAGCAACTGGCGCATGCGGGTGGCATCGAT
This sequence comes from Candidatus Thalassarchaeum betae, assembly GCA_003193925.1. Lineage (GTDB taxonomy): Archaea > Thermoplasmatota > Poseidoniia > Poseidoniales > Thalassarchaeaceae > Thalassarchaeum > Thalassarchaeum betae. The sequence goes on from PSPG01000005.1 coordinate 83,055, forward strand.
GAGCCCGGCCTTTCGGGCCTTGCCACGCGCTGATGCGTTGGCCCAATTGGACTGTCCCGTCGCTACTGTCGCCATGTTCCTCACCCCTTGCTTACTTCTCTCCGAACAGTACCGATGTCACTCTGGGGAGAGCCGTGATCCACGACTTCTCCAATCGGCCGTCGAAGCGGTAGTCGAGGAGGACCGAACCATCCGGTGCCTCCAGAACGAAGCCGCCCAGGCCATCGATGTCGTCACCGAATTCAAAGTCGCTTCCAGCGCTCTCCAGTGCTGGACGATCGATGCCGACAGGCCTCAGGATCATCCCCGCTTCCGCATCTCTCATTGCTTCACCGATGAGCGACTGAAGCAGGCCGGAACGACCCTTCAGGTTGGTCGATCCGATCATCTCCCTCACTGACTCCCTGGTCGCATCGAGTTCCTCTCTGCGCGCGATGAGCATCGACTTCTGATTGGCCTGTCTGGCCGAAGCGACAGTCTCGGTCATGATCTGAGAGCACTCTCTCATGGCCCTGGAGGATATCTCGCTGCGTAACGATTTGAGCTCCTTCCTGGCTTCGGCGATGGTTGCCTTGGCCTTCGCCTTGGCAGCGTCGGTGATGGCTTTCGCCTCTTCCTCAGCCGCAGCGTCAATATCACTGGCCAGTGCATCCAACGTCATGTGTGTCTCCTCCTGTTCTTCATCCCGAACGTTCACAGCAGGAACATCGCGATGAATCCGAACATCAGGATGGTCTCAGGCAGCACGGTGAACATCAGGGCAAGCCCCAACTTCGAGCCGTCTTCAGCTACCCAACCGACAGCTGCTGCACCGATCTGTCCCTGTCCAAGGCCAGTTCCGATGCCGCAGCCAGCGAGGGCAATGCCCGCGCCAAGCTTGGCCATGGTGTCCTTCTCAGCCAGTTCTTCCGCGCTCAACTGCGCGCTTACCACACCGGCTATCAGAGTCAGTCCCCACAGTACCAGCAACAGCCGCAAACTCAATCTCGTCAACTTTATTTTCTTCATTTTCTCATTCTCCTTTTCTCCATGCATAGCATTGGAATCTGATGTGTGATCACTCTACCTCCACGACTCGGGCAGTGAACCCGAATGGCTCGAACTCTTCACCGACGGCCTCGTAGAACTGCTTCATCCACTCGACGAGGTGCAGTCGAGCGGTGTGGATGTTGGGGCTGAAGAGGCCGAGGATCCATGCGAAGACCTGGACGCCGAGCCAAGCGAATGCCAGCGTGACGACCATGTAGACGCCGCCGACCAGGGCAAGCCCGGTGAACCATGCGGCCAACTCCGCCAGTCTGACTTGTCCATAGATCGTTGTATTGATCATCCCAATATATCCCAGGCCCTGCAAGAGCGCGGGGACGATGAGCAGCGGTGAGAGGACCATCGCCATCGTATGAGGCTCGACGCCTGCAAGCACCATACCGAGGATGCCGCTCGCAGTCATCCCGTGAAGCAGGCCGAACTGGGAGGTCCCTGCCGGCAGGCGCTTGGAGAACAGCTTGATTGCGATCGCTGCCAGCACCGGCGCCACCGCCACGAACAGCAGCAGTCCCTCGACGCCAGCTACCCCCAACCCATCCACCGCGTTCAGCATGCCGGCTCCTTCTACATGGTGTGCTGGGTCAGGGCTATTCCCGTAGAGCATGTCGTTGCCCGTCTCGGCTATCTTGACTCCAGCCACGCCCACAGCGAACAGCCGCACGTAGGAGATGACAGTCGGCATAATGCCGACCCCCTCGATGGGTCCCATCATCACGGCGATCAGTATCGGCATCCCGTGATACCTGTAACTGGCATAGATGAGCATCAATATGCCGACAGCGACGAGGATGGCGCCGTAGTTCTGCATCATGGTCAATAGTTCGTCACCGGGGGTGTTCTTCAGCCCCAGGAAGCCATAGGAGGCAAGGAAGCCACCGAAGAGGATAGTTATCCACGAGCCACGATCGAAAATCGCGACGATCGGGCCGGCGTTGCCATGGCTGTCACCGTGAAGCCAGATGTCTCGGAAGCCAATCAGAAGCCCGAGCAGGACATGGACGGCGCCCATGTAGATAGTGAGAAGTATCAAATCCTCGAGGTTGCCCCCTGCCGAGGTAGGGACCACCCTGTGGAAGGGGTAAGCGAGGACCAGGCCGAAGGGCCCGGACCACTGCCAATGGATCATTCCACCTTTCGGATACAATGCCGCCAACCAAGACGCCCATGCTGGGGCGTGACTGTCGACCCAATCGCCATCTACCCTGTGCGGTAATATCTCGTAGCCGGCGAATTCGCCGTAGATGTAGCCGAAGACCACGGCGGAGAAGCCGATGTAGACGATGAACTTGGAGGCGAGCAGCCCGGTCTCGGTGTGACCGATCCTCCTGTAGAGAAAGTAACCGAATCCCATCGTGGCGGCGCCGTAGACGATGTCGCCGAGAATGAGCCCGAAGAACAGGGGGTAGGTGAAGAACATGAACAGGGTTGGGTCGACCTTGCCGTAGCGAGGCCGTCCCATCAGATCGGTGATCAGCTCCATCGGTTTGCTCGCGTCGCGATCGGCGAACTTGATCGGCGGTAGTTTGAGTTCGGGTCCGTGGTGACCATGTCCGCCGCCACCGGGCACCACCTTGTACGGCTCGATGTTGACGACTCGACAGGTCTCTGAAAGCACTGCGCTGACCTCCTCTGAGCGAGAGGTCTCGATCCATCCGTCAATCACGAAAGCGTGGCCGCTGACCGCGACTCTTATCGGGCCGAGAGCCAGTGCCATATCTCGCTCCAGAAGTTCGATTCCACCGAGCAGGGCCGCTCCGTTGGCTTCGGCCCAGCCGTCCAACTCGCCCTGCAGCGTCGAGCGCTCGGCCAGCAACTCCTCTCGCCTCGCGGCGAGCTCCTCCAGACGAGCCTCTATCGGACCCTCGCCATCAGGAGCCGAGATAGCGGCGAATCCCGCCTCTGCCAACTCCGACTGGACTGCGGATGAGGAGGCGTTCTCGCAGAACAGCGCAATCACGGCGGGCTTGACGCCCTCGATTACGACCAAGCCACCGGAGGCGGCCGCCTCTGCTCGGGCGGCATCTTTCACGGTGCCGACGAAGACAGTCAGCGATCCGTAGCCCGAAAGCACGTCGAGATCGAGGTCCAGCGGTTGCAGCACTTCCAGAGAATCACTCTCTTCCCCACTGCTGGAGAGTTCGCTGTCGATGAGATCAATGCGGTCCAAGTGGCCGAGCATCATCTCGATGCGAGAAGGGAGATCTCCGCCCAGCTGGTCGCGAATTGGTTCAGACTCCATCGGGATCTTCGGGTCGATGAGGTCCAGTTGGGAAGAAGCGCTGCGGTAGCGATTGAGGTCGCGACCGATCTCCTCGGATTCGTCGGTGGGACTGCCGAGGTCGAAGCCCTCCTCGTCCCCGGGATAATCCAGGAGGTGGACCGCCTTCAGATCAGCGAGTGACTGGACCGCGTCATCGACATTGGAGAGAGAGCCAGCAGCGGTCAGACGGGACATCGCTTGGGTGGTTAGACTGCCCATTCACTCGACTCCGATTATATCAATCAACACGTGGGGGATCTACGATTGGAGGAACGCGTCGAGCACCGAGTCGACCGCGGACGAGCGGTTCTTCTCGCCGTGCTCGTGAATCGCCGCCAGAGCAGCCTCGCCATCGGTTCGGATGGAGTTCGCCTTCTTGCCCGCAGCGGCCCTCGTATCATCGATCATCGACTGCGCCTCTGCATCCGCATCCTGTAGTCCGGAAGAAAGAGTGTCGGCCGCCTTAGCACGAGCTTTGCTGGTAATGTCCAATGCCTCCGAGCGAGCCTTCTCCAACTTGATGGTGGTCTTCCCCTCTGCCTCCTTGATAGACCTCAGAACTTCATCCCTAGCCACGATGTTCACCCTCTGGGTGAACCGCGGAAAGTTGGCGAGTTTATCATATTGACCGTTTCGCTCCTTCGTGGGCTCTGAGGCTGGTCACGGGATTCAACCAAATAGAGGATGTAAGGAGGAGTCGGCATGGATGCCGAACGCATCGGTGCCGAGGATTGGAACGAGCTCCAGCGCAATCTCGAGGCGAGCATCCCTGTGTATGATAAAATCAACAGATTCGCCACTCTCGGACAGGTCTCCAAGTGGCGCAGGATGGTACAGGACAGACTGCCTGCGCAGGGGCGGGTCCTCGAGGTCGGATGCGGTCCCGGGAGCTTCGCCGAGGAGGTCGTGGGCAGGGACTTGGTATGCCTCGACCCCATTTCGGAGATGCTGCGTGCAGCACAGTCTCGTGTCGACCCGAAGAGGGAGGCTCGCGGGGACTCGGCCGTCGAGTTCGTCGAGGGCACGGCGGAAGACCTGCCCTTCGATGACGACTCGTTCGACGCGGTATGCTCGCTGTTCTCGTTCAGGGACTGGTACGACAAGCGCGCTGGTCTGGCCGAGGCGCTCAGGGTGCTGAAGCCCGGGGGGGTACTGGTAATCGTCGACCCAGCTAAGATCAACCGGCTCCACGGAGCACTCGGTTGGCTTTGGATGAGGGTCTGGGTCGGTACCTACGCCAGACTCGTCTACAGGAAGAGCGATCACCCCTGGAGGTGGCTGACGAGGACATACTCGAGCTTCGGTACCACGCGCGTCTACGTGCGCATGCTGGAAGAGGTAGGATTCTCTGATGTCCGAGCCAAGGTCGTCTTCCCTGGCATGGCCACCATCTGGCAGGGCACCTCACCCTAGGCCGAGCAGGGGGCGGCAGGTCACTGCCCGCCAGATGAACCGCTTGGTCAGCCTGTTGAAAGCAATGTTGAGCAGCCAGTCGGGGGCGCGGAACAGCAGGCTGCCGAGCCTGAAGGCCCGCTTTGAGTTGCGCATCACCTTGCCCATCTGTGTATTCCACCTTCGCTCGTACTCACTGAGTGGAGTACCGTCCCTCAGGTGCTCTGCGACCACCTGTCCTGCGATGCGCCCGCCGATCATCGCGATTGTGATACCGGCCCCGTTGGAGGGCAGGACCATGCCGGCAGCATCGCCGACGAGGAGATGGTTGCCCTTGACGAGGGAGCGGATGGAGCCTGACATCGGGAGGGAGCCGGCTCCGCTGTAGGTGACTTGGCCGCCGTACCTCGAGATGAAGTCCTCGGCGTAATTGTTCAGGCTCTTGCCCTTGGCCAGGCTCCTCTGGATGCCGAGTCCGATGTTAGCTCCGCCGTCCTTCGGGAACATCCAGGCGTAACCGCCCGGCGCCACCGAGCCGAAGTGCAGTTCCACCGCGTCGGTGAACTCTCCGGACATGAGCACGAACTTCACCGGGATGTTGAGCGACTCCTCCTGCCACTGCGTCTTGCGGACGGGGTCGTTGTGACCAGCGGCCCCGACGATGACCCTGGCCGTGTACTCTGAACCGTCCCTCAGGTAGACCGTCTCGTCCTCGACTCGCTCGACGCGACTGTCGACGAGGTACTCGGCTCCCTTTGACTTGGCCAAGTCTACCAAAGCCTCGTCATGAGCTACGCGATTGAGTACCAGTCCATCGAAATCGTATCTCAGCGGCTTGCCGGAAGGAGGGACCAGGCGCATCTCTCCGGTCCTCTTCGATATGGCTTCCTCAGGTGTCTGCAGAAGGTCGTCCACGTCTGGGACGTCGGGACAGAGCCTACGCATCTCGTCGTTGCTGGGAACTAGTTCGCCGCACTGCAGCGGCGAGCCGATGGGGTCCCTTCCGTCGATGACCAGTACGTCTGCCCCGCCCTCGGCGATGTAGCGGGCCGCAGTGCTGCCTGCAGGACCGCCTCCGACGACTATCGCGTCCCAGTCGGTGCGAATCTCGGGCATGTCCTCAGGTCCGGCGCGACTGGGAGAGTCTGGCGACCTCTGACATGAGGTCGCGCGCCGCGCTCGGGGGAAGCGAGTCAATCTCTGCCAGAGCGCGGTCGAGGTGGTTCTCGATGAGTTGGAGCGCGTAGTCGAACGAGCCTGCCTCCTCGAGCAGGTAAGTCAGCTCCTCCCAACGGTCGTCGCTGAAGTTCCGCAGGACGTCGGCCAGTTGCTCGCGCTCGACGCCGTGCAGCATGGTGAGCGCGTGGATGATGGGCAGCGTCATCTTACCCTCGTGGACGTCGGTGCCTCTCGGCTTGCCCATTGAAGCCTCACCAGTCAGATCCAGCATGTCGTCGACTAGCTGGAATGCGCGACCGACCTCCATTCCGAAGCCATCCAAGGCCTCGACAGTGGAGTCTGGGGCGTTGGCGACGATGGCTGCACACGAGCAGGCGGTGGCGAAGGCGCCGGCGGTCTTGCCATCGATGATGGCGTAGTAGTCCTCTGGCGTCGTAGCCAAGTCGTCGATGTGCTCGAACTGCAGAAGCTCACCCGTGGCTATGCCCGCGCAAGTGCGAGCCATCCGCTCGACGATCCGAGCCTCGTAGCGACCGCCGAGCTCGAAGCCGAGCACGAAGAGGTAGTCGCCGGCGATGATGCCGTGGGCTATGCCGTGCGAGGCGTGCAGCGTCGGCTTGCCTCGGCGGGTCTTGGATTGGTCGTAGATGTCATCGTGAACGAGAGTGGCGGTGTGAATCAGCTCGGCGGATAGTGCGAGGTCCATGACCTCATTCGGGTCCCCGCCGCCGGCCGCCTCGAATGCGAGCAAAGCGAGAACCGGGCGGTACCTCTTGCCGCCGGCCAGCAGGACGTCGCGTGCCAGGGACATCGCGGGCGCTTCCGAGCCGGTCATCCGCTCCTGTACGAAGGCCTCCAACGCCTCGTCCACGACGTTGCGCCGATTGGCGAGTCTCTCGTTAGCCGAGCGCATTGAGACCATGCTGATTCGCCCCTTCTTGGCAGGGGTCGCCTATATCAACAGGTGTTTGCGCCGCTGGAGCGGGCACAAGGCGTGCCCCCTCCCTTGAGGTGGATGCGATGATGGACCGACTTACGCTCGCGACCATAGACGCACCCGACTGTCCCGTATCAAAGCACATGGCAATCTTCTCCGACTCCGGCGATGCTCCTGAACTCGCAATCGACAGCCGCGAAGTGAGCGGATTCACCGAGGGTCTGACCCTGCTGCGGGAAGGCGAGGTGGACATGCTCGCCATACCAGCGCGGCTGCTGCACGGGAGGCAGCTGGAGATGCTAGACGAGGGGTGCGAGGTAATAGGCGCGAGGACCCCTCGCCGACCGAACCTGGTGCTGGTGTCGGAGAACAAGGTCTACTACCAGCCGAAGTTGGCGGTGATTCTGTCCGATTACAAGCTGGTCCGCAGGCAGCTGCGCCGAGCCAGGCGCGGACTGCGCATCCTGGGGCCGGATGCCTTCGCATCAATCAACGAGCTGGGCGAGGTCCCGGCGGGCCCTCTGGCCAAGGCGGAGTGGATGGAGTCGTTGAGGCAGAGCGGGGAGATCGACGGTTACATCACCTCTCGCCCCGTGTACGACGAGCTCGGGTTGAACACCCGCAGGCACGCCCTGCTTCCAGACCCCAAAGACAGGGGAGGCCCCCACTTCCTCCCTCTGCCATACGCCGACCTCGTCGTGCTCCTCGCGAGAAGGAGGTTTCCCCCCAGCATATCCGGGCAGATCTCCGAGCCCGAGGGCAGTACGGCCTGGTGGGTCCAGAACCACCTGATCGCGGGCCTTGGCGAGGAGATGCTGGAGAGGACTGGGATCCTCGTCAGGCACAGGCAGGTCCGCTCCCTGATGAAGCAGGCCGAGGAGTACAAGGACATCACCTTGCAGCAGTCCTGTCAGAACACCGAGGGCGAGGTGCTCGATGACGACGTACACGTCGAAATCAGGCTGGAGGTCATCTCCAAGAACGGCCACAAGACGCTGGGTCTGGAACGGGTCATCACGTACTCCAAGTACCAGCATGCCACCATCTCCCTGTTGCGGGACTGGGAGGCTCTCGTCCTCGAGGTCTCGAGGGAGGTCCCCAAGGACTTCTACACCGACGTCGAGGCCCCGGCGTACATCGACCTGATTGAGTGAACGGCGTTCCCCATAACGGCCGCTAACGCCGCCACGGCACCTGTGGTACTGCGTAAGCGATATGACGGACGGGGGCGGGGGCGCTTTGGAGGGTGCTGGGATTGAAGGTCGACAGAGTGCTGCTGGACGCCCTGTACAGGGGCCGGCTGGTCGGGCTTCGGACCAGGGCGGAGGAGGCCGGTCTGAGTAAGAGCGGTTCGGTCGAGGTGGTGCGGGCCAGGCTCATCCAACACCACATCCTAGGTGACAGCGATCTTTCCTGGGAGGGCATCCAGTCGATGTCCCACAAGGAGATCGGCGAGGTCCTCAAGGTCTTCGGGATCAAGTCATCCGGCTCACACAAGGAGAGGCGGCAGAGACTGTGGCTTCACCTAAACTTCGACTCACGCAGAATGACCGTGGAGCGACTGGTCGAGGTGGATCGCGATCGTCTCCACAAACTCTGCCGGAGGCTGGAATTGGAACGAACAGGCAACCGGATGGTACTGGTGGGCAGGGTCGCGGGCGTCCTGACCAGTCAGGCCAACGGCTGGGGCAGAATCAAGCGCAGTCTGTGGCGCTCAGGCATCCCCGACCTCCCTATGGGCGAAATCGAGGCAGGGGCCGAGGATGTAGTCGAGGAGGTCGAAATCGGATTAGAGGAGATGCCCGCTGAGCCTAAGGAGGAGCCTGACTTCCAACAGTCGACGTCCGACGCGGTGCTGGAGGATGCCAGCGACGCGCTGGTGTTCGAGCTCGACAAGGTCGAGTCGTCAGTCCAAGGGGCGCTGCTGACCATCCAAGCCCGGGTCGAGGACCTCGAGAGGATGGTCGGAACCATCCTGAGGGGCCACGGAGGCAGATGGGGCGAGGAGGAGGAGGCCCTTCTCATCAGACTGGCGGAGCGGAGAGGCTGGCCGCTGGAGAGCGACGAGGTGCGCTCGAGGGTGACGAGCGTAGCCACCAACATCGCCGAGATCAAGGGCGCCTCCCTCGGAGATGGCGGACCGCGCGGCAGGATTGACTCCAGCGCGGCGCTGGAGCGGATCAGAGAGAAGATGAGACACGCTGAGACGCTGCTCTCGAAGGGCCCCGAGGACTGATTACTCGGGAACTATCTGGAAGTACCCGAAGCGAGGCTCCATCACCTCGCCTTGGTCACGGGCGTCGTCTATCGCATCCTCGGCGGACTCGCGAGAGTGGCCTGACTGGACGAGAGCGTGGACGACGTTGCCGTACTCGACCCCCTCTCCGGCGTCCTGCGAGCGTATGGTATCGAGAATGAGGGGCAGAGCGTCGCCGGGAGGGTCGGAAGGCGACGGCTGGGGCTCCTGTGTATGCGATACCGCCTCATCCAGCGTCGGAGGGGGAACTGTTAGCTCCGACTCCTCCATGACAGCGGTCCTGCCTGTCGCCATCGAGAGAGCCTGCAAGACCCCGAGCCGGTAGTTCTCCGGGTCGAACTCGCCGTAGTGGCCTCGGGCGAGTATCAGGCCATCGACGAGGTCGCTCGGCACGCCAGCGGCCTCGAGGGCCGCAGGAGTAAGATCGCTCTCCAGCGAGGCCGAGTGCGCGTCGATGCGTCGCAGGGTCGCCTCGGCCGTCTCGACCAGCCAACTGGTGTAGCACTCTCGATCGATGACAGTGAATTCCTCGGCGCGCAGAGAGGTGAAGACGCCGCCGTCATCGGTCTCGAACCAGCGGGCCTTACCCACTAGGGCCAGCAGGAACCTGTCGCCGGATTCGAAGCGAGCCATCAGCTCCTCGAAGTCAGGATGCATTTCGGGTTGGAATGATGCGACGTTGAACAGGTAGCTCCCAGTCGGGTCTCTGATGTGGCCCGAGTAGTTGGGGCCACTGTCGCCTTCTCGGCGCTCCATCCTGTCGATGACGCCGCAGACGAGCGCCCGGTTGATCTTGGCGCCCAGTTTGGTGATGACGAAGGACGGGTCGTACTCGCCGGAGCCCTCCTCCAGCAGTGAGGCCTCTTGGTACTCCTGGGCGAATATGCGCAAGGCGGTCTGGCGGGTAAATCGACGTGTTGGCTCCTGCATCACAGTATCACCCCCCAGCGCTGCATGACCTCATTTGCGGCGTCAGTCGAGGCGGTCTGGTCAAGCTCGACCTCGTCGGCGAGCACCATGGCACCCTGGTCATCGATGATCGATCGGCCCTTGACGCTCATCCTGCGAGCGAGCACCCGCTCGCGCAGGGAAGCGACGAATCCCTCTTGGCCGTCCTTGGCCACCTGTTCCTTGACGGCCTCCTGATCCATCCCAAGGAAGGTCTCCGAGGGGTCCTTGGACAACAGCAGGGATACGTTGGAGATGCCGTCGTCGATGACAAACCTGAGTCGGAGGTCCTCGACGCCGCGCTGGGGGCCGTGGTCGATGCAGGCGCCGTCCCTCAGGACGCGCCTGCACTCGGGGCATCGCTCGATGATGCCCGAGTCCCTGCGTACGGCTACTACGGTGCCGCTGGTGCTTATGCCCCGGCGTGAGCCGCCGCTCACCACAGTCGTTAGGTCAGCGTCGACCCAGTGCTGCTCGGGGTCTATCGAATCCCAAGGTGGGTCGGACAGGTCGGTCACCTGCGCGGCATCGTCCACGACGAGGTCGGGGGAGCCTTGCCAGTACTGGACTCTGGAGCCGGTCAGATGCAGGAAGTCGCCCGGCTTGGGGTCGACCTCGCACCAGGCGGTGAGCCGGCAGAGGCCGCTGGGGTCGATGACGTCGCCGCTGCGGACGACGCGCTCGGTGCCGTCATCGGAGGTGAAGGAGCGCTGGTTCCACGATTCGACCTGGACTGTGATCTCGATGTCGCGCATGCCGTTGCGCAACTCGGCGATGCTGACCTTGTTGGCCTGCGAGAGGTCCTCCATGCTGGCGAAGGCAGTGTCGTGGTAGACCTCGACCCTGGTCCGGTCGCCGATGTTGATCTCAGGAGTCTCCCGGAACTTCCTGACCGACGCCCCGTCTATCTTGAGCAGGGTTCCCGGCTCGTGCTCGAGCGGGACCCATGACAGGAAACCGATGCTGCCGCTGGAGTCGGACAGCCTTCCGCGGACCACGTCCAGCTGGCCGCTGCCGTCGCGCTTCACGATGACGTCGGGCTTGGAGGATATCAGACGCGCGACGAGGTTCACGTAGCCCTCGTTCTCCGAGGCCGTCGCTATGCTGACGGGTTCGTCGTTGACCTGCAACACCGGGGAGCCGCCCTCGCGCAGCACGGTCACGCGGGTGGTGCGGTTGATATTGAGAGAGCGCTTGTCGTTCCACTCGTTGACCGATGCGCCCTCGAGTCTCACGACGGAGCCCGGCGCGAGGTTCTCGCCCTGCTCGCCCCAGTCCTTGTAGTCCCAGCGCTCGCGCCGGTCGCTGTTCTCCCAGGGATTGTCCTCGATCCAGCCAAACGCGACCTGTCGCTCCTCGCCCCGAACCATTTGGATGCGTGGCGTGTAGGTTATCACTGCGACCTCGAGGGTCACGTTGCGGTCGTCGGCATCGAGCTCGGAGAAGCGATTTACCTTCTTCTCGGCCTTAGCCGGGGAGGACATCTTGGTGACCTCCATCCCAGCGGCCGTCTGGAACTTGCGTACCACCGAGCGCAGAGCGTCCTCAGGGGGGATGAGGAACTCCACCTCGTAGCGTTTGAACTCGCCTTCTATCTCTTTCTCGTCCGCGTCCGGGCATTCCTGTTTGACTACAGTGACCTGTGCTGCATATCTTCCATCTTCCGTCATGTGCTCACCTGCGTCAGTGAATGAGGTCTGAGCCTACATAAACCACTGATGCGGGGGCCTCCGAAGAAGCAGCGGGCAGCGATGCTGGGGCAACGTTAGTTCGTGCGTGTTGGGGTAGACTCAGCACTTCATCACCTCCGGGACCACGCGTTTCACTCGGCGGTCTTTGAAGATGTGCATTCCAATGGGTGCTGACCAAGCGACTGCGTTTATCCACAGTACCTCTTGTCGTGATGCAATGGCACCCGTAGAATTGTGCAGATTCGGGGTGCTGACAGCCTCCGACAGGGCCAGCACCGGAGGCTACGAGGACCTCAGTGGCCCTGCCATTGAGCAGTTCCTGAGCGAGGCGGTGACCTCGCCCTGGGAGGTGGTTCGCCGCCTCGTTCCTGACGAGCAGGAGCTGATCGAGGCGGCGCTGGTGGAACTGATCGACGCCGAGGGCTGCTCGGTGATCGTGACCACAGGAGGAACTGGGCCCGCGCCCCGCGACGTCACCCCGGAGGCCACCGAGGCGGTGTGCGAGCGGATGCTGCCCGGGTTCGGTGAGCAGATGCGAGCCATCTCGCTGCGTCACGTCGCTACAGCGGTGCTGTCTCGGCAGACTGCCGGTATCCGCGGCTCGGCCCTGATCCTCAACCTGCCCGGCTCGCCTCGCTCGATCCGCGAGATACTCGACGAGGTCTTCGCCGCTGTCCCGTACTGCGTCGACCTCGTCGGGGGGCCTTACATCACAACCGATTCTGTGGTCGTCGACGCCTTCCGCCCGCCTCACGCCCGACGCGAATGATTCATGCGGGAATCGCCGCTCGGGGTGCCATGGCGAAGATGAAGTCGGGCGATTCTAGCAGTGACAGGGGTGCCGACGAGCTTCGCGGCATCCAAGTCACGCTCGACTTCACTCCCAACGCCCTGGCCTCGCTGATGTTCCGCCAAGGCGACACTATGGTCCTCGCCTGCGCGACGAAGGCTGACAGACTGCCGCGCTGGTTCCCCAGGGACGCTAAGCGCGGCTGGGTCCACGCCGAGTACGCGCTGCTGCCGGGCTCCACCGACACCAGGTTCCGCCGCGAGCGCAACGGCGCGAAGGGGCGGACTCAGGAGATCGAGCGACTGGTCGCCCGCTCGCTGCGTGGGGCAGTCAATCTCGAGGAGCTCGGTCCGATTGCGCTGACGGTCGACTGCGACGTGCTGAACGCCGACGGTGGTACCAGATGCGCATCGGTAACCGCCGCCTCGATCGCCCTCAGACTGGCGATCCGCCGACTGATAGCGTCAGGTGAGTGCCTGCCGAAGGAGATGCGCCTCTCCAGAGAGGATGTCCGCAACGGCGTCGAGCCGCCATCGCTCAGTGCCGAGGAGAGGGCTGCTCACGAGGCGGCTGTCATGCCGAACGACGTTGGTGCAATCAGCGTGGGGATGGTCGACGGCGAGGTCAGGACCGACCTCGACTACGTCCTAGACAGCAATGCCGACGTCGACATGAACGTCGTGATGACCAGCGACGGCGGTTTCGTCGAGGTCCAGGGGACCGGCGAGGAATCGACTTACACCCGTGAGGAGCTCGATGCCCTGATTGACGCCGCGACAGCGGGCATCACCAAGCTACACGCACTCCAAGCCAGCATCCTGGCAAATGAAAGATGATTCCGGCGCAGCCCCTCTCGGCCAGGCCCTCTACGATGAGAAACGCGAGTATGGTGGGACTGGCCGGACTTGAACCAGCGGCCTCCGCATCTTCAGTGCGGCGCTCTCCCAGCTGAGCTACAGTCCCGTAGCGCCCTCGCCAGAATGATTCCGACTTCAAGCCTTCCGAGCGCGAAATCACCTAAAGGACATCTTTCTCGTCCTTTTTCTCATCGAATGACATCATCTTGCCCTTGCCTCCAGCAGCAGCCTTGGCGGCGGGCTTCTTCGCCTTCTTCCCGGCATCGGAGGGGGCCTTCTCCGCATCACCGTCAGTACCCGCCTTGCGCGCCTGAGCGGCCTCCTTCTCGCGGAGTTCCAACTCCTCAGGTGACATCCCGGTCTCGAGCGCGAGTTTGATCCGGCGCTCGTCGCGGGCGCGGATCTCGAGGAGCCTCTGCCTCGCCTTGTCGTAGTGCTGGAGCATGTACATGGCATCGTGCTCGAGCAGAGGCGAGTCGGAGATGATGGTGATGTCTAGCCAGTCGCCTTCCTCAGCGAGGAACTCGGCGAAGGGCTCGAACTTCAGGTCGGACTTCTTGATCTGGGTGTAGTGCAGGGCGTTGCCCATCCGGTGCTCGATTCCGGCGAAGTGGCAGTAGAACTTCTTGCCGCCGTAGTCCTTGCGAACCTGCTCGAACAACTCTGAGTAGTCCTCGCTGGTCCTCATCCTGCCGTGACCGCGGGCGTGGATGTGGGCCATGTTGAGCACGGGCACGGTGCCCTCGACGTGATTGCAGACCTCAATGACCTCCTCGACAGTCCCCCACAGCTCCTGGCGCCCTGAGGTCTCGATGCCTACCAGCGAGGGCTTGTCCTTGTGGACCCAGGGGAAGGCGGCGTAGTCATCCTCTTCCGACTCTACGCCCCATATCTGCTGGACTCGATCGACCACGCCGGCGAAGATGTTGGCGACCTGCTCGTTGGTCTCGGAGCCGGGCTCGTACTCGCCGTAGGGTCCGACGTGGTAAACCAGGTGTCTCGCGTTGACGATCTTGCCGGCCTGCATGCTGGCCTCCATCTTGGTGAGGGTACGGTTGCGCTCCCTGCGTGAGCCGAGCAGCTCCGCGTAGTAGGGCCCGTGGAGGTTCATCTCAAGGTCTGACTTCCACGAGAGGACTCCAGCCTGCCAGTACTGGTCGAAGTGCTTGGGCTGGACCGTTCGCACTGTCTGGATCTCCATCGCATCGAGCCCGAGCGAGGTGATGTCGTCCATTCCCTCGACTATCGTCCGTCCCTTGCAGGACAGTGGAACTCCGGCTGGACCTAGTCTGAGTGGTATGCTCGCGCCCCCCGCGGGTCGGGCCGAATTGGTGCCCCTTCAAAAGGGGTCTCCGGTAATGGTGGGAAATGCCGGTCGAAACCGGGTTTCAGCTCCCACCGGCTGCGCGTTCGACGCCAGCCTGCCCGGGGCCTGCTGAGGGAAGCCCGCAGAGGAATCCGGCCAGCCACTCCAGAGGCTGAGTGACTGCCGTCAACTGCAGATTGACCGAGCCCAAGGAGTGCTCGACGAGCGCCGTCCGCTCGTTCGGCAGGTAAGTGCAGACGTGCGGGACCAAACCGCGGTGGCGGACCCGCTGCAGGAGCTCTGCGGCGCTGACCTCCTCGAGAGCAGACAGGGCGTCGATGGCATCGGGTGCGATGAACAGGACGTGGACCTGCCTGATCCTCTCTATCACAGCTCCCCATGACTCGGCCAGTCTGAGGGGGTTCGATGGCATGTCGACGATCATCACTGTGCGGGCGCCCTCGAGCTCTCCGAAGGTCATCCCCGCCCCCCATGCGTAGCGCGGTGATGCACCGTCGAGCGCGGTGGATGCTGAGGACACCAGCCAGTGGGCGCTGTCGAGGGTGCTCCTCCAGTCAATGGCGCCGTGGTCCATCGTTGCGAAGTCCTCGCCTGGCGCCGAGGTCACGAGTCTTGTCCTAGCACCTCGCTCCGCCGCTGCGGACAGCACGGCTGACGCGGCATCGTCACGCTCTGGCCTGCCGAAGGCGACGATGCGGACTTCACTCGCAGCCATGCCTGCCGCTGATGCGCCGCGGTGATGAGCCTTGCCTACTCGGTCTTCCAGCGCAGCAAGGCGATAGCCCCTCCGAAGCCCAGCAGCTGCTGGCCGGAGTCATGGTCGACCGAGGCTTGGATGATGCTGCCTCCCGAGCCCTCCACGCTGGCGGCTGTCCTCTCCCAGCGCTCGCGGGCCTCGTCCTCGCCGCTGCGCAGCATGGAGGCCTCGATGATCAGGGTCTCGACGGCGCCCTGCTCGGCGGCTTCGGCTATGGCAGCGGGGCCGTAGGAGACCGCTCCGCCGGTGGAGATCCGCTTCAGCCCCTCCTCGATGGCTCGCACCTGCTGAATCAGCGAGTGCTCGCCGAGAACCGAGTCTGCTAGGCCCTCAGCGAGAACCTCGTTGGCCGCGGACCGCCCTCCTATCGAAGTCGCCGTATTGAGGATCTGGTTCTGGGCGCCTTGCCCCCTGAGGTGGGCCTCGAACTGCTCACGGGCCATTCCCGGCCCGCAGATGACCAGCGGCATGTGGTCCTTGAAGACGAGTCGCGTCTCCTTGGCGACGCGCTCGAAGAAGCCCCGGCGCACGCTGGTGGAGTCGTCGGCCTTCTTGCCGCCGCCCCTCATGGTGAATTGCGAGACGTCGCGAATCCCGTGTGCTGCGACCTGGAAGACGAGGATCTCGTCCGACTCGACCACCAGGAGTCCGCACTTGGCGCGCCGGCCTGCCGAGAGGGCTTCCCTCAGCAGTGCCCTGTCGGCAGCGGGCAGGCCACCCTCGCGGGTCAGCTCCAGCACGGAGCCGGGGCTCATGACGTGCGTGTGGTGGCTGCCGATGTCGATCTTGGCCTCTGTAATCACTCCGTGGACGCGGAGGTTGTCGGTGAAGGGCTGGAATGCCGTCTCTTGGACCTCGAGAACTATCCACATCGGCTTGCGCTCGGCGCTCTTCGCCCTGCTGTCAGACTGGGTTCCGGTGGCCGAGTCCCTGCGGTGGGACAGCATCCCCACGTTCGTTCCGGGCCTGCACAACTGCGAGACGGTCCACAGGTCGTCCTCGTCGTCGACCCTCAGTCGGACTCCCTCGTCCAGTCGCTTGATTCTGCGCACGCGACCACAACCTCACCTGAAGACGCCTGTCAGCCTTCCGTCCTCGTCCATGTCCATGTCGAGCGCGGCCGGTCTTGTAGGTAGCCCGGGCATCGTCATCATCGAGCCGCAAACGGCGACCACGAAACCGGCGCCGGCGTTGACGCGGATCTCGCGTATGGGGAGGGTGAAACCGCTGGGTGCGCCGAGCACCTTGGGCTCGTGGCTGAACGAGTACTGGGTCTTGGCCATGCAGACTGGCAACGAGCCCACTCCCCAGCCCTTGAGCGTCTCGATGGCGCTCTGGGCGGTATCGCTGAAATCGACCGTGTGGGCACCGTAGATGTTGGTGGCGACCCTCAGGATGGTCTCCTCGATGGTCATGCCCTGCTCGACTGTGGGAGTGTAGGGCCGTCCTGCCTCGTCATGGGCCGCGCAAGCGGCCACGACTGCGTCTGCCAGATCCAGTGCACCCTCGCCGCCCCTAGCGTGGCACTCGTTCAGCACCACCTGTCGCGCGCCGGCCTTGACTGCCTCGTCCCTGATGGCCTCGATCTCGGCCTCGGTGTCGTGTGCGAAGCGGTTTATCGAGACGATGACCGGGATGCTGTTCTCGATGAGGTTCCTGACGTGGCGGCGCAGGTTGGTGGCCGCGCCGGCCCTCGTCGCCTCGACGTTCTCGGTCTCAAGCTCCTCGGGAGTCGGCCTGCGCCCGCCCCCGGAGGCAAAACCTCCGCCGTGCATCTTCATGGCACGTACGGTGGCGTTGAGAATCAGGCAGTCGGGGACGACCCCGGATGCTGGGGCCTTGATGTGCAGCGCCTTCTCGGCGCCCATCTCGGCGCCGAAGCCCGCCTCGGTGATGACGTAGTCAGAGCATGCGAGAGCGATGTCGTCAGCGATGATCGACGAGTTGCCGTGAGCGATGTTGGCGAACGGGCCGCAGTGGATGAAGGCGGGGTTGCCCTCGAGGGTCTGGACGAGGTTCGGCATCAGCGCCTCTCGCATCAGCAGAGCCATGGCACCTGCAGCGCCGATGTCGTCGGCGGTGATCGGCTCGTAGGCGTTCGACTTGGCGATGATGATGCGCCCGACGCGGGCGCGCAGGTCCACGTAGTCCTTCGCCAGCGCCAGTATGGCCATCACCTCGCTGGCAGCGGTGATGTCGAAGCGGTCGGTGCGGACGACGCCGTTGGCAGCCCCGCCCAGACCGATGGTGACCTGCCTCAGACTGCGGTCGTTCATGTCGATGGTGCGAGGCCAGTAGATGCGGTTGATGTCGATGTCGAGCTCGTTGCCCCTGTGGAGGTGGTTGTCGATGATCGCAGAGCACAGGTTGTGGGCCGCGGTGACCGCGTGCAAATCACCGGTGAGGTGCAGGTTGATCTGCTCCATCGGCAGGACCTGCGAGTAGCCGCCACCGGCAGCGCCGCCCTTGATGCCGAAGACCGGCCCCATGGAGGGCTCGCGAATCACGCAGCACGCGTTGTGCCCGCGCGCGTTGAGGGCCTGGTTGAGGCCGATGGTGGTCAGGGTCTTGCCCTCTCCGAAGGCAGTCGGGCTCACGCTGGTGACCAGAACGAGGTGGCCCCTGTCCCCGTTTCGCTTGGCCTTGATGGTCTCCCAGTTGACCTTGGCGACGTGCG
>PSPG01000006.1 GCA_003193925.1 Candidatus Thalassarchaeum betae
GATGGTCTTTTTGATGATTGGGAGTCAATCCCGGTTGTGTATGCCGACCCTGCCGGTGATGGAACCGATGAAGATTTCAGTATGCTGAAAATTGCTAATGACAACGATTTCATGTTCTTTTCCATTGAGTTTCATGACGGGGAGCACTTGATGCAAAACTGGAACGATATCCATCTTTATTTGGATACGGATGCAGAGGTGAACACGGGTTTGCCAGTTCATGGTATTGGAGCCGAACTGGACTGGTGTTTTGGCTGCCGAAGCGGGTATTTTTACATCATGGATGGGATCATTGAAATATCTCAAAATGACTTAACCTTGAGGATTGCACCCACCATTACTGGTGAAAGATTTGAAATTGCCATCAGCCGTTCAAGCGCTATTTTAACAATGGATGGGACCCAGGAACCAACAACCATCAAGATTGTCTTACAGGGAGGCGGAGAGGCTCCTGACATTCTGCCTGATGAACCGGGAGGGATTGAATATGAGTTCGACTCTACACCGGTGCCATCACCGGAAATCATTACACTTGAAAAAAATGAAATGGAGCATCTAAGAATTCTATCCTACAATGTTCGGCAAAATGGATTGTTTGACTCCGGACGTCAAGCAAGATTTGAGCGGATCATCAAAGCTTTGGAACCAGATATCATGGGATTCCAGGAAGCGTATGATGACAACGATACGAATGATGTCAACGATATAGAAGCGCTATTCGAGGATTGGTTTCCTGAAGTGAACTGGCACGTGAGCAGTGAGTGGAACGGAAATTTTGTCGTGTCCCGATATCCAATCTTACATCAGGGAAATCATTCATGGAGATCTATGGGTGTATTGCTGGATACAGAAGAGGATTTGGGGACACCATTGTTTTTCATCAATTCACATTTCAGTTGTTGCGATGCCAATGATAACCGTCAGGAACAGGTGGATGAGCTCATGGGATTCGTAAGAGATTTGAAAAATGGATTGGGTCCCTTTACCTTGGAATATGGTACTCCCATTGTACATGTGGGAGACTTCAACTTGGTCGGGTACCGACAACAATTAACGACACTTACTGACGGCGATATTGTTGATGAAGCATCCTATGGAATTGATTTTTTACCAGATTGGGATGATTCTCCTTTGACAGATCTGTTTTCCCGCCAAACTCATATTCGAATGGGATATACCTGGAGAAAAGATAACAGTGAGTGGAATCCCGGGAAACTGGATTATATTCTTTATACGGACTCAGTTTTAGAACCGGTTAAGCATTTTGTGCTGAACACACTGGAAATGTCTGAAGAGGATTTATCCTTTTACAATCTGAATTCAGAAGACACAAAAAAAGCTTCTGATCATCTCCCGCGAGTTATGGATATCGCAGAGGATCCTGAGGAGCTCACTTGGGTGTGGCCCGACCAGCTGCCGCCGCAGGATGACGACATCATGGGCGATTCATATCTGGACATCTCGGGCACCATCGCCCCATTGTCGAACATTACTGCAACGTGGTATGCGAGCATCTCGATTCGCGACGACTATGGCACCGACCTGCTACCCGATCGCGAGTTGGGGGTGCGTGCCCAGATCGATCAGCATCTGGGTGACGGAGATGGTTGGCTGAGCATTCCCGAGATCGCTGATTTCGTCACTCTGGTGGAGAATGCTCGCAACCTGACTGACTCGGAGGATTCAGGGTGCTGCCTCATCGACTACTCCTCGATGCACTCTGTCAAGGGGACCGACATCACCGTCATCCCGCCGGCCAACGGCTCGGTCGACAGCAACGGCAGTTGGGGTTGGATCGAGGACGCGAGCCTCATCGGCACCACCGACGGCCGTTCCACCAGAATACTCGACATACCTCGAGTCGGGGGAGTCATCGAGGAGATTCCACTCCGTGTTACCCTGCCCGGCTTCTGGGAGTTCCGCTACAGCGCAATGCTCGAGATCATCGAGGGGGAACCGAACAACTTCACCGTGTTCCGCCATCAGGCTCCCGTCGCATCCGACATCCGAATCACGCTGGGGAAGAACCAGCCTCCCAACGCGTTCTTCACCAGGGAGACCGGCGGCTCTGTGATACCGCTGGCTCTGCAGACCGCCTACTCCGGCCAGTGCACCGACAGCGTACTCGACGATACGCAACTGTGGTGGACGGTGCATCGGAATGGGACGAAGGTGTTCGAGACTCAGCACGAGAATCTGGTATTCACCGCCTCCGAACTCAACTACTCCGACGGCGAGGTAGCGACCGTAAACCTGCACTGCCTAGACTCGTTCTCGGCTTCCGGCACTGCGACCGAGAACATCGTCATCGACGGGCTAGATCCGACTTGGGAGGCCACGTTCGAGCTGCTTGGGGACGAAAACTCCACCGGGCTCGACGCCGGCAGCACCCATCTCGAGGTGCCCTCTGGCAGCTACATCGACTTCACCTTCAGCGCCTCCGACGTCGGCGGCCTGCCAGTTGCCATCGAAGTCACCTCAGACAAGTCCGAGAGCTGGAGGCACTCGGGCAATGACCTGCTGCAGTTCACGGACCGCTTCTCTCAGAGCGGCGAGGTGAACGGCATGCACCTCAATGTCACCGAGCGACATGAAGCGAAGGAGCCGAGCGAGTACAACCTCTCCCTGATGGTCACTGACGACGCCTGGAACACGGTGACTCACGACTGGGTATTCGTCATCTCCGACGGCCTGGGGCCAACCATCATCCCGGACATCATCGCCAATGGCACCCCGATCTCCCCCGAGAGCCCCGCGCGCGCCGGTGATTCGATGATTCTCTCTCTGACCGATTCCTTCGACGATCTCGATGCGATAGTCGATGTAGTCTGGGAAGTCAGGGTGAATGGTACGGCTATCGCAGAGGGAGCAATGTGGGCCGAAGTGGAGAAGCTGCCACTGTCGATCACCGAGCCGGGGATCCACCTGATCCACATCCTGGCATGGGACACGGCGGGAAACATGGAGGAGATATCCTTTGGTCTGGCCGTCTCTCCTGCGCGGGGCGTCTACATCTCCCTCCTCCAGCACGTTATGGTGGGCGACCCGATCGAGGGCGAGGAGATCACTATCATCGCCACATTGCAGAACACCGGCGCTGACCTCGCAGCTGGGATGCTGTGCTCGGGCTCCGGCTGCTCGGACGAGGTCATCGTGAACGCAGCAGACTCTGTCGGGCCCGGCGTGTTCAACGTCTCGCTCGTCCTCAATCTCAAGGGCACAGCCCCGATAGACCTCAGATTCGAATGGATCAGTGACAGTGCAGGTATGAGTGGCGTGGTTCACATCGAGAACGACTACGTCGTCGAGCCACAGTGGCAGGCGCCGATGCAAGTGCTGCTCGGCGTTCTTACAGTACTGATGCTGCTCGCATGGGGCGCACACCGGCTCTGGGGGCAGGAATCCCAGAAGCCCTGAGCCCCGCTCAGTTATCCGCACACCTCTTGACCCCAACTCTGGGTGGCGCGACATGATCCTGCTGCCCGACTACCCCGACAAGGTCGTGCTGGCGCACCGCCTCAGGGTCGAGCGATTGGCTCTGTTCTGCACCTTAGTGCTGATTGGAGCTGGCGCTTGGTGGCTGTTGCCTGCGGTCAACGGGGGGGCCGAGCTGCTTCCGAGGAGCGGTCCGGTGCTGGCGCTCTTCGCCTCAGGACTGCTGATTGCCGATCTCATCGAGTATGGCCCGGTTGAACGCTCGAGGCTCGGTGTCGCTGCCAACATCGCCTGGCCCAGCGTGCTTGCCTTCGCGGGCATCCACTTCGGCTCCGATGATGCGATGATCGCTTCGGCGATGCTCGCAGCCACAGCCGTCCTGCTCTGGTGGTTCTCCAACCACCTGCTCGGCTCAAACCTCTCGACACGCAGGTGGCGGGGCCTGACCAGCATCGCAGGTCTTGCCATCGCTCTGGCCATCATGGTCTCTATGAGCGATGAAATCCTGCTCTGGGCCGTCGTCGTAGTAGCATGCTGTGCAACCATGATACCCGACCTCACCACCAAGGACGAGGATCACGAGGCTCGTGCAGAGTTCGGCGAGAGACTCGAGGAGGCCGAGTCGAGAATGCTCGCACTGCGAGCCGAAGGCTCAGGACTCGAGCAGGCTGCCTCGCTGCTCAAGATGGCCCGCGAGGAGGGCTGGAAGGACCCCGCGCGCGGCATGACTCTGATCTCGCAGGCCGAGGTAGAATCACAACGCGTCCTCGCTGTGGCGGGCGACCTAGACGCCATCCGCAGCGACACGATGGACGCGGTCCAGCGGGCCGAGAAGGTCACGATGGATGCCCTCGGCCCGAGGAAGGCGTTCGAGATGGGTGACAGGGAGGCCGAGCACGGCGCCCTGCGCGAGGCTGAGCTGCTTTACCGCCGCGCGAAGGCCAAGGCGGCTGTCATCGAGGAGCACTGGCAGACTGCCGCGGACTCGATCGCCGATGCAGTGGCCGCCATCGGTGGCCAGAGTGGCCATCAGGTCGACACCGTTCGAGAAATACTCGACACCGCCAGAGAAGCACTCGAGGCTGAGGAGCCCGAGGAGGCTCTGCACATCGCCTTGGCCATCCCCGGTCACCTAGATAGCCTAGGCTCGTCTGAGGAGGAGGCTGCCAAGTCGCTGCAGGACGCCGAGCATGCCGTGGCCGCCGCTGAGAGCGACATACCCATCATGACCAAGGAGAGGCTGTCTGAGGCGCGAAAGGCACTGGAATCGGGCGATTCCGCCCTTGCAAAGGGACTCGCCGACAGCGTCCTGCGCGATGTGCGCGGGACGTCGGACGCCATGCAGGAGGTCCAGAGGGCCCTGCGCCAGAGGAAGCAGATCGAAGCCAGGTTCCCATCAGGCTCCAAGGCGGAGTGGGACGCGAGGCTCGAGGAGGTCGCATCCAAGGCAGACGCCAGCGACTGGACCGGCGCCGCAGAGGCGCTGGGCGAGTTGACCGCCTCGCTGCAGGCCCACGAGGTCAAACTCAGCGAGGCCAGCGAGCTGATGAGATTCGTAGATGAGGAGTGGAAGACCCTGCGAAGGCGACTCGACCCATCCGGAATCGGTCCCGGCGACGCTGGCAGGATGGCTGCCGAGAAGGCTGTCACCGAGGCTGCGAGTGCCTTGGAGCAGGGCGACATCCAGTTATGCCATAAGGCCCTCGGTGCGGCTGGTGAGGCGCTCGAGGCGCTGAACCGTCGGACCTAGGTGAGAGCGTGAAATCCAAGAGCATGGCACTCTGCATAGCCGCATTGCTGGTCCTGACCACTCTCGCGGGTTGCTTCGAGCCGCCCGATTTGGACGGTGACGGAGCACCCGACGAATCGGACAACTGCCCCGACATCGCGAACCCTGACCAACTCGACACCGACGACGATGGCCTAGGTGACGCCTGCGATGGCGATGACGACGGTGACGGGGTGGCCGATGAGGACGATGCACTGCCGCTCGACCCCAACGAGACTGCCGATTTGGACGGCGACGGGAAGGGGGACAATTCAGACGGCGACATTGACGGCGACGGGATCGGCAACGACAAGGACGCCTTTCCGACCGACCCGAGTGAGAGCGCAGACACCGACGGCGACGGTATCGGAAACAACGCCGACGATGACGATGACGATGACGGCATCGTCGATGCTTCAGACCCCTTTCGCCTTACCCCGGCAACACCCTTGGACTCTCCTGGACCGTTCAAAGTGGGGACCGACGACTTCACCTTCACCGGAAGCACAGGCATCGAGATAACGGTTCAAGCCTGGTTTCCTACCGCCGATCTCGAAGGAGAGGAGGTAGTCTATGACAACATATACCCGGGAGGGGCGTGGGATGGAGCCACCCCTGATTGCTCGCAGACTCACCCAGTGGCTGTCTACAGTCACGGAACTGGGTATGGACTCAGATGGATGTCCGCCTTCCTGACCGAGAGGCTAGCAAGCCATGGATTCCTTGTCATCGCCCCCGATCACGTGGACGACACGCTCTTCGACTCAGACAACGCTAAGTTGCCCCAGACTCTTCTCAGACGACCTGTCGATATCTCTGACACTTTCGACTGGATGGTGGAAAAATCCGAGGGAAAGAGAGAATTCCAAGGTTGCATTGACCCTGGTGCGGGCTATGCCGTCATGGGTCACTCCGGAGGGGGATACACGGCTCTGACTGCCTCTGGGGCAACCATTTCCATCGATGATCTCGAGGCAGACTGCGAAGCGGGCATCTATTTCTACTGCTCGATGCGTGACACCTGGCTGGAGGCTCATCCGGGTTCGGATACCATCGATCTCAGTGACGACAGAATATGGGCTACAGTAGCTCTCGCTCCGTGGGACGCATTCGTCTTGGGAACCGGACTAAGAATGGTCCAAACCCCTACGCTGGTCCTGACAGGTGATGCCGATGCCACGACTAACCTGTCAATGGTTACCACCATCGTAGGGAACCTAGAGGACCCATCTGCCCTATTCGGGGTGTTGAAGAACGCCGGACACTACCACTTCTCGCCTATCGGATGCGACGCTTATGGCTGCGATGACCAGCTTAATCTCAGCATCTCCATGGAGCTTACGAACGAATCAGTCACTCTCTTCCTCGCTCAGCAACTCCAATGGCCAGGGTCAGAAGTTGTTGAAATGCCGGAATCCGAGTACCTTGAATGGCAATAATCGAGAGTTTTTTATTAATTATTAACAATAAACTTGTCTCAATGCGCTATTTTTCCCTTGTCCAAGCAGTAGGGACAGTGTGAATCAATCACATATTCCTCGGATTCCTGCTCTTCGAGCGAGAGTGGCTCACGGCATCTGAAGCACATCACGACCCCCGACTCGTCCAGCTGGTGGTCGAGCGCGACCCTCTGGTCGAACACGAAGCAGTCACCCCTCCAGTGCGAGCCGCCACACTCCTCGAAGTACCCGAGAATCCCACCCTCGAGCTGCCTGACGTCTTCGAACCCGGCTTTGAGCATGACAGCGGATGCCTTCTCACAGCGGATTCCCCCGGTGCAGTACAGCACCAGAGTCTTCGACTTGTACTCATCAGGTAGAGATTCGATCGCATCCGGGAAGTCCTTGAACGAGGGTATGTCAAGCTCTACCGCGCCATCGAAGGTGCCTACCCTGGTCTCGTAGTCGTTCCTAGTGTCCAGGACGACGATGTCTTCTTCTTCGTCGAGCATCTGCTTGAACTCGGTCGGCGAGATGTGCGGGCCGGTGAACTCGACCGGCCTGATGTCGTCCCTTCCGAGAGCAATTATCTCTTGCTTACGCTTGACCAGCATCCTGCGGAACGGCTGGTAGTCCGTGTGACTGACCTTAGTCGGGATGCCTGCGAAGCGGTCGTCGGATTCGAGGTACTGCAGGTATGAGTTCGTCGCTTCCTGGGCTCCAGCGAGGAAGAAGTTGATTCCGTTCGGGCTCAGCAGGACCGTGCCCTTGAGTCCCAGTCCGAGACAGTGCTCAAGCATCGGCTCGCGGAGCTCGTCCCTGTCCGGCAGATCGACGAATCGGTAGCCGGCGACGTTGACGACCATGGCTGCCCCCTCATTCCGGAGGCACTATGCCGAGTTCAGTGCTGCGGTTGGTTATCTCGGCGAAGATGTCGGCGACGAACTCGTCCAGGGCGACCCCGTTGCGCTGTCCGCCGCTGCGCTCCCTGATGGAGACGGTGCCGCTCTCTGACTCCTCGTCGCCGATGATGACCATGTAGGCCGGTCTGAGCGTCCTGTGGAGGCGAATCTTCCTGCCGATGGTGCTGTCGGAGTCGTCGACCCTCACTCGCACTCCGGCCTGTTCGAGGACCTCCGCTACCCTCGCAGCGTGCCGCTTGTGTTTCTCCGAGATGGTGATGACCTGCACCTGCACCGGGGAGAGCCAAGTCGGGAAGTTGCCGGCCCAGTGCTCGATCAGGAAAGCGACGAACCTCTCGTGAGTGGAGAGCGGCGCGCGGTGGATGACGAAGACCTCGCCGTTCTCGACGCCGGTCTCGTCCATGTAGGTCAGCCCGAAGCGCCCCTTGGCTGCGAAGTCGAGCTGTATCGTGGACATCGACTCCTCCCTGCCCAGCAGTGTGGTGAACTGAATGTCGACCTTGGGCCCGTAAAACGCGGCCTCTCCGACCGCCTCGATGTAGGGCACGCCGAGGTCGTCCATAATCTGCCTCAGGTGGTTCTCACTGGCCGCCCAGTTCTCGGGCTGGTCGATGTACTTGTCAGACTTCTCGGGGTCCCAGAGAGAGAGCTGGAAGTGGTAGTCCTCGAAGCCGAAGGCCGCGTAGTAGTCCTGCACCATTCGGATGTTGTCGGCGAACTCCTGCGCGACCTGGTCGAGGGTGCAGTAGATGTGCGCGTCGTTCATCGACAGCATCCTGACGCGGAGCAGTCCGGTTAGGGTGCCCGACAGCTCGTTGCGGTAGACGGTGCCGTACTCGGCGATGCGCAGCGGCAGGTCGCGGTAGGAGCGCTTCTTGTTACTGTAGACGAGGTGGTGCATCGGGCAGTTCATCGCCTTCAGGTAGTAGGTCCCGTCGTCCATCTCCATCGGGGGGTACATCGAATCCGCGTAGTGCGGCAGGTGCCCGCTGGTCTCGAAGAGCTGCTGCTTGGCCAGCACAGGGGTCGTCACCCTGACGTATCCGTATGCCTCCTCGGTCTCGACTGCGAAGCGCTCGATCTCGGACTTGATGATCTCGCCGTTGGGAAGCCACACAGGCAGCCCCTTGCCGATGAGCTCGTTGATCATGTACAGTTCCATCTCCTTGCCGATCTTCTTGTGGTCACGCTTGGCGGCCTCCTCGAGCTGGCGTACGCGCTCCTGAAGTGCCTGCTTGGTCGGGTAGCACATTCCGTAGATGCGAACCAGCGACTCACGACTTGAGTCAGCCCTCCAGTAGGCCTGGCTGGTGCTGGTCAGTCTGAACCAGCGCAGGTGAGCGGTGCTCGGCACGTGCGGGCCGCGGCACAGGTCGACGAAGTCACCCTGCCTGTAGGCGGAAGAGCCGACATCGTGCCCTATCTTGTCGTCCATGATTTCGAGCTTGAACGGATTGCCGCCGAACATCTCGCGCAGCGTGTCGTTGCCGTGCTCCTCACGCTCGATGGCGAGGTTCTGCTTGACTAGCGCCTTCATGCGCTTCTCGATTGCGCGCAGCTCCTCATCGCCGATAGGGTCCATGTGGAAGTCGTAGTAGAAGCCGTGCTCGATCGGCGGGCCGATGGTCGGCTTGGCGTCAGGATAGAGCTGGGTGACTGCTTGGGCCAGCAGATGGGCGCAGGAGTGGCGCAGGATGTACAGGCCAGCGTCGGATTCTCCCAAGACGGGCTCGACGCTGCAGTCTGCCTCGAGGACGTGCGAGAAGTCGCGCTCGATGCCGTCGACGAGCCCTGCGACGGCCCCGTGCTTGCTCCCGAGGACGTTGGAGATGACGTCCCCCGCCGTGACTCCGGCCGCATACTCGTGGGCTGCTTCGGCGCCCACGTCAACGGATATCATCGGCATTTACAGCACCCTCGACGGATTGCCCGAGGCGCATCGGATATGAAGCCCTCTCGCGAAAAACAGGCCGTAGGCCTGAATCATTCGAGTACGAACTGGGTCCCAGCGGTGCCTGCCACCATGCCCTCGAGGTCCGCGAGCGCTCCTATCACGGCCCTTCCCCCGGACCTGCGGATGAAGTCGCAGGCTGCCTCCACCTTGGGCCCCATCGAACCCTCCTCGAAGTCGTACCGATCCATATCGTCGGGCGTCGCCCGCTCTATCCTGCGGGCATTATCCGTGCCCCAGTCGAGGTAGACCCCGTCGGTGTCGGTCGCGAGTATCAGAAGACCGGCGTCCAACTCGAAGGCCAGCAGGGCGCTGGCCCTGTCCTTGTCGATGACCACCTCCACTCCCTCCAGAGTCCCGTCCGGCTTGTACACGGTTGGAATCCCACCACCTCCGGCACAGATGACTGTGACGCCCTTCTCGAGAAGCCAGTGTATCGGCCTCATCTCGAAGATCCTCTGAGGCTCGGGCGAGGCGACCACCCTGCGCCAGTGCTCGCCGTCCGGGGCCACGGTCCAACCCCTCTCATCTGCCAGCGCCTTCGCCTCCTCTTCGCTGTAAACCGGACCGATCGGCTTGGTCGGGTTGTCGAAGGCAGGGTCCTCCGGGTCGACCTCGACCATGGTCAGTATAGTCGCCAGCGACTCCTCCATCGGCAGCAGGTTGCCGAGCTCCTGCTCGATTATGTAGCCGATCATCCCCTCGGTCTGGGCCCCGAGGATGTCCAGCGGGTACTCCTCGACCTCCTTGTAGGCTGCTGACTGCAGGGAGAGCAAGCCGACCTGAGGGCCATTGCCGTGCGAGATGACCAACTGGTAGTCAGGCGCGAGCGGGGCCAGTGCCTTGGCCGCTATCGCCACGTTCGCGCGCTGGTTCTCAGCCGTCATCGGCTGACCTCGTTGCAGGAGGGCGTTGCCCCCCAGCGCCACTACGACCCTCATGAGGACGGCGCGGAAGCGTGAACCGATAAGAACACGCGCCCTTTGGACCGGTCATGGTGCGTCTTGGCTTGTTGGTCAATCCCGATGCCGGATTGGGCGGAAGGTTGGGTCTGAAGGGCTCTGACGGACAGGCCGAACTGGCCCGCTCGCTGGGTGCTCAGGACCGATCCGGACCGCGTATGACCAACATGCTCGTTCACTTCTCCACCTTGCACCGAGCCGGCTTCGATGACGTCGAATGGCTCACCAGCGAAGGCAGGATGGGCACGGAATGGCTCCCACAGGGAGCCAACATCGGCACCGTGAGAACCGTTCACGCCTCTTCTGGGACCACAACCGCCTCCGACACCGCGGACGCGGTCTCAACCCTGCTGGACTCGGGGATCGGCCTGCTGGTGTACGCCGGCGGCGACGGCACCACGCGGGACATCGTCGTCGCATTCGAGTCGGCCGGCCAGCCGAAGACGCCCGTCATCGGCGTGCCGACCGGGGTCAAGATGCACTCGGGCTGCTTCGCTGCCTCGCCCAAGGCCGCCGCAGAGGTGCTCTCGGCGTGGCTCAATGACGATCTGCTGCTGGCCAGCACCGAGGTGCTTGACCTCGACGAGGAGCGCTATCGGACCGGCGAGTGGGTGGTGCAGCTCTACGCAGAGGCGATTACGCCGGCGAGTCCGCGCTGGATGCAAGGCTCGAAGCAGCGCATCGAGGCCGTCGGCGAGGACGACAGCATAGAGGGGCTGGCCGACCACATAGGGGAACTCCTGATCACCGACGAGCGTCTGATCATCTGGGGCTCTGGCGGTACCCTGCACATGATCGGTGAGATGAACGGCTACGAGCCAAGCAGGCTCGGCATAGACGCGACGATGGGCTCAGAGCAGGTCGGAACCGATCTCGACGAGGCGGGACTGCTGGAGTTGCTCGCCTCACACTCAGGCCCTGTCACCCTGCTGCTCTCTCCTATGGGCGGGCAGGGCTTCCTGATCGGTCGGGGCAACCTGCAGCTCTCTCCCGAGGTGCTCCGCGCGGTGGGAATCGACAACATACTCGGGGTCGTGACTCCGGCCAAGCTGCTTACCGTCAGGACGCTGAGAATCGAGACCGGAGACGAGATGCTGGACGCAGAGTTCGCCTCCAAGCGCTACATGAAGGTCCTGCAGGGCTACCGGACGACCCGCGTTCTGCCGGTCACTGTCGACTAGATTTCTTGCCCGCAAGCAGCCATGAGAAGCCCGAGGAAGGGCGGGCTGGGTCTGCCTGGACGCGACTTGAACTCAGGGTGATACTGAGTTCCGACGTAGTACGGATGCCCTTCGAGTTCCATGATTTCGCAACGCTGACCGGTCTCGTCCTTGCCCACGTACTTCAGACCGGCACTTTCGATCTGCTCGATGAGCTCCGGATTGACCTCATAGCGGTGCCTGTGGCGCTCGTCGACGTGGTCGGCCCCGCCGTACAGTCGGCGCATCTTGCAGTCGTCGACTAGGAACGGCGTCGGCTTGGTGCCCAGACGCATCGTGCCTCCCATGTGAGTCTTGGAGATCTCCGGCATGAACACGACGGCAGGGTGAGGGGTGTCCGCGTCGAACTCGGTCGAGTTCGCTCCTTCCATGCCGAGCACGTTGCGGCAGAACTCGATGGTCGCGACTTGAAGCCCCAGACACACGCCCAGATAGGGGATGTTGTTCGTCCTCGCGTACTCCGCGGCCTTGATCTTGCCCTCTATGCCGCGGATGCCGAAGCCTCCTGGAACCAGCACACCGTCAGCGCCCCTCAGAAGCTCCCAGGCTGCGGCGTAGGCCTCGGGGTCGGTGGCGGACGTCTGGTCGTCGAGGTCCGCCGACTCTATCCAGTCGATTACCAGTTTTCGTCCAACTTCGTAGGACGAGTGCTGCAGGGCCTTGATGACGCTGAGGTAGGAATCAGAGAGCCCGGTGTACTTCCCGACCGTGGCTATGTGGACTTCCCCCTCGAGGTTGTCGACACGGTCGGCCATGGCCTTCCAGTCGTCCAGCAGAGGACGTTTGGATGGGAGTTCGAATCCGAAAAGCTCAGAGAGGACACCGCTGACGCCCTGCTCCTCCAGCATCATCGGGACCCGATAGATGTTCGAGACGTCGTGCGCGGACACAATCGCCTCTTCGGGGACGTGGCAGAATGCAGCCAGCTTCGTTCGAGTCTCCTCCTGCAGCGGCTTGGCCGACCTGCACACGAGTATGTCCGGGATAATGCCGAGGCCGCGCAGCTCCTTGACGGTGTGTTGGGTCGGCTTGGTCTTCTGCTCGCCGACAGGACCCATGACCGGGACCAGGCTGACGTGGACGAAGCAGATGTTCTCGCGCCCGACCCTGAACTGGAACTGGCGGAGGGCTTCGACGAAGGGAGCGCTCTCGATGTCACCCACCGTGCCACCGAGCTCTATTATGCAGGCGTCAGGGACGCCGTTGTTGCCATCGCTAGGCACCTGCGCGACTTTCTCGATCCACTCCTGAATCTCATTGGTTATGTGCGGGATGACCTGTACGGTCTTCCCGAGATAGTCGCCGCGGCGCTCGCGCTCGACGACAGCTGCGTATACCTTGCCTGTGGTGATGTTGTTGTCCCTCATCAGAGCGATATCGAGAAACCTCTCGTAGTTACCCAGGTCCAAGTCCACTTCTCCCCCGTCGTCGAGCACGAAGACCTCCCCGTGTTCGAACGGACTCATGGTCCCGGCATCGATGTTCAGGTATGGGTCGATCTTGATCGAAGTGACGCGCAGTCCTGCGGATTTTAGCAGCACTCCGATGCTACTCGCGGTGACCCCCTTGCCCAGTCCGGAGAGAACACCGCCCGTGACCACCACATATCGCATGCAATCAACGGGATTTGAAGCCGTTGAGCCTTGCATATCAAGGTTGGCTATGCAATTCAGATGCGGTGACTACTCCATGTTCAAGTATCGTCTGAAATACCGCCTCGCATGGCGGAACCACCCGGTGACAGGATTCTCGTCACCGGAGCGCTGGGCCAGATTGGCACCGACTTGGTAGAGGCGCTGAGGGCTCGACACGGGACTGATGCCGTCATCGCAACGGACGTGCGCGAGGTCCCCGAGCACCTACTCCTCGAAGACGGCCCGTTCCGCCTTCTGAGCGTGCTCGACGGTGATGGCATGGACGCTGTTGTCAGGGAGGAGCGAGTGGGCACGATATACCACCTCGCCGCTATACTCTCGGCCACCGGGGAGAAGGAGCCCGAGCTCTGCCAGAGGGTGAACGTAGGGGGTATCGTGTGCGTCCTTGAGACTGCTAGGAAGCGTGGCCTTCGAGTCTTCGCTCCCTCGTCGATAGCCGTCTTCGGCCCTGACTGCCCGAGCATCGCGCCTCAGGTGACTCCACTGAGCCCGACCACCGTCTACGGCAGGACGAAAGTCACCGGGGAGGTGATGGCCGTGAACTACTGGAAGCAGTACGGTGTGGATGCCCGCGGCATCCGCTATCCCGGGTTGATTTCATGGAAGACGCCAGCCGGTGGGGGTACGACGGACTACGCCGTCGAGATCTTCCACGCCGCTCTCGAGAAAGGTCACTACGAATGCTTCGTCAGTGCTGACACACGTCTGCCGATGATGTACATCGACGATGCGATCAGGGCCACTACGAGCCTGATGGACGCCCCGGTCGAGTCGATCGGTCCAGCCCGAGGCGGGTACAACGTCTCAGGAGCCTCGTTCACCGCTCAGGAGCTTGCTGACTCCATCACTGAGAGGGTCGACGGCTTCACCTGCGACTTCGTTCCCGACGAGCGTCAGGCATACGCCGACTCCTGGCCTGCCGATATCGACGACTCGGTCGCACGTGAGGACTGGGGGTGGAAGGCCGAGTACGACCTCGGTCGTATGGTCGAAGAGATGCTAGACAGACTGGGTGCTCAGTCCTGATCCATCTCGCTCTGCCAGTCGGGTGTCTGGGCATCCTGCTTGGCCCACAGGACGTCGTCGATTCTAAGGATGCTGTTGGCCGCCTCGGTGGCCCCGGAGAGTGCGTGACGAACTACGAACAGCGGGTCGATGACTCCAGCCTCGTCCATCCGGGCCTTCTCTCCCGACATCACGTCCAAGCCTATCCAAGGCCCGTTCTCAGAGTCTGCGACCTGAGCCGCCGAGAGAGTCAATATCACGTCGATCGGGTCGAGCCCCGAGTTCTCTGCGAGGGTACGCGGCACAATCTCCAGTGCGGCCGCATATGCCTCTATGGCCAGTTGCTCGCGACCGCTCTGGCTAGGTGCGAATGCTCGCAGGTGCCGAGCTAGATGAATCTGGGAGGCACCGCCACCAGGGAGTAGTTGGGAATCTCCAGAGAGCCTGTGGGCAACCCCGAGTGCGTCGTCGAAGGCGCGTTGGGCCTCTTCTCTGACCGCTGGTGAGGTGCCGCGTATCAGAACCGTCATCGCGCCGCCCTCAGAGCCATCGATTCGAGTGTGCTTGACTCCAGAGAAGGTCTGCTCCGAGCGGCTGGAGTAAGTACCTACGTCCTCCTTCTTGATCCTACGCGCGTCGCGCACCATGGTGGAGCCGGTGATGCGAGCCAGTCGCTCGAGATCCTCGCGCTCGAAGCGCCTGTATGCGGTGATGCCTGCATTGGTCAGCATCGTAATGGCCTCCTCGGCGACACCGTCGCGGACCACCAGCAGGTCGACGTCAAGGGACTTGAGAAGCTCGACCTGCTCCTGAAGCCTCTCACGTGCGCGCTCGTGGAAGCTGCGCAGCGCTCCCGTGCTGGTGACCTCTATCGAGGCCTCGAGCTCAAGTTTGGCGTTCTCGAGATCACCGTCGACTATGGCAATCCTGCCGCCGTCCGAGTTGGCCGGAGTGGCCATGTCCATCCTCGACTTCGCGAGAACCATCCCGTGCACGATCTCGGACTCTCTCGCAGTGCCGTCCCTGACCATCAGGCGCTTCACTCTGAGTCTCTCCAGGTCAGCGTCGCCCTCCTCGCCTGCCAGTGCATCGGCAGCCTCCAAGGCCAGACCCGTCAGATGGGCAGTGAGCGAAGAGTCGATCTTCCCTGCGAGGGAGGTCTCCACGACCGCGCGCCTCTCCGCTTCGCTCTGCGGCGCGCGTGCCATGTGCTCCATCTCTGCGAGTGCCTCTGCGAGTGCGATCTGGTAGCCATTCATGATGATGGAAGGATGGACTCCGGAGCGAACCAGCTCGAGCGCGTTCTGCAGCATCTCAGCGGTCAGGATGACCGTGGTCGTGGTCCCGTCACGCGCCGCCCGGTCCTGTGAGGAAGATGTGGAGATCAGGAGCCTTGCCGCGGGATGCTCGACCTTCGCGGTCTGCAGCACCGTCACGCCATCGTTGGTCACGGTGGCAGAGCCCCCTTCCTCCACTAGCATCTTGTCGAGCCCACGCGGACCCAGAGTAGAGCGGACGGCCCCAGCGAGGGCCACGGCCGCCTTGACGTTGTCAACCAGCGCCGAGCGGCCGTGCAGGCGATCGGTGTCCTCCAAGGCTGCATCATGCTCTGGTTCGACCATAGCGAACCGCCGAACCACAGCCTTGCTTTGAACTCGACCGTTGAACACGGCATCGCCACGCCGCGCGCGCGCGACCGTGCGGTTCATATACGACCACACTGTCCCACTATACAACCTAAGGTTGAGTAGTGGTATCTGATGACTGGAAGCGGGCGTGATGAGTGGTCTGACGACATGTTCGCAGAGATGGCTAGGATGTTCGAGCAGATGGGCATGTCAATCGACATCAAGGCACTCGAGGCGATGATGAATCAGATTCGCGAGCAGTTCGAGACGATGGGGATCGATCCGACCAAGATGTCTCACTCGCATATCAAGATAGATACGAACACCGACCCAGAGGAGTTCCGCCGGGTCATGGAGTCAATGCTCAACGACCCCGACGGGATTTCAGAGCTGCTGAAGAACATGGGGGTCAACATCCGGCTCAACGGCCCTGGAGAGGTCGAGGCCAAGGCAGAAGAGACCGAGGAGCCAAAGGTCTCGGACTTGCCCGAGGAGGATGTCTACACGGATGATGGCAGGATGTCGGTCACCATCGATATCTCGAAGTTCCTGGACATCGGGCCCGAGGACGTGGAACTGGTACTCAGCAGCGGTGGCGAGGTCCTCCAGCTGATGAGGAAGACCCAGGCGCGCCCGTTCAAGCGCCTCATACTGCCTCAGGCCGCTGGGCAGATAGTCGAGTGGGAGCTCAACAACGGCATCCTCGACATCACATTCGATTTGGTTTGAGACACCGAACGAGAACACACGGAGGAAGAGGCATGAGCGGACCGGTAATCGGAATCGACTTGGGAACGACGAACAGCTGTGTCGCAACGCTTGAGGGAGGTCAAGCGGTCGTGATACCGAACTCCGAGGGCTCTCGAACGACGCCGAGCGTGGTGGCCTTCGCAAAGGGCGGCGAGCGCCTAGTCGGAGTGATAGCCAAGCGTCAGGCAGTGACCAACTCAGAGCGGACCATCCTCTCAGTGAAGCGGGAGATGGGGACTGACTGGAGCAAGGAGATCGACGGCGACACGTACACACCCCAGGAGATCTCTGCCTTCATCCTACAGAAGCTCAAGTCCGACGCCGAGGACTATCTTGGCAGGGAGGTCAAGCAAGCCGTGATCACCTGTCCCGCGTACTTCACCGACGCCCAGAGGAAGGCGACCCACGACGCCGGCAGAATAGCCGGGCTCGAGGTGCTCCGAATCATCAACGAGCCTACCGCAGCCG
Source organism: Candidatus Thalassarchaeum betae (assembly GCA_003193925.1). GTDB lineage: Archaea > Thermoplasmatota > Poseidoniia > Poseidoniales > Thalassarchaeaceae > Thalassarchaeum > Thalassarchaeum betae. Next base: position 17,205 of record PSPG01000006.1, read on the forward strand.
CACTGGCGTTCGGCGTCGACAAGGAGGAGGATCAGACCATTCTGGTGTTCGACCTCGGCGGCGGCACCTTCGACGTCTCGATTCTCGAGATATACCAGGTCGACGGCCAGCCCCAGATCGAGGTCAAGGCCACCAGCGGCGACAACCGCCTCGGTGGCGACGACTTCGACTATGTCGTGGTAGACTGGATCGTTGCCGAGTTCAAGAAGTCCTCAGGCATCGACCTCGCCAAGGACCTGCAGGCGATGAGCCGACTTCGAGAGGCTGCCGAGAAGGCCAAGATCGAACTCTCGGGAACAAACTCCACCCAAATCAACCTACCCTACATCACGATGAGCGATGGCCAGCCGGAGCACCTCGACCTGACTCTCTCACGAGCCAAGCTCGAGGATCTGATTAGCGATCTCGTAGCCAGGACCATTGGCCCGACCCGCCAGGCAATGAAGGACTCCGGAGTCAAAAAGGGAGAAATCGACAAGGTCCTCCTCGTCGGAGGCTCCACTCGAGTCCCAGTCGTTCAGAAGGTGATCGAGGAGGAGGTCGGCAAGGCCCCCTTCAGGGGAATCAACCCAGATGAGGCCGTTGCCATCGGCGCTGCCCTGCAGGCCGGCATCATCGTCGGCGACGAGGGCGTGACCGACGTCCTCCTGCTCGATGTATCGCCCCTGACGCTCGGCATCGAGACCCTCGGTGGCGTGATGACCACCATGATCGAGCGCAACACCACGATTCCCACACGTCGCTCTGAGACCTTCTCGACAGCCGCCGACAACCAGCCGGCCGTCGAGGTCCACGTTCTCCAGGGCGAGCGCGAGTTCGCCAAGGACAACACCACACTCGGGCGCTTCCACCTGATGGGCATCCCGTCCGCACCGCGTGGTATCCCGCAGATCGAGGTCACCTTCGATATCGATGCCAACGGCATCGTCGACGTCTCTGCCAAGGACTTAGGTACAGGGACCGAGCAGTCGGTTAAGATTGAGAGCCAGACCTCCCTCTCCGAGGACGAGATCAAGCAGAAGGTCTCCGACGCGGAGAAGTTCGCCAAGGAGGACAAACTGCGGAGGGCGGGAATCGAGCTCATCAACTCAGCCGACAGCATCGTCTACCAGACCAAGCGCATGCTCAAGGACGCTGGTGAGAAGCTCAGCGATCTCGACACGGACCCGGTCCATAGCAAGCTCGACGAGTTGAGGGGGCTCATCACCAAGGATGATGGTGAGACCACAATCGACGTCGAGGATCTCGATGAGGCCGCCGTCCAGGCCAAGATCAGCGAAGTCGAGCGGGAGATGCATGGCGTCTCGACCAAGCTGTACGAGGCAGCCGCCGCCGAGATGGCCGAACAGCAGGCCGAGGACGGCGACAAGGACGTCGTCGACGCCGACTTCGAAGTCGTCGACGCCGACGATGACGAGTGATCAGCCTTCGGTGATCAGTCTGTGAAGCGTCCTGACGTGGACTCCCGAGACACCGAACTGGAATAGCGGGTTAGCGCCCTCAGAGCGGGCCTTCGAGCCCGGGCCCCAAGCGGTCCCGGCGATGTCAAGGTGCACCCAAGGAATCTTGTCGGCGTCCTCGTCGTAGCCGCGGTGCGGCACGAAGAACTCTAGGAACGAGGCCGCGGTGTTGGATGAGCCAGCGCCCCCGCCGATCGAGCCGTTGCGGATGTCTGCGAATGCCGAGTCGGTCATGTACTTGCGGAACTGGGCGTTCAGCGGCATTCGCCAGACCGCCTCTCCCGATCTGCTCGCAGCCTTCCTGACCCGTTTGCCGATGTCCTCTTCGTTGGCCCACATCCCGGTGATCTGGTTGCCCAGAGCGACCACGATGGCACCGGTCAGTGTGGCTAGGTCGATGATGTACTCGGGGTCGAACTCGCCGGCCTTCCACAGCCCGTCGGCGAGGACGTTGCGGCCCTCGGCGTCAGTGCTGAACACCTCGATCGTCTTGCCGGAGTACGTCTTGAACACGTCACCTGGTCGGTAGGCGCCTGCTCCGGGCATGTTCTCCGCGAGGCACGCCACCCCGTTCACGCGTCGCTCGTAACCGGTCGCATGCAGGGCCTCCATGAGCCCGAAGACTGTCGCGGCCCCGCACATGTCGTACTTCATGTCCCACATGCCCTTGGACGGCTTGATCGAGATGCCGCCCGTGTCGAAGGTGATGCCCTTGCCGACGATGCAAGGTCGCTGGACGCCCTCGTCGGCATCGGGGTTGAGCGTGAATAGCACCATGCAGGGCTTCCTGTCACTGCCCTTGCCGACGTTGACGAGGCCACCCATCCCGAGTTCGCGCAGCTTGTCCCAGTCGTAGACCTCGACCACGACGTCGTCCTTGCCTTCGGCCCACTCGACCACCCTGCGTGCGTACTCCATCGGATACAGCACGTTGGCCGGCTCGTTGCCGAGGTCCCTCGCTAGGTGCACTCCCCCAACCACCGAGTGGATATGGCCAAGGCTGTCCGCGAGCACCCCCTGATGGCGCGCGCTAGCCTGGAAGTCTACGCTCCAAGGCTCGGCGATGTGCTCGTCGTCGACCTCCTGATGCTCGAGGAACTCGTAGTCACGCAGCATCATGCCCTCTGCGAAGTCGAGCATGCGCTCGCTCGACCACCCGGTGGTGAATCTTACCGTGACGCGAAGCCCCCTCTTCTTGGACAGGGCGACCACCGTCCGGGCGCCGGTGTTCCTCGCCCCTCTGTGACCCAAGTCGCCCTTCTCGCCCATGCCGACCAGCAGCACCCTGCAACCGGGGCTCCAGACGGCCATCCGCTGCCCCTTCTTGCCCTCGAAGTCATCCGAGGCTATCGCCTCCCTGACGAGCGTCCGCTGAGTCCTGTTTAGTCCTGAGAGCGAGTTGTTGGGGGCCTTCCTGACGCCCTTGAAAAGGGGCAGTACCAGTTGATTCCCTACTTCTCCGAATTCGCTGTTATTCCATTCCATAAATGTCGCCGAACTTGCCGATTCGGTAGTGATATACAAAGAATTGTATTGTAAAAACGACGTTTTAATAGCGTTTTGTAATTAAAATTACATGATTATTGCTCAAATCGGCGATTTTCACGATTTATCGCCGCAAGCGCGATTGCGACCATGCTGAGCAGCAGGGACGGTGCCGGAAGCAAGTCCCACGAGTCATCGCCGGCTGCGCTCAGGACGCTCTCGTTGACTGGCTCGTTGACCCAGAGAGCGGCGTCGATCACCCGCTTCTGGTAATGGAGCTCGAAGTGACCGCCCGAGATCATGCTCAGCCCGCTCGCATCCAGCCTCACATCGGTGTGGTTGCTGGCGTTGACGCTGAAGTTGTCCGAGTGCCACAGCGCCTCGCCCGCCTCGTCCACGTAGTGCAGGGTGGCGTTTGCCGTGCTGGCTCGCCCGAGGTTGGTGACGCTCAGGTCGGCATAGCCATCCTCGACCTCCAGCGAGTCCACGCTCAGCCTCGCTCGCCAGTACCAGACGTTCGATATCAGGTAGCGCATAACCTCCAACTCGAGCGCTAGGCGGTCGCTGACCGACTGGACGCTGCCGAGCAGGAACTGCTCGTCATCAGTCTCGAAGGTGAAGCAGGGGTAGCCCATGATGCCGTAGCCGTAGTCGCGGCTGGTGCCGTGGGTGGGGTAAATGCCTGCATTGGCATTGCGGATCGGCAGGTCGGCGTCGATCTTCTCGTGGATGTCGTCGCGGATGAACTCAAAGAGCTCCCAGTCCGAGGGCATGTTTGGCGTGAAGCCCCACGGGTACGCGAGGATCCACGTGCCCGTATGCATCGTTACGTAGAGGTCGGCCTCGGTCACCCACTCGTGCATGTAGTCGGCGTTGTTGCTGGTCTCCGGCTCGGAGAAGGGACCGTCCCCACTCGCCGTCTCGTCCTCGGTCCAGTGGTGGTCGTAGTTGCGGTTGAGGTCGACCTGGTTCATGTTCCATCGCGTGTCGGCGTCGTTTCCGTCGGCGTTGAGCAGCACCATGATGTGAATCTCGGTGTTCTGCAGCACCTCGATGGCCTCGGCATCGCCGTTGCCCCAGCCCTCGATGTAGAACTCCGCGGTCAGGAACGCCAACTCTGTCCCGAGATGCTCGTTACCGTGGTGACCGCCATCGATGTACACCTTCTCCTTGAGCGAGCCGTCGCTCTTGTTCTCAACCGACCAATCGGAGATCTGCAGCACCCACTGCTGTCTTCCGTACAGGGTAGTCCCCGCAGTGACCAGACGGACCACCTCCGGGTAATCGTCCTCCCAGGCCTGCAGGTCGATAGTCAGGGTGGCATAGCTGTGGTACCAGTGCTCCTGAGTTAGGTCCGGCTGCTGAGCGGTGGCGACCGGGGCGGCGCCTCCGGCGATAACCAGAGCAACCAGCGCCAGCGCCGCAGCACGCTGCATGGCAATCCGAGCGGGCGGAGCCCGTTCAATCCTTCTGATTCAGGCGCGATAGCGCGTGACAAGCCAGTATCTTGGTTGCTATCAGCGCCGCGTTGAATTGGGTGAGCGAGTCGTCCTGCCCCGGTGCTATCTCGTTGATGTCGGCCCCGATGACAGTGCTTCCGGTGGCCGCGAAGAGTCTCTCGATAAGATCTACTGCGGCCCAGTGGGATAGCCCCCCTGGGACGGGGGTGCCAGTGGCTGGAACGAGCGCACCATCAAGTCCGTCGACATCGAAAGTGAGCCATACGGTCCCTTCCACTTGCCCGATGCGCTCGGTCAGCCGGGCCCAGCCAGCCTGCCCATCGCACACGCCCATGAAGTCGCGGGCGAACCAAGTCTCGACGCGGCCGTCCGCCGTAGCGAAGGCAGCCTCTTCGCGTGACAGCGCCCGCGTACCGATCTGAATGACTCGTCCGACGCCCGCATCGAGCGCGCGACGCACCGCTGTGCCGTGCGAGAAGCGCTCGTCGTTCAGTTCGTCGCGCAGGTCGGCGTGAGCATCGATCTGGATGAGGGTCAGCCGCCCGAGGTCACCCCCGAGGTCGGGGTGGCCCGAGGCCGCCTCCATCAGCGGCGGCAAGATGCCGTGCTCGCCCCCGAGGACGATGGGAAACTGCTCGCCATCGAGCCACGGGGCTGCATAGTCCCGGATGGAGTCCAACTGCTCCCTGAGAGTGGGGGCATCAGAGCCCCAAGCCACGGCGGTGTGGACACTGAGCCCGCAGGGCAGATCATCCGGCAGCAGGGGGTCGTACAGCTCGATCTGAGAGCTGGCTTCGATGCACGCTGCAGGACCCTTCTCGGCCCCCTCTCCCCAACTGGTAGTCATCTCGAAGGGCACCGGGAGAACTACTACGTCCCAAGGTCCTGAGTCTGCCTCCTCCAGACCTAGGAAACGAGCCCTTTCCGAGCCTTCCATGCCTCCCCGAAAGTAGCAGGCAGATTAACCACTTCGGAGCGAAGAAGGGGGAAAAACGAGGCTGAGCGAGAGACGGTTGAAATAGCGCGGGCTTCCATATTATACCACTGGAGGGAGACGCGATGGGTTTGACGCTAGCACAACTCACACAGGCCATACGACGCAAGGTCGACATCGACATGGAGACTATCGTGGCCGAGTCGATCGCCGAGCACGCCCTCGGCTTCTTCGGCTTCTCGAACCGCATCATCGACAACGCCCTCGAGCCCACCGACCGCAACCTGTTCTACCAGTTGCAGGACTACGACCTGCTCACCACCGAGTCTGAGGAAACCACCCTGTGGGACGGCCGCGAGTGGAGGATTCACTACTGGAAGTTCAAGGCCAGCGCAGAGGAGTTTGCCCGCATGCCGGTCGATGACGATAAGTCCGACGAGGAAGAGGACCCGTACGCCCACATCTACGAGGATGTCCCAGTCTCGCTGTGGCGCGAACGCTCCGGTGAGGATGACGACTACGAAGAGCCCCTGTTCTGAGTAGCAACGTCCCCATTGTTTCATATCTCCGGGGGAGAGGCACTCCCGTGCCTCGCGCGAACGCCGCCGTAGCCGTACTGGCGATCCTGCTTCTCAGCGGGCCCGCTGCCATGGTCGGCGCTGCCGAAGACGACACTCCGACGACCTGCACCGTGCTGGTCGACTGGGATGCCGAGGAGCACTGGGACAGCGGCTGGAACATCACCTACGACGTCCTCCACCGATACCGCGTCGTCTTCGACCCGCCGTTCACCAACGGCAGCACGCCAAGCGCCCTCACCGTCGACGTACAGCACCTCCGCGACGGCGAGGTCATCGCCACCACCTCGAACGCCACAGTGGTGAACGCCGGCGGCGAGGTCGATGTCATCATCGACTCCGAGCCGGAGTTCAGGGACCGTATCTCGGTTTCGGTCGAGACCGGCGAGGCGAGCTGCTCGCGAGCCCTCGACATCACCAACTGGAACCAGCCAATCGCCGACCACGAGATAACCCGCGAGACCACGTGGTCGATGGAAGGCGCAGAGGACGGCCAGGGCATCGAGTTCGAGGGACGAGGCTGGCAGAAGAGGACCGGCAGCATCCTCGAGTCCAACGAGCTCGGCAACGGCACCTTGACTCTTGATGCCATGAACGGCTCCGAGGGCCTGCAACTTGAACTCAACCTCGACAGGATCTGGCTCAACGAGACCTACGACGGCAACGAGCTTCTGCAGCAGGACTTCGAGATGAGCGGCAGCGGCTCGCTCTACCTCAACACCTCCGAACAGGGCGAGGAGGGCGAGAGCAGCGGCTTCGAGGTCCAGGTCCAGGTCAACGACGTCTACGTACTGCGCTCCTGGTCCGGGGGCGAGCTGACCGAGAGGTTCAGGATCGACGGCACAGGGTGGCTCTCATTCAACGGAGGCGACAACAACAGCAGCGGCGGTGGTTTCGGCCAGTTGTCGACCTTCTACTTCGAGACTTGGGACGAGGACGACCGCAGGCGCCTTCAGCACCTCCAGATCGAGGCCAACGCCACGCTCCGCCTCAATGGGGGGGACAGAGACTACTTCTCCTTCGACCTCGATGAGTTCAGGATCCTCGAGCGCTGGGAGGACGGCATCCGGGAGCAGCAGCACTTCATGATACTGGGAGGCGGTGAATTCAGTTTTGAGATAAGGGACGAGTTCTTCCAGGTCGATGTAGAGGGCACCATCCCGGTGATACACTTCGAGAGCCAGGGCGGCGAGACCGTAGCGGAGACGATCCGAGTCGACGGCACCTACGACGGCGATGCCGCGGGCAGTTTCGGACTAATCAGAAGGATCGTGGACTCCGGCTCCCAGGAGAACGCGACCGGAGCCATGTTCGAGGTGGACAAGATCGAGAACGAGTTCTGGTTCAACGTCTCGGCCACCCCGATCGGGCCGATTACCGAGGAGTGGCAGGCAGAGCACAACCTGACCTACGAGTTCACCGTCCCGCAGACGGACTGGGGCAACCGCACCATCCGCTACCAATACATCGAGGACAACGGCACGGTGAACAACGAGTACCCCGAGCTCTCGCCGATCATCATGCAGGCTGAGGCTCCCGAGGCCGAGGTCATGTTCGAGAATCACATCTCGAGGGAGACCGGCGCCGCCCCCGAGATGGTTCTCGTCGGTGACCGCTTCTCTCTTGTGGGTAACGACGCGATGATCCTCGCCATCCAGGTGACCGCCATCGTCGTCGACGAGATGGACGGCCACACGGTCGAGGTCGCTGAGTGGCTGGGGGACTACGGCGAGAACAGCCACGCCTCGGGCAGCGTCGTCAATGAGGGCCCTCTGGCGGGCCTGCTCAACGAGATCCACCGCTGGGTAGAGATCCAATTGGGCGAGAACGGCTCAATGGGCAAGGACATCGCCTTCGTAGAGCACCAGATGGTGGACAGGGTCCTCTCGCCCTCGGTCATCACTGCCGAGGAGAACACACCGCCATCGATGATATCCATCGGCTTCCGGGAAGGCGGACTGCTGACTGAGGGCGACTCGGCGCACCTCGAGGTCGTCGTGGACGACTTCGACACCGATGTGACCGATGTCACCGTCGATCTCACTCAGATCGGCCTGGGGATAGTCGAGCTGTCAGATTCCGGTCTGCTCGGCGACCACACCATCCACGACGACATCTGGACCGCGCTGATTACCCACGACGGGCTGGAGCACGGCCTGATGGAAGTCACCGTGGGGATGGAGGACATCTGGGTCTACGTCGAGGAGGAAGCCGCGCTCGAGGTGACCAACGCAGCTCCCAGGATGATGTCACTGGTCTTCACACCCGACTCGGTCAAGCGCGGCGATCCGGTCGGGGTGAGCGTCACCGCGGTCGACGGCCACGGAGTGGAGTCCGTTGGAATCGACTTGCTGAGCGCTGGCGGTGAGCTGACTTCGCTGTCCGAGTCCGACGGCGTCTGGAGCGGCCAGTTCACAGTGCCCTACGGAATGTCCCCCGGTGAGCGAACCATCCCCGTGCGAATCACCGACGGGGACGGAGGAACCACCATGGCAGTGCACGTGCATCCCAACGGGTATCCAGTGGAAGCTCCGACACTGACCATCGAGAACGAGGCCCCCTGGGTCAGCTCGGTGACCGTGATGAGGGACGGTGAGCAGGCCGAGACGATTCACGCGCCCGACGGGGGCGATCCGATCACGCACACGCTGGAGGCGACCATAGAGGACCCCGACGGCGTCTCCTCCGCCCAAGCGAGGATAGGCAGACTCGCTCCTATCGGGAACTCCGACAAGTGGCTTCTGATGGTCGATGACGGGAGCAGTGGCGACAGGGTCGCCGGCGATGGCGTCTACACCATCCAGTTCGATGTCCGAGCGAGTCTGCCCGAGGGCGACATAACGATCCAGATCCGCGCTACCGACACCTACCTGTCGATGACCCCGGATGCTCTGCAGAGCCATATCCTACAGTTGGAGAAGATCGACTCCGGTGGAGGCGGAAGCAGTTGGATAAGCGACAACGCGACGACCTTGGTGTTCATCGCATTGGCTCTGCTGCTGGTAGTCGGAATCACAGCGGTCGCTGTGTCTTTGCGGAACTCTGAACTTGAGTAATGGTACGAGTGCCGGGATTTGAACCCGCATCGAGGCGGTCCCGTCGAGGCCATCCTGCCGGGCTACGCCGGCGCCATCCGTGACGCCCTCGAGGCCGGTGACCTCGACGCCGTGCGCCGGATGCTCGACCTCCTCGCAGCCCTGGGGGGTGAGCCGGCTTGACCTCAGTCCCTGACCATCGACTGGTTCAACCTACCATCTGGACCTATGACGACGTCGCCGACCGGTCGCCATTCAAGTCTGATGAGGTCGTTGACCAGAGCGTCCAACACGGCCACCAGCTGCACGCTGTCCTCTTCCACCCCAAGGCCCCCTTTTTCGCGGGTTCCCGCAGTCACCGTCTTGTACTCCATCAAGCCGCACACTCTCTGTCGGTTGAAGGAGGCATCGCATGAGCGAGGCTCTGGCAGCCTGGAACGGCTACGTGTTCGACCGCCCACGATCGCCTCGCTGGGAGGGCGTCTATCCCGGCCCGGAGATGGCGCTGCGCCGGCTGCTGTGGGCTCGCCTGCTGTCGCAGGTCGACAAGCGACCCAGCAATCTGGCCGCTTATCCAGCCCTACACCAGGGAACGGCTCCAGGAGACCAGCACCATGAGCGCCAGGACTGCCAGACAACCCCCCAGGAGTCGCCCCAACGGGACGCTGTCCAAGCGGCTCGGTGGTTCGACATCGGTTCGGCCCGTCACAGGCGGCACCCCCATCATGCCACGCGGAGGCGGCCACGGTCCTTCAGACCCACCCCTTACCTTGACCCTCATGAGAGAGCAACTGAGAACGCATCACCGAGGACCGAGAGGGGTACTCCAAATCCCGGCGTTCGCACCCGAGCCAGGAGGTGGTCGGGTGAATCAGGTGGGAGTGAGGGATTAGCAAGTGCAACAACCGACAACCGACCGATGTCTATCGAGTCTATCGCGCACCAGCCCCGGGTCCCTCAGCCCCCAAGCCCCCGGGGCAACCGGCGATAGGAGGGAGGTTGGTATGAGGATAGCGGCAGTCCCCCCGATCCGCTACCTGCGGACGGACTCGACGGGGACCGCGATCGTCGGCCTGCCACCGCTGCGCATCACCCAGGAGTGCGCCTCGTGCCACGCCTGGCTCGATTTGTCCGCGTACCGCACCCTGGCGGCTGCGTGCCGCTCGTGCGAGGCTGTTGAGGTGGCGGGCCGCATACAACCGACCGCCAGCCGACAAGCAGGAGGCGGCCCTGCCGATACGAGCCGGTCAAGGGCAGTTCAAAAGCCCTCCTCCGGGCGTCCCATCGCGTGCGCGGGTGAACCCCCCACTCAACCAGCCGTCAACCCGGCGTCAAAGGCACCTTAAGGCGAAAAACGGGACAAACTCAGCGATTTCGAGGACCGTGGCGCGAAGTCCATAGGCCCACACTGTCCCCGGTCCGACTCGACACCGCCAGCCGCGGTCATCCGAAAGCAGGAGAACGACGAACATGACCCCGACTGATGACTCACACGACCTCACGCCGCCGATCACCTACGCCGCCTGCGAGTCGAGCGTGGGCGATGTCCTGGTAGCCAACTTCCACCCGGTCGGCAGCGACGGACGCAGCCGCCCGCTCTGGTTGAATCGGGGTGCCCTGCACCGCGGCGCGGCCACTGCCGTGGCAGGCGGTTGGTACGAGTGCCGGGATTTGAACCCGGGTTCAGGCGTTGGCAACGCCCGGTGATAACCACTACACTACACTCGTGCGGGCTCGGGGAAACGAGGCTCGCTTTTCTAAGCGTCGGTAGGCCTCAGTCCAGCGCCTCGAGGTGGGCGCGAATCTTGTCACGGGTCTGCCTGTACAAGGCGATACTCCCGCCCACGGGATCGTCCAGCCCCCAGTCCCGGTCCATCGGCAGGGCAGGGCACTCCACGCCGCAGCCCATGCTGATGATTCGGTCGAAACCGGTCCCTTCGATGTCGTCGACCGACTTCGGGTACTGACCGCTCATGTCTATTCCCAGTTCGCCAACGACCTCGATGGCCTCTGCTGCCACCGCACTTCCCGGTCTAGTGCCTGCAGACACTGCCTCATGCCCCATACGGCTGGCCAGAGCCTCTGCCATCTGGCTGCGGCAGGTGTTGCCGACGCATACGAACAATAGGCGCATGCTATGCCTGTGATGTTCAGGATTAATGAACTGAACCGCAATATTCCCTTGAGACCCAACTGCGAGCGGATGAACAGGGTTGAAGTACGCCTCATGCCGCCATTGGCTCAATGGCAGATTCACCCATCAGCCACCACTCAGGGGGCAGCGGCGAGCAGCCTGCCGAAGCCGATGCTTCGTCCGAACAGCGCGCACAGATGGAGCAGGCCTACCAGCAGATGCAGCGCAAGCTCAGGATAACCAAACTCGACGAGGAAATCAAGTACAAGGTCATGGTGCTGTCCGGCAAGGGCGGCGTAGGCAAGACGACGGTTGCGACCGGACTAGCTCTCTCATTCGCCCGCAGGGGGATGAAGGTAGGCCTGATGGACATCGACATCACTGGGCCGAACGTTCCCAAGATGCTGGGTCTCGACGATACCGACCTCAATGTCGAGGACGGCCAGATATTCCCAGCAATCGGCCCACACGGCATCAAGGTCATCTCGATGGCGTTCCTCATCGAGAACCCTGACAAGCCGGTCATCTGGCGCGGGCCGATCAAGCTCGGAGCCATCCAGCAGTTCATCGGGGACGTCGCTTGGGGCGAGCTTGACGCCCTCATCGTAGACTTTCCTCCCGGCACCAGCGACGAGCCTCTGACAGTCAGCCAGAACCTGCCCGGAATCGACGGCGTGGTCATCGTCACCACGCCGCAGGAGGTCGCCCTGCTCGACAGCCGCAAGTCGATCAACTTCGCCAAGACGCTCTCGGTCCCCGTCTTGGGCGTGGTCGAGAACATGAGCGGCTTCACCATCCGCGGGACCGCCGAGCCCAATTCACAGGTCTCGGTCATTGGCCCGGTGGGGACTCCTCTTGAGGCCAATACGGACGAGGACGGGAACTGGTCGCTCACACTAAACATCTTCAAGTCCGGAGGCGGCGCCTCCGCAGCCGGCGAGATGCAGGTACCCTTCCTCGGCGCTCTGCCCTTCGACCCCGGCATCGTCAGAGGCGGGGACGACGGCGTCCATCGCATCATCGCCGAGCCGGAGGGCGAAACTGCGATAGCCTTCAACGCAATAGTGGACAACGTGTTGGCTGCTCTTGAGAAGGGCGCCGGAACGTCGGTCCGCATAACATGACCGCGGTTTTTCGGGAAGGGTCGATTTCATGGCACACTCGCGACCCGAATAGGACAGGAGCATGGCAGCGGGCACTGGCATCTACATCACCTGGATAACAGGTGCAATCCTACTCAGCATAGCGATGATGCCGCTGTTCAGACCGCCTTACGCGAAACTCAGGCTCGACGGCTTCATCGACATGTTCAGACGTTACTGGGCGCACATGGTGGTGGTCTTCTCGGTCTATCTGTGGAAGGACCTGCTGGACGGGGTGGACCGGGTCCTGATGGCCAACACCCAGCTTGACATGACGCCATACGTGTACGCGATAGAGGGCGACATTGTCCTGTGGGTCCAGCAGGAGCTGCGCAACGCCGTCCTGGATCAGACGCTGACCCACCTCTACGTCATGGGATTCATGACGGTGACCTTCGCCTCGTTCCTGTATCCGGTCTACTTCGATGACAGGCACATGGCCGACAGGGTATCGCTGTCGATGTTCTGGGTCTACGTCATAGCGATCCCGTTCTTCCTCTTCTTCAACGTCGGAGTGACCGGGGATCACATTCCCGCTATGCAGACCATCGCATACGACCTCACACCCGAGATCCACAACTGGTTCACTCGGATTGACCCGTTCTCGAACGGCATGCCGAGTCTGCACATCGGTCTCCCGTTCACCATCTGGCTCACCATGCAGAGGTGGGACGAGGACGGCAGGTGGGCGAACTTTCGCAACTTCCTGATTGGCTTCATGGCGGTCACGTCCTTCGCCGTCGTCTACCTCGGGATACACTGGATAGTTGACATCATCGGCGGCATGGCCGTCGGCATACTCGCCGTCGAGCTGACAGCCAAGACCCACTCTTCCTTCTGGAGGGTTGCCGACGAGCGCCTGTTCAGCCGACGCCTCGCCCGTGCCCTCGCAGACCCCGGCAAGTCTGTGCGTGGTACTGTGAGCAGCGTATTCTCGGTCTTCAGGCCGCTCAAGGAGCCTAACAAGAGACAGACCAGCGTGATCATCGCCGCCCTGCTGCTCTCGACGGGCTTCGTTCTGCTGTGGGACGCCACCCATCAGGACTTCCCGGTCGAGGGCGTGGAATGGCCGACATCTGCGGCTGGCTCCGACGGATGGCTGGTCTCGGTCGAGGAGATGCCGGACGGCAGCATTGCAATCAGCGCGTGGAATGTCAGCGACGAGGTCGGCAGCGTGCTCTCAGGGGTGCCTTGGACGAATCCTCCTTCGGTTTCCATCTCAGGGGCGTTCCTAGTGCTTCATGACTCCCACAGGGTGGATTTCTACGAACTCGAATCCGACGAACTCGAGTTCTCCCCCAAGTTCAGCCGGACTGAGAGCGATTCCGTGCTGGATGTGGCGATAGCGGAGTCGGGCTCAGGCGGGCCGCTGCTGGTGATAGTGCATGAGGACTCGTTGGAGATCATTGACGAGGAACAGAGACTAATCGAGACGGCTTCCTCAGAAGGCCCGTTCTCGATAGTCGCAGCCTCGGGCCAATTACTCGCATGGGCAGACACCACAGCCCCGCTGCCCACTGTCAACGTCACCTCGCTAGAGGGGCCAAGAATCGCTATCAGCCTTGTTTTGGATGCGAGTGCGACCGAATCCCAGGACAAGTACCTCGAGCAGGTTTCGGGAGTCGCGGTGGACTACGAGAACGCCGAGATAGTCGACATCGCCATGGATCCGATGTGGGTGGCTGCGGTGGTCGATGTCGGACCGGTCAACCGGACTGTCTTGGTCAACATCCTGACAGGAGAGCAGTCGATGCTTTCCGATCCAGTGTGGCAGTCATCGTCCCCGAGCGTGGCGCACGGGCGAGTGGCATTCCTGCAGATACCACGCTGGGACCCTTCCGTCGACCCCGAGGAGATCGTCACCACGATGGACGTCTACCTCCATGACATCGGGACCAACAGCACACTGGCCATCACGCACGACGATGACGTCGACCAGTCGGACCCGCAGGTCCTGCTGAACAACGTGGCATGGGTCGAGGTCGACGCTGATGGCGTCGCTGTGCTCAAGGTGTATTCGGAGGAGACCTTCCAGCCCTACTCCTCGGTGATCCTGCAATCCGCCATCCTAATGCTGATTCCGTTGCTTTTCCTATGGTCCTATCAGGCCGCTTCGGAGCGCCGGGGCTGATCACTCGGCGAGCCGGAACATCTCGTCGAGGCAGTTGCCCGCTCTTTCGATGACAGCCGACTCAATCTCGATGACCTGCTCGGACCGAGGCTCCCTCAGGGCCTGCAGGATGTCCTCTAGCTGAGTGACCTTCATGTGGCGACACATCACACACGCGCCGATCAGGTTCAGTTCCTCATCGGACTCGGCTATTACCCTGTCAGCCGTGCCGCACTCGGTGATGAGCATGAGGTCCCTCTTGCCTTCCGAGGCGAGTCGAAGAGCCTCGTTTATCAAGACCTCGCTGCTACCGACGAAGTCGCTCTCCTCGAGCACGTCGGCGTCACACTCCGGGTGACTGAGGACCATAAGTTCCATTCCGAGTTCAGCGGTACGCTTCCTCCAGGAGCGAATCTTGTCGCCGGTGAAGATCGCGTGGACCTCGCATTCACCGTCGAATACGATGACCTCCTTCTTCCCAGCTAGCGCGCTCTGGAGGTGCTTGCCCATGAAGCGATCGGGGACGAAGATCAGGCGCTCGCCAGGCAGCCTCTCGCAGATACTCAGGTAGTTGCTGCTGGTCACGCAGACGTCGCACTCGGCCTTGACCGCAGCGCTGGTGTTGATGTAGCAGGCGACCGGAACACCCGGATAGGCCTCCTTCAGGTCGCGGACGTCTCGCGCCGTAATGCCGTCGCTGAGCGAGCAGCCGGCCTCGGGTGAGGGGTGCAGGACCACCTTGTGGGGGCTGACTATCTTGGCCGTCTCGGCCATGAATCGGACGCTCGAGAACAGGATGGTCTGCTGGGGCGCGTCACGGGCCTCCTTGGAGAGCGCATAACTGTCGGCGACAGAGTCGGCGACGCCGTATATGATATCCGGAGTCTGATATGAGTGGGCGATAAGGAAGACATCGTTCTCACGCTTCAGCTGGTTGATTTCCAAAGTGAGCGGTGCGATGGCTCTGCAGGTGCTGAGATTCCACTTGACGGGCTGCTTGATGACTCTCTGTAGACGACGTGACTCAGCCTCTATCTCAGCGTCCGAATAAGAGCTCGGAATCAGGCTTCCCCGGGGTAGAGGGGCGGTCAGAAGCTCGATTGTCATGTCTCCCGCCCTCTCGTTAGGTGCAACCGCTTTCAAGGCATCTCATCTCGGGGTGGCATGGCCACGGGCGCCATTCCGATGTGGATGCCGGAGAAAGTGCTCCACGAGGGTGCTGAGGCCACTGTGACTTCGGGGTCGTGGCTGGGCAAGCCAGCGGTGCTGAAAATGCGCAGACCACGAGGCTACAGACACCCAGATCTTGACCGAAGTCTGACTCGTCAGCGACTCTCGGTCGAGGCTAGGGTGCTGGGCAGGCTGCAGACGAGGGAGTTCCCCTCCCCCGCGGTGTACGACCTCGACATCGAAGAAGGGTGGATGCTGCTCTCGCGCATCGATGGCAGGCCGCTGTACGATGCGCTGAAAGACGACTCTGCCGACGCCGCTTCCACGACCCCCGTCGGCGCCCTCATTCGTAACCTGCACGAGGCTGGTATCTCCCACGGGGACATGACGACTCACAACATCCTCGTGGACACGGCTGGCGCCCTCTATCTCATCGACTTCGGACTAGCCCGTATCTCACCCGAGCTCGAGCACCTAGGGATCGACTTGCAAGTCCTGAACGAATGCCTCACTGCGAGTCATTCGGAGCATGAGGGGGCGGTACAGTCGATGGTTGACGGGTATCTTGCGGCAGACGCTGGCGGTGCAGTCGCCAGCGCCGAGGAAGTCGTAGCCAGATTTAACGCAATCAGAGGCCGAGTCCGGTATCACGGGTAGGTGCGCGAATGAGGATACTGTTCGCCACCGGAAACCCCCACAAGGTCGTCGAGGCGGTGCAGATGCTGTCTCCACTGGGCCACAGCGTTGAGCCGCTGCTCGTCGACGGCGAGATGCCCGATTTCGTCGAGCCGCAGGCGGAGGGCCTGGAGGCCGTGGCATTCGCCAAGATCGAACAGGCTCGCATGATGATGCAGGGCACCGAGTTGGAAGGCTCGGCGATAATGGTCGAGGACTCGGGGCTGTTCATCGACTCGCTGGACGGCTTCCCGGGAGCGTATTCCTCCTTCGTCGAGGGAACCGTGGGACTCGACGGCATCCTCCGGCTGCTCGAGGACGCTGGGGACCGCGGGGCCGAATACAGGGCTGTGGCGATAGTCGACTCCGAAGGCAGGACATGGCAGGCCAACGGGATCTGCAGGGGCAGGATATCCAAGGAGATGCTCGGGAGCGGTGGTTTCGGCTACGATCCCATCTTCGTCCCAGATGAGGGTGACGGGCGCACTTGCGCGCAGATGAGCGCCGAGGAAAAATCAGCCATCTCGCATCGCGGACAGGCCCTGAGGGGCCTCTCCGAGGTCCTCAGTTCTGCGTCAAGGTGAAGACGGAGCGCTGTTGTGGGAGTCCGATAGCCATGGTGTCGCTGACCCGGCTCGTCCTCTGGACCGCGGTTCTGGTGGGCATTCCCCTGTTCCTCGTCCTGCAGGGTGAGGCTAGCCTGATGACGCAAATCGCAGGCGGTGCTATACTTCTCGCCCTGATATCCATCCTGATGTTCTCAGGTCGCTCACCTGTCCCGAAGCCATCTCGAAAGAAGGACACTGTGGCAGTGGAGGAGTTCAAGGATGAGATCGAACTGCCGGCCCCGGTACTCGAGCTAGAGGGCGCCAGCGAGCGGCGCGAGGGGAAAATCCAGCGAAGCAGGGGCAGAGTGGCTCAGCCTGCTATACCACCGATGCCCGCCCCTCCAGCGATGCCTATGCCCCCCCCGGCCGAGGTAGCACCTGATGGCGAGGCATCATCGCTACCTCCGATGCCAGTGATGCCGGACGATGGCAGTCAGGTTGCAGCGCGCTACGTGGCGGCGTCGGACCCTCAGTCAGAGCTGGAGACGGAGATCGAGACCTTCGTGGGACAGAGACGGGAGAGGCGCGCAGAGATACGCTCCAAGTTGGAGAGGAAGCGTCGGATGGTCCTAGCCGAGAGACGAGCAGCCAAGGTCAGAATGTGGTCTGCGGTGGAGGACGGCGAGGACCTCGCTGCCATTCTCAAGGACCCGAATCACGGTCTGATAGTGCTGGAGGAGCCCGAGAGCCCCGATACGAGCAAGCCACAAGGAATCTCGTACGTCCGAATCGATGGGAGCCGCGTGCTGAAGCTCCGAATGCCTCTGGAGGTGCCAGAGAAGGAGCAGCCGGCCCCGCCTGAGCCCGAGATGCCAGAACTGCCTCCGCTCCCGCCGCCTGGGGGCATGCCGCCCCCGCCCGGATTGCCACCGATGCCCCCTCCACCTGGCATGCCGCCGATGCCTCCTCCAGTCACTTCCGATGACGCATAGACCGTCGACTGAATGTTGAAGCGCGAAACGACTCTGGGCGAGCCATGAGCGACGAGGTCCTGCTGGTCGAGGACTTCGCAGTGGAGGACTGCAGCCCTGTGGGAGGCGTAATCGCGGTCTGGACGCTCAACCGCCCGGAGAAGCTCAACGCGCTGAACCGGCAGTCGCACATCGCGATCAAGGAGCAGTGCGCGCGCGTCGAGGCCGACGACTCGGTCCGCGCAGTGGTGATTCGCGGCGCCCCCCCTCCTCCGGCGCTCGAAGGCAAGCGCCCCAAGCCGGCCGCCTTCGCCGCTGGGGCCGACATCGCCGAGTTCGCGGGCAAGAACTCAGACGACGTTCGCGAGTTCTTCGGCAACAACGCCTGGGAGGCGATATGGGACCTCAGCAAGCCGACCATCGCCATGGTCGACGGATTCGCACTGGGAGGCGGCACCGAGCTGGCGCTGGCCTGTGACCTCAGAGTCGCCTCGACCCGAGCCAAGTTCGGACAGCCTGAGATTAATCTAGGGCTGATACCTGGCGGCGGGGGGACTCAGCGTCTGTGCAGGCTGCTGGGATACGGCAAGGCGATGGAGATGACCCTGACCGGGGAGATGGTCGGAGCAGAGGAGGCTCTGAGCATCGGACTGGTCAACAAGGTGGTCGAGCCGGATGATCTCGAGGCAGCTGCAATGGCGCTGGCCGAGAACATAGCTAGGAAATCACCTTACACAGTCAAGGTCGCCAAGCGCGCCGTCCGCGCGGCGCTCGATCTGCCGTTCACGGAGGGGGTGCTGGCCGAGCGCTCCGAGTTCGTGGCGCTTTTCGACACCGAGGACAAGGAAATCGGGGTTTCCGCCTTCTTGGAGCACAAGGACGCGGAATGGGTCGGTCGCTAACCGAACCCCAGCAAGCGTCTTGGCCGAGTGGCATGCCCTGAGTCCATGGCGGGCCGCGTGATAGTGCTGTGTGGACCGCCCGGATCGGGCAAGGGCGTAGTCGTCGAGTGCGCCACCGCGCGCGGCTTGGCAGTGCTCTCCCTCGGCGACGTAGTGCGCACGGAAATGGCCGAGAGAGGCCTTCCCGAGACGCCTGAGAACGTGGGACAGACGGCGCTTGCCATGCGCGAGGAGCACGGAGAGGTCATCGTGGTGGACCGACTGATGCCGAGACTTGCCGAGGCGATGGAGTCCTCCGACGTCCTGATAGACGGAATGCGCCAGCCCGAGGAGCTGGAGCGGCTTCGTGAGCACATCGGGGATGTCACCATCGTCGCGCTGTCCGCACCTGCCCAAACTAGGGCTGAGTGGCTGGCAGAACGAGGCCGCGGCGAGGATGGCGGGGACGAGGAGTTCTCCGTGCGCGAGGAGCGCGAGTGGGGCTGGGGCCTCGAGCACCTGATGTCGCAGGCCGATGCCATCATCCTCAACGAGGGCTCGGTGGAGGAGCTTGGCCAGAGAACTGACATGATCCTCGAGACACTGGGCTTCTAATCACTCGAATGCGTCCTCGACCATCCCGACGGGTTCGTCCTCGGCACTCGCATCCATCACGAGCCAAGCGGCTTCGCGTCCGTTCCGCATCATCTCTTCCTGGATCTCGCGAATCCTGCCGAGATTCCCGAGATAGTGAGCAAGACCCCGATTGTTGTGCCTCTCACGCTTCATAATGAACTCCTGGTGCCTGTCCTCGTCCGCAACGTAGAGGACCACACCGCAAGCGACCCCACCGGTCGCTTTCCAGTCATCGAGAATCCAGGCGCCGGGAATCACATGCACTCCCTCGAGCAGCAGGTCGGAACCCTTCATACTGGCCCGCCTGACGACCGCTGCGACTCCCTCTGAGAGGACCTTGACTGTCTCGTGCCAATCTTGTACGACTCCCGAGCCCGCCGGTTCGAACGAGGAGCGGTGCAGAGCCGGCAGTTCGTCTGCGTCGAATTGGGTCCGCAGCGTCTCGCGAATGGTGTCGGTGGTCGCGATCTTGCTGAATTCCAACGATGCCGCAGCGCGTGCCGAGAGGGTGGATTTGCCTACCCCGCTACTCCCGGTGATGACCAGAAGCCGGGGCTTGCTCATATGTGACCCTCAGCGCTGGATCGACTTGATTTCGAGGTACTCCTCGAGGCCGTGGACCCCTAGTTCGCGGCCGTTTCCCGAGAACTTGTAGCCGCCGAACGGCGCTGAGACGTTGAACGCGCCTCCGTTGATGCTGACTTGTCCGGTGCGCATCTGGCGAGCGACTCGCATCGCCCGCCCCTCGTCACCAGACCAGACTCCGCCCGAGAGCCCGTAGTCGGAGTCGTTCGCGAGGGCGATAGCCTCCTCCTCTGTCGAGTAGGTGGTTATCGAGAGAACAGGCCCGAAGATCTCCTCCCGGAAGATGGCCATCTCCGGCGTCACGTCGGCGAACACCGTCGGCTTGACGAAGTACCCCGAATCAAGGCCATCGGGCATGCCTTCGCCACCTGCGACCAGAGTAGCGCCCTCCTCGATGCCGCTGGCGATGTATGAGGTCACGCTCCTCTGCTGGCGCTTGGACACCATGGGGCCACAGCGTACCGATTCGTCGAGCGGGTCACCTACGGTGTAGCGGACCATCTTACCCAATATCACGTCGACGACCTCGTCGCGCTTCGCATCGGGCACGAGTAGGCGAGTGAGCGCCGAGCACTCCTGCCCTGAGTTGTTGAAGCAGGCATAGATGGCCGAGCCAGCGGCTCTGCCGATGTCTGCGTCGTCGAGGATGATGTTGGCGCTCTTGCCGCCGAGTTCGAGGGTCACCCGCTTGACGCTGGGTGCAGCGAGCTCGCTGACGCGCACTCCAGCGCCGGTCGAGCCGGTGAAACTGACCATGTCGACGCCCGGGTGGCTGGATAGGACCTCCCCTATCTCTCGTCCGTGTCCCGAGACGAGGTTGAAGACGCCTGCAGGCAGGTCAATCTCATGCATGATGTCGGCCAAGGCGAAGGCGTTCAGGGGTGCTTCCTTGGACGGCTTGACTACCATTGTGCAGCCGGCTGCGATTGCCGGGGCGACCTTGCCGATTATCTGGTGGAGCGGGAAGTTCCACGGTGTGATCATCGCGACCACACCGACGGGCTCCTTGACGACGAGCGAGTTTCGGACCTCCTCCTCCCACTCAAAGCTCTCGAGTATCTTCGCGTACGAGCGTGAGACCACTCTAGGAGTCCCCACCATGGCCATCCTGCAGTAGTTGATGGGGGTGCCGACCTCTGCTGTGATGAGTTGCGACAGCTCCTCAGTCTGTTCTTTTATCGCCGTCGAGAGCTTGTTCAGATACTCCCCCCGCTCATCTATTGAGGTTCTGGACCAAGAGGGGAAAGCGGCTCGTGCGGCGGCCACCGCGACATCGATGTCAGCCGCCGAGCCGACCGACACCGAGCCGATCAACTGCTCATTGGCGGGATTGACGACCTCGATCGAGCCCTCGCCGTGCGGGGCGACCCATTCACCCCCGATGTACAGGTGCTCCCGCGTGTGCATGCACGCTCGACTGAGCGACGTCTTATGAGATTCATGTAATTCAAGAACAGCCCCCCCGTCTCGCGAGCATGGCCTTGAAGGTAGAGCGCCATGAGGTGGAGTGAGCGTGCCTCGCAGGCTCATCGTGATGCGCCACGCTGACAGCAGTCGCGACTACCCCAACATGAGCGACCACGACAGGCCCCTGAACGCGCGTGGACAGAGAGACGCTCCGCGGATGGCGGATGCGCTGTCCAAGAGGGACTGGCTGCCCCAACTGGTGTTGGTAAGCAGCGCCAGACGCACTCTTGAGACACTGGAAGGAATGGCACCGCACATGGACGAGGCCAGGATTGACGTCAGGCCGGAGATCTACCATGCCGGCATCAGCACCCTGTTGACCCAGTTGGGGGACATGCTGGGCGGCGGTACGACCATGATACTGGGCCATAACCCGGGCTCTGAGAATCTAATCAATCACCTGACAGGCGAGTGGCGCGAGATGCAGACTGCCGCAGCCGCGTTACTGGTCGAGACTTCAGACGGTTGGACGGTCGAGGAAGTCCTCAGGCCGAGGGAACTCTGAGGCTTCGGACGCAGTTCGACAGATTGAAGGCGGAAACCCTCTGACTTGGTCTCATGAAGGAGTACAGAATCTCGATGAATGACGAACCTGGCGCGCTCGCCGACCACTGTGAAGCCATAGCCGCTGCGGATGTGAACATACTCGCTGTGGTCGCCATTGGAGGCGACTCTGCATCGGCTGTCATCCTGACTGACAGCCCCGATGCGACCTCCGGTGCCCTCGATGACATGGGGGCGAATTACACCGTAGCTGACCTGAAGTCGATCAAGATGGATCACGAACCAGGGGCCTTGGCCTCGTTTACGAGGGGCATGGCCAGTTCAGGTGTCAATCTCAAGTCGCTGTATATCATGTCGATCGACGGCGACAGCGCTACCATCGGGTACACGACAGACTGAGACGAATTAGCGGGCATGGTCTAGTGGTTATGACAGCAGGTTCCCAACCTGCTAACCCGGGTTCAACTCCCGGTGTCCGCACCATTCCGAACAACCCCGCCTTGAGCAACGCTAATCCGCGATTCGCGATTCGCACGCACGCAGGGCCCGTGGGTTAGCTTGGCCTATACTTGGCGCTTCGGGGGCGTTAGACCCCAGTTCAAATCTGGGCGGGCCCACTCCTATAGCGTCTGATCTTCAGTGGACCAGCACACTGCCCTCATCGGAATGGACCAGAATCTCCCTCGTCGACAATCCGAGCATCTTCTTGGAAGCCAGCAGCCCGCTGTAGACCGCACCCATCACCCCATGAGACGTCGTCGAGGCGCCACAGTGGTACAGACGGTCGATCTCGGTCCTTATCGGGAAGCCGAACGGACCGATCTGCCTTGCCGACTTAGCGGTCCCGTAGAGGTTGCCGCGATGCGAGTTCACATAGTACTCGTTGGTCAGCGGGGTGCCCAACTCGCAGAGCAGCAGATGGTCGCGCAGCCCCGGTATCAGTGGCTCGAGCATGTCCAGCATCCTTTCGGTCAAGTCGCGCTTGAACTCTTCGTACTCCTCCGAACGTTCCTCGGTCAGGGTTCCGAACCACGGCCTGAAGGCGTCGTACGAGACGAAGGTGAAGGCCTCCATCGTGTGTACTCCCTGCTTCCTGTTCGAGGGGTCCTTGAGAGTGGTGACGGTCAGGAATGCTCCCCTTATCGGGCCTGCATTGCCCAGATCCTCCTCCTCGGCGTAGCGGTAGATGCCGTCGATGTCAGCCTCCTTGCAGATCCAGTAGTTGCCCGAATCCAGCCCCATGGCCTCCAAGTCGAGGTCTGTGGCCATGAACAGACTCAGGCTGGAGACCGAGTACTCGGTTCTCCCCAGACGACGTAGCAGCTTCCCAGACAGGTGCTCGTCTCCGATCAGGTTGTGGTAGGTGACATGTGCATCTGCGTTCGAGAGCACCATTTCAGCAAGGATCTCAGTGCCATCGGTCAGACGCACCCCCGTTGCCCGACAGCCATCCGGCCCATCTTCGAGTAGAATGCTCTCAACCTCGGTGCGCAGCCTGATCTCACCGCCCTTGGACCTCAACCTGCGAATGAATGCCTTCGGGAAGGCACCGCCTCCCCCCTTGGGATACCAGCCCCCGTCCCAGTAGTGTGCATCGATGGCGATGTGCTGTGCAGCGGGAACGCGCTCCGGACTCATTCCATGGTCCCCGGAACGCGCCTCGAGTATGGTTATGAGGAACGGGTCACTGACGTACTTCCTGATTCTGCCTGATATCGGCCGCAGCCCTGTGAGGGCTAGCCAGGGTGCGACAAAGAGAGTCTTCAGAGGGGCAAGCGGACCGCGCACCCTCCTGCTCCGACTCATCTCCTCATCGATTCGCTGCATGTAGCGGAAGTACCGCTCGATTCCCCTGCGCTCGTGGGGGAAGCGCTCGCAGAGCCTCTCCCTGAAGGCAGGCATCCCCTTGGGTATGTCGAAACGCTCCTCGCCGACGAGGACGTGGTCGTAGCCGTCAGGGTTCAGCTCGTAGAACTCCATGTCCCCCCCGACTCCTAGCCCCTCTAGGATGGCTCGCATATCGCCTCCCTCCTGCAGACCACCTAGGTAGTGTACACCGGGGCTGAAGCGATGCCCGTCGAGGGAGAAGGAATGCGTCCATCCTCCCGGCAGGTAGTGCTGTTCTAGCACGAGTACCCGCTTTCCCGAGTTGGCAAGAGCCACGGCCGCAGTCATACCACCGGCTCCCGAGCCGACCACTACGACGTCCCATCGCTCCATGCCGTTCTATGCTCCCCTCATTGGTCCAAACGTCATCGCTCGACCTTCTCGCCGCTGCTCCAGTCGTAGATTCCCTTGCCGGTCTTCTTGCCGAGGTCGCCCGCCTCGACCAGCCGGTCAAGCATCGGGTGAGGCCGGTACCTCTCGTCACCAAATGCGTCCGCGAGGTTGTTGAGGATGTCCCTGCGGATGTCCAGGCCGACGAGGTCGCCCAACTCCAGTGGCCCCATCGGATGCCTGTAGCCCAAGCGCATCGCGGTATCGATGTCGCTGGCCGAGGCGACTCCGTCAGCGAGCATACGCATCGCTTCGTTGCCGAGCACGACACCGAGTCGGCTACTCGCGAAACCGGGAACGTCACGCACTAGAATAGTCGTTTTGCCCATCGCAGAACCGATTGATTGTGCGGCTGCGATGGTGTCTTCTGACACAGCGTCGTGGCGCACCAGTTCGAGCAGTTCCATGAGCGGGACTGGATTGAAGAAGTGCATCCCGATGACGCGCTCCGGGCAACCCGTCGCGCCGGCGATGTCCGAGATCGGCAGGCTTGAGGTGTTGGTGGCGAGCACCGCGTGACTCGGTGCGAGCCGCTCGAGCTCCGCGAAGATGCCCTGCTTGAGCTCCATGCTCTCGGGCACCGCCTCGATGACGAGATCAGCGCCGGCCACAGCCTCGGCCAGGTCGCTGGCCGCATGCAGGTTATCTGACCACTCGGCCTTCTGATCGGGTGTGGTCTTGCCTCGCTCGATGCCCTTGTCCCAGAAGGCATCGATCGCCGCCATTCCCTTGGCCAGTCCCTCGGGGAAGGCGTCGTACAGCCGCGTCTCCCATCCTGTCTGGGCACAGACTTGGGCTATCCCAGCGCCCATAGTGCCGGCGCCGAGGACGGCAACGGCCCGGACCTCCACTCAATCACTCCCGGCCGTAGGCCGCGAGCGCGGCTTGGAACAGTCGCTGGCGTGGCACATCGTGCTCTAGGAAGCAGGTGAACGGCGCGACCTCCTTCAACAGCTCGATGGCGGTGACGTAGGCGCCGTAGACGAAGGGGTCTGCGACCTCGGTGGAGGGTATGTCGATGCCGAGTTTGGCCAGCCCCTTGCGGGAGTCCTCGTCCCAGATGGCGTAGGTGTGATGAGTGAAATGAAGATAGGCGGATAGCCTGCGGATGTCCGAGCGGGCCTTGTCGGTCAGGCTCTCTATGAGTAGGGTGTCAGGGTACCGGATCGCATACAGCGACAGCATGACCTCCCTCTGGGTCTCCTCGCGCCAGTCGCGCTTCTCCAGCCCCATCCAATCGTCGATCATGTCGAGCATCTGAGGCGTGTACGGCCTGCGGATCCGATAGAGCAGCCCCTCATACGAGTTCGCATCCTGCTCCTCAGAGTGGTGATGCTCGTGGAAGTACTCAGTCAGGCGGTCGAAGAAGGGCCTGCAGCGCTCCTTGTCGAACGAGGTGAGGGCTATGTGCTGCATGGCGAGGACCCCGGGTGGTTCACTCTCCCTTCCACTCTCGGTACTGGATCCATTCCTGTTGCATGTACTCGTTCACCAGGCGCTCCTCTTCCTCATCTGACGGCATGACCTCAATGAGGTACTCCTCCCAAGCGGCCTCATCGCCCTCGAATGGCTCGCCGTGAACGGTATACCTCTGTCCGGCGTACTTGCCGATTTCACGGTTGAACCTGTCCGAGGGGACGTAGAGGTCTGGCTCGCCCTTCTTGCGCACCTTGCTGATTCGCCGCATCTCGTCGCACAGCTCCTGGTAGTACAACTCGCGGCTGGCCTCGTTCAGGTGCTCCCTGTCCGCAGCCCCCTGCGCCTCGCGCTCGTCGTAGCGCCCCTTGATCCCGTATACATAGGCCCACTGGGCACTGGTCGATTCGTCCGTGCCGAACAGGTCGAGGCCGGTGCTGGCCCACTTGTTGACGTACTTCTGGATTAGGGCGCACGGGATCGCTCCCTGCTTGACGATCCGGCGTAGGCCGTTCGCCCCCGTCCCGAGGTGGAACGACTCCTCCTTGAGCATCGGGCCCATGCTCGCTGCGAGAGGCTTGAACGAGGAAGTGCTGAGCATCTTCAGCTGGTACTTGCCGTCGCGGTCGATGAAGTGAGTGAACATGAAGAAGTCCAGCCAGTGGTCTATAGGCTCGTTGAACGAGCCTAGGACCCTGGTGCCCTCCTGTGCGTTGCGCTCGAGCAGCTTGGCAGCCTCACGGACGCCCCGCTCGCCGAAGAAGGTGCACAGCAGATAGGCCATCTGCCAGCCGTGGCGCTGCTCCTCGCACATGATGCGCAGCGCCGACTTACGGTCGTACTCGGTCGGGGCGGAAGCGAGAAGGTGGTTCTGCTGCTCGACTGAGGCGAACTCGGTGTCGCCCTGGACGCTGACCATGTTGATGATCGCGTCACGGATGGTCTGCTGGGGGATATGCATTCCACGCTCCCATTTGGGCTTGCCCTCGAAGTCCCCGAACTCGATCTGGCTGCCTGCGGTGTCCCAGTCGAACTTGATGTCGAAGCGGTAGTCGCCCAGCCACGATGGGTCGAAGCCGATTCTGGTTTGCCACTCGCTGAAATCCTGAATCCACACCTCGAAGTTCTGTGTGTAATCCTGCACAATCTCACCGTCGGCCATGCACCAACGGCACTGATAACAGGTATATCAAACGCTGTATCAGAGATTCGCACTCTTTAGAGTGCGATTCGCTCAATTACCCTCGAATTCGGGAACTTCCCTCTTGACGTAGGCCGCGATCCCCTTCTTCGCATCGCCGCTCTGGAACAGATCCGACTGCAGCTCCCTCTCGAGGGCCAGGTGGTACTCCAGCGGTATCTCCATACCGCTCTGGACGCTTCGCTTGATGTTCCCTATTGCCTTGCTGGCAGCGTAGGGCAGAGTGAACTGCCCGGCGTAGTCCATGACGTCCTGGCGAAACTCTTCGAGGCTGCCGGCCCAGACATCGTGGACGAGGGACATCTCCTTGGCTTCCTCGTAGGAGAACTTGCGACCGGTCACCATGATCTCCATCGCCTTCGCCTTGCCGACTAGTCGGGAGAGGCGTGCGGTGCCGCCGGTTCCGGCGAGCACGCCGAGGGAGACCTCGGGCAGGCCGACCTGACCAGAGTCCTTGCGGCCGATTCGGATGTCGGCGGCCATAGCGATCTCCAGACCGCCGCCGACCGCGTGGCCGTTGAGGGCGGCAATGACGAGCTTGGGAGTCTGCTCGAGCCTGCTGAGGGTCTCATTGGCATGCAGGCAGAAGAAGTACTTGAAGCCGGGAGTGACCGAGTCGAGCATGCTGATGCTGGCACCCGCAGAGAAGAACTTCTCGCCGTGCCCGGTCATCACTATCACGGTGACGTCATCGTCGAAGCGAGAGCGCAGCACAGCCTCGTCGATGTCCCTCATCATGGCGTGGGTGTAGAGGTTGACCGAGGTCTTGCCTTCGACCAGGGGCTCACCCTCTGAATCGGAGCATAGTTCGATGACGGCGATTCCGTTGGCCGTCACTCCGTAGTTCACCAGGTTGTTCGGCATCGGCTCCAGTTCTGGCCAAGAGGTCATGCTCGCGCCACCGAGGGCCGCCATATCAATCAAACGGGCCCAGAGGACGCCTTCTAGGCGTCACTCTCGCCGAACGAGGTCTTGACCCCGCTCCTGCGGATCGCGTCCCACTGAGCACCGATTTCGACGGCGCGGACGCTGGGCTCCCAAATGTCACGGCTCAGCGACTTCCTGAACGGCATGCGGTACACGGTCCTCCCGTCGGCCAGCCGCTTGCGACGGAGCATCCCAAGTTTCACTATCGGCCAGAGCAGACTCCAGACGATTCCCGGCTTGTACAGCCACCTCATGAAGGCCAGACCGTCCCCCTTCTTCTCTTGGTCGCGCATCCAGTGGTTGGCTACCATCTTGAAGCCGCGGTCTCCGACCCGATTCATCAGGAAGCGATTGATCGCACTGGTCCTGACGAGAGGAACGAGGCGACCACGGACCTCGGTCTCGTAGTCGCACTCGCCTAGGATCGACTTGGCGGCGAGCACGCCGCTGGTGATCGCGTATCTCATCCCGAAGCCCCACATGCAATCCTGCAGCCCGCCGGCCTCGCCGACGTAGTACCGCCCCTCATGGACGTACTTGTTCGGCTGCGCGAAGTCGCCCTTGCCGCCGACCCTCTTGATGGGTCTGCGGTTGAGCACGTAGCGCTGCTCGTACCAAGCGATGGTCTCGTTGAGGTAGCGGGAACTCTTACTCTGCTGGCGCCACAGGCACGTGCAGATCAGTCCGATGCCGTCGATGACGATGAGGTAGGTGTACGCCCCTGGTCCCAGTTTGTCGTTGAGCTGGAAGCTAACCTGGTTGGGATGGTCGGTGTGAAAGATCTCCCCGTACGCCACCGCGCTCGTCTCCTTCGGGCCTGCGGCGATGATATGGCAGTCCCCGGGCTCCCTCCGAGTGTCGTAGTGGATCTCGGCCCCCGCCTCCACCGCCATCCGCTTGAAGCCCTGGTCGATGCAGTGCTCGTCCGTCCCACGCTCGACGACGCGGAATGCGATTCCCTCGGTGTGGACATTGGTGATCACATCGTCCGGGTGTATTAGGTCGACACCGTTGAACGCGTCTGACTTGAATTCCTCCGGGTCGAAGCCCCACTCGCGCATCTCGTCGAAGAAGTCCCGCTCGCTGGTCCAGTTCTCGATTCCCTGGAAATCACCGTCGAACCGAGCTCCGCTGTCGCTGCGTATCTCGTGGACGTGAACTTCGTGGCCGGCCTTAGCCAGATAGGTGGCAGCGGCGAGGCCCGAGAGACCTCCGCCGAGGACGTGGATGGGCTCCTCACTCACGGTAATGCTACCGAACACCCCCGCTTGAACGGTTGGGTGTGCCGTCGCGTTCAAGCGGCGGACCCCGATGGCACGGCATGCACCGCATACACGTGCGCATCGAGCCGGAGCGACTAGACCCGGAGGAGCTGCGCGAGCTGGTCGACTCGGATGGCTGCGGCAGCGTGGTCACCTTCGTCGGGCTTACTCGTGGCGAGGACAACGGAGTGACCGTTGAGAGACTCGAGTTCGATGCTTGGGAGGAGCGCCTACCAACGGTCCTCGAGGAACTCGCCGAGCAGGCATTCGGCCAGTTCGGCGTGAGTTCCGTGGTACTTGCTCACCGGACCGGCTCGGTCGGGCCAGGTGAGCCCATCGTGTGCATCCACGTCGGCTCGGCCCACCGAGCTGAGGGCTTCGAGGCCTGCAGTTGGCTCATTGACGAACTGAAGCGCCAGGCGCCGCTATGGAAGAAGGAGATCCGCGCCGACGGAGAGGTCTGGAAGGCAGGACTCGGCTGATCATCTCGCGTCCATGGCCCCGCTCACGCTGGCGACGGCCTCGGGCACGTTCGCCGCGATCCCCTCGACCATCATCCAGCCGTGTCCCTTCACGCCGTCGCCGACTAGACGGACTCCCTCCACGCCGATGTCCGAGGGCAGCTCAGCGCCTTGCGGGGCACGGTTGCACGGCCAGTTTCGGTGGTAGGTGTGCACGCACAACTCCTCACCGTGGTCGGCAAGCCAGGGAATCGCATCGTGGAGATCCTCGCGACCCTTGTCGATCTCGGACTTGACGCTCGGGTCGGGGACGTGCTGGTGTGTGATCATCATGTGCTTGCCCTCGGGGGCCAGACTCGGCTCTGAGAAGGTAGGGAGAACGTAACCACCGACCCTCTCGAGATTTGGCAGCATGGTGACGCCGCTGCTGCGATGCGGGATGTCGTCGTCCAGGGCGAACACGAATCCGATTCCGCCGACCGCCTGAGTGTTGCGCACTTGCTCTCTGACTCCAGCGGCGACCTCGAAGTCGTCTGAGAGCGCCGCCAGAAGGTTCGGATGGCCGCCGTTGTGGATGATCGAGTCGGCGCCGACCCAGATCCCCTCTTGGCGCCCCCTGCGCCTCACACCTATGCAGAACCGATTGCCCTTGGTCGACTCCTCAGCGTCACCGGGGAGTATCTCGGTCACCTCGTTGGAGAGTTTCACTCGAGCGCCATTCTCCCTTAGATCCGCGCGCAGACCGTTTATCACGCCCTTGCACCCGCCCTTGGGGACTGCTGGCCTGTCGCTCCAGAACGAGTTCTGCAGCATCTTGACGACGGTAGAGGCAGGCATCTGGTCGAATCTCAGGCTGATCGCGAAGTTGGCGAAGGCATCGGCAAAGTCGACGAACTCCTCGGAGAACCTCTTTGACATCCATGTTCTCCCATCCTCAGTCTCATCACCCCACGGGTGATTGGCACGCTTCAGCAGCAGCCTCGGGAGATTGAGGGTGTCCCTGACTGAGAACCAGGGGAGTATGCCGTATACCGAGTTCGCCTCCTGTAGCTTACCGTCTTTCATCCGGCATGCGAACTTGGTGGTCGGGAGGAACTCCACCCCATGCCGACCGAGATCCAGACCTCCCGAGATTTTCTTGCCCAGCAGGAGTTTGGCGAAAGGACCCTTGCGACCGTGCGGGATCATGTGGACGGCGCCGGTGGGAATCTGGAAGCCGTCGTGGTCGTGCTGGGTGAACCTGCCACCGGCGAAGGACATCCTGTCGTACACCGTGACATCGTACTTCTGTGTCTGCGCGAGGCAGGCTGCGGAGGCCAGTCCTCCGACGCCCGCGCCGATTACCACGGCCTTGGGCTTCTCGCTCATCGGGGCACCTCAGGAGTAGACGAGGGCACCGGTCGGACACCACAGCAGGCACCTCAAGCAGTCCGTGCAGTTATCGTCGATGACTTCGCACAGGCCCTCGACGATCAGCGCATCGTCCTTGCATGCCATCAGGCAGTACGAGCAGCCCACGCAGAGCTCGTCGATGACCTGTAGTTTGACGCCTTCCTTGGCCGGTCTGTCGTGCGAGAGGCCCGAGACAAGTTCGGGCACCGTGCCCGGAGTCGCCTTCTTCCGGAACGCCTCGGCCATGCAGGCCCATTTCGCCCTCCATATTTCAGTTCGATGCAGTCCCGCCGCCGGTCTGAATAGGGATGATGCCCTCGGCGAGGTGCGCGCAAAGGCGGATGGTGCTGGTATGGAGGAGTCCTGGACCGGAATCGTGGATGTCGGCTCGAAGCCGGTGGTTGCGCGCGAGGCCGTGGCCACGGGGCTGCTGGTGCTCTCGAACGAGGGCATCGACGTCGTCGCAAACGGGCGCTCGCCCAAGGGAGATGTCCGCGAGGCCTCAACGGTAGCAGTCATCCAGGCCGTCAAGGAGACCCCCCGCACTCTGCCTCACTGCCATCCCATACCTATCGAGGGCTGCACTGTCGACTGGAAGGTCGAGGACAACGGCCTGCGTTGCACCGTCTCGGTGCGTACCCACTGGACCACCGGCGTCGAGATGGAGGCGCTGTGCGGAGTCAATGCGGGCTTGTTGTGCGCTTGGGACATGCTCAAGCCGATCGAGAAGGACGCTGACGGGCAGTATCCCATCTCCAAGATCGAGGACGTCCGGGTCCTGCGTAAGAGCAAGGGCGACCCGCATGATTGAATGCTGAGGCTCACTCGGCCCACCATGGCGACTATCGACCTCGCCGAGCACTTCCTGCAGGCCACTGAGGCGGCTGCCGTCGCAGCCTCTGCTTGGAAGGGCATGGGAGACCGGAAGGCCGCCGACGGCGCGGCGGTCGAGGCCATGCGCGCTGTGTTCGACAAGGTCCCTTTCGACGGCCGAGTCGCCATCGGAGAGGGCGAGCGCGACGATGCTCCGATGCTGTGGATTGGCGAGCCTCTGGGCTCGATGCAGGGCGAGCCCGACGCACCGAGGATAGACATCGCCGTGGACCCGCTCGAGTGCACCAACCACGTCGCCCTAGACCTGCCCAACGCGATGGCCGTGCTGGCAGCCGCCCCCCGCGGCTGCCTGCTGCACGCACCCGACTGCTACATGGACAAGATAGCCGGACCGGCTGCTGTGGCAGGCGAGGTCAGCCTTGAGGCCGACGTCTCCTACAACGTCGAGGCCGCCTGCGCCGCTCTCGACAAGCCTTCTTCCGAGCTGCGCATCGTCGTCATGGACAGGCCGCGGCACGAGCAGTTGATACGCGATCTGAAAGAGCACGACGTTGACATCGTACTCATTGGCGACGGTGACATCGCAGCCGCTCTCGACTCCGCCGACCCCAACTCCGACATCGACATGCTGATGGGAATCGGGGCGGCCCCCGAGGGAGTCATCACCGCTACAGCGCTGAGGGGATTGGACGCACCGTTCGAGGGACGACTCGTGTTCAAGAACGATGGTCACAGAGAGCGCGCCGAGAGTATGATCGACGGAGACGTCGACAGGATATGGGGGCGCGATGAACTCTGCTCATCGGATGATTCGGTGTTCATCGGCTCGGGCGTGTGCACCGGGCGGACAAGGGGGGTGGAGATCTTGGACGACGGTCGCGCCTCTGTGCATTCAGAGATTATCGACGTGAACTCTGGCGAGCACACCTATGTATCCTCCGTGCGATGAGTTCTTCTCCATCCACTTGCACGTTCGCATGAGGCACTACTGTGGACACCGGATTGCTTGAGAGGGCCGCTAGCGAACTCGTGGCTCCCGGCAAGGGCGTCCTAGCAGCGGATGAGAGCAACGGCACGATGTCGAAGCGTCTGGCCGCCGTGGGGGTGGAGCCCTCGGCCGAGACCCGGAGGTCATACCGGGCCAACTTGCTTGCCACCGTCGGCTACGAGTCAGCTGTGGGAGGAGTGATACTGTTCGACGAGACCATGCGGCAGAGCATGGATGACGGGACTTCCATTCCAGACGCCCTGATAGCCAGGGGGGTACACCCCGGAATCAAAGTCGACACCGGGGCCAAGGACCTCGCACACCGCCCCGGTGAGAAGATCACAGAGGGCCTCGACGGCCTGCGCGAGCGCTGCTCTGAGTACTTCCAGATGGGCGCTCGCTTCGCCAAGTGGCGGGCGGTGATCAAGATTGGCGACGGGATACCGAGCGCTGCTTGCCTCTCGACCAACGCCCACGCGCTCGCGCGCTACGCCTCAATCTGCCAGGAGCAGGGCCTCGTACCCATCATCGAGCCCGAGGTCCTGATGGAGGGCTCGCACGACGCCCAGCGCTGCTACGACGTGACCGCTGAAATCCTCGATGCTACCTTCGCAGCCTGCGACGAGCAGGGAGTGCACATACCCGGTGCACTCCTCAAGCCGAACATGATCATAGCGGGGAATGACTGTGCGAACCAGATTTCCCGTGAGGAAGT
Organism: Candidatus Thalassarchaeum betae; assembly: GCA_003193925.1. Taxonomy (GTDB): domain Archaea; phylum Thermoplasmatota; class Poseidoniia; order Poseidoniales; family Thalassarchaeaceae; genus Thalassarchaeum; species Thalassarchaeum betae. Next base: position 50,453 of record PSPG01000006.1, read on the forward strand.
GGCGAGAATGTCAGTCGACTGCCTGACCAACCACGTTCCTCACGACCTGCCGGGGGTCGTCTTCCTCTCAGGAGGGCAGTCGGACGAGGACGCCACGGCCCATCTCAACCTGATGAACCAGATAGGAGCCGGGCATCCCTGGCAACTCTCATACTCCTACGGCCGGGCGCTTCAGGCCCACGCTCTGAAGACTTGGGCTGAAGGAGGGGCCGACTCTTCGGCGGCCAGCCAAGACATGTTCGCACACAGGGCCAAGATGAACAGCCTCGCTCGAAGCGGTGACTGGAGCTTGGACCTCGAGGCCTAATCAGTTTTCGTCCAAGGCACCGGGCCTCAGTTGCCAAACGCATATCTCGTAGCGGCCGGAGAGCGCGCCGCCGCGCTTGGTTGTTGCGACCTTCATGATGTCCTTGTCCTTGGAGAGGACGTTGCCCAGTTGTTGGGGGGTGGTTCCGTGGCGCATCGTCGAGTTGACGTGCTCGAGTATCTCGGTGGTGTTCGCCTCTCCCCTCACATCCAGGAATTTCTTAATCTTCTGTCGTAGTCTTGTCGTCCTCATGGCATATCTCTCCTTCACTTCTTGTCGGGCTTCGCACGCTCATGGTGCCTAACCCACTTCTCGGTGGCCCACTCCGAGAGGGGGGGCGCGCTGCCGGTCATGCCGCTTCTGCGAACCGTGCCGATGCGAACGATCGAACTGTCAGACTCCAGAAGAGCCGCGACGTCAGCACCCTTGGCTTCGTCATCGTGGCGATTCAGCCAAACTGCGATTTCCGCTGTGTTGCGTGGCCGCTCTGAGAGGTAATTTCGGACAATTTCCCGGACTCTCTCCGCGCCCATCTCTCCCCGCTCCAACACGATATCAGAACCGGCGACCGGTCCGATGGGCGTAGGGTGGCGGGCGCTGATATAACCGTTCTGCACGAAATCACTCTTCTTCGTTACACATAGTTGCGAGAATATGGCGTGTTTTCAGGTCAGTAGTAGGTGTAGAAATGAAACTGGCACATTCTCTATAGGAAATATGTAATTAAATGTAACGAAATAGGATAATTTATTACATCGACCTTAGGTAGTTGTATTCGGAGGTGGTCAGTAATGCCAAATGATACGCCTGAGGCCCAGAAACACGGTTCCGATACCACACCGCGAAAAATCCGGAGCATGCATCGCAGGCGCCTCCTGAATCGTCTTACTGAAGGAGGCGGCACGGTCAGCGTCCTCGCACGCGAGGTCGGGCTCAGGGTCCCACACGCCTCAGCCGAACTAAGACGGATGAGAAACGATGGACTGGTCGCCAGCGACCTGTCTGCAGGAAGCCGTGGTGCAAGGATCCACCTGACCGAATCGGGATGGGAGTCGGTGAGGGATGACGAGTTGGCCAGGGCCACCGAGGCCTTGCCTCTGCCGGATGACACCAGCATGTGCTGTCTGCTGGCTCGTGACGGACCCAACCTCCTGCTGGGTGTTATGGAGCCAACTGACTCCCCATTGCTGCTGATTCCGGACCGCCCTCCGAGCCCCGTCGGCGACGACTCGTCGTCCACCGGAAGCGATGGGGTACCTTGGAGTTGGGCCGTGCTGAGGGAGAGGAATCCGAGGTGGTTCGACCTCTCCTCAATGGAGGTGAAGCCTGCCCCCCCTCCCTCCTCTGATCCAGAGAGCATAGCGGCCTACGCAGGTGAACGGACAGTGATCGGGATTATCCGGGCTCGCCTGCTGGACTCGGAGCGACCCGTCGCAATAGCCCCTGGTCAGTGGTTCGGCACTCCGAGCTTCCGACCGGCGCCACCACTGCCCGAGAGCAGTTATCACAGGGGCCAGTGGGTGCTGGGCGCTTGTCACGAGCTCTCTCCGCATGTTCGACCCAAGGATCCGATTGCCGCAGTTATGGAGGAGAGACTGCCCCGCACAATGCTGCTGCGGACTGCGAGGGCCAACTCGCTGGTCATCGCCGACCTCGGCGGCCTCGACGCCGAGGGCGACGCCTATCCACTGTCCGCGCTCGATTTCTGGATTGAGCGGGCCCACCCGCGTCTGACCGACGCCGAGCGACGCAAGCGGGTGCAGGCCCTGCGCGACCGAGTCAGCGCGACGCGCAGGGTGCGGACCGACGACTCGACCTGGCGTCGCTTCAGGAGGGACTGGGGCGAGTCGGTGTTCACCGACGACGAGGACGCCATTAGGATCCTCGACCTGAGGGGCTTGGGCGGCTCATCGGGCGAGGCGCTCGTGCGATGGGCGCTCAACGACGAGGAGCGCCCCCCGATGGTCCTCGAAGTCAGCGATGACCTGCCTGACGACCTGGTGTCTTCGATCATCTCCCACTCCAATCTGCGGCTGGCACTCCTCGAGAGGGACACCCCCGCATTCGCATCCCTCGACAGGCTGGTGGCCGACCCACTGAGGCCTCTGCCTTGGCTGCAACTCTCGACTAGGGGAGGCAGGATCCTGCCCATTCGCCTCATGGACCCGATGCAGACTCCAATGTTCATCGCCTTGGATGACCCTGCCCCGTCCCCATGGGCCTCCCTGGGCATCGAGCTGGATGAGCCGGCAGAACTGGACGAGGGCCACCTGTCGGTGATCAACTCGGCAATCTCGCAGCACCCGAACGGCAGCGAGGAGTGGGCCAATCAGATGGAGGCCAGATACCCGATCGCCGCTTGGATTGCGTCACCCCCACGAACTAGATGGCCGCGGTGGCAGCGACTCCGGGACCGACTGAGTTCCGAATGGCTGGTCCTCATGGATCTCGACAACCTGCCATTGGAGAGGCTCTCGGAGGTCGCCGAGGAGGCTCCCGACTCGGTACTCGCCGAGTTTTCCAGCAAGTTGACTCTGAAGTTCAGGGAGGATTCGGAGACTGCCCTTCGAGCCAGACCGGCCACCGATCCCAAGGACGCGTCTCGCGGGGCGGCTTGGGTCGCAACCCAACTACTGTCAAACGCCCCCTGGCTGCCTGAGCACATGCACGCAGACCTCCTGCGTTGGTCACTCGAGGCATGGCTATCCCACCCTCCCCTGCACTCCCTGCAGGCTCTCGAGGGAGTCGCGTGGCTCTACTCCTCCGGCAGGAATGACGATGCCAGTTTCCGGCCGATACTCGAGGGGATACGCAGCAGGGGGCGGGAGATGCCGAAGGGTCACGACCTGAACACATGGGCCAGGCTCGTGGACAGGGTGCTCGAAGGGAGCGAACTCGATTTGGAGGAGTTGGAGAGGACCGCCAGCGTCCTCCCGACTGGATGGTGGGCACCAATCTCTCCTGAGATTCTAGTCATCCTCTTGAGGGAAGAGGAGTCCACTGACTGGCTCATCTTGAACCCACTTCCCTGGTGCGCGGCAGTCCTACGCCCCGTCGGTGAGGAGTGCCAGGCCCCCGGGTTGCGTTCCTACACGCACCCCGGATGCGACCCCGAGATCCACTCCTTGCTCATTCGCAGGCTCCGTGGGAGGCGCGAGCGCGAGGGCCTGCCCGACAGCGCTGCGCCCTTGCTCGACCTGATGGAGGCGCTCGACGCCATCAACGAAGGGAGGGCCCCCCGTCCAGGCAGGACCCATCCGCTCTCGGGATGGCTGGCTCAGCCTGTCGAGAAGTGGCCCAAGTTCTCCGCCAGCGTCGCATTGGACGGCGATGCTGAGATCGCCGAGAGACTGCTGCTCCGAAGCTCGGGTTATCACACAGGAATAGTCTCCTCCACTTCGATTTCGGGCTGAAAGCCCGCAATATACCAACCGAGGGGTTCTTGACCACCTCCGGTGGCCGATGTACTCCCGAGCTGCAACACCGTGGCGACGAAGCCCCCCGCTGGAGGAATAGGATGAATCACGGTACCAAGTTCGGGTCGCCACTTGTCGAAGACCAGTGTGACCAGCTGCAATGGAATGATCACTGGAGCAAAGCAAGTGGCCGGATTGTGTTAGGTCCCCGGATGACCGGAAGGAATGAATCAAGGGACTACCCTACAATCCGACAGACGTCCCGGGGTGGGTCAGGCGCCTGAGCCAAGCTGTGAAGGCCGCCGTTACGCCCCGGGGCACACATTTCAACCCGGAGCAAGAAACGAGGTGGGAATTCGAATGCACAGCGTCGGTCTGATCGGCGGCACATTCGACCGCTTCCATGCCGGCCACCTGTCCCTGCTCCAAAGCGGCCTCTCGGAATGCTCCTCGCTGGAGGTCTGGCTGACCTCCGATGCGGCAACCGGAACGAAGGATCCGCGCATCAATCCGTGGGAGACTCGCGCCGGTGAGATGAGGGAAGCGCTCGGGCAGGATGCAGAAAGGGTCAGCATGCATGTCCTTGAGGACAACCACGGACCAGCTTCGACTCACACCGACGCCTCCGCTATCGTCTGCACTGCAGAGACCCGTCCGGAGTGCGAGATAATCAATCGGATGAGGGGCGACAACGGGCTGGACGAACTGGCAATCATTGAGGCCGAGCACGTCCTCGCTTGGGACGGCGATCCGATTTCGAGCACGAGAATCAGGAACGGCGAGATCGACCGCGAGGGACTGCCTTGGATTCCGGACTCGGTCAGAGAGGGCAGAATAATACTGACTCCGGAGGTCGAGGCAGAGCTCAAGGAGCCGTTCGGCCTATTGGTGCCGGGCCCAGAGGACGACCCTTCCGTAGCCATGTCCGAGGTACTTGCCCATACTGAATGGGAGTGGGGCCCGATCATCGCCGTCGGGGATGTGACTGTCCGCGCATTGCAGGACCTCGGCCGTCCAGCTGACATCGCTCTGGTCGACGGGCGCACTAGGAGGGAGCCTTGGGAGGGCGCCGAGGGGCTCGATCCCTCGGCCTACGATGGGGTGTTGCATTGCGAGAGCCCCGCTGGCTCCCTCACCCCCTCCTTATTGGAAGCCTGCGAGCACGCCGTGTCCTCTTGGATGGAAAGCCGAGCGACCCATCTCATTGAAGTCGACGGCGAGGAGGACCTAGCTCCTCTGCTCCTGCATCCTCTCGCCCCGCTTGATTCGGTAGTGCTCTACGGCCAGCCTGGCAAAGGCGTCGTCGTCAGGTGGTGCAGCGAGGAAGCCAAGCAGCGCTGCCGCAGGCTGCTGAGCGGTTTTAAGCCGGCCGATTGAGTCAGGACTCGGCATCGGCCATCGCGTGGATGCCGAAGCCGAATGCGACGAACACGATCATCACAGCGTAGACGCCAGGGTCGACCCAGGTGGTGTTCACAGCACTCCAGTACAGGTAGAACGTCACGCCCAGCACGATGAGCCAGCTGGCCAGAGTCCTGCTCGCGCCTCCCTCGGAAGAGAACAGGCTGGAGACGACTGGACGCTGCGGGATGCCTCGGGCCCAGACCCCGACTCCACCGTCGACTGCCTTGCCCATGCCCATGCTGCCCAAGGCTAGCAGCGCTATCCCGAGCAGGCCGAAGACCGCATCGTCAAGTACGAAGGACGAACCATCGTGCGCGATGTATGATAAATCGACGCCGTGGTTACCGCCGATGAATCCGATCCACAGCACCTTGAATCCGGGGGAGTAGGCTCCGGATAACAGATTGACGACGGTCAGAGCAACGACCCAGACGCCGAGCACTATCGCAGCGCCCGATGCGGTGCCGCTGGGGCGGGTCAGAGCATCGCCCCACTCCGAATCTGCCATGGACATCGGGCCGGCGACCTTCCCTTTCGGTATAACGATTGTCTGAGGGCAGACGAGACTCTCAGAGTTGGCCCTGCAGGTTGTACCTGCCTAGAGCCGCCTCGCCGATCAGCGGCTCGCTCTCACCCATTGTGCTGATGGCGTCTATCGCCTTGGGGATGGCCGAGTTGACCTGCTTGCTCCTGCCACCTCGGCCCTTGCTCACGTTCCTAGCCATAATCAGGCCGAGCGTGTCGAGTTCGTTCAGCAGGGAGGAGATTCTCCGGGGGGTCAGAGGCTCGAAGCCGATTTTCATGCACGCGTCCGCGTAAGTCCGGTAGATCTCGCCAGTCGAGATGTTTCTCAGGCCATTCTCCTCGTTCAACTTGATCGCAAACAGCACTAGCTTCTGATGCAATGGCAGCGTCTTCAGGACAGGCGTCACCTGGTCGTACTCCAGTTGGCTCTGCGCTAATCTCACATGTCTGGGGTCGACCTTCACCTGGGCCCTCTGCTCCGCCTTCTGAACAGAGATGCGCAGAAGGTCGAGCGCCCTACGCGCGTCGCCATGTTCCTGGGCTGCCAAGGCCGCGCACAACTCGAGCACGCCTCCCTCCAACACGTCATCGCGCAGGCCGGTCTCGACGCGCTCGCTCAGGATGTCCTGTATCTCGGGGGCCCCGTATGGGTGGAAGACGAGGTCCTCCTGACTCAGTCTCGAACTGACCCTGGGGCCAAGTTGCTGAGTGAAGTTGAGGTCGTTGCTGATGCCGATGATGCAGCATCGGCCATTCCTCAGAACGGTGTTGAGGCTGGTGAGGTTGTACAGCAGGTCGTCGCCAGCGCGGGCGACAAGATTGTCGATCTCGTCGAGCACGATTATGTGGACTCCACCAGCCCTGTCCATCCTGTAGATCAGTGTCTCGAGGACCCTGTCGGTGGGCCAGCCAGTGAAGGGGATGGGTGTGTCCCCCCGCCTGGATAGTTGCGATGCGATGGTCTGGACCACGCGATACTTGGTGTCGACGTTGCGGCAGTTTATCTCGTAAGTCTGGACGGGCTGCCCCATCTCAACTCCCTTGTCGAGGAGTTGTCCGAGCACGAACCTCGTGACCACAGTCTTGCCCGATCCGGGCACCCCGTAGAGCAGCATGTTAGAGGGGATGTGGCCGTTTAGGGCATCGACCAAATTTCTAACCAAGGACTCGATCTCGTGGTCGCGGTGGGGGAGGTTGGAAGGCTCGAAAGCGTGGTCGAAAGCCTTCCTGTCGATGAAGAGACTATCTTGCCCTAGGATTTTCTCGAAAATGTTTCCGTCCATTTTCTTCCACCACGGGCCAAGGCGCGTCTCCTGCCTCCCATCTTACTCCACAGGAGTAGGTGCCGGCCAACGCGGATTCTCACCGAGGCCGTCAGAGGTAATAAGACTGTCCGAGTTAATTCGTCGGCGACTTGAATTCTCTCTCTCTGAGAGGCCCCATATATATGAGTTGCCACCGACGCTACAGCCCTACTTAATTTACACTCAGTACATCGATTGTGCACATCTTTAAGCAGTGTGAAAAATACATCGTCTGCTTCGTTCCTAACCTCTCCTCGATCTGAATGGATTCACCTCCAATCACAGCTCGTCGCCACGGTCGGAGAGCCCTTCTGAGACGCCTCGATGCCACGCAATTCCATGGCTATGGTGGTGGCCAATATAAACTAAGATAATTTATCTCAAGAATTAATATCTAGGGAAAAATTGCCATTCTCGTCGATAATCAGATTATCCCCGTCCTCGAGCTGGTGCACCGAACTTGGAAGTTCTGGCATCGGGAAACCACCCTCGATGCCCACACCGCTGGCGTAGTTGTGGGTGACCAACACGAGGGCGTCCGGGTATCTCCGTGCAAACGAGATGACATCCGATGGGGTGTGGTGGTGAGGGCTCTGAACGAAGTCCGGAATGCCCATTTCGAGCAGGACGGCATCGGCTCTGGCGCTCCTCTGTTCTATTCCCTCGCACGGCCCCGAGTCGCCACAGTGTAGGAGGCGGAAGCCGCTCGAGTGGACCAACTCGTATCCGTGCGGGTCAGTCTCGGGCGTGTGGCAGACCGGGAACCTCTCATAGCTCCAGTCGGTACCAGCCAGTTCTCCCGACTCCGACTCCGACCAGTTCGCCCGCTCATCGAGGGCGGCGTCCAAGCTGCCGGGGAATCCAGTCCTGCACAGCACGTCGAGGATGTCTCTGCCCCCAGGCCTCAGATGCACACCGAGGGTTTTGGTGGCATCCGGATCGGAGACGTGCTGCCGCTCGAGCAGGAGAAAGGGGAACCCGAAGGTATGGTCGGCGTGCCAGTGAGTGAACAGCAGATGCTCGATGTCGGCCGGGGAGACTCCTGCGCGTCGGAGTTGGACCAACACGGTAGGCGGCGCGTCTACCAGCACGCTACTATCCAGCAGGGCCAGCGCGTGCATGCGCCCCGGAGGGGAGAATGCGTTGCCGGTGCCGAGGAAGTCAATGCGCGCCACGAACCCCGATGAGGGCCCCATGACTTGACCTCATCGCCTGCCTCGTCAGAACGGCGGCTGCCCCCGTTCAGCATTTCTTCATAAACAGGCCGTGTTTCGCAAGGCCCGAAGACTTCGAGGCCTCGATATGCCAGACTGGAGTGTGAAGAATCCATACTCGTCAATACTCAGTGAGAACTTCGTTCTCAACAGCGAGGGATCACGTAAGGAGACCCGCCATGTCGTCTTCGACTTGGGCGACTCCGGATTGGAGTACAAGGCCGGCGATGCCATCGCCGTGATTCCGAGATGCCCGCCCGAACTGGTCGATGAGATACTCTCCATGTGCAACTTCTCAGGGGACGAGAAGGTCGAGACCCACTTGGGGGCATGCAGCCTGCGGGAGGCACTCACAGACCGCTACGAGGTCCATCGTGTTTCGAAGAAGTGGATCGGGGGCTTGGGACCACGACTGACCTCTGACACCGGGACGATAGGGATTCGGATCGTCAAGCGACAGCGCGTCTCGTCCGACGATGGCTCGCTGCTGATGGACTGGGAGGGCAGCGGAGTGGATGAAGACGTTCCCGAGGGGTACGCCGAGATAGGCTTTGCCAGCAATCCGGCCGAAGACCTGTGGAACGAACTCACTGGAGACGCCAAGGCGATGGAGGACTACATCTGGTCGCGCGACTACATCGACGTCCTCGGGGACTTCGGCCACATTGGATTCACCCCGCAGGAATTGGTCGACGGCATGGACCGGATGAAACCACGACTCTACTCGATAGCGAGCAGTCCCGAGCACGAGCCGGGCACCGTGCACCTGACCGTTGCCACCGTGCGCTACAATCACCACGAGCGCGACCGAACCGGCCTATGTACTGGCTTCCTCGCCGAGCGCTGCGAGGTCGATGACACCGAAATCGGTGTGTTCATGTCGCCGACCCGCTCGTTCGTTTTGCCCGAGGACGGCTCCATCGACATCATCATGGTCGGCCCGGGCACGGGCATCGCTCCGTTCCGAGCTTTCCTCCAGCAGCGTGAGTTCGATGGCGCGACCGGGCGCAATTGGCTGTTTTTCGGAGACTGGACCGAGGGGGGCGAATACTACTACCGCAAGGAGATGGAGGCTTGGAAGGAGAACGGATTGCTCGACAGGCATGACCTAGCGTGGTCCCGCGCTGGTCCGGAGAAGGTCTACGTCCAGCACCTCATGAAGCAGCACGGCGAGGAGATCTGGAGCTGGCTCAGCGGCGGCGGCTACTTCTACGTCTGCGGCGACAAGAACTACATGGCCAAGGACGTGCATTCCACCCTCATCGAAATCTGCGCCGAGCACGGCGGCATGTCCGACGAGGAGGCGAAGGAGTTCGTCGAGACCGGCCTGATGAAGACCGAGAAGCGCTACCTGAGGGACGTCTACTGACCCCGCCTCTGGCTCCGCATGACTCATACGACGCGCACGCAGGGGGCTTCACCATGTTCCGGCGCGTTCTCATCGCGAACCGCGGCGAAATCGCGCTGCGGATACTGCGCTCTCTTCGCTCCCTCGGAATCGAGGCGGTTGTCGCTCACGGCCGCGATGACCGACTGACTCTGCCGGTCCGACTGGCTGACGAGGGCGTCTTCATCGCCCGAGACGACCCCTTGGCCTCCTATCTGGACATCGAGGCGATCGTGGCCGCGGCCAAGGAGGTCGGGGCCGACGCCGTTCACCCGGGCTACGGATTCCTAGCAGAGAACCCGACCTTCGCTGAGAGGCTGGCGGAGGAAGGCATCAAGTTCATCGGACCCAGCCCCGAGGTGCTACGACTCCTAGGTGACAAACTGGCGGCAAGAGATGCTATGGTCAAGGCCGGGTTACCGGTCGCTAAGGGCTCTGGCAAGCCGGTGTCCGAGCAGGCCGAAGCCAGCAGCGTGGCCGAGGAAATCGGCTACCCGGTGATGATCAAGGCCGCGGCCGGCGGGGGCGGCATCGGCATACAGGTGGTGAACTCCGCTGACGAGTTCGAGGCCGCACTGAGGCTCTGCCAAGGCCGCGCGCTCTCGGCCTTCGGCGATGATAGGGTCTTCATAGAGAAGTTCATCGAAGGCGCCCAACACATCGAATTCCAAGTCTTGGGCGACGGCTCGGAGGCGGTGCACTTCGGCGAGAGGTTCTGCTCTATACAACGCCGCCACCAGAAGATCCTCGAGGAGGGCCCGTGGCTGTCCGACGAGATACGGCAGCAACTCGGTGCGAAGGTCGTCGCAGGAGCAGAGGCTGTCGGCTACGAGGGACTGGCGACATTCGAGTTCCTTCGAGACACCGAGGGCGAGTTCTACTTCCTCGAGGTCAATCCGAGGGTGCAGGTAGAGCACACGGTGACCGAGATGATCGCCGGCGTCGACCTCGTCTCGTTGGGAATACGCGTGGCCGCTGGGGAGTCACTACCACTCTCCCAGGATGACATCAAGCTCAGCGGGCACGCCATTCAGGTGAGGATCAACGCGGAGAACCCGTTCACGCTCGAGCCATCGCCGGGCCGTCTCTGGGAGTGCCACTGGCCCGGCGGCCCGGGCGTGCGCGTGGACACGCACGCGCACACGGGGTACGACATGCCCCCCTCCTTCGACTCACTACTGGCCAAGCTGGTCGTGTGGGCGCCCACGCGCGAGGAGGCCATTGCCAAGATGGACGCAGCGCTGGGCGAGACCCTGATTATCGGAGTGGACACTCTGATACCCCTGCACCGGGCGATTCTGAACGAGACCGACTTCCGCAATAGAGAAGTGAACGTGGAATACCTCGACGGGCACCCAGGACTGCTGGACGGGAGGTGAGGCAGTGGAGATGGTGATCGTCGGAAGTATAGGTTTCGATGATATCGAGACTCCTGAGGCCAGCGGCTCCGATCTGCTCGGTGGGGCTGCCACTCACGCCGGCCTGTCATCTGTCTTCCATTTGCCGCTGCAACCGAGGAGGCCACCTAGGGTTGGCTTGGTCAGTGCGGTTGGAACCGACTTCCCGAGCGATGCTCAGATCATCCTCGAGGAAGCCGGACTCAACTTGGCAGGTGTGGTCCGCAGGGACGGCCGGACCTTCCGATGGGCCGGTCGATACGAGGGCTCGATGGAAGAGGTCCATACGATATCTACCGATGTCAACGTGCTGGGGGACTTCAGCCCCGAGGTCCCCGCCGCCTGGAACGACCCCGAAGTCCTGTTCTGCGCCAACACGCACCCGCGTACACAAGTCTCCGTGCTGGACCAGTGTCCCGGCGCGGCTGTGACCGCACTCGACTCCTTCATGCTGTGGATCGAGACCGAGTTCGAGGCCCTGTCAGAGGCCCTGCGCAAGGTCGACATCGCGATACTGAACGAGGAGGAGGTCTGTGCGATAGCAGGCGACGGAATCCTCTCTCGCGCCGTGGAAGCGGTTCGCTCCGGCGCCGCTCTGCACGGCGGCGAGGCCGCCGGACCAGGGCCCCGCAGCCTGATCGTCAAGCGTGGCGGGAGCGGCTCGGTCGCGCACCTTCCGTGCGGTACCATCACCCTCCCTGCCTATCCCACCGAGGACATGGTCGACCCCACGGGGTGCGGCGACTCCTTCGCCGGCGCACTGCTGGCCAACATAGCCGGGCGCAAGGGCGCGTTGAACCAGCTCGACACGATGCGCAACGCGCTTGTGCATGCTACTGTGACGGCCTCGTTCACCGTCGAGGGGCTGGGTGCATCGGGGCTTTACGAACTAGAGCGTGGGAGGTACCACGCTCGCGCTGACAAGTACCGACGAATGGTCGGGCTGTGATTACTCCAGCCTGCGGATTCCGGGCAGCGGATGCAGATCTCCTTTCGATGAGGTCCTCCTCAACTGCGAGAACCTCAGACCACCTGCTGGTGGGGGTAGCTCCGTGGGACCTCTCTCCTCCCCGCTCGACACCCTGTTGACGACTTCACTCAGGGCGTCCTTGGCCGAATGGCTCTGTGCCCCCTGCATCTCCCTGACTCGCGCAGCCACGTCAGCTTGGTGGTCCTGGTCGCTGCGCAGACGGATGTGCTGTGAACTCTGGAAGCGAGCATCCGAGCTCGCGGTCCCGCCATCACCGTCACCATATTCGGAGGCATAGGAATGCACCCCCCTTCGAGCGGTTCTGGAAGCCGGGCGCAACAGGGCCTCAATCCAGCTGGGACTCGATTTTCGCATAGCCCTCTTGTTGGTCTTGACACGTCCGGTGCTCATGGAGCTCGCCAGCTTCGAGATGCCGGGAAACTCCTCGAGGCTGGCGGCGTCGAGGGCAGGCGGCGTAGGATTGCCGCCTTGGCCTAGAAGGGCCTGTCGGGCTCGGGCCTGCTTCACGACCCCCGCCCTGCATTCGTCTCTGACGGCATCTTGGGTCGGAGCGGGCAGGCCGGGTCCGAGGTAAGGTCCGGCAGGGGGTCCGAATCTGCTGTGGGCCCTCCTAATCAATTGGGAGCTGGTCGGCCTCCTCTGCACTGCCAGAGGGCCCGTGGCGTGGATGTAGGTGCTGGGTTCTGTGTAGGTCGGTGGGCTCGGCGTCGGGGTGCCCCTCGGCGGTGGAGTGGTCGGCGGCGAGTAGCTGGAAGGCGGTTCGGCATCAAAGATGCCGCCTTCGCCGAAGAGGTCCATGGCCCCGGCCGCAGCCTCCCCGAGAGCCGAGTCGATCCTGCTGTCTGCGTCAGGCTTCTCGTTGTACCAGTCGGGTGCCTCCTCACGACCCCAGGCCCTCACATAGGCATCCGGGACGGCCTCCTGCGGAGGAGCCGACGGCTGGTAGGTCTGAGGCGAGTATGACGGCTCAGTAGCGACGCGCTCCTCGGCCTCCCGGGGAAACAACGGCTCTGTCGTGGCCTGAGGCGGCTCAGGTGCTGTGGTAGGCGCCGGAGCACCGAAATCGAAGGACATCAGCTCCTCCTCGATATCGGTCATGAGCAGGTCATCCTCGGGTGCGGCCAAGAGCCCCCTGGGCTCTGGCAGATTTCCGCCCGCATCCCTGAAAGCAGGGTATGACGGCAGTTCGGCATCGATGTGCTCGAGCCCCATCCTGGCCTCTTCCATCGAGCAGCCATGGCGGATTCGGTCGACCATCAGGCACAGTCTGAGCAGGACCCCCTCGCTGCCGGAGACGATGTGCCTGTCACCGGCCTCGGTCTCGATGGCTAGGACCGAGGTGCGAGAGACCAGGTATCCGAGCAGCGTCAGCGCGCCTGCAGCTGTCGACACCATGGCGTATGGAGGGAGCATGACGCTTACCCCGAGGTAGATTGCTAGGAAGCCCAAGGGGACCAATCCTCCAGGGAGCATCGGGACCTTCATGTGGCGCATTCTGGATATCGACCCGAGCGTCAGTCTAATTCCGTGCCCATCGAATCTCTCCAGCGTCAGCTGACGCTTGGTGAGGACTGCGACGAACCTTCCTCCTGACCCGACCAGATTCAGATTGCCGAACAGTTCCGACTTCTCATCATCCTGGTCGGGCTCACGCCCGACTGAGTGCATCCGGCAGTTTGAGCGACTCTGGTTGGCTATAACTGCTCGGGGTGCTGAGAGTCCGCGCGTGCGCCTTACGCGCACACGAGCCGAACGCCGAATGCAGCAGTTTCAGGTTGTTTACGATCTCATCCCATTGCGTTACGGGCAGCCTGCGCCCTATCCCAGAGATCATTCTCCTCGTCTGTGGAAGGTGTGAATTGGGGAATCTCAGTGGGCCTCATCTCAGAGTCTACAGCACACATAAAGAAGAAGCCGGAGCAGATCTCCTCGCCCTCCCACTCGGAGCGTGAGAGTCGGCATGAAACCACATGCACGCCAGCCGTATGGGGCGAGGTCCAGACGACCCTCGCTGTAGTACGGATGACGTCGCCTTGGTAGGCCGGTCTGCGGAACTTCAGGGCGTCGATGGAGATGGTGACGAACTCGCTGTGGGCGAACTTGCTCGAGACCATACCAGCCGCGGTGTCCATGATCGACATCAGACGACCTCCGTACAGCGTGTTCATCGAGTTGGTGTCCCCGGGGAACACCTCGTTGAGCAGCACGACGGGCTTGAGGGAGTGAGGCTCACCCATGTCTCTCAGCCGACCTCGAGAGCCCATCCCCCTTCAATCTAACATTTCTGCAATCTTCCCCGAATCGGTTCTTCGACCGTTGTCTTCAACCGAAGGTGACCGTTCGGAGAGCCATGGAAGTGCCTCTACTGCGGTGGAATCCAGCGATTCTGGAGGACCCGGACGGCGGACGCATCGTGCTGTGGCCGCATCTGCCATGCGTCCGGATGCCGAACTCCCTGCGATACAGGGACTCCTGGGACGGCCTGGCCCTTCTGTTCAGCCTGAGCGATCTGAGCGCTTGGAGGCATGATGAGGAGCAGGACAAGCAGAGCCCGGGCGTTCACATCGAGGCCGCTATAGCATCGGGAACCGTCCTAGGTCGGCTGATGAAGGACCTTCAGGAGCACGAGGTCGACGGGCCCAAGATTCCCGACCCGGAGCAGACCCGCCTGCTGCTGCACGCGGACAACGCCAGAGGCGGCATGCCTATCTACGCTATCGAGCCGGAACTGGATGACGAATCGTGGTTGAACTGGCTCGAGAGGAGCGCAGACGAGCAGTCGCGAGTCACCTCCCTGCTGTCCACTCTCACGACCTCTCGACGTTGGCGCAAGACCCTCTCCCTAGCGATACCGATGGTCGAGAGGTCCAAGGGGGTCGGCCCGGACTTGGGCGCCGCCGCAGCCTCGTGTGCAGCTTGGTGGATCGAGGAGCAAGGCGCCCTGACGCCGGAGATGCTCTCTGAGCGAAACCACCGCTTCGCGGCCCGTCTGCGGGGCGCACTCGCAGATTTGAGGAACAACAGGGTTGATGATGCTGTAGCACGGGACGCCACCCTGCTGACACCCGTCCATCAGGCATGGCTGCCCTCCTTGGAGGTCGCGGTCGGCACTTGGCCGGACGCGGAAACGATGCGGAAGGAGGGCTGATCATGGAGGAGGGGGGAATCGTCATCGACGTCGAGACCCAGACCTTCATGTTCACACCCTCTTCCCCGATCAACCACCAGGAGGCAGTGACTCTCGCAGGTGGCTCGGTCAGTGGCCCCTACGTCGTGGTCAGCCACGAGCAGCCGCGCGCCACCTTCGTCATCGAGCCGAGCGGCTCGGTGCTGGTCCACGGGATAGCCCGGGGCGAGGTCGCTAGGCTCGCCATCCAGGAACTCCTGTTAACTCTCGGGATGTCGGAGGAGAATCTGCGGATGGAGTCGGGAGACATGCTCATCAGATTCTCTATCGGACGAACTGTGCTACTCGATCTGGCCGCGGAGAGATTCGCGGACATCGAGATGGACGACCGCCTCGGGGCGCTGAGGATCACCGCGACTCTGCACAACTCGCAACTACTGATGTTCAACAACGGCCAAGGTGTCGTACTCGGGCAGTCCTCGAAGAAGATCGCCGAGATGGCCGTCCGACACTGGGCCGACTTGCTGGAGGAAGAGGGAGCCCTAGCGTGAGAGCATGATGTTGGTCGACGGACGCTGGACCGGCCCCATCCTCGACCAGCACCTCCACCTCGACCGCTCCAACAGGTTCCTCGACGCAATCGCCGAGTTCACTCGAGTCGGCGGTACCGGTATCATGCTGGTTCACAAGCCCGCCTTCTCCGCTGCCGCTCTTCCGACAGACCTCGACGGCTACCGGGCTGCCTACGCAAATACGCTGAGCATGGCCGACGAGGTCGGGGCCGAGTTCGGAATCGACGTCGGAGTCGTACTCGGCCCTCACCCCGTCGTATGGGCGCATCAGATTGAGCCGCTGGGCCTCGAGAGGTCGAGCGAGCTCCACCTCGAGGCCGTAGGGCTCGCTCTCGAGCATATCGAGGCCGGTGAAGCAGTCTGCCTGGGGGAGGTCGGAAGGCCTCACTATCCCGTCGACGAGCAGACTTGGGCGGCTGCCAACGAGCTCCTAGTCGAGGTCATGTCGCTGGCCGCTGGGGCCGGCACTACGATCCAGCTGCATGTGGAGGACAACGGCGAGACCACCTGCAGGGAGCTCGCCGAGTTGTGCGACAAGGCCGGCCTGCCGAGGAACAGAGCGATCCGGCACTACGCCCCGGCCGACGTAAGCTCTGGCTTCACGCACGGACTCGCAGCTACTGTGAGTGTGGGCAGGCAGAGTGTCGAGAGGCTGGTCGCAACAGCGCGTTCAGCAGCAGCGCCCTGGGGGATGGAGACCGACTTCCTCGATGATCCTCGACGACCCGGAGCGGTGCTCGGTCCCAAGACGGTCCCCAAGCGCACCCAGCAGTTGTGCGCTGCGCTGCTCTCAGCCGACTGGAGCGAGGACGAGGTCAGTGACCTGATGACGGGCATCCACAGCGAGTGGCCAGCAGATCTGTACGCTACTCGCTAGGCCACCGTAACTCGGGCATGAACATCATCACGGCACCCGTCACGAACAGTATCATGGTCAGGACGAAGCCTTGGAACTCGCCTATTGGGACCTCATACCCTAGTTCTGCTAGGCCCATCCTCCACATCGGCCCGTTGATCGGCAGGAACAGGAACATCACGACTACCCCCAACTTCTGACGGAGCAGCACGAACGAGCCACTTTGGGCCGGTTGATGAAGTGAACGGAGGTAGACATTATTGGTGCGCCCGCCGGGATTTGAACCCGGGACTGGAGGTTGGAAGCCTCAGATGATACCCCTTCACCACAGGCGCGGTGACCCGCCGACCTCAGGCTCCCACTAAACCGATTCGGTGGGGGAATAACGACGAGTGAAGCATTCACGCGTCCCCCATCGCGGAGGGACGATGCCATCTCCGGCGGAGTGAAGCATTCAAAGGGTGCCGTCAGAACGAGCGACCAATGTTGCCGAACCCACGAGCTGGTACTGACCGGGGTATCGCAATCAGCAAGGATGGGTCTGACCTCGCTGATGAGAAGCAGGTTGTCGGCCGCAAGATATGGCGGGTAGTCCCTTATCTCAAGCGCTATTGGAGGCGAGCCGCGGGGGGCGTAGGAGCGAATGCCGCTGCTCGAGCCTTCGACCTAATTCCTTTCATCGCCATAGGCGCGGCCGCAGATTATTACCGCGATAAAACATTCACCGCCTCTACCATCGAGAGCCTGGTCACATCAGATATCCTCCCGTCATTCGGTCCGATAGAACCTGTCGAATTCGGCTTTGGTCTGCTGATTCTCGTCTCCTTCTCGTTTCTCGCTGTCTTCCAGGGCATTAGCGAGTACCTCTGGCAGTCCACCGCCTACATGGTACAGCACGACATCAGGATGGATGCGACGACGAGCCTGATGGCTATGGAGGCCTCCTACTTCGAGACCCGTCAGACGGGCAATCTGATGTCGGTGCTGTCGGCAGACATAGCTCAGTTGGAGGACATAGTATCCGATGCCAGCACCAGCATTATACGCATCGCCATCACCTTCACCGCCGCGTTCGGTATCATGTACTGGATGTCCCCAACCCTGGCGCTCATCCTGTTCATCCCCTTGGTATTGGTCATACCAATGGTGGTCTGGTTCTCGACGAAGGTCCAGCGTCGCTACAGGAAGCAGCGCGAGAGCACTGGCGGTATAGTCGCCATTCTGGAGAACGTGCTCTCCGGAATCACTGTCGTGCAGGCCTACAATGCAACCGACTTCGAGCGCTCTCGGGTAGAGAGAGAGAGCGGTAACTACCGAGATCAGGCGATACTCGCCGCCAACCTGCGCAACCGGTTCATTCCGGGGATCTATGTGGTCGCCGGCCTCTCGTTCGGTCTACTGGTCTCGGCCGGCGGCTGGCTCATGGAGTCGGGAGAGATAACCGTCGGACAGTTCGTCACCTTCCTGCTGATTTCAACGCGCATGACAATGCCGATGTTTATCCTCGGAATGCTGCTGAACCAGCTCCAGCGCGGCGAGGCGGCTTCCAAGCGGGTGTTCGCGCTGATAGACCTCGAGCCGTCCATCTTCAACAAGCCCGATGCTATACCGCTCGATGGTCCCATCAGGTCGATCTCGTTCGACGATGTCACCTTCGCCTACCCTACTTCCGAGGTCAATGTGCTGAATGAAATCTCATTCTCAGCATCGTTCGGAGATTTCCTCGGCGTGATGGGTCACACCGGAGCAGGCAAGAGCACCATCCTCAAGCTGGTCGAGCGCTTCTACGAACCTCAGCAAGGCAGGGTCCTAATCAACGGCATCGACATCAACGAATACACCATCGAATCGGTCAGGGACCGAGTCGGCTTCGTCTCCCAGGACCCCTTCATGTTCTTCGGCAGCGTCCGCGACAACGTCGCCTACGCGCGCGACGCCTCCGACGAGGAGATTCAGCGGGCGCTGGAGACGGCAGGAGCTTGGGATTTCGTGTCTGAGATGGCCGAGGGCGTCGAGACAATGGTCGGTGACAGAGGGGTCATGCTCTCGGGGGGGCAGCGCGCCCGCATCGCCCTCGCCCGCGCGCTGCTCAAGGACCCGGACCTGCTCATACTCGACGAGGCGGCGGCAGCCCTCGACGCGGAAACCGAGAAGCGCATTCAGCAGTCGCTGTTCGGCGCCTCCAACGGCGGCGAGCAGCGAATCACCATCGCTGTCGCCCACCGCCTCGCGACCATTCGCAACGCCGACGAGATCATCGCGATGGTCGACGGCGCCATCGTCGAGCGAGGCACTCACAGGGAACTGATCGACAACGACAACGTCTACGCTTCTCAGTGGTTGATACAGACCGGTGAGCTCGGTGCGGCAGAGGCTTGAGCCTAGCCTCTGACACGGTCGTCTATCTGCAGGCCGGAATTGCCGATGAAAATGCGCCACCAGCCGCGCAGCACGCCCATTCCGTAGTTCCAATGCAGCGCGAAGGTAGCAATCGAGGAGAGGAAGACCGTCTTCGGAGTCCGGCAGGGAGAGCTCCCCTTGGCCGCCCCGTACCAGGCAATGAGGTTGTACAGAACGATCAGGCTGACCAGAGTATGGACTCCTGCGCGAGGCCAGCCCATCGGAACGGTCTCGTACGAGATGTCCCAGAACTCGGGCCAGTTCAGGCCGCCATTGGCGAGCCCCCAGAAGAAGAACCCGAATGCCGCTATCACTATCGGAGGGAATAATGCCACCAGAGTGTGGCTCCAGGCGCGCAACTCGCGGTGCTCGTGACTCGCTAGAGTCCTGACCAGACCGTAGTTGCGAATCTGCCTCTTCACCCTTGAGAGGTCCCTGCGACGGTGCCACATCACAGCTGTCCTGTCGGTCCACAGCCGGTGGCCGGCTTGCCGAATCAAGTGGTCGAGGATGACGTCCTCAGCACCGATGCATCCGGGCTGGAAGCCTCCGACCTCCTGCAGTACAGAGCGCCGGTATGCGGAGTTGACTCCGGGCAGCTGCTCGACCTCATCGAGTTTCCCCGCCCCTTGCCTGCCGTAGTTCGTTCCCACGGTGAAGATCGTGCTGCAGAAGCTGACGTCGATGATCTGCTGCTGCAGGGTGGAGTGCTCCGGCGGGGCGAAGTTGGGCCCACCGACTCCTGCCACCCCCGGCCTCTCGAACCAGCGGGCTAGGTTGGCGACCCACTCCTTTGGGACGATGACGTCGTCATCGGTGAACATCACCAAGTCAGATTCCGTCGCTTCGAGCGCGACGTTGCAGGCGTCCGCGCGAGTGCGTGAGGCGTCGTCGTCGATGAATCGGACTCCCCTTGACTCAGCCTGCTCTCGACCCGAATCGCTTCCTGGGCCGACTACCACTATTTCCAGCGGGCCATAGTAGGTCTGGGAGAGCAGCCCGTCGAGCGTGATACCCAGTTCCACCGCGTTTGCGACGCTCGGGACGATGACGCAGACTGAGCGGCTCATGGCCTGCCGGCCCCAGTTTGCCCCCTTGAGTTCACGGGTCACTCGTTAGAGACGCGTGGTGCTAGGAAGTAGGTCCAGTTGGCACCGCCGTCGTTACTGCTCCAGCTGAGGCAGAGCGGGTACTTGTCCTGAAACTGAATCTGGACATCCTGCGCGAAACCTCGATCGGCCAGTTTCCTAGTCAGCGGTTCGAGGAACTGCAGGGAGTAGGTCGACTGGGTCGGGGCAGCGCATTTCAGTTCGCTGAGCTCACCGGCCTCGAAGCGGACGTTCACACCCTCGCCAGCCTCGACGGTCACGCTGACACGCAACTCCTTGCTGTCGAGGCTGAGCTCGACCAACTCGCCGACGAACCTGGCTGCTCGGAGGGCCCGGGAGAGCTTCTCCGCGCCGATAGTGGCGCTGCAGTTGAAGTCCAATTGGGGCAACTTCGGGTCCTGAAGGGCCCCCGTGTCGAGACCACGCAGGATTCGGTGGACCGCCCCGACTCTCAGGTTGACTGCCCCGACCGCGTCGTCGTAGTCGATCTCGACGAGGTCGGAAGGTCCTGCCAGCGTCATCAGGTCCCTCAACTTGCCGAGCTCGAGCCCGATCTCGACCGGCTCGACCTCGTAGGTCTCGAAGCATGCGTCTGAAATCGTGGCAGAGAGAAGGGCGACGTGCGAGCCGTCGACGACCTTGATGCTGAGTCCCTTCTCGCCCCATGACATCTTGGCCTCATCGGTGAGGACCGAGAGCAGTTCGATGATCTCCCGCATAAGTTGGGTGTTCGCAGTAACTCTGAGCACGGACTCACCTCGGTACGTCGCTCCTGATACTTGGGGGTCTTTCATTCTTCGTAGGCGGCTCTACGGGATTGTCATTGGTACTCCCTAAAGTGCTTCGAGCAGTTCGAGCAGGTGCAGATCTTGGTCTCAGGCTCGTCGCTGGCCCTGGTCTGCTTCAGCTCGACGTAGATTTCGTTACAGTCGCATTTGGGGCACCTGATTTCACCTACGCGCAGGGTGCCCCGCGCCACTTCCTCGGCGACGACCTCGGTGAGGTGCCTCAGGCTCTTTTCCGAGCCCGCGGCAGTGGCGTTGGACAAGTCGACGACCTCACCGGTCATCGGGTCTGTGAAGGTGCCTCCTGAGCCATCGATCCCAGAAAGGGGCCCCTCATACCCACATTTGTAATTCGGGCACTTGATGTCTCCATCGGGTCTTGGGAACGCCAAAGAACCGCATTCAGGACAAAACATCTACTCACTAAGCCTAACCGGTTTTCCACCACGCCGAACAAGGACAATCAAACCGTCTATTCAATTTATCCTTTCCTCGGCCAGCCTCGCAGCCCTGCAATCGCGTATCCCATTAACGCACTCTGCGAGCCGACCGCACCGTTGAAGCGAGAAGGCGCCACGGGGGATTCGTGCGGATTCACTTCGATTGGAGACTCGCTCGAGCCATCGATTCCGACGGCAACGTCGTCGATGAGCTGGACTGGTCTTCCAAGAGGTCTGTCGGAGCCCTGGCTGACAGGCTGGCCGAGCTCCAATCCGGCAGACTGAGCCCCGAGGCAAGGACTCTGGCCGAGAGATTCGCCGATGCCGAGGCAGATCATCTGGGGGCGATGTCCGATTCGGGCTGGCCCGAGCTGGATGAGGATGAGCAGGCACTGTTCTCCGAGGCCACTGACAGGCTGGCTAGGAGGGGCGTTGCCGATGCCGCCGCAGATTTCGACAGGCGCCTCGATATGCTCTCGTCCGCGGCGAGCGAGCTCCGAGCATCTTGGACGACAAGCGAGGCGCGATGCGTGGAGTGGGCAGGACTCTTCCTAGCCGAGCTCGACCTTGACGGCCAGCGTCGTGAGATACCCTGCGCTGTGGCAGAGGCAGGCTCGATAGACGAAGCGGCTGAGGCGCTGGGAATCTCAGCTCCTGAGCATAAGCCATCGTCTGCAGAATGGGAGGCTCTGAGGGGTCACGCCAGAGGTGTGGTCGAACTCACCGGAAGGCTGGAAACTGCTGAGGACGCGACCCGGGAACTCGCTCGCGAATACGTCCCGACCCTCAGCAGGGTGGTGGGGCCCCTAGGCGCGGCTAAGATGATCGTCCTCGCAGGAGGCCGCGAGAGGCTTGCCCGGATGCCCAGCGGCAGCCTGCAGGTACTCGGTGCGAGTAGCGCGATGGCAGCGCACCGCAGGGGGGCCCCACCGCCGAAGCACTCACCGACACTCTTCTCCCTGCCGCAGATATCGAAGGCACCCCGCTGGGTCAGAGGAAAGATAGCTCGTTTCATGGCCGGCAAGTGCTCGATTGCAGTCCGGGTGGACCACTTTGATGGGGAACCGTGGGACGAGGAGCAGATAGCCGAGATCAATCGGGAGTGTGAGAATATCCGCAATCGTTTTCCGAAGCCCCCAAAGAGGGGGT
Organism: Candidatus Thalassarchaeum betae; assembly: GCA_003193925.1. Taxonomy (GTDB): domain Archaea; phylum Thermoplasmatota; class Poseidoniia; order Poseidoniales; family Thalassarchaeaceae; genus Thalassarchaeum; species Thalassarchaeum betae. The sequence continues at coordinate 72,836 of PSPG01000006.1, forward strand.
GAGCGAGTGCCTAGAAGGCCTGTGAAGCTGGGCTGGGGAGTCAGGCGCGAGGGCCGCTCGCTGTGGACTAGGAACGCTGTTCGCGGAATCTCAGTCAGAGGCGAGCGCCGCAAGAGGGACAGCCGCATTGAGTGGCGGGCATGGGACCCCACTCGCTCCAAGGTCGCGGCGGCGCTTCTGCTAACCGGAAACGACGCATCCGACATGCTTCCCGAGCCGGGCTCTACCTGCCTCTATCTGGGGGCTTCGACAGGTAGCACCGTGAGCCACATTCACGATCACGTCTGCGGCGCGGGAAACCATCACGGAGGCCAAGTCGTAGCGGTCGAGATATCGCCTCGGATGATGCGCGATCTGACAGCGCTCGCAAGCAAGAGGCCCGGCCTCGTCCCGGTCTTGGGTGATGCCCGAATCCCACATGCGGTAGCCCCCTACATCCGAAGCCAGGCCGACTGGATGCACCAGGATCTAAGCATCGCCGACCAGGCTCAGACCTTCGTCAAGATGGCCGGCGCCTTCCTCAAGCCGGGAGGCACAGGACTGCTCTCTCTGAAGGCTGCCAGCGAGCGGTCATCGGACGGCGACGACGACTCTAGGTTCGAGAAGGCCGCGAGAATCCTGGGGGAGTCGGAGCTCGAGGTCGTGGAGAGGATAGACCTTGCCGGACTAGAGGATCAGCACATCGTATTCCACGTTCTGTTGCCCGCAACTGACTAGCCGCCGAGGGTAAAACCGGCGCCGCCCAGCAAGACGGCGCCGAACAATACTCCACCCGCAATTATCAGGAGTGCGAGATAGTTCATCACAAGGCCGGCTATCGCCATCCCTCTGCCTTCACCACCCATCTCCTTCGCCTTGTTGATGCCCATGTGGCCGGTGACAATCCCAGCGATCATAGCGAATGGAATCAAGCATACGGTGAAGCACAGTCCCGACAGGACGATGCAGACCCAAGTCACGATTCCCATGACCATTGAGATAGTCGCTACATCGTTGCTCTGGGGGATTTTCATCAGCGGTTGCACGTAGGCGCTGGCCTGACCCGAGGCGGCGTATGGGTTGGGTTCTGCAGACTCGTCCGAGCCAGCACTGGGGGTGCCCGAGAGCACCACTGTCTCCGGCTCTTCTTCCACGGCTCTCGGTATCGCACCGCCAATTGAAACTACCCCTGCGCCCCCGCGTCACAATGAAGGAGCCGCACAGACTCGGAACCCCGTGCCCGAGTATCCGGAGGTGTGTACGGTCCGACTCGGTCTCGAGAGGCACCTCGTCGGCAGACGAATCATCGACATCGAGCTTCGACGGCCTGACCTCCGCTTCCCCTTCCCCCCCGGGTTCGATCAGCTCCTGCGAGGCAGGGCGGTCCAGAGGATCGACCAACGCGGCAAGTACCTCCTGCTCAGACTCGATGAGGGCGAGTACACCTGGCTGAGCCACTTGGGAATGTCCGGCCGCTGGACCCTGCTGGGAGCGGAAAGTGAGGATAGCGACGAGGGTCCGCACGACTGGGTCGTGGTGCACCTAGACAACGGCGAGCGAGCGGTCTATTCGGACCACCGCCGCTTCGGTTTCATGGACTTCTTCCCCACCGACGAGCAGGAGCAGCACGAGCTGCTCGCGCATCTGGGGCCAGACCCGACCCCTGACCATCTGACCCCGATGGATCTGGCCGAGAGGCTCCGCGGCCGCAGGACTCCGATGAAGGCCGCGCTGCTCGACCAGAAGACGGTCGCGGGCCTTGGCAATATCTACGTCTGCGAGATCCTGCATCGCGCGGGAGTATCACCTCGCAGGTCGGCAGCGAATGTAGCGGGAAAGTCGGGGGTGACCAGACGAGTCGAGAGGATAACCGCCGCCACGCACGACGTTATCACCGAGGCGATCGACGCCGGTGGTTCTAGCATCAGCGACTTCGTCGGCGTCGGCGGCGCCCTCGGTTACTTCACTCGTAGCCACCAGGTCTACGGCAGGGAGGGCGAGCCCTGCCTCACTGAGGGTTGCGATGCGACCATCCGGCGCTTCGTGCAGTCCGGGCGCTCGACCTTCTACTGCCCGGGCTGCCAGCGCTGAACTACCACCGATCTTCTTGGAACTCCCAGTCGTGGCTCATCGCATCGCCTACATGTTGCGCCGGAACTTTCCACCTGTCTCAAACAGTGCTTGGGTGACTTGTCCGACGGTGCAGTGCTCGACGATGTCCATCATCACCTCGAACAGGTTCCCGCCCTTGCGAGCGACCTGCTTGAGCCTCGCCAGACCTTCCTCGGCCTCGGCCGCGTGAGCCTCCTTAAACGCCTTGTTGCGTTCGATCACCATCTGCCTCTCGGCCTCGTCAGAGCGCGTGACATCGACGTCGAAGTCGTCGGCCGACATCACCGCCGACCCCTCGTCGACGTAAGTGTTGACGCCGATGATCGGTAGCTCGCCGGAGTGCTTGCGGTGCTCGTAGACCATCGACTCGTCCTGGATGCGGTTGCGCTGGTAGTTGACCTCCAGAGAGCCCAGCACGCCACCGCGGGCGTGCATCTCCTCGAAGATCCTCAGCACCTGCTCCTCGACGTTGTCGGTCAGCCACCCGGCGATGTATGAGCCCTGCAGCGGGTTCTCGTTCTGCAGCCAGCCGTACTCCTTCGAGAGGATGAGCTGGATCGCCACAGCGTCGCGCACCGTGTCCTCGGTGGGGGTGCCGAAGGCCTCGTCACGGCTGTTGGTGTGCAGGCTGTTGGCGTTGTCCGCCAGTGCGTAGAGCGCCTGCAGGGTGGTGCGGTAGTCGTTCCATGTGAACTCCTGCGAGTGCAGGCTGCGCCCGCTCCCCTGGATGTGGTACTTGAGCTTCTGACCGCGCTCGTCGACCCGGTAGAGGTCGCGCATGGCAATCGCCCAGATTCGCCTACAGACGCGCCCAATCACTGCGTATTCGGGGTCCATCCCGTTGGAGAAGAACCAGCTGAAGTTGCGTAGGAACTTGTCTGCGTCGAGCCCGCGCGTGTTGAATAATTCGACGTAGGTCAGGCCGTTCGAGAGAGTGAGAGCGGCCTGCGATATCGGGTTGGCGCCCGCCTCGTCGATGTGGTAGCCGCTGATACTGACGAAGTAGTGGTTCCTGACCTCGTTCTCGACATAGAACTCCGCGACGTCCCCCATCATCCGCAATGCTGTGTCGAGGTTGAAGACCAGTGTGTTCTGACCCATCGCCTCCTTGAGTTGGTCCGCCTGGACGGTGCCCCTTACCGTGCTCAGCGTCCGCGCCCTGATCTCGGCCCGCTCGTCGTCGGACGGCTGTCTGCCGTTCTCCTCCTCGAACTTCGCCACCTGCTGTCGGATGGCCACGGTGAAGAAGGCGGCAAGGTGCCACCAGTAGTTGCCGTTGATGGTCTTGGAGACCGAGGTGTTGGCAGCACACAGGTCGAAGCCCTCAAACAGCTTCTCCATCTCTTCCACCGTGCTGATGCTAACGCCCGACTCGCAGACCTTGCCGAAGATGTCGAGCCTTTCCACCGGGTCGTGGCCGTACAGGCTGGGAGAGTCGAATGCGACCGAGATCCGGTTGAACGGCTGGCCCTGCGAGAGGAAGTGGTAGCGCTTGTTGGTGCGCTCGGCGCTGCCCTCGCCGGCGAACATGCGGACGGGCAGCTCGTCCTCGCGCCTGAACGGGAACACTCCGCCAGTGTAGGGGAAAACTCCCGGCGCGTTCTCCTTGCGGATCCACTCGAGGCGCTCGCCCCAGTCCTCGGTGTCCGGGAGGGCGACCCTCGGGAGGTCGAGCCCCGAGAGGGTGGTCTTGGTGGTCTCGACCGAGATCTCCTCTCCTCTGACCGTGTAGGTCGCTCGGCCAGAGCGGTAAGCCTCTGCACGCTCATCGAACTCCTCCAGCGCCAGCCACGCCTCATCGGAAACGGCAGCCCTCACGCTTGCAGCCTCCACATCCAGGTCGGATGCAGCGTCGTCCTTGCCGGACTTGCGCATCTGCCTTGACGCCGCTTCCAATTGCTGGACCAGCCTGACTTGGGATGACACCTCGGCGGTCCTGTCGTGGTAGCCTCGTACCGCGGCGGTGACCTCAGCGAGGTAGCCCTGCCTCTCGGGAGGAATCGGGGCCGATTTGTGGGGTAACCCACCGGCATTGAGTCTGGGCTCGGAGGCAGCGAACTCGGTCCCCTGCCGGTCATTGAGCATCGTCGCAAGCCTTTGCCACAGCTGGTCCACGCCCGCGTTGGCGAACTGGCTGGCGATGGTCGGGATGACTGGGAGTGTGCTGTCTTCAGCATCCCACATCTCGCGGTTGCGCTTGAACTGCTTTCGAATCTCGGAGAGCGCGTCTTCGGAACCCCTTCGGTCGAACTTGTTGAGAACGACTATGTCCGCGGCATCGAGCATCTCGAGCTTCTCGAGCTGGCTCGGAGCGCCGTACTCGCGAGTTGTGACGTACATCGATACGTCAGCGACCTCGGTGATGGCGTCGTCGCCCTGGCCGATGCCGCTGGTCTCAACCAGCACGAGGTCGAAGCCGACCGACTGGCAGGCCTCGATCGCTCTGCCGACGCAGTCAGCGATTTCCCTGCCGCTGGCGCGGCTTGCGAACGAGCGCATGAACAGGTGCTCGTCGGAAAGCGAGTTCATCCTGATCCTATCGCCCAGAAGCGCACCTCCGGTGCGCTTGCGTGTGGGGTCCGTTGCCAGCAGCGCGACCCTCTTGCCTGGATTGTCGCGCTGGACTCTCAGCATGATCTCGTCCATCAGGCTTGACTTGCCCGCACCTCCGGTCCCGGTCAGCCCGACTACCGGGCAAGCATCCTCCTCCGCGCACGAGCGCACGCGCTCGAGGGTCGAGGCAAACGTCCCCTCATCGCCGTTCTCGGCCAGAGTGAGCAGTCGAGCCACGGCGCCGTGGTCCGCAGCGGTGATGGGTCCGGTGAGCGAATCGAAGCGAGACTCGTCGAGCAGGTCGATTCCTAGAGCTGTGTCCATGGCGTCCTGCACCATGCCCACCAGCCCCATCTGGCGACCGTCGTCGGGCGAGTAGATGCGGGCGATTCCGCTATCTCCGAGTTGTTTGATCTCGTTCGGCAGTATCGTCCCCCCTCCACCTCCGAACAGGAAGACGTGGCCGAAGCCAGCTTCGTCGAGAATCTCCTTGGTGTGGGTGAACATCTCCACGGCACCGCCCTGATAGGACGTGATCGCAACGGCGTGAGCATCCTCCTGGATGGCCGCGCGTGCGACCTCGTCGGCCCCGCGGTCGTGCCCGAGATGGATGACCTCGCAGCCCTGGCTCTGCAGGATCCTGCGAAAGATCCCTATGGCCACATCGTGACCATCGAAGATGGCCGCAGCAGTAACGACTCGCAGCGGCATGCGACCGCCCGAGGCACGGGCGGAATCACCCGAAACGCCATCCTCAGCACCGCTAACCATGCTAATTCGGACCCTGCGGGTCCACAAGAATGCGCCGCCCACTGATAATAGGCCAATATCGACCTGTCCGGGACTTAGCTCAGGACCTTCGCCTGCCCTTTGCCATACTGTGATCACAGGTAGCCGCCGAACAGAAGTCCGGCGAAGAAGAACATCAGCAGGCCCATCGCCGCATCGATCCTGTGCGCCTGCGAACGCAGCTTCGCAACCCCGTCACCGCGGGTCAGCACAGTGGCCACGGTCACATACCAGGTGGAATCTATGGTCATGCCCAGAAGACCCATGCCAAGGAGAGTCTGCATTCCCATTTCAGCCTCGATGAAGGGGGCGTATAACGCTAGCATCCAGGCTAAAATCTTCGGATTGAGGAGGGCTATTGCGAACCCCTGGGCGAAGCCCGCACGGCCTGAAGGGCCGTGTTCGTCATCAGGGGAATGCTCGTACGGGCCCGAGAGAGCGTGCTTGAGGAACGTGTAGCCGAGCCAGACCAGCAGCGCCGTCCCGCCCCACCTGAGTATGACCACTGTGGAATCGTGAAGAGTTAGAGCGGTGGCGATACCAGCGGCGGCTAGGAAGGCGTAGATGCCGAAGCCGATGCCGTGACCTAACCCTGTCATCACGCCCTGCGTGCGACCTCCTACCATGGTGTTGCGAAGTATCACAGCAAGACTCGGCCCGGGGCTCATCGCACCTAGAATGAACACGGTGGCCAGAGCCACCCAAGCCTCGGGTGTCAACGGGATCACCCGTTATGGCGATCAGGCGTACATCGCTTCAATCTCATCAGCCCAGTTCTCGCGGATCTGCTTCCTGCGAATCTTCAGAGTGGGTGTCAGCTCACCAGCGTCTACGTTGAGGTCTCGAGGCAGCACGGTGAACTTCTTGATCTGCTCCGGGCTACTGAACTTCTGATTCAGTTCGGCTACAGCAGCCTCGAGTTGCTTATGCGTCTCGCTTCCGACCGCTGTGTACTCGGACAGGTCGTGGCCCAGTTCGGCCAGCCTAGCGAGCTGCTCCCCGGGGTCCTTCGGGACCTCGGTCGCTCCGTCGAGGCCGTGCACGTCACGCAGAATCGCGCCAACGTCCAGCGTAAACAGGGCGCTGCAGAACTTGCGGTTATCGCCGATGAGCATGCACTGCGAGACCACCGGGATGCCCTTCATCGTCTCCTCGATCACCAGCGGAGCTATGTTCTTGCCAGCCGAAGAGACGTATATCTCCTTGATTCTGCCAGTGATGTAGACATAGCCGTCCGAGTCGATGCGGCCGAGGTCGCCGGACTTGAGCCAGCCGTCCTCGGTCATCGTCTCAGAGGTGGCCTCTGGGTCGCGGTAGTATCCGGCCATCACGTGCCGGCCGTTGAACTGGATCTCGCCCTCGCCGTTCTCGTTGGCATCGCCAATCCTCAGTTCGGTCCCCTCCATCGGCTTGCCGACGCTGCCGATCTTGTTGTTGCCGTCGTAGTTCAGCGTGGCTCCCGCAGTGGTCTCGGTCATGCCATAGCCCTCGTAGAGCGGGATCCCCAGCTTTTGGAAGAGGTTCAGGATGTCGGGATTGATCGGCGCTGCGCCGGTGATGGCGTATTTGGTGTTGGAGAAACCGATCGCCGCCCTCGCCTTCTTCCTGATGATGCCACCGAGCACTGGTACCCTGAGGAGCTTGAGCTTGCTGCCGAGGCCCGCCATGAGGTTCGAGTAGACCTTCTCGTAGATTCTCGGGACTCCGATGAACAGGTGGGGCTGGACCTCCTTGCAGTAGTCTATCGAGTGCAGCGGGTTGTCGACCACGCGCATGTGCATGGCATCGCGGATCCAGATGTGGTTGTCGGCTAGCTGTCCAAAGACATGGGCACAGGGCAGCCACGAGACGTAACCGTCGCCCTGGTTGTAGCGAGTGACTTGCTGGACGCTCCAGATCTCGAACTCGAAGTTGTCATGGGTCAGAACGACTCCCTTCGGGTTACCAGTGGTACCGGACGTGTAGATCAGGGCCGCGGTGTCCGAGGGCTTGATGCTCGAGATGCGGTCCGTGACCGCTGAGTCCGGCATCCCGGCCCCCTTCGACATGAAGTCGGACCACGACATCGCCTTGGGGTGGTCGATCATCTCGACGCCGTCCAACACCACTGCGACCTCGACCTTGTGCAGGTCATCGAGGACACTGAGGAGCCTGTTGCTGCACTTCTTGTCCGCATCGCCGCCGTCCATCGGGTTGTGCCCCACGAAGACCACCTTGGAGTCGGAGTTGCCGACGACCCAGTTCACCTCGTCGGGCGAGCAGGTGTGGTAGACGCCGACTGCGGAGCCGTTGCACATGTTGGCCGCGGCGTAGGCCGCGTACCACTCCATCCGGTTGTACGAGTAGATGCTCAGCTTGTCGTCGATCTGGAAGCCCAGGGCGAGCAGCGACTTGGACACTCCCATAGCGGTGCCGCAGAACTCGGACCAGGTCATGTTGACCCAGTTCCCGGACGGGCCCTTCCAGGATATCGCGTTCTCGTTGGCGTATTTCTCGGCGTTTGAAAGCAGGTACTGAGGCGTGGTCATCGCTGACATGCCTCAGGACAGAACATTTGCCGACTTAATTGTTTACTAGCCCCAGAGAGGCTATCTCTCGAAGGCTCAGGGCAGCACTGCTCTAACATTGGCACGCCAGTCCGCGCCACCGTTCCGATTAGCCAGTGGCGAGGCTGGCGAGGGGTGCCAGCAGCCGACGATCTCGACGGCGGTGCCTGCGAGCGCAGCCCTCGCCCGGGCCTCGGCGAACTTGCCAACGCCAATCACCCGCTCCGCGCCGAGGACTCCGACCACCTCCAGCAGGTGCTCGTCACAGCGCTCGAGCAGGGCCTGTGCTGTCGTCCCGGCGACCTTGTCCGGCGTGATGTTGGCTGCTCGGGGGCCCGAGAACAGCATCAATGGGCAGTGGTTGACGAGGAACACGTGCTCGAATATCGAGTCGGCAGTGCCGTAGTACTCAGCCAGAACCCCCCATAGGCGAGTTCCAGAGACCTCCTCGCGCGGGTGAGCGAGCCCGTTCACGGGCCTCAGAGGATGTGGATCCCGGGGCTGTCCGACCTCCAGCCCGCTGATTCCCAGCAGTTCGCGCACTACAGTGGTGGCAGCGAAAGGTATCCCCATCTGCCCCATGCCGTGAGGCCCCGGGTTCATTCCCAGAAGTAGGGTCTTGGCTCCCCTGCCGCCGCCGCGCCGGATGAAGGCCTCGTGCGGCGCCCAAGCGTACTCGAGTGGGTTGTAGACGCTATCGACCGTGCCTTCTGCTACGAGTGCGTCCCCGAGCGGTCCGACGTCATCGCGCAGGCTCACAGCAGCACGAATCAACTGCTCTACGACCATCATAACACTACTGCTTGACATCGGCGACCGTGGCCCCGGAGAGCCTGAGCAGCTCATCGGGGGTGATGGGGAAGACGGTCTGGGCGGTGCCACCTGCTCCCCAGACCAGTTCGTACTGCATCAGGTCCTCGTCCAGAAGCACGAAGACGGGCTTGGGATGACCGAATGGAGGGACTCCCCCGATCTGGTAGCCTGTGGCCTCGAGGACGTACTCCGGGGCCGCCATCCCCGGCTTGTACCCGATCGCCCGCTTCAACTTGCGTTTGCGGTCCACCCGATTGGCACCCGAGGTGATGACGATGACCGCGCCCTCCTGCCCGGCGAAGACGATCGATTTGGCGATGTGGGCGACGTCGCAGCCGAGCTGGTCCGCGGCGTCCTGGGAGGTCCGGGTGCCCTCGGCGTAGAGCCGGGCCTCAGGCGAGTACCCGAGCTTCTGGCATTCAGACAGCCACAGCTCGTGCCCGTCCATGACCTGCCATCGAGCCACCCGACTTCATCGTTAGGGGAGTGTAATTGAAGCGAGAAACCCCGTCGCCGCGGCATGGAGTGGCTGTACGAAGGCAGCACTGTGCGCAAGACCCTGCAGGCGGCTATCGCCATCCAACTCGTCACGCTCGTCACGTGCTACGCAATCTGGGTCTACCAAGGGTGTGACCCGTTCATGCCCTTCATCTCCGACACCGACACCAACCCGGTTTCAGGAGTGCCCTTCACCATCGGCTTCAGCGTCAGCGGTCTGCTGATGGCTCTGCTCAGCTGGCAGGTGTTTCACCTCAGGTCCGACTGGATCGCCACTAACTCCGGGGCTTCGCGCCTAGGGCTTCTGAACGCATCCTCGGCAGTCGCAGCCTTCTTCGCCGGGGTATGCACCATCTGGATTGCCTTCACTCCGTGGAACGAGCAACTGGCCCTGCACCTCTTCCAAGCCAAGCTCATTTTCGGGGGATTCGTGCTCTGGGCCATACTGTCTACAGTGCTGGCCAGCGAGATGGCGTCCTTGGATGCGAGATTCGAGGAAGTATACAGGCCTCGACGTCTCAGGACCGCCTTCGTGGTCGTCTGCGCTTCCCTGATGGGGCTCAGCGTGTTGCAGTACACCGGAGCATCCTTCCTCGCCTCCGCCAGCTTCGAGAGCTACCTCGAGATGGTCGAGCTCTGCACCGACCTCTCAATTCCTGAGATGTCGAGGGCGGCCCTGTTCGAGTGGGCAATGGTGCTTGGGCTAATCGCAGTGGTCGAGACCGGCCTTCACGAGGTCTCACTGCTGACATCGGACGAGTGATTGCTGCCTAGTGCCTATGCAATGTTCATGACCATAACACAGCGCGGGGTGGGCCATGTGGTGGCCGATCGGGCCCTATGGCACGATGATGGCAGTGATCCTGCTTTCGACGATCCCGCTGCGGAACTTCCTCACCCGTGACGAGCCCGAGAAGCGCCTCGCGCTCTCGGAGCTGCCCGACGAGATCCGCACCAAGGGATACCGCTGGATCATAGCACTCTACGTGGTCATGTACCTCTACAAATTTTTCATCGATCACCACAACGAGCCCATCAAGGCGAGGGTCGGGGGCTACACGCACTGGATCCACGGGTTCGAGGGCGACTTCACTCTCTGGGCGCAGGAGGCCTTCAGAAACGACCTGCTGACAGACATCCTGTCGTTCCACTACCTGTTCGTGTACCTGTTCATAATCTGGTTCTCCCCGATGTACTTCATCCTCGTTCGCGACCACGTCATGGCAGACAAGGCGGCCCTGAACTACCTCGTCATCTACCTCCTCGCCGTCCCCCTCTACCTCTTCTTCAACGTCGAGGTGACCTCCTCCTACATCCCCGGGATGGACGCGCTTTTCTACCACGACAGCTGGTATCTCGGGTTCATCACCGACAACGACCCTACTGACAACGGAATCCCCAGCCTGCACTTCGGGCTGCCCATCGGGCTGCTAATCATCCACAGGCTGCACTGCCGCGAGCAAGGCATCGACATCCGCGAGTGGCGACATCGGGAGTTCGACCTCTTCGTACTAGCTAACTGCGTGATCTACATCTTCTCGATTCAATACCTCGGCGTACACTGGATCCTCGACATCATCCCGGGGGTCATCCTAGCCGTCGTATGCGCGCTCTTCGTCCACAAGTGGCAGCCCCGCATACGCGCGCGGCCTGAGAACGGGTGGAAGTCCCTCATCCCCGAGAAGCGCTCGTTGACCACGGCCGTGGTGTTTGCACTTCTTTGCACCTCTGCGCTGGCTATGGTGGCAGTGGATGGCTCGGGCACGGACGAGGACATCCCGACCATGCGGATGGGCCCTGGTGACGTGAACATCGACACCGTAGAGATCCACAGCCTATGGGACCCGGTTGGCGTGGAGGTGCGCAATGTCGGCGAAGCTCCTGTCCACGTGATCATACTCGAGCGCAGTCTAGTGGTCCCCCATACTGACAATGGAGAGGTAGACTGGGATTCGGTGGTGGCGGGTTCTGCCCTTGACCCGGACTTCCAAGGCGTGGTCCTCGGTGCCGGCGAGTCCTGGGAGACCGAGGTCATGACGCCGTCAATATTCGACACAAAACTGATCCTCTGCAGAGTAGCCGGAATCGAGGATGGAGTGGGCGAGCTGCGCATCACCATGCACTACGTGGACGACGAACTCCTGTGGAGCGCCCTGCTATCGTCCCTGCCGGCCTTCCTGGTCACCGGGCTCGTCATCGACGATAGGTTGCGCCGCTCAGAGGAAGTAGTGGGCGAACAGCCCGCCGATGTACAGGCCTGAGACTGCGCCCAGTCCCAACCAGGTACCGATCCGGAACGCCGGGTAGTTGTACTTCCAGACATAGGCAGACTGGAACAGCCAGAAGAGGATCACCGGGACGAACCAGACGAAGAAAATCAGTTGCGGCAGGAAGGCGACGAGCATCCCGACGTTGACCCCCGCGATCAGCTCCATGCTGCCCCCGATCTGCTTGGGAGCGTAGTAGAGCAGCATGCTCGCGAGAACCAGTCCTGCGAACGGAGTGCCCAGTTCCCAGTCGAACAGCATCGGCACCCCGTCGACTATCTGAGTGATACAGGCGAGGGCGAATCCGAGCAGGCTCGGTAGCACTACGGGCCACAGCGGCGGCTCCTCCCACTTCACAGCGATGCGGCTATTGCACCCCCAAATGAAGGCTGCGAGGTACTCCGGAAGGTTTTCTTTAGATTTCTTCACCTCGGGATAACATGGCAAAGGGAGGAATCGTGCTTGGATGCCTTGCACCCCACCCTCCTCATGTGGTGTACGCGGAGAGCCCCCCCCAGAATGAGCCGTTCGCTGAGGGCGGCTGGGAGACCCTGCGCTGGGGCTACCACAGACTGGCCCGCAAGCTGAAGGGCATAGACTACGACTGCATCGTCGTCCTAACCCCGCACTGGCAGACCTACGTGGGAACCCACTTCCTCGGTCTCGAGCGCTTCAAGAACATCAGTGTCGACCCGGTCTTCCCCAATCTGTTCAGGTTCCACCACGACATACAGGTCGACGTCGAACTGGCTGAGGCGATGCACGATTCGGCTGCCGAGTCGGGAATCATCACCAAGATGATGCGCAACCCGGACTTCAGGGTGGACTACGGCACCATAGTCAGCTGCCACATGCTCAATCCAGACTGGGACAAGCCGATTGTCACAATCAGCTCCAACAGGTCCACGCACTACTACAGTAACGAGGTGATGAACGAGCAGGCAGCCGCACTGGGCGAGGCCGCGATGAAGGCGATCGAGGCCAGCGGCAAGAAGGTCGTCCTCGTCGCCAGCCACTCGCTGTCGCACCGCCACTTCGTGACCGAGGCCCCACTGCCCGAGGACATGAGCAGAGAGCACATCTACAATCACAGCCAGTACGTCTGGGACATGAAACTCGTGCAGATGATGCGCGAGGGCAAGATGAGGGAGGTCATCGACATCCTGCCCGAGATGATCGAGCAGACCATGGCCGAGGCAGAGGGCGGCGGACTCAGCTGGATGATGGCTGCGATGGGCTACCCCGACTACCCTGCTGAGATCTACGGCTACCAGTCCGTCATCGGCACGGGAAACGCCATCGCGGCATGGGACCCGAATGCTGCGACGCGCGAATTGGTTCTCTGAGGTGATCGAATGAGCGAGGAGCCTGACATCGTACTCGGATTCTACGTGCCCCCGCACCCTCACCCGCTGCTTGCGCACGAGCAGAACGAGGGCTGGGGCAGGTTGCGCGAGGCCTTCGACACATGCCGCCAGAGAATCGAGGAGAGTGGGGCCGACCTGATGCTGATCTACTCGACCGTCTGGCCCAGCATCGTCGGTCACCAGATCCAGGCACACCCGAAGCCGGTGTTCACTCATGTCGACGACGACTTCCACTTCCTCGGAAGCATGCCGTACGAATTCAGCATGGACTCCGAGTACGCTGAGAAGTTCAAGGACGCGTGCGAGGCGCGTGGCCTGCACGCGCGCACCGTGGCCTACGACGGCTTCCCAATCGACACCGGCTCGGTGGTCGCACTCAAACTGCTCAACCCCGACAACCGCATCCCGGCGTGCATAGTCTCCAGCAACGTCTACTCCAATCGGGCCGAGCAGATAGTCCTGGGCAAGGCGGCCCGCGACGCGATGTCCGAGTTGGGCAAGAAGGTCGTAGTGGTGGTGGTGGCGAGCCTGTCAAACCGCATGTTCACCGAGCACATAGACCCTGCCGATGATAGGATCCACAGCGCCAAGGACGACGAGTGGAACCGCAAGATCCTCGAGTTCTTCGCCGACGGCAGGCTGGAGGACATCAGCCAGCTGAGCCGCGACATCCACGGTCAGATCAGGGTCAACAAGGTAGTCGCCTACAAGCCTGCGTGGTGGATGGCCGCCACTATGGGGCAGCACAACAACTACACCGGCGAGGTGCTGGCCTACGAGGCCCTGCACGGAGCCGGCGGGGCGGTGATACAACTCACCCCCGCCAAGGGCGGTGTGGGCGACAAGGAGTTCGATGAGGACGATGTGGAGTACTACCACGGCGACCGCAGCGTGCTGGACAAGGGGATGCTGTGATGCCTCGCGACAAGCATCCGGAGCCTGATGAAGAGGATAGCATCGTCGAGGAGATTTACGACGAGATCGGCGAGAGCGTGATAGGCAAGGGCGCCGAGGTCATCGGGGCAGCCGCCGGTCTGGTTGTCGGAGGCCCTTTGGGGGCTTTGATAGGAGGGGTCGCCGGCAAGAGAGCCGCGAGCAAGCTGTTGGGCGACGACGGGCCGTTCATCACCGAGGAAGGCCCCTCTGCAGTGGGTGCGTACCCGCACTTGTACAAGGCCGGCAAACTGCTGTTTCTCAGCGGCATGGGACCGCGCACCCCCGACACCAACGAGATTCCCGGAGGGCCCGTCAGAGACGCTGATGGCAACCCGCTGGACTACGACATCCAAGCCCAGACTCACTCGGTCATCAACAACGTCCGCGTGATCCTCGAAGCGCATGGATCAAGCTTGGAGGACGTGGTCGACGTGCTGGTCTTCCTCGTCGATATGGAGCGCGATTTCCCCGGCTACAACGAGGTCTACTCGCACTACTTCGCAGACATCCTGCCGGCGCGCACCACCGTGGCAGTGGAGGCTCTGCCCACTGCCATAGCCATCGAGCTGAAGGTCATCGCCAAGGCCTAGTCACCTATCCATTCGATGTCCTCGGATGCGCACCAGGTCGGTGCGGTCAGCGGGTTGCAGCGGCTGGGCGTGCCGTTGGGTATGGCTATCCAGTAGTCCATCCCCTCGACAGGCCCGGGATAGTCCGTCGAGATGCTGTGCGCGCCGGACGCGAGAGCGGCCTCGAAGCGCGCGGTGTCGTTGTTGTCGGCCTCCCCGCCGCCGCTATCGGCCCGGGTGCGGACGATGTAGCCCTCGCTGACCAGCCGGGCGATGTCCTCGCCGCTGCCTACGGGATCGGTCAGCGAGAAGATGGACGCCTCGCTGCTCCCCTCAGGGGACAGCGTGAACATCAGTGCACCGACGAGTCCGGGGTGCTCTTCGAGGTAGAGGTCGCGCATATCTCCGCCTGCGAGCAGGACGAAGATCGCCTTGCCCCGGCTCTCCTCGAGCAGCGGCCAGCCGTCGTTGAGAATTCCCTCGCTGAGGGTAGGCCACTCGCCGCGCACGTCATCGGGGGTGATGGTGAGGTTGCGCGGCCAGAACTCGGCGATTTCGTCCTCGATGTCCTGCAGCAGGCCCGAGAGCTCCACGGTGGTGGTGATGTCGACCGCCTGCTCGGGCCAGTCCTTGGGTTCGACCCAGATCATCAACGGGTGGTGCTGGTCGTTGGCCTCAGACCAGGCCAGCAGGGTGCTCAGGCAGTCCTCGAAGGTCGGACAGGTGGTGCCCGAATCGTACTGGTTGTGGTAGACCCGCAGACCCTCGCGCACGTCCCACCAGACATCGATCTCGAACTGCCTGACGCCTAGGTCAGCGGCCTGGACGTCCAGCGGCTCGTGGGTGTAGACGTATTCACGGGTCGGCGAGACCAGCGGCTCGATGTGGTACGAGTTGTGGGTCCCCTCCATCTGGATGTGGTTGAGTCTCAGCGGCTCTTTCTCCTCGTCCTCACCGAACAGGCCCCCGCTGCCGCCGAGGCCGAAGCACCCGCTCAGCGGAGCCGCCATCAGCATGACTGCCAGTATGCCGTTCAAGAGCCTCATTTTCAATCTCCCAGAGGGAGCGTCGACAAAGAAGGATTCGGCGGGAGAACCTTCAACAACGGCCGAGATTCGGCTAAACCATGAGGCCATTAGATCCGAAAGACCTCGTTGGCATCGTCCTTACGCCCATGGAAATCGTTTCCGACACACTGGAGCGCAAGTTGGGGCTCTTCTCGGTGGTCATCATCTCGCTGTCGGCGATGATAGGCAGCGGACTTTTCGTCCTTCCGTCTCTGGCCTACGCGATGGTCGGAGGAGGGGTCTGGCTGGCCTTCGTACTCGCAGCGCTCGTAGTTATCCCCGGGGCGATGAGCCAGAGCGAGCTGGCCTCGGCCATGCCGACCTCGGGGGGATCCTTCGTCTTCATCGAGCGAACCTTCGGGCCCATGATCGGGACCATGGCCGGCCTCGGACTTTGGGCCTCCTTCCTGCTCAAGGCCGCCTTCGCGCTAATCGGCTTCTCCGCCTATCTGATGTTCGTACAGGGGGATCTGGGGACCGATATCACCGCCATTCAGGCGGCCCTCGGCATGCTGGCTCTCATCGCCATCATCAACATCCTCGGCATGAAGAGGATAAAGTCCATCCAGACGCCTATCGTCGCCCTGACTATCCTCATGCTGGTCGGCCTGACCATCTGGGCGATCGCCAGCGGTGAGGCAGACTACTCGAGGGCCCGGCCTGTGCTGCAGACCACGAGCGACTGGACGATGATGGGGGAGACCACCGCCTTCGTGCTCATCTCCTACGCTGGAGTGGCCAAAGTAGCGGCTATAGGCGGGGAGATCAAGGATCCCGGCAGGAACCTGCCCGGGGGCATCATGACCTCCCTCGCAATAGGCGCAGTGCTCTATGCCGCCCTCGTCGCGACCATGGTGGCCGTAATCCCAGACGAGGCATTCTACGGCGCGGATGGACATGCCATAGAGGACCCGGTCCGCGCCTTCGCCGAAGCGATAGGCGGGCACTATGTGGCCCTCTTCGCCGCGGTGGTTGCGGTCCTGACCATGACATCGATGGCTCTGGCGGGCATCCTCGCTGCCTCGCGCTACCTGTTCGCTATGTCCCGGGACAGCCTGCTGCCTCAATCCCTGGAGGATCTGCACCCCAAGTACGACACACCCCACATCGCGATTGGCCTCACCGCACTGGCAATGGCCACAGCACTCGTCACCATAGACGTCCACCAAGTCGCCGAGTACGCCTCGGGCTTCCAGATCATGGTGTACGTCCTGATGTGCCTGTCCGTCCTTGTCCTGAGGAAGGCCTCGCCCTCGCATGCATGGTACCTGCCCGAGTATGACGCTCCTTTCCGCCCCTTGCTGCAGTTATTCGGAATCGTGTCAGGAGTGACCCTTCTCTGGTTCATGGGCTCCGAGGCCCTGATTGGTGCGGTTTCCGCGGCCGCCCTCGGAGCGCTGATCTACCAGATCTACGGCAAGAGGCACCTCAGCCACAAGATCTCGCCGTGGGAGACTTTCAGGTTGATGTCCTCCGACCCCTACCGGGCCGAGTCCCGCCGACGCTCCGCCGCCTTCTTCTCGGCGGACACCTGGGGCAACAATCTGCTGACTCTCAGGCAGTTCACTTCCTGCGTCGAGGCTCTGGGCATGGAATACGAGGACCCAGACACGCTGCGCGATTACTTCCACGCAGCCGACGAGAACGGTGACGGCCTGATTCACATAGACCAGTTCCTGATGGCTCTCGAAGCAATGGCTTCCGAGGACTGAGAACGCAGGCGTGTGGTTGAAGGCGTCAATCGCGCTCGGTACACTCCCGGAGGGAGTGCCACGGTTTCCAGTCGAGCGAAGAAGGTCACCACCCAGACGCTTCAGAAGATGAAGCAGGCTGGCGAGAAGATCGCCATGCTGACATCGTACGACTACTCGCTGGCACGCCTCGTCGACGGCGCTGGAATCGACGTCATCCTAGTTGGCGACTCTGCCTCCAATGTGATGGCCGGAAACGAGACCACGGTGCCGATCACCCTCGACCAGATGATCTACCACGCCCAGTGTGTGGTAAATGGGGTCGACAGGGCCCTAGTCGTCGTCGATATGCCGTTCGGCTCCTACCAAGGCGACTCCAAGACCGCGCTCGACTCGGCGATCCGCATCATGAAGGAGTCCGGAGGCCACGCGGTGAAGCTCGAGGGCGGCTCCGAGGTCTGCGAATCGGTCGAGCGGATCGTCAACGCGGGAATCCCCGTGATGGGACACCTCGGGCTGACGCCGCAGTCGATCTACAAGTTCGGCACCTACACCGTCCGGGCCAAGGAGGACGCCGAGGCTGCCAAGCTGATGGAGGACGCCAAGGCGCTCGAGGAGGCGGGCTGCTTCTCGGTGGTCCTCGAGAAGATACCCGCTGAGCTGGCCAAGCAGGCCAGCGAGTCGCTGAACATCCCGACCATCGGCATTGGAGCCGGCGCTGATTGCGACGGGCAGGTCCTCGTGCTGCACGACATGCTCGGCATCACCAAGGACTTCTCACCGAGGTTCCTGAGGAGGTACGCCGAGATCGGCGACACGGTCGAGGCCGCTGTAAAGCGGTACGTCGAGGACGTCCGCAGCGTAGAATTCCCGAACGAGGAAGAGAGGTACTGAGCAGGGGCGCGCCGCGCCGCCCCCAACATTCATGGACGCCCGCATCTGGATGAGGAAGGACTGTCATGAGCGAGTTGTGGGTCGAACGCCATCGTCCGCGCACCGTGGGCGACATCAAGGGCCAGCGGGCGGTGGTCGACCGGCTCAAGGCGTACGCCGAGATGCGCACCTTCCCGCACCTGCTGTTCGCCGGCCCAGCGGGCACTGGCAAGACCACAGCGGCCCTCGCTCTGGCCCGCGACATCTTCGGCGATGAGGACTACAGGACCAGCCTGCTGGAGATGAACGCCAGCGACGAGAGGAAACTCGAGTCGATCCGCACCAAGGTCAAGCAGTTCGCCAGAACCGCCCCGGTCCCGGGTACCACTTTCAAGATCATCTTCCTCGACGAGGCTGACGCCCTCACCCCAGACGCACAGGGGGCGCTGCGCCGCATCATGGAGCAGAACTCCGAGACCTGCAGGTTCATCCTCACGTGCAACTACTCGTCGAAGATCATCGAGCCGATCCAGTCGCGCTGCGCGGTCTTCCGCTTCCGGCCTCTGGCCGATGACCAGGCCCTCGAGATGATCCAGTCGGTGGCCGCCGCCGAGGGCATCAACCTCGACGCCGAGGCCGCCGATGCCATCGTCCACGTCAGCCTGGGCGATTTGCGCAAGGCGATTACCTCGCTGCAGGTGGCAGCCTCGCTCGATGCCAACGTGACCCGTGAACTGGTCTACGAGACCACCGCCACCGCACCCCCGGAGGAGCTGCACGGATTCATCCTCGCCTGCAAGGAGGACGGCTTCCAGCCGGCTCGCCGCAGGCTGAAGGAGCTGCTCGACAGGTTCGGGCTGGCCGGCACCGACCTCGTCAACCAGATGCACCGCGAGCTCGGCTCTGTGGCCTTCCTCGACGAGGCCCAGAAACTGGCGGTGACCGAGACGATGGCAGAGTGCGACTTCCGCATGGTCGAGGGCGGCGGCGAGGCCCTGCAGCTAGATGCGATGACAGCGAGGCTCTGCTCGCTCATCGGCAACTAGGCGACCTGGGTGATGACGAGCCTGTAGTTCGCAGTCCAGACGTTCTGCTCCCATGGGTCGCCGACCTCGCTCAGCGTGACCCTGACCTCGTACTCGCCCGGGCCGAGCTCGCCGAGGTCCCAGGCGAGCCCGATGTCCTCCGAGCGAGGCGCGATCTTGGGTCCCATCTGAGCGCTGGTGAGGGTGTTCTTCGCATACCCGCGGGTCCAATTCCCATCTACTGCGCTGTAGTCGGCCAGGGCATCAGTCAGACTCCCCACGACCGCGCTGCCGTCGGTCAGGTCTCCAATGACCGATCCTTCGGAGTCCTTGAGCAACTCCCCGTGATACCACACGCTAGCCACTATGGTAGCGTTCTCGGCATCGACGTTGTCACGCACGGCCATCCCGAGCACGATCTCCACAGTGTCCTGGTTCAGTCCCACAGTGTAGGTGCCCTTGCTCCACGAGGCGCTCTCGACGCCATCGGTGGCCTCGATGTCGAGGCCGCTTGCTATGGCTGGAGCGGCGATGTCGCCCATAGGCGGGTTGACGAGCATGAAGGAGAGCGCGAGCCAGGTGAAGACGTACAGGAAGCAGGCTCGGAACCAGTTGCTGAAGGTGAACAGGTCGTAGTACTTGCTGGGCATCAGGACCTTGTGCAGGGGGGGCACGGTGACCGCGAGCAGCACGGGCAGCAGCCACAGCACCCTCTCGGGCTCGGTGAGCGTGGGCATGAACGAGTAGCGCATGAAGACGCAGACGGCCAGTCCGTAGACGATGACGAGCCACATAGAGTAGGCCTCGGCCTTCTCCTTGAGGGCGTGCTCGGCCGGGTTGAACGGCTCGATCAATCGGCTCTCCTTCTCCTTCTGCTTGTCGTCATCGCTTTTCTTGCTGCGCCGCTTGCCACCGGAGTAGGCGCTCGTGCGCATCGCGCTGTCGACATCGACCATGGAATCCAGTCATCGGCGGGAGCGCGGCGCAAATCAACCCTGCGCGTGCTCACTGTGGTACGTCTGCGACATTTCCGCGGTACGAACGCTCAAATGGTCACCGGTGGTCGAAGGTGCATTGCCGAGGTGGCGTAGTTGGTAGCGCGTCGGACTCATAGGGTAACATTCAGCGGGGACTCGCTCCCTGCAGATGCATCGATGAGCGCAACAGCCTAACTGAAGATTGTCTGAGACATCCGAAGGTCGAGGGTTCAAGTCCCTCTCTCGGCACCAAATTATCCTAAGTGCCAATCAATTGGTAATCATCACTCAGCGGAGTGGCTCCCGTCTCGGTCAGGATGAGTTTCCCGTCCTCGAAGCGATTGAAGGTCAATACGGCCTCTGAGGTCGAGCCGTTGGCGAAGTGTGCGATTCCGTGCTCGATGCCGATCTCGTCATTCTCGAACAGGATGCGATGGTTCTCCATGGTCACGCCACCACTGCCTGCGATGGCGATGAAGTCGCTCTTGCCCATCACCATTCCACCAACGTGTGGGATGAACCGGTAGTCCTCATGGACCAGGGGCTCCAGTGCTGCCTTGTGGTCCATGGCCGATGAGTGGAGAGGGGGGGCATAAACCCCGTGTCCGATTCGAGCATTCCTACTCAGCGTCAAGTTCCACGCCAAAGGCGTGTGATTCATTGAGTAGTGGGCCGACGCACCGGCCATGGTGGATTGGCCGGACCCGGGAACCCCGGTGAAGTTGACCGTCAAGACCTGGTCGGGCTTGGCCGAGCACCTCGGCCTCGCACTGCCGCCCGCCGGTCCGAAACTGGTGACCATGAAACTGGCCAACGGCTACAACATCTCGTTCCCCCACTCCTACGTCGAATCGGTCGAGGAGATCGACGAGGTCCCTACTACCGAGGAGGAGCCCGAGCCTGAGATTGAGCAGGACGACTCGCTGCCCCTCGTGCACCTGATCCACACCGGCGGCACCATCGCCAGCAAGGTCGACTACAGGACCGGTGCGGTCAGTGCGAGGTTCACCCCCAATGAGCTGCTGGACGCGGTGCCCGAGCTGCTCAGCGTCGCCCGCATCCGCGCTGTCAACCTCGGCAGCATGTGGTCCGACGACATGCGCCCGCGCCACTGGAACAGGATGCTGCAGGCCACCAGCGAGGCGTTTGCCGAGGGCGCTGTTGGGGTGGTCATCACCCACGGCACCGACACCCTGCACATCTCCGCGGCAGCGATGTCCTACGGCTGGGCCGGGCGGGGCGGCAGGCCGCCGGGAAGGATCGTGCTGACCGGCTCGCAGCGCTCGCCCGACAGGGGCTCCTCGGATGCCGCCGAGAACCTGATCGCAGCCGTCCACTGGGCGGCCAACGGGCCCGAGCCCACCGGCTACCGCGACTCCTCTGTGGTCATCCTGCACGCCGGCTCATCGGACGGCAGCTGCTCCGTTCTGCCAGGATGCGCGACCCGCAAGTACCACTCGTCGAGGAGGGACGCGTTCAAGCCGATCAACCAGGAACCGCTCGCCCACGTCAAGCTCGGCCCGGACGGGCCCTCCATAGAGATGGGCGATGCTGTGGCCTTCGACGCGAGGCCCGAGGCCATCGCCCCTATGATGTTCGACGAGTCGACCCGAATCGCCCAGTTCATCGCCGACGCCCACCTGCAGCCCGACATCGTCGAGGCGGCCATCGACGCTGACTACGACGCCCTGCTGTTCCACGGCACCGGACTGGGACACCTGCCGATAGCCGACCCGCAGAACGACAGCCCGGAGAACACCCGACTGCGAATCATGCTGGCCGACCACTGCGCCGCAGGCGGCGTCGTGGTCGTTGTTACTCAGGCCATCCACGGCCCGGTCCACATGGACGTCTACGACAAGGGCCGCGACCAGCAGGAGATGGGCATCATCGGGCACGGCTCGCTGTGCCCGCCGTCCTCAGCGCTGGTCAAGCTGCACCACCTGCTCTCGAGGGACGAGGGAAGGGGCGCAGTCGGGGAGGGTTGGGAGCAGGATCTGCTCGGCGAGAACCCGCCCGACGCCCTGTCCTGAGGATTCTTGGCCGTCTTGCTGATGAACCGGCTTGCACTTGGCTGAGCCATGCCGGGCTCCACGCGCAGCGACGAACTCGACGCCCTGAGGCAGGATGCGCAGAGCCCGGGCGACAGGGCCAGCCTCAGGGAGCTGCGCAAGTCGGGCCGCCAGACGGCCCGCGAGCGCATCAACTCGCTGCTGGACCCCGACTCCTTCGTCGAGGTAGACGCATTCGTCCAGCACCGCGCCAGCGAGCACAACATGCACCTCCACCGACCCCTGGGAGACGGCGTGGTCGCAGGCCACGGCATGCTCGACGGCAGGCGGGTGGTGTGCTTCGCCCAGGACTACTCGGTGTTCGCCGGGACGATGGGGGAGATGCACGCGAGGAAGATAGTCAAGGTCGCCGAGTTCGCCGAGAAGTCGCAACTGCCGATGATAGGGATCTGGGACGGCGACGGCCAGCGCGTCGAGGAGGGAGTCACGTCCTTGGGCGCGACGGGCAACCTGCTTGACATCATGGTGGCGTGCTCGGGCAGAATCCCCGTCATCTCAATCATACTGGGCACCGTATCGGGCGTCAGCGCCCTTGCCGCGGGCCTGTCCGACTTCGTGATTCTGGGGGCCGAGCACGGTCAGATGTTCATGCGCAGCCCGTACATGATCCCAGAGATAGTCGAGGGCGAGTTGGACGAGGCGAGCCTCGGCGGAGCCGAGCAGCACGCCAGTCGAAGCGGCATCGCGTGCCTGGTGGCCGAGGATGAGGGCGACGCCATCGACATAGCCGCGGAGATCCTCTCCTACCTGCCTGACCACACCCTGGCCGAGCCCGTCAAGGTGCCCAGCGGTGACAAGTGGGACAGGAAGTGCAAGGGACTCGCCAAGACGGTGCCATCGGACTCCAACCTGCCCTACGACATGCGTGAGGTGATCGCCGAGGTGGTCGACGAGGGCAGGTTCCTCGAGCTGTTCCCGGGATACGCCGAGAACATCGTCATCGGCTTCGCCCGCCTCGATGGCCAGTCGGTCGGGATCGTCGGCAACCAGCCCAAGGTCCTAGCAGGCTGTCTGGACATCGATGCCTCGGTCAAGGCCGCCCGCTTCATCCGCACCTGTGACGTGTTCAACGTGCCAGTCGTCACCTTCGTCGACGTGCCTGGCTTCCTGCCCGGGACGGTGCAGGAGTGGGGAGGCATCATCCGGCATGGGGCCAAGCTGCTGTTCGCCTACGCCGAGGCCACCGTGCCGAAGCTGGCGGTGGTCACCCGCAAGGCCTACGGGGGAGCCTACCTGGCGATGAGCTGCAAGCACCTCGGCACGGACTACAACGTCGCTTGGCCGGCAAGCGAACTCGCCGTCATGGGGGCTGATGGGGCGGTGAACATCATCCACAGGAAGGAGCTCTCCGAGGCCGAGGACCGCGAGTCGGTGCACGGCGAGTTGGTTGAGGAGTACCAGCGCAAGTTCGGCGACCCCTACGCGGCCGCCCGCAGCGGCTGGCTGGACGACGTGATCGAGCCCGCCGAGACCCGCAAGAAGCTGATCCAGGCGCTGCGTCCGCTGATGAGCAAGCGAGAGTGGGTGCCGCCGAAGAAGCACGGAAACATTCCTCTGTGAGGAGTGTGGGAAAGCCTCAAACGCCCCCATTTGACCCCCGAATCATGAGCAACAGGCTTCTCTCTGCCGCAATCTGCTTACTAATGCTGACTTCGATGGCCCCCACAGTCACCGCTGTAGGACCCCCCGACTCCGTGATTTGGGGAATTTCGTATGACTGGACGAACTATGAGAACGACATCGAGGAAATGACAGGAATAGACACCAATGCCGTCAACGAGGACCTCGAGGCAGCCGCTGATTACGCGGGCTTCTTGCTGGAGAGCGATCAGGTCGTGAGCGGCATGACTGAATTCTTCATCGAGTCCTGGGACGATGACGAGCCAGTCGAGATTACCGACGCCAGTGGCGTCACCCACGAGGTCACCAAGAGGATGACGGAACTGACAGTCCGGCACGGCATCCTCGGAGACATGGGCTTCACTGCTGCTTGGACCGATGAGAATGAGAGCATCGACATCTGGATGAGCGCCTCTATGGAAGAGTTGTTCGTGATTGATGCGGCGTACATCGAGTATGTCGACGAGGATCTCATGGTCTATGGCGGCGACTTGGAGATGAGCGG
>PSPG01000021.1 GCA_003193925.1 Candidatus Thalassarchaeum betae
TGTAGAGAATCATCCCGATGCTGATACGTTGTATGTAGTTCAGATAGAAGACGGTCCGAATTCTAAAAGAACAGTGTGCGCGGGATTAAAGAAATTCTATAATATTGAGGAACTGATTGGGATGTCAATCATCTTTGTAGCGAATCTCAAACCTAGGAAACTACGAGGCGTTGTATCAGAAGGGATGATGTTGGCAGCTGAGGACTCGGAAGGAAATGTCAGATTATTGACACCTGACGGCGATCTAGCACCGGGGTCAATCGTTCGGTGAGTCCTCTGGCTTGTCGAAGAATTCCCATTGTAAATCAGCAAGTTGCTGGTTGGTTTCTGCACCAGAATATGCTTCCAGAGGCTCCTTGTTCAATGTGAAGAATTGTTCACCAAATTTGAATGGGCGTAGTACTTGTCGGGCTTGCTTGAAATGGCCTAGGACGAATAATGAGGTGGCGAAAGCCTCAACATTTGATAATCTCCCGGGTTTTCCCCAAGATACCGGATTAGCGGCGAGAACAATCGGTAGTGTTCTCCCTTTCAATCTTGTTTTGTTATTAAGAAATTTGACCGAATCCTCCAACTGTTTCCATGAACAATCGAGACCTACCAAACATCCACCCCTTGAGAATTCACCAGCATCATCAGGACCTAGAATTCGACCACTGAGTGGATTCAGCAGAATACCCCTCCTGGGCGTATGACGAATATCGTGATGTAGTTCAGTCAAACCATGCCGTGCCATTTTTCTGGAGGTACACTTCTGTGGATCATCCTGACTGAGGTGAATTACGTGAAGAGGAATGTCTTCCAACTCAGTCCCTCCGAGACAACAGATCGTCGTAAAGATCGCCTATTGTCATGGATCTGAATCCAGTGCCAGTCACTTGACGTGTTTCATTGACCTGTACATCGATGAATAATTCGATGCTCAAAACCTTCTCGATTTTTTTGATTAAGGCGTCCGATGGACGATTGCCATTCTCAACACGTTGCACGCTATTCAGTCGTTCATTCATTCTACGAGCAAATTCACGTTGGTCCCAGTCACGTTTCTCGCGAGCTGAACGGATTCTCTGACCGAAATCAAGAGCGAGCTCCTTCTCATTCTTAGCCATGATATCGCGACCCGGACGATTCGGTTTAGGATTGTTTGAAGTAAAAATTTGTCTTGAATCGGTGGATTTGATCGGAGTCAGGGTTGTCAATCCTAACCGATCTATACATCTCCTGCAAACGTCAACAACTGCACCTGATGCTTTAGCACGATTCACAACTACTTTGTCGGTGCCACACAACTCACAAGTGCCCATCATATCACCGAACACATCCCTTGCCATCATGTCTTCGGGCCACAAGTGTGAAATCAATCGGAGTTATGGCGAATCTGTATGAGTGATTCACAAGCCGAAGGCCCAGCCGACCAAGGTAGGGTAGGGAAAAAGTCGACGACATTGGTTTCATTGGACTCTTTACAACGACAATTTAACGAATTGAATAATACGGCTCAACAGATGCTGACTGAAAAACTGTTTCTGGAGAACGAATGCAATCAATTGAAGAAGAAAGCAAATCGTCTAGATGAAGAAATTCGCAATTTGAAAACACCACCGTTGGTTGTAGGCAATATTCAGGATGTATCTGGAGATGATGTCATAGTACGGAGTTCGAATGGTACAGTATTCTTGGTTTCAGTCAACAAGAGGATAGATCCAGAGCTCCTCGTAGCCGGTGCCCGAGTCTCATTGAACCAAGACACCTTATCAATCATCGATGTTCTTGTTGATTCTTGGGATCCACTTGTTGTTGCATCAGAAGTAATCGAAAAACCCATTGTGACTTACGCCGACATCGGAGGGGTTGATCAGCAGATCAAGGATTTGATACAATCTGTCGAACTACCACTTCTAAATCCCGAGGCTTTCAAGAAAATGGGTATTGAACCCCCTAAAGGAGTTCTTCTGACTGGCCCGCCAGGTACTGGAAAAACCATGTTGGCGAAAGCCGTCGCCAACTCTACATCAGCCACATTTCTTGGAATGGTAGGGTCAGAATTAGCACAGAAATACATTGGAGAAGGCGGTCGATTGGTAAGGGAATTGTTCGATCTCGCCCGTCAGAGGGCGCCTGCAATAATTTTCATCGATGAAATAGATGCCATCGGATCCAAGCGACTTGACTCCTCGACATCAGGTGATAGAGAGGTTCAACGCACTCTGATGCAATTGCTGGCCGAAATGGATGGCTTCAATTCTTTAGAGAATGTCAAAATCATAGCGGCGACAAATCGGCCGGAACTGCTCGATAGAGCTCTACTGAGGCCAGGAAGATTCGATCGTGTCATCGACGTGGGTCTACCTGATTTAGCCGGACGCACCCACATTTTGGCTATTTTGACTAAAGATGTACCACTTGATTCGAAAATTGATTTAGCAGGTTTCGCTCGGAAGACTGAAGGGTTCACTGGCGCCGAATTGAAGGCTCTAATTATAGAATCAGGGATGGCGGCCATTGAAGCCGGAGCCAACAAAGTAGAATTGAAACATCTCAGTGCTGGCCATTCCAGAATAGTCAAGAATAGGAAAGATCCACTCTATGGTGTCCCCGAAGCACTGTATGGATGAACATAATGCTCATCAGCAACCCGATTGTGGCAAACGCTGATGGCTCCGCGCTGGATTGAATGTGTTCCCAATATAAGTGAGGGTCAGGATCTATCCATCGTCGATACCATAGTATCCTCGATTTCCGAACTAGAAGGCGTTGCAGTTCTTGGCGCAGAACCTGATCCTGACTACAATCGGACGGTCATCACAATCGCCGGCGAATACCTAGCTGTGGCAAAAGCAGCTATCATATTGATTGAATCCACGGCGCTGAATATCGATATGCGCCAACATACAGGTAATCACCCACGAATGGGCGCAGTAGACGTTTGCCCCTTCGTGCCTATCAGTTCGGGAACCGAAGCAGATTGTATCCTGGCTTCAAACATCGTCTCTGACCATTTCAAAGGCTCTATTACAATCTACAAATATGGTTTGATTGCCAGTAACCAAGATCGAGCATCTCTTGCTAATCTCCGTAAAGGACAGTATGAGGGACTGAAATCAAGATTGACAGGGGGCGAATGGACTGATGAATCCACGAGAATGCCCGATTCGTGGTCTGGGGTCTGGGGAGAATCCGAAGAACGGTTCGGGGCTTTATCTATTGGCGTTCGGCCAGTCTTGATTGCTTACAATGTCAATGTGGATGAACCTGTACCGGTTGCATCCAAAGCCGCAGGATCGATAATACGAACCAGTGGACGAGTAATAACGAATTCAAGAGGGGAGAAACTGCGATTCAATGGTATGTTATCCTCAGTACAAGGAATGGCAGTTCCATTACCTAATCATGGAATATGTCAGGTATCGATGAATCTACAGGATTACCGTATGACGCCGATGCATCACGCGTTCGAGTTGATAGAGTCAATCTGTGGTGATCATGGGGTATCTGTGAAAGGAAGTGAATTAGTCGGCTTGGTACCTCTTCAGGCGATTCTAGATTCAGGGGCTTGGTACACGGACGATGAAGACGCTGACGACGACGACCTGGTTCAGGCCGCTATTATG
This sequence comes from Candidatus Thalassarchaeum betae, assembly GCA_003193925.1. Classification (GTDB taxonomy): domain Archaea; phylum Thermoplasmatota; class Poseidoniia; order Poseidoniales; family Thalassarchaeaceae; genus Thalassarchaeum; species Thalassarchaeum betae. Next base: position 3,612 of record PSPG01000021.1, read on the forward strand.
GGTCTTGGTCTGGATACCTTGGATGAATTCAACCCAGAGGGTCGTATAATCGAATGGGCTATTGAGCGGAAACTTGGGTGAACACATGAATGATGGGTATCTGAAGATATTGCAGTCAATATCATCGTCTACTCCTACTCCTGGTGGAGGAGCAGTCGCTGCATTATCATTAGCTCATGCTATCTCTCTGGCCCGAATGGTTGCACGGTTGACAGAAGGGAAGGAGAAATGGCTTACGGGCCACCAAGCAGCTAATACCTTACTCGAGAAGACCGACGGCCAACTCGAATTAACGTTGGAATTAGCAAGGTTGGATTGTGAAGCATTTCACAGAGTAATGGAATCTTACCGATTACCGAAGAGCACATCATCTGAGATTGAATTTAGAAGACAATCCATTCATCAAGCTAATTTAGGAGCTACTGAATCACCGTTACATGCGTCTATTACCTCTTCTTGCAGATACTTGTAACTCGAATGCAATCACCGACCTCGGGGCAGCCTCCATCATGGCTCATTCAGCTATCAGAATCGGAGCATTGAACGTACAAATCAACCTAGGGAGCATAGGGAATCGAGCTACTGAATTCCAGATTAACACACAGAACATGTGTGCAGAGGCTGACGGACTTGCAGACCGACTCGCGAGTGTAGTTTCCAATAGGATGTGATATAATCGACAACTCAACTTTCTCAGAACAGATTATGATGGGCATTCCTTCTGAATTACCAACTCTGAGTCACAAGGACCCTAACGTCGATCACGCTCCTAAACGTCCGCATGTTCTGAATACCCAGGAAGAAACACTAGCGGTAGAGAACGCTCTCAGATATTTCAAATCTGAATGGCACCCTATTCTAGGTCCGGAATTCATGGAAGAATTACGCTCTGAGGGTCATATCACAATGCGTCGTTTTCGTCCAGAATATGCGATGTATGCCAGGCCGATTGAAGCATACCCTGCACAATCTCTGCAGGCTGCGGGAATCATGTTGATGATTCAAAATAATCTTGATCCGGACATCGCCCAATTCCCGCATGAACTGATCACATATGGCGGGAATGGATCAGTCTTCCAGAATTGGGCTCAATACCTATTGACCATGTCCTACCTTTCTCAAATGAATGACCAACAGACACTTGTCTTGTATTCTGGCCATCCTCTGGGTCTGTTTCCTTCGAATTCTCAATCTCCGAGGGTCGTAATCACCAATGGTATTGTCATTCCAAACCACTCATCGCAAGAGGATTATGAGAAATTCAATGCTCTAGGCGTGTCTCAGTATGGCCAGATGACGGCTGGGTCTTTCATGTACATCGGACCCCAGGGTATCGTCCACGGTACCACCATTACATTGTTGAATGCAGCAAGAAAGTATCTCTCTTTATCTAACGAAGATAACTTGTCAGGTATCCTCTATGTGACTTCAGGATTAGGAGGTATGTCCGGTGCGCAAGCCAAGGCTGCTGTCATCACCGGAGCAGTTGCAGTCATTGCTGAAACCAACCCTCTAGCAGCACACAAACGATACGAACAGGGCTGGTTGTCAGAATTGTATCAAGACCTCGATGAAGTCATCAACCGCGTTGAATCTGCGGTAACAAAGGAAGAAGCGGTTTCTATAGGATATATCGGAAACATCGTTGATTTGTTGGTAGCTTTGGACGAATCAGATGTCATTCCCGATTTAGGTAGTGATCAGACAAGTCTCCATAATCCGTTGTTAGGTGGTTACATTCCCGTGGGTTATACGCATTCACAAGCTTTGCATCTGCTCCAGTCTGACCCAAAAAGATTCAAGAGTGAAGTTCAGAGTTCTCTCAGAAAACACGTCAAAGCAGTGAATAATCTTGTCAAGAAAGGTATGAATTTCTGGGATTACGGCAATGCATTCCTCCTTGAGTCTAGTAAAGCTGGAGCGGAAATCATGGATCCCGAAAACACCGGTCGTTTCCGTTACCCTTCATATGTTGAGGACATAATGGGGCCAATATGTTTCGATCATGGATTTGGGCCATTCAGGTGGGTATGTTCTTCGGGTTCTCACAAGGACCTAGTCCTGAGCGATGCAATCGCTGCATCAGTTCTTCGTGAACAATTACACAATGCTGAACCCGACATTCAAGGACAGATTCTCGATAACATCCAATGGATCGAAGAGGCAGAACGACACGATCTCGTGGTTGGTAGTCAGGCTAGAATTCTCTATGCTGATGCAATTGGTAGACAAAGTATCGCTGAAGGTTTCAACGAAGCAATAGCCAGCGGTAAGATCACCGCGCCTATCATTCTTGGTCGAGACCACCACGATGTCTCCGGAACCGACAGTCCCTATCGAGAAACTGCCGACATTCGAGATGGTTCGATGTACACTGCAGATATGGCGGTGCAAAATTTTGTTGGTGACGCTTTTCGAGGAGCAACTTGGGTAAGTCTTCACAACGGGGGCGGTGTCGGTTGGGGTGAAGTGATGAATGGGGGTTTCGGTATGGTCATAGATGGTTCAGAATCTTCATTGGACAGAATTCGTTCAATGCTCAGTTGGGATGTCAACAACGGCATTGCCAGACGATCATGGGGGCGAAATATAGGGGCGATTAAGTCAATTAAACGTAGTATGGAAATTGACTCCGATCTAATCGTTACGATACCACACCTCGTCGATTCTAACTTGTTATCGTCATTGAATTCGGAATCATCATGATTGAAAGGGTTTGGGGGAGTGGGATGAATCATGTCTGATGTGTCTGTTCTTCTGGATGGAGCAACCCTGACCACAGAACAACTCATCGCTATCAGAAATGGCGTGGCAAGTGTTTCGATTTCTGATGCAGCGTCTGAAAGAGTTCGCAGGTCCCGAAACGCGGTTGAATCAATCCTTTCATCTGGTGATGTGGTATATGGAATCAATACTGGTTTCGGTGCACTTTCGACTATTACGATCGACGAGTCGAAATTAGCGAAATTACAAACAAATCTGATTAGAAGTCATGCATGTGGAGTAGGGGAAAACATGGCTTCGGAAGATGTCTTGATGATGATGACCATCAGAGCGAATAGCCTTGCAGTAGGACATTCAGGTATTCGCCTTTCAGTGATACAAACAATTGTTGATTTGGTTAATTCCAGATGCGCACCGGTAGTACCTCGAATCGGCTCTTTGGGTGCCTCTGGCGATTTAGCTCCCCTTTCACATCTGACTCTGGGTTTGATGGGGGAAAATCAATTCTTCATCGAAATTGATGGAATCTGGGAGCTTAAGGATGCCGACTATGTCTTTGAATTGATTGAATCTGATCCAGTCGAACTACAAGCCAAAGAGGGACTTTCTCTAATCAATGGGACCAGTCAGATGTGTGCTTACATGGTTGGTGTTCTCCATACCTTGAGCCATTTAATTGTGGCAGCGGATTCGGCCTTGAGTTGCTCTCTGGAGGCGATCAAGGGTTCACATCGTGCATTCGATGTCAGAATTCATCGTGCTAGACCGCATTCCGGGCAACAGATTTCAGCTGCAAGAGTTCGCTCTTTGGTGAACGACTCTCAAATCAATGCCTCACATGAGGACTGTGACAGAGTTCAGGATTCTTACTCTTTCAGATGTGGACCTCAAGTTCATGGCCCCGTAATCGAATTGATTTTGAATACAAAGAAAATGATAGAAATAGAAATTAATTCCGCCACTGATAATCCGTTGATTTTCGTGGCAGATGATGGAGAATTCGAAGTCATCAGTGGAGGTAACTTTCATGGCCAGATCATTGCACTGGCCGCAGATTCTCTTGCCGTG
>PSPG01000022.1 GCA_003193925.1 Candidatus Thalassarchaeum betae
CAGGGTTGTCTGGGAACTCGTCACCGTTGGTACCATCCACGTTGTCACCGTAGCCATCACCATCACGGTCGGACCACTGTGTGGCGTCGAAAGGGTATGCGTCTGAGTTGTTTCCCTGCGGGTCGTCACCATAGCCATCACCGTCAGAATCGGTGTGCTGAGTTACATCGTTAGGGAAGTCATCAACCGTGTCGACATGGCCGTCACCGTCGCTGTCGAGATCGAACAGCACAACGTCAGACATGCTGATGCCCGCCGTCAGCACGCGGAAGGATGACCCCTCACCCTTCTGTACCCCGACCACGCTTCCGAGGTTGGAGAAGTGCGCGAGTTCGCTGGGGCGGTCGGAAGAGTTGTGCAGGTGCAGGTGTCCGTTGTGGGTTCCTATGGCCAGTCGTCCATCACCCATGTCGACCACCGTACGGATGATTCCCCCGGGGCTCAGGGTGACGTCATCCTCGAACTCCCAGAGTGTGCCGTTGAGGGTGTAGGTGACGAACTGACCACCCTCGCAGGCGACCAGCATCGTGCTCCCGTTGTCGAGCAGGTACAGTCCAGAGGCCGCCGAGCCGATGTCCATCAGCGTCTGGTTAGGGTATGGCTGGCCCCACTCGTCATGCACGCGGACCACCTTGTCGCGTCCGGCGGTCACCACGGAGCCGTTTGGCATCCCGAGCACCGCGGAGAGGCCGACGTTGTGCGGGGCCGTCTGTATTCCAGTGAACTGTACGTTGCGATATTCCATCGCCATGCGAGAGGAACGCAGCCCCACCCATAGATCACCATCGCCATCCCAGGAGACAGCGTCCACCGATTCCGTGGTCGTGATCGTGTAGAGGTGTGTCTTGAGGTCAGAGGAAAAGACCTGGACTCCGGTGTCGGTACACAAGGCCAGCCGATTCTGGGCTGAGTCGTAGGCGCCGCAGTTCACAGTCATGTTGATGTCGTCGCTCCAGGTGTTGGTGACCTGGTTGCCTGACCAGTAGAAGGAGCTGATTCCCCCCGAATCATTGACGACTATCGTCTCGCCGTCGTTGGTATGCCACCATCCGATGACGTTTCCTTCGAAGTTGGCGATGTATCCAGCATTGGCTAGGTTGGTGGCTGAGGCTGTAGGGGCATACGCGGCGGGCAAGGCGAGCGCCAGCAGCAGGAAGGTGATGAGCACCACGGCTCTGCGCATGGGGATGCTGACATCTGCAGACGGTATGAATGCCCCGCTCGCTCGTTCCGGACTTCCACAGGCGAGAATCCTGTTGAGCCGTCAGTCGGAGTCCTCGTCGGTTCCCTCTTCTTCGACCGGTTCGAGCACTCGCTTGGGTGTCAGCGTGGCCCTCTCGGAGGTCGGTTGGAGTACCCGACGGGTCGTCGGGCGCAGTACTGCCTCCTCTGACTCGTCATCCTCATCGTCATCCACTCGAGGCTTGAGGATCGGGCGGCGAACAGGCTGGATGATCGCAGTCGGCTTGAGCTCCGGTTCCGGCTCATCCACGGGCGGGCCAGCCACCGGCGGTCCGCCCACGGCCGGGCGAGGTCCGTCACGTACCAGTCGGCCGCCTCCCGGTGGACCGCGGGTGGGGAGTTCGACATCTGATTGGGGCTCGATATCCCGTTCTATGCTGAAACCAGTCCGCTCGGGCTTCGGTGCGACCTGCTGCGTTTCCTCGAAGTCTCCGGCGAGCTCCCTCAGGGTGGTCGTCGTCGATTCTGCTGCCTCGGCGGCAGGCTCTGGTGTTGGCTCAATCTCGAAATCCGGTTCTGCAACCACATCTGGTGGCTCGGCAGCTGGTGCCGATTCTGCTGGAAGCGCGGTCTTCAGCGGCTGGGCTGCTGGAGTCTGTGGTTCGATTGGGGCGCGCACCGGGGCTAGCGGACCCATTCGGGCCGGGCTATCGGCTGCTGTCGGTGCCGGCCTCTGTCCGATTGGCGGGCGCACCGGAGCGAGCGAGCCGCCTGGAAGGGCAGGAGTTGTCGGAGCGCCCGGCTCAGGTGTCTGGCCGAGTCTGGCTACCGCAGGCTGGCCGAGTCTGGGGGGGCTCTCGGCCCCGGCAGCTGTCCTTGGCATCTGGGCGCGGGCACCTCCAAGGGCACCCATCCAACGTTCTCTCCTGGAAAGCACTGAGTCGCCCTTTTCGAGATCATCGACTTCCTCCTCGACCTGCTTGAGGCGCTCCTGTTCCTCGATGTCCTCGTCGGACACGAGGCCGACCTCGAGTTGAGTGCGTATCTTGGCCTCGGCGGTCTGGCGGAATTCCTCGGCGCGGATCTCAAGGGTCGCCAGTCGTTCGCGGATCTCCGCCCGCTTGACCGCCAACTGCGCCTCGATCTCTGCTCGAATCTCGGACTCCCGGCGGCGGACCTCAATCAGCGCCTTGTTGCGCATGATCTCCTCGCGCTTGGCGAGCTGTCGGTCCAGTTGATCGGTGACCTCACCCTCCTTGCGGTCGCGGAACTCCTTCAGCCGGGCCTCCATCTCGACCTCCAATTCCATCGAGGTCTCTTCCTTGAGCAGGTCGAGCGCGGTCTCCTGGGATATCTTCTCGTTGCGCACGCGGGCGTCTATCTCAGCCATCACCTGCCGCTGGACGGCAGATTCGCGGGTGCGGAACTCGTGTTCCAGTTGGTCGATCCACTCCTGTTTGCGTGCTTCGAACGACGCTTCTAACTGCGTGCGCAATTCAATTTCCCGGTCGTGGCGGAACAAAGACAGCCGGCTGCTGATCTCTGCCTCGCGGGCGCGCTTGTAGGCTTCGAACTCATCTTCTGTCCGCCGTTGGAGTTCCTCATCGATATCGAGCGACAGATCGTGTTCGATCTCGTCGACCGAGTGTGTGAATGTGAGGTCATAGCGCTGGCGCAGCCGCTGCTTGCGCTCGGCGAGTCGGTCGACGTAGTCCTTCTCCAACGCGCGCATGATCGCACCGCGCACCTCGTCCCGCTTGCGAGCGATGGCGAGTTCCAGATCCTGCTGCATCCTCGATTCGAGTTGTTCCGTCTCTGCGGTCAGGCGTGATTCGAGTTCATCCTGGAGATCCTTGGCGATTTCCTCCTCCATGCGCTGGGCGCGATGCTCGTACTCGCTGCGCAGGTGAGTCTCGCGTGAGCGCAGGCGGCTGCGCAATTGCTGTTCCAGCCGCCGACGGATTCCATCTCTGAGTTGTGTCTCCCGTTCGGCAAGACGAGACGACTGTTCAGCCTCGATTCTCTCCGTCTGCAATCCCTCCTCTGAGGAAAGTTGCGCCTCCATCTCCTGCTTGAGGGACTCTTCCAGATCCGTGATCTGTCTCTGCATCTGCTGGTTGGCCTCGATCTCCATCCGCTCCGAGAGGAACGCACGGCGACGCTGGAACTCGTCATCCATTTCTTCGGAAAGCTGCTCGACCAACTGCTGGCGTCGAGTCTGCAGTCGACGTTCGCGCTCGACGGTGAGTTGATCCTGAAGACTCGATTCCTCCCGCTCGAGCCGCATCTCCAGTTCATCGCGAAGGATCTCCTCCTCGCGGGCGAGCGCGGCCGCCTCCAACTCGGACAGTTCCGACTCCATCTCGCTGCGCATCTCAGATTCAAGTTGGCTGAGCGTCTCGTCATGCTCCATCTGCAGAGCCCTGGTCAGTGCTCCCTTGGCTCCTGAGAGCCGCTCTGCCTGGTCCTTCAGCCGCAGACGACGCTCCCTGCTCACGCGCGAGCGCACATCCTCCTCGCCGCGCAGGTTGGACTGGATGCGCACTGATTCGGATGATGAAGGAGCACCTGGACGGGTGAGCCGAGCGCGGATATCTGCGAGTGAATCTGTTTCTGTCAGGGTCCCATCCCCTGAGAGGCTTCAACCTCTCTAGTTGAGCAGTGGTCGAGATTCTTCTGATATAACATAAGCAGGTGCTGACCTCGATGATTATGCGACTATACGACCCTCTGCCATCCGCCCGCATGAGATGAGTCCGCCATCCTGCCTCAGAAGGTGACACGAAACTCCTCCTCACACGCTGGGCAGGTCAACTCCCTGCTTCCGGGCCGAGGTCGGATGCGCAGCCTGCGCTCACATGCCGGACAAGCCAGTTCGA